>QAMT01000021.1 GCA_003150755.1 Phascolarctobacterium sp. | reverse complement strand
AATTCAAGGTGTCTTTCTTTTATGCAAAATCACGAACTTGCTCATTTATAGTAGTGTAAATATTTATGATGTTTAGTGGAGAGGGAAGGAAAAGTATGACAATAAAAGTAATTAAAAGTGTGATCTTTTGAAACCTAATATATGAATCCTACGTATTGATACAAAAAGAAAAATCAGGATTCTTACGAATGAAGGAAAGAACGTTATTAAAACAACTACAGAGAAAAAACGAAAAGGCTTTAGAAGAGATTATGAAGAAATATGGAGCATATGTTACTACGATTTCAAAAGAAATACTTGCCGGAAAAGGTACGAAAGAAGATGTGGAAGAAGTAGTATCAGATGTGTTTATTTCTTTATGGAATACTGCTGAAAGAATTGATTATGAAAAATACACCAGTATTAAGGCCTATATAGGTATGATTGCAAGGAATAAGGCAAAAGATAAAATACGTGCAATTAAAAGTTGGAATCTGGAACTTTATGATGATGTGCTTCTAATTGATAACCAGGCAGAAAGACTCATGGAGCAAAAGGAGCAGCAGAGGATCATTCAGAAACTTCTTCAGCAATTGAAGCCGATGGATCGGGAAATCTTTCTTTTATATTATTACAGATATTTTAAAATAGAAGAAATCGCAGTACAACTTAATATGAATCCGCAGACCATAAAGACAAGACTTCGAAGAGGCAGGAAAACTTTACGTAATGCTTTGCGTGAGGAGGGATATACTGTTTATGAAAATAAAGATTAGTGAGATGCTGGATAATTCAGTTGAAATTTTAACAAAGGAAAAAGCGGACATAGATAATCTTAAAGATATTCAGGATATGGTATATAAAAAGATCATTCGTCAAAAAAAACATTCATATTTTTTAAAATCAGTGGCAGCAGTTGGTACAATCTGTTTGGTAACAGGCAGCATTGTTCTGGCAAAAACCCTTTTGGCTCCAGGTGGGAAAGTTGAAAAAGCAGAAAACTTGGAAAAGGAACATACACTTTATGAATCAGATACAGAAGAAGGGAAGATAGTAGTTGATATTCAAACAGAATTGCTTGATAAAGCTTATCTATATCAAAATGATATTCCTATTGCGAAACATATTTTAGAAATACAGACTGATTTTTATGGAAATAATCAGCAAATATATGTAGAAAATGGTACAATGCTGATTTTACAGGATCACGGTAAGGGGATTTTTTTGGAGGAGGATGAAAAAGCTAAAATAAGTGTTAGTCAGGAAAATATGGAGAAACAACCTAGCCATACATTTGAAATAGGATATATAGAAAACGGAAAGCCATTGAAATTAGATGCTGTTGAAGCAGAACAGTATGAAGTTTGGCTGGAAGGAGGACAGAAAGAATATTTTCCGTATTTCAAAAATATATCCAGCGATCGAATTATTCTTAATTATCATATAGTAAAGGAGATTATGGAGAAATGAAAAAAATAAAAAAAGTAATAGCGATAACAACTCTGTTGATCATGACAACAAGTAGTGTCTCTGTACAGGCAGCAGAACTTCAAGTGAATAGTAAGTATCAGCAAAGCGAACGAATGGGAATTTCAAATACAACATTAAGCGCTGGAGAAACAATTAATATTATCGATAATGATGGAATGGCGTTTTATATTCCAGGTGGGGCTAAGGTGAGTTTTTCTATTAATTTGAAAGCATCAGGAAGTGTTGAGATGGGATATAAAAATTCAAATGGTATCAAAACAAAAAAGTATAGTGGAACAGGAAAAAACCATAGCACTACGTTCACAATTGGAAGCACAGGATATTATAAATTCTATATAACCAATAAAACTTCTGGGACAATTACTATTACAGGAGGGAGTTTGAATTTTTAAATGGGGATTAAGAAAAAAATATGGAAAGTTATGAAATGGATTCTAATTGTTATAAGTCTGCTCATACTAGTGGGAATTGTGTGGAATGCGATTTGTAAAAAGATAGATGAGGGAAAAATACAGAATGCCTATGGCGATAGTGTGCCAATAAAAGGAAAACGCATGGTTGTAGAGATTGTAGGAGAAGAGCATGTAGGTCCTTCAATTATATTGTTACCAGGCTTAGGAGAAACTTCGCCTGTTTTAGAATTTAGACCATTAGCAAGTGAATTATCTAAAAAGTATAAGGTGATTACGATTGAACCATTTGGATATGGGTTATCTGATGGAACAAAGCGAGAACGAACGATTGAAAATATTGTAGAGGAACTTCATGAATGTGTCAAAAGTTTAGGAGAAGAGGAGTATTATCTCATGGGACATTCCATATCTGGGATATATAGTTTATATTGGAGTCAGATATACCCAGATGAAATTAAAGGTATTATTGGAATTGATCCATCCGTTCCGAAGATGACAAGTAAAGAAAATAATCCGTTTCCAGTTAGTGTGCAATTACTCAATCAAATATCTGCATACACTCAGAAGATAGTCAATATAACAGGTGTTACAAGGTTACTTTCCATAAACAATCCAAAGAAAGTTGTGTATGCAGATCCGCAGTATCCATATTCAGAGCGGGAATGGGAAGTCTTTCGTATACTAACACTGGATAAAGGTTACAATTCAACAGTTATGGCAGAAATGAAAAATCTAGATAAAAATATGGAAAGAGTAGAAAATATGAAGGTTCCCAAAGAAATACCAATATTACAATTTGTTTCAAAAGAGAATTGTAGGACTATGCCAAAGTGGGAACAGTTACATAGGGATATTATTGAAAATAAAGAAAATGGAAAAGTGATTTTACTAGAAGGCTCCCATTATTTACATTTTGAGCAGAAGAAGGAAATTGTTGAAGAAACGATACAGTGGATAGAAAATAGATAAATACGGTGATTTTTACTGGAAATAATCACTAAAATAGTTTTGGGAAGTTTGCAATGTACAGTATATCGTGATAGAATAATAAAAAAGTAAAGGAGTGGTGTCGGAAAATGGAATCTACATGTAAGCCTAAAATTGTTTCATCGTTGTTGCGGGAGTCCGGAAAAGGAAAACTTGATTTTTCCCATCCTTTTCAGAGAAAAGAAGGACAATGGACCAGGTATATGGAGTCGCTGGAGGTGGATTCACTGTTAAGAGGATATTCTATCAATTTAGTTTATATTTGGAAAATGGACAATAGAAACTATGTAATAGAAGGAAAGCAGAGAATTACTACCTTACAGAAATATAAGGGGGACAAATTTCCACTTTCTAAGAAGCTTGAACCAGTTATAATCGATGGGGAAGTATATGAAATTGCAGGGAAACGGTTTTCCCAATTAGATGAAACTGTACAAGATAAATTATTGAATGCAGAAGTCTTAATTTTTGAAATGTGGGATTGTACAGAAAAAGAAGTACGGGATATGTTTGTGCGTTTGAATAGTGGAAAGCGTTTGAATGGAGCGCAGATGCTGACAGGTCTTTTGAATTTTGATGTCAGTACAGAACTTTATAAAATTATGGAGCATCCATTTTGGGCGAAGACAGGAATTACAAAAGGTGATATCAAATCAGATAATATGCGTAAAGTTGCCTGCCAGATCTTAATGCTTATTTCGGGATACGAATACACTGCGTTTGACCAGAAGAATATTGAAAAGTATGTGGAAGTATTGAATAGCGATTCAGAGGAAAGCATCCGTTTGATTGGACATGCGCTGGAGATTTTGGACAAGTTAGATGAAAAGATTGCAGATAAAATGGATAAAATGAAAAAACTATCTATTCCAATGGTTGTTGCAGCAATGGATATAGTGTACGGAGATGAAGAAAAAGAAAACAGTTATCTGTTATGGCTGAAAAACTTCTTTGAGAATTATGATAAGCAGGCAAAATATCTGGAATATTGCGGAAGAAATACAGATAAAGGTGAAAATGTAAAGGGACGTTGGGAGATTTTTTCAAAAGTTGTATCAGAGTAATCCATATAACATAATAAATTATCTCAAATTTTGCAAGGCTATTGATATTTTTTTTAGTATGGCATATAATATAAATAAACCTAATGGTTTCGTGTGGCGGCACGTAAAAGCTGAACTGTGCTCAGGCAGGGTAAAGGCTGAGACTATCTGATACTCGGAAGGGTATTACGCCCACGCCAGGGAGATACGGCGAGTCCGCACCGGGGACTTAATGATACCGGTGACATCTAAGGCACTCGGAAGGGTGCTGCGGCTGACAGCCAGCATAAAACCGCTTATGAAGAAAATGGGCGCTGGATGACAATTAAGTTGTCCGGCGCTACTTTTGTATTGTAGTAGTGAATAGGAAAACGCAAATGGATAAACAACGGGATAGAGAAAAAATTGTACAGGAAATCAAAACAGCTGCAAGCCTGTATAAAAAACACTTGGTAGGGAAACGATTTTTATATGTATTTGAAGGCAGATATATAGAAGTAATTTATAAAGCAGCAAATTTCAGGCATTTGACAGGCGTTGCAACCAACCTTTCGGCAAAACAATTTTATAATTATGCAGCAAAAAAGCTGCTTCAGGCGTCACAGATTTATTTTACAGCTCAGCATCCGTTTTCTTTATGTAAGCGTAAGATTAAGCATATCGGCCAGGTTGCAACATTGGCTGGTTCAGAGGGATTCATGTTAGAAGAACTTGTCACCAATACCAAAACCTATAAATTTGGCACAACTAATCTTAATTTTACACTTTGTATGAACAAAGAATTGGATGCAAATGGACTTCCAAAGGGAGATTGTTTTGTAGTAGAGTCTTTAAGAGATGAAGATTGTTTTTCAAAAAGCAGAACAGCATATGCGGTTACACATATTTTTTCAAAACCAAATGATCAGAAAAAATATACGGAGTTACTTTTTAAGGAGGAGACTGAGAGTATAGAGAGTCTTCCGGAGGAGATACGGAATATGCTGGATGAAAAATTATTACATAAATAAATGCTTTTATGTTAAAAATAAATAGGGAGGCTGGCAAAAAACTTAGATCTTTGAAGAGTCTTCCAGCTTTAAGGGTATATTAGATTATTTTGTTTCGGGATGGACTATGCAGGTTGTTCGTTTATATTGACGGATGACTTAAATATTGACACAGATTACATCTTATGTTAGAGTGAAGATGAATTATATTTATACTCATAAAAATGAGAGGTGAGTACAAAAATTTTTTCCGGTAAGAAACCGGAAACAGATTTTGGAAACAGGTGGCTGTTTCAATAGGAAATAAAGAATTATTAGGCATTTAGAATGAAAAATATTCTAGGTGCCTTTTTTATTTTCAATCAATGAAAAAGGAGGATAGTATTAAGCCACAAAAGAAAGAAGAATAGGAGGAACATCATGAACCAAGAGTATTTAAAAGGAATACACAGCGAGATGTGTGGAAAAGATGCAGTTATTTTCCAGGCAACAGAAAATAATATAATCCGTTTCTTAAAGAATAGTCAGTCAGCAGAGCGTTCAGAAATCAGAACATTAGATGGAAAGCGCTTTCTAACAACAATAAAGGGGAAATGGATTGATATTTGCCCTGATCGAATGTATCTGGAAGAAAAGTTAAAACCGTTGCTTCAGGCTGTGAAGGAAGGTAAAAAAAGTCTGATACCGTTAAAACAAGTTGAGACAGAGAAGCTAGAGGGATATTGTCCACCAATGCCTGACTGGAATTACTTTTTCTGGTCAGGTTACAGTGATGAAGATTATGACAACTTCAGAAAGCAGGAAGAACCGAAAATGGTGTTTTATGAAGCTTTTGGAGAAAAATTTCCGATACAGTTAATGATAAAAGGATATTCTACTACCGGGAACTTAGAAGTTGAAATGGTAAATTGGAAATACCGATACCCTTCACCCTGGGCAGCTTTGACTGTTGATTTACATGAGGTGTGCGAAAAGGATTGCTCTTATGTGGATACGAACCACCACGGAAGAAAAATTTTGTCATGGATCTTGGAAAGTGGATTGGGAGAAATGACAGGAGAAATCAGCAGAAATGGATATTGTACCTATGAGATGGTTCACTTTAATCCGGAAAGATTAAAATATTTTGATCCGGAAGGGTATCGCAGGTATGAAACAAATTATGAAGAAATACATAGAACAGCATAGGAAAGAAATGATTCGAGAACAAGGAGGAAGCAGGATGAAAAACTATGAGTATGAACAAAACAAAAATTATGAAAATACAAAGCGGATGTTTGAAGCGTGTCGAAAAGATGTGGGAGCTTCCAAAGATTTCAGAAGAACAATCCCAGTGGTCAATGATGCGATTTGCTTTGCAGATATTCCGGAAAGCGGCGTGTGTATTACTTCACAGTTTGAAAACGGGCTTTGTGGAGAAATTATCTGGTGTCGGAACGGACAAGACGTCTATATGCTGCACAGCAGTATTCGCCTGGCAGATCATACGGTCTGGCTTCAGATGGATAAGAAAGGAAGAGGTGAAGCATTACATTTAAAACTACTTCCTGAAGAAAATAGCAAGGAAATGTCAGATGGATTTCAGGGGATTTTTATTTCACCGTCTATGCAGGTAAAGCGATTTTACGAATACTGGTTCTGGCCAAATTATGTAAAAGGGAAAAGACCGGTACAGGAAGAGAACCAGAATTTCTATGAGATTTTGAAAAAGATTGTACGATGTATTGGAACTGATTTTCAGTATGACTTAGAAACAATGGGAATATAAGATAGACATTTAGAATGGAAATTTTAAGTGTCTTTTTTTATGCGTATCTGGCGGGAAAGTAGTTTCCCGTCAGATTAACAAAGGAGAGAAAGAGCATGAATAAAGTAATAATGACAGGATATGTAGTAAAAGATCCGGAAGTCAATGAATTTAAAAGAAAGAGGCGCAGAAATAAAAAAACATCGAAATATGGCTTGGTTGCTAGTTTCCGACTATCTGTAAGACGTCCTTTTCAGACGAAAGACGGAACAAAATATGATTATTTTTCCTGCTCTGCATTTGACAAAAGTGCAGAATTTATAGAAGAGTATATCGAAAAAGGAGATTACATTGGAATCGAAGGGCTTCTTTTAAATGACAATTATGAAAATGAAGACGGTATGACGATGTATAAAGATAAAATAAATCTGGATAAGATTGAATTACTCCGCAAACGAAAGGAGGAAGATGAGGACGATTACGAAGAGGATGAAGAGTATGATGATGAATTTTATGAAGAAGATGATTATGACGAGGAAGAAGACGACGATGAGGAGGACTATCTGGAAGATGATTACGATGATGAGGAGGACGAAGATGACGAAGAAGAGGGATATCATCGAAGTATAAGGAAAAGTTGCCGGAAAAAAGGAAACTCGGATACCCGTAAAAGAAATGGCAGGATAAATAGCCCTAGTTCCAGAAAAAAGCCAGAACAGAGAAAAGGGAGCAAAGGAAAGACAGAAAGAAGAAATCGGCAGTCGGGAGGAAATGTGTCGGAAAGAAGGAGGAATGAAAGTAAAAAACGAAATCTGGTAGATGAAGAATTTGAACGTGTACAGGAGTCAGAATATAACAATTATGGATTTGATTAAAAATATTCGAACAGAAAGGAAGTGGTGCTGTTATGAGCGGTAAATGGAAATGTTTTGTGAAAAAGTATCAGAACTTTTGCATAGTATCAGGGATTGCAGGATTTTTGTTAGCTCCGTTTTTATGGCCCTTTTTCCTTGCAATTCTGGTCAATACGCTGTCCCTGACAGTACCGGTTTTGCTGGTCTATTTGTTAGTTTGTCAGTTGAAAAAGAAGCAAAAAGAAGAAAAGAAAGAACCTCCTACAGAGTGTGGAGAAGGAGAAGAACGGAAAAAAACAGTGACGAAAAAGGTACAAGAAAAGAAGGAAACACCCATTCATCAGAAACCAAAACAGGAAATTAAAAAGGCAGTAGAAATGAAAAAGAAGGAAGAAACTATTCCGGATCTTCCTAAAAAGCAATTGAATGAAGCAGATATAGCAGCAAAAAACTGGTATCTTAGAGAAGGAAGAGAAAGATTTCTTCATATTTCCAAGAAACTGGAGGCAGAAGGGATTTCTTCGTTTTCTGTTGGGAAAGACGGGTTGTGCACAATTCGGACAGAAAAAGGATTTCGCAGAGTTGCTGCAGTTCGGGATTTTCCGGCAGATAGAAGAATCGTGATCAAAACGGAACTGGAAAAAGAAGGAGGTTACTCTGTAAAGATTTCCGGCCGTTATATGTGGGTTACAAGGAGGTAGTGGCTTGTTAGAGTGCAGATATGCTTCTTCCATTTATTATAATCAGGAAAACGGATATACGGTGGCAGTATATGAAACAGAGGAGAAAATTCCTGAAGGGAAGAATGGAATTGGGAAAAGACAGTTTGTAGCAGTTGGCTGTGAATTGCCGAGAAACGAAGGGATCGATATCTCTTTAAAAGGACAGTGGAAAGAATCGGAGAAGTATGGAAAACAGTATCATGTAATTTCTTTCCAAATTCAAATGCCAACGACAGAGGAAGGGGTAAAAGTGTATCTTTCTTCCGGACTGATGAAAGGGATTGGACCGGTTATTGCGGAGCGGGTTGTAGAACGGTTTGGGAAAAATACGTTCTATGTTTTTGAAGAATGTCCGGAACGGTTGCTTGAAATCCCTGGGATTACACAAAAAAAGTTGGATCAGATTTTAGATGGCTATCATCAAAGTGAAAATATCCGTCAGCTTTCTCTTTTTCTATCTTCTGCGGGCGTAACACCAAAAAAGATAGAAAAAATCCAGGAACATTTTGGGCATAAGGCAGTCAGTATTATTAAAAAGGATCCCTTTCGATTGTGTGAAATGGACGGGTTCGGATTTAAAACAGTGGATCCGATAGCAAGGAAAGTAAAACATTTTCAGGCAGATAATCCTTTACGGATAAAAGCAGCGATATTATATGTTTTAAAAGAAGCAGAAGGGGAAGGGCATCTCTATTTAGAGGTGCCTGAAATTTTAACAAGAACCAAGCCGCTATTACTGCGTGGAGATAAAAAAGGCAGTGTTACAGAACGGAAAATCCGTGATGCCGGCAATTCCCTGATCAAAGATGATAAAGAACTAATCTGTAGTTATACAAAGATTTACTCTAAGAAAAATTATGAGGCGGAACAAAAGGCTGTGATGCAGCTTGCAGCGCTTAGCAGATATCCGATGCAGAAATATAATGTAGAGAAATGGATTTCCAATTTGGAAGCGAAAGAAAACATACAATTAGCGGAAAAGCAACGAAAAGGAATTGAAATGGTTTTTCAAAATCCAATTTCTATTATCACAGGAGGACCGGGAAGCGGGAAAACAACCCTGCTGCGCTTTATTGTTATGATCCAGGAAAAATTGAATATGGACAGTATGATTTTACTGGCAGCCCCTACCGGAAGGGCGCGACAGAGAATGTATGAGGCAACGGGATATCCGGCACTGACAATCCATAAAAGTATCGGACTTACAGGAACAGAAGGAGAAGAGGCATGGAATGCTGGAGAAA
>QAMT01000023.1 GCA_003150755.1 Phascolarctobacterium sp. | reverse complement strand
GAGCTGGGTTCAGAACGTCGTGAGACAGTTCGGTCCCTATCCATCGCGGGCGCAAGAGATTTGAAGGGGTCTGCTCCTAGTACGAGAGGACCGGAGTGGACGGACCGCTGGTGTACCAGTTATTCCGCCAGGAGTACAGCTGGGTAGCTACGTCCGGACTGGATAAACGCTGAAAGCATCTAAGCGTGAAGCCATCCTTAAGATGAGATCTCTCACAGAGCAATCTGGTAAGACACCTTAAAGAAGATGAGGTAGATAGGCCGGGAGTGTAAGTGTAGCAATATATTGAGCTGACCGGTACTAATATGTCGAGGGCTTGACTTTGGAGTTTCTTCTATATAGCTTTGAGGGTTTGCCTCAGAAAAAAGGAAAATATATATCCGGTGGTAATGGCTAAGGGGGTCCACCTGTTCCCATCCCGAACACAGAAGTTAAGCCCTTAAACGTCGAAAGTACTTGGCTGGAAGCGGCCCGGGAGGATAGATAGCTGCCGGTTGATAAAACACCATGCTGACGCATGGTGTTTTTCTTTATGTCTGCATACAATTTTTAATTATATTTTGAAAATCAAAACCGCCGGCTGAGCCGGCGGTTTGTTCGCCGCTCGAAACGGCTAGTACAGCTGCATCTCAAGATGCCTGATTTTTATTCGTCAGCCGCAATTACTTTTACTTACACCCCCTTATGAGGAGCTTTTTTTATTGCTTCTTTTATAAAATTTATCAATTATTTTATAAAAAATTTGACTCTTCAGTCATTTTATTGTAAAATCAATGTAAATTTTTCTGAATTTAATCTGAATTTTTTAATCAAAATCTGAATTTCTGAATTGAGGTTTTCTAATGGAAAGTAAATTCAAAATAGTTTGCTTTGGTTTTACTAAATTTTTTATTTTAGCTTTAATGGCTTTGTTATCTTTATCAATCATTTATAGTGTTACATATTGCGATATTTTGCATACTGGTCTAATTTCTGATCGTTCTTTAACAGAAGCCTTGCAGGAGAGTTTGTTATTTATTTCAATATGCATTTATTTTTATATTGTCAAACGGTATCATGTTAAAGGTGTTATTTTGGTAGCTGGTTTTTTGACCTGCATGTTGATTAGGGAATGGGATGGTGTTTTTGATGTTCTTTTATTTCACGGTGCATGGAAATATGTAGCTATCCCTGCTGCTGTACTTTCATGTTATTTAGCATTCAGCAGTGGTAAGGATAAAGTTATTGCTGACCTTGCTTGTTTTATGCAGAAAAAAGCTTATAATATTTTACTTTTAGGTATGATTGTGGTTCTGATTATTTCCAGAATTTTTGGAATGAGGATACTGCTCAATCTTTTCTCCAGTATTAGTTTCAATCAGGGATTGAAAAATTTTCTTGAAGAAGGCAGCGAACTTTTTGGATATCTGATAATATTTTATGCTACACTGATGTTTTTGTGGGAATACAAAAAGTTATATAAAAATTAAAACTATTGACCCCCTGGCGCTTAATTCGTCAGGGGATTTTTTATAGTTAAATTTCTTTATCTGTGCTACAATTAGTTTAAAATAATAAATATTATATGGAGATTGATACTATGCTTAAAAATATCAGTTTGCCGGTAGTGGCTTTAGCGCTTGGACATTTGGTAACAGATTTACAGGCCGGTGCTTTGCCGATAGTGTTGCCGCATTTAAAAGAATTATTTGCTTTAAGTTATTCGCAGCTTGCGTTTATTGTTTTAACGCAAAATGTTACGTCGTCTGTTATTCAACCGTTATTTGGTTATATTACAGATAAAAAATCATTGCCAGGAATGCTGCCGTTTTGTGCTGCTATGGCCGGTGCTGGGTTTGCCTTAGTCGGCTGGGTGCCTACCTATACGCTTTTGATGTGTACGGTAGTTATTATTGGTATTGCCAGTGCTACTTACCATCCGCAGGCTTCCAAAACAACTAACTTTTTAAGTACAGATAATAACAAGGCTGCCAATATGGGGCTTTTTTCTTTGGGCGGCAATGCCGGTATGGCAGCGGGGTCACTTTTAATGGCATTTTTACTGACCTTGCCGGGTGGTTTGCACAATACAATGTATTTTGTTTTACCGGGCCTTTTGGTTTTTGGGTTAATGATGAAATACATGCCGGAGTATAAGCGCGTCAATTTAGAACATAATTTAATGGTGCAGGCTGCTAAAAAAAGCGGTACAGTGCAAAAAATTCCTTATGCCGGTTTAGCATTTGTCTTACTGTTTATTTTTTTACGTTCAACTATCCACACAGGTCTTTCAACATATCTGCCTTTGTTTTTTATCAATTTCCGCAGTGCGGACCCGGCTTTTGCCAGCATGCTGGTATCGTGCTTTTTGTTGGGCGGTGTAGCAGGCACATATATCGGTGCCGTGCTTAGTGACAGATTGGGCGCACGCCGCATAATTCTGGGTTCGGTGCTGTGCAGTATTCCTTCTATCTGGCTGATAGCTAATGCAACTGCGCCTGCAATCGTTTTAGCTGCGGTGGCGCTGGCTGGTTTTTCTATTATTGGCTCGTTTGCGACAACGACGATACTTGCCCAGACAATGCTGCCTAACAATGTCGGTATGGCCGCAGGGCTTACGATTGGTTTTAGTGTAGGTATGGGCGGTTTTGGCGTTACCATGCTTGGCTTTTTGGCAGATTATTACGGTCTGCCTTTTGTAATGGGTCTGATTACCGTGCTGCCGGTATTGGCGGCTTTGGTAGCTTTTAAAATTCCCATTCCGGAGCAAATGCGCAGATAAGGAGCGTAGAAAAATGAGTGATTATAAAAAAGGTTTGCTTTGCGGCTTTGCCGCCTATGCTTTATGGGGCATTCTGCCTGTTTACTGGAAGTTGCTTGAAAAGGTTCTGCCGTTTGAGATACTTTCCAGCCGTTTTATCTGGAGCTGTGTTTTTGTAGCGCTTCTAATTCTTGTGCAAAACAAGCTGACGCTGTTTATAACAGAAGTCAAATCCGTATTCAGCAATTTTAAAACCGGTGCGGCTATGGTTGCCGCTGCCTTCGTTATCAGCATCAACTGGGGTTCGTTTATCTGGGCTGTTAATAACGGGCACATTGTGGAAACCAGCATGGGGTATTATATCAATCCGCTGGTAAGCGTGCTGTTTGCCGTACTGTTTTTGCACGAGCGTTTGAATAAAATGCAGCTTGCCGCCGTGCTGTGCGCCTGCATTGGTGTTGCCAGCATGGTGTTAAGCTTTGGGCGTCTGCCGTGGGTATCGCTGTCATTAGCCATCAGCTTTGCGCTGTACGGGCTTATTAAAAAGGTTCTGCCTATCAGCAGCCTGACGAGCATTATGCTGGAAACCATGATTATAACGCCTTTTGCCCTTGCTTATGAATATACGTTGTGGCAGCAGGGCGTTTCGTTTTATGCCAGCGGCGATACAAAAATTTTAATGCTGCTTGCCGGTGCCGGTGTAGTTACCGCTGTGCCGCTTTTGCTGTTTACAGCCGGTGCCAAATTGCTGCCGCTGAAAATCATCGGCTTTTTGCAGTATCTTTCGCCAACGCTGACGCTGCTGTTAGGCGTGTTTGTTTACGGTGAACCGTTCACAAGCAGCCATTTGCTGGCATTTGGCTGGATTTGGGGTGCACTGGCTCTTTTTATTGTTTCGCAGCTGCGGAAGAATTGAACAGTTTTGCACAATATTGTAAAAGTCTTGTAAAAAATGCCAATTAGCATATATGGTGGTGCGTAAGGTTATCCGCAAATATAATAAAGTTATCAACATTTTGTTGATAAGATGTTGATAACTGTGGAAAAGAGCTGTTTAAATCTGCACAAGTTTGGAAAAAATTGTAGAAAACAGTTTGAAAAGATAAAATCACAGTAAAAACTGTGGAAAACTATGTTGAAAATGTCGATAATTAACGGTTTAATTTTAAACGCCAAAACACAGTATCTTGTGCTTGTGCAGAATATTAGAGAATAATATGAAAGACTATCTTTGGTGGCCACTTGTTTTTTTGCTTGCAGAAACGGAGTTTTTTGGCGATAATATATAAAGATGTTTATAGAAAATCTATAATGGAGGCATTTTAATGGCTATAAAACAAATTACCGCCGTACAGGCGATGGAAGAAATTACTCATGGCAAGGTTGTAATGGAATCTGTCAGCGAGGTGCAGGGAGCGTGGCTGGCTCTTGTTGATACGGAGGCAGGCAGAGTTCTTGCCTGTGCATATAAGGGTGAGTGCCAGTTTGCCGCACTGTTTGCCAAAAAAGAAAGCGCCCAGTCCGGCGGGCTGAATGTTGACGTAATGGAGCTTAACCCCAACAACGCCGCAGTTGTGCGCCGCTATTTAAAATGGACTGCGCCGCAGGCACAGAACGGCAAAGGCATCAGCGTGGCTTTCAGCGATTGGCTGGGTGCCGCCGCTGCTTATGCAGCACCGCAGTTTAAGCTGCGCCAGGCCCGCCCGGTGCTGGTTGATTATGCTGCCTCTAATGCAGACATATTGAAGCGCAACTTTTTGGAAGCTGTGGATACTGCAACCTGGGGCGTGCTGGAGCTTGGCTATAAGGAAGGTTACGGCGCCAACGCTGCCGGGCTTACGATGGAAGAAGAAATCGTTAAAGCGCTGCTTTATGGTTACAGCATGATTGGCTTTGATTGCAGCGATAAAATTGATACTAAAATTGAAGCGCTGAATGCGGATGAAGTTGCCGGAAAATATAACCAGCTGCCGGAAGAATTCCGCAATGCGATGAAAGGCTCTTACCTGGAAGCTGATTTTAAAGCAGGCGATACCATTGTGCATTTTGAGCCGGAAGTTTTACAGCGCATTGTGCTGGAGTTCGGCGAAGCCATTATGCACATTCAGTACATTTATAATACCTATTTAAAAAATACCCCGTGGGATATTGATTTTGAACTGAGGCTGGCTAAACCCGACAAATTAATGACGCCGCAGGAACTGTATTTAATAAGTAACGAACTGCAGCGCAACGGCATTAAAATGGCTTCCATGGAGCTGGATGCAGCTAAGGCTGCTGCCGACCCGGAAGGCATGAAGGTTTACGGCGAAATTGCCGCAACTTTCGGTTACAGGCTCAGCCTGTTTAATGCAGATTTGTACGCAGCAGAACTGGGCGCACTTGCCAAAGCTTTAAAAGGCCAGGTTTGCTTTAAAGCAGGAAATCTGCTGTGGCTGGCAGCTTTAAATGTAATTAAAGCCCAGGATGAAGCGCTTGTTGGCGAAATGCAGGCCTTTGCAGGCTTGCCGGAACTTACCGCTACTAAAATTTTGCCGGCGGACGAAACAAGCTGCGCCTGGGCGCTGGCCTATAAAAAGCTGCTGAACCCGGAAGAGGGTTTTGCAGCAAAAATAAAGGCAGTGCTGGCAGCCAATACTGCCGCTTACAAGGTAGAAGTAGAAAAAGCCGTTGCCGCAGTGCTGAAAGAGCTGTAAAAATTTTAAATACGGCTTGCAAAACGCCTGAGCGGATGATATAATATTTAAGCTTGTATAGATATATACAATTCCCCTGCTCCCAAAAGGGGGCCAAAGTCCAAAGGAGGAGGTGATTTCGTGAACAATTACGAAGTCATGTACATCGTTAAACCGGTTGTAGAGGAAGAAGCATTTGAAGCTGTTGTAGCTAAATTTGAAAACCTCATCACTGCTAACGGTGGTACTGTAGAAAAAACCGACCGCTGGGGCAAAAAACGCCTCGCTTATGAAATCCAGGATTTCACCGAAGGTCAGTATGTACTCGTAACTTTCAGCGCAGAACCCAAAGCTGTCAAAGAACTTGACCGTGTAATGAAAATTACCGATGAAGTTATGCGTCATATGGTTATTAAAAAAGGCGAGTAATCCGGGGGTAACTTTAAGTTATGAATAAGATTATTTTATTGGGCCGCTTAACGCGTGACCCGGAGGTGCGTTACACCACCACCGGCAAGGTTGTATGCCAGTTTACGCTTGCGGTTGACAGGCCTTTTACCAATCAGGACGGGCAGAGAGAAGCCGATTTTATCAACATCGTTGTATGGGGTAAAATCGCAGAATTATGCGGGAACAGCCTTATGAAAGGACACAGGGCGCTTGTAGACGGGCGTTTGCAGATCCGCAGCTATGACGGCAAGGACGGCAGCAAACGCTATGTTACCGAAGTTGTAGCCAACAGCGTAGAATTTATCGAACGCAAAGGTTATAACCCCGCTGGCAGCGGAGCACCCGAAGGCGGCAGAAGCGATATGGAATCCTTCGGCTCGCAGGTTCCTTTTGACGAGGAAATCCCATTTTAATAAGGAGGGTTTGAGCGAATGAAACGCGAAAGAGGCAGAAGACCGAGAAGAAAAGTTTGCAGCTTCTGTGTTGATAAAGTTGAAGAAATCGATTATAAGGACGTAGCAAAACTGCGCCGTTATATTACCGAACGCGGCAAAATTTTACCGCGCCGCATTTCCGGCAACTGCGCAAAACATCAGCGTCAGATGACCACTGCAATCAAACGCGCACGTAACGTAGCATTGCTGCCGTTTACCTGCGAATAATACGCTTAGCTTAAAGCACAGCGGAAACTAACAGATAATCCCTTTTACTGTGGAAACATGGTGAAAGGGATTTTTTATTTTGATTTTGTGTTGGATTTTATTAAAAGCAGTATGTGTTTTTGAGAGGAACACAGCAAAATGTGTTTTAGAAGATAAAACAAAAATCCTTTAAAAACGGACGTTTTTAAAAAAGTAACAAAAAATCACAAAAATGCTGAAAAAATATTGAAAATTTGTATGTAAAATCAAAAAAATCATTGACAAAAATGTAAAAAATTATTACAATGATGAACAAGATAGTTGCAGGGCAGTTATTAAAGTCTGGAGGGGAGAACTTAACTGCTCATAGCGGCATAATTTATTTTAACGAAAAGGGGAAAGAACCAATGAACAAATGGAAAAAGTTTACAAGCGCCTGCCTGGTTGCAGCACTGAGCGCAACGCTTTTGGCAGGCTGCGGCGGAGAAAAGAAGGAGGAAGCTGCTGCCAATGCCGATAAATATGTAATCGGCGCAAGCTTTGAGCTGACCGGCAATGTTGCCAACTACGGCAAATCCACACTGTCCGGCTTAAAACTGGCAGTTGACCAGGTTAACAAAGCCGGCGGCGTTAACGGCAAACAGCTCGTTGTTGTAGAAAGCGATAACAAATCCGAGCCTGCTGAATCCGGCAACTCCGTAACCAAACTTATTACTCAGGATAAAGTTGTGGCAGTTGTAGGCCCTGCTACCAGCGGCTGCGTTTCAGCGGCTACTCCGGTAGTAACCAGCAACAAAGTGCCTCTTATTGCACCGTGCGCTACCGCACCTGGCATTACCGTTGATAACGGCAAAGTAAGGGAATTCATCTTCCGTGCATGCTTCATCGACCCGTTCCAGGGCCGTGTAATGGCAGAATTTGCTGACAAAACCTTGAAAGTTAAAAACGTAGCTATCCTTTATGATGCTTCCAGCGATTATTCCAAAGGCCTTTCCGAAGTATTTGAAAAGACCCTGGCTGAAAAAGGCGGCAAAATCGTTGCCAAAGAAGCTTTCCTTGCTAAAGACATCGACTTCAAATCTGCTCTGACCAAAATCAAAGCTGCTAACCCGGAAGCAATCTATATCCCCGGTTACTATGAAGAAGTTGCCAAAATCATCAAACAGACCCGTGAACTTGGCCTGAATGTTCCGCTTATCGGCTGCGACGGCTGGGACAGCCCGAAACTTGTTGAAATCGCCGGTGCTGAAGCTCTGAACAACACTTACTTCTCCAGTGCATTCTCTGCTCAGGATAAAGAAGAATCCGTACAGAAATTCATTGCTGATTACAAAGCAATGTATCAGAAAGATCCTGACATCTTCTGCATGCAGGGTTATAACGCTGGCCTCGTACTTGCCGACGCTCTGAAACGTGCCGGTGACGGCGCTGACGGCACCAAACTGGCAGCTGCCATTGCAGCAACCAAAGACCTGCCGGTAGCAAGCGGTAAGCTGACCTATGATAAAGACCACAACCCGATTATTGCTGCTATCATCATCGAAATGAAAGACGGCGCACAGAGCTTTAAAGAAAAAATCAGCCTGTAATTAAATAAAAATTTATCTTAATATAATTTATTCTGTTTTGTTTTCATAGTCCGGAAACTGCAGTTTCAGGTTTCCGGGCTATTTTAAAAATTAAATGAAACAAATGAGGGGGAACTAAAAATGAAAAAAATGTCCAAGGTGTTGACTGCCCTGGTATTGGGCACTTTGCTTACCGGAGCCCTTGCAGGCTGCGGCGGTGAAAAATCGTCGGACGCTATTAAAGTCGGTGCCAACCTGGAAATGACGGGCGGCAGCGCAACCTACGGTATTTCTTCCAAAAATGCCATTGAACTTGCCTTTAAAGAAATTAACGATAAAGGCGGCATCAACGGCAAAAAACTTGAAGTTGTCATTGCTGATAACAAATCAGAAGCCGCAGAAGCTGCCAATGCCATGCAGAAACTTGTTTCTCAGGATAATGTTGTAGCGGTTATCGGGCCGAACCTTTCTTCTTCGGTAATTGCTGCTTCGGCAATCAACAACGGTGCTAAAGTGCTTGATATTACGCCGATGGGTACTAACCCGAACATTACGGTAGACCCTGCCACCGGCAAAACAAGGGATTTTAACTACCGTACCTGCTTTATTGACCCGTTCCAGGGTACTGTAATGGCAAGATTTGCGCAGAATGACCTGGGTGTTAACAATGCTGCAATTCTGATTGATAATTCTTCTGACTATGCCAAAGGCCTGGCGCAGTTCTTTAAAGAAAACTTCGTCGCTAACGGCGGTTCTGTAACAACTGAAGAATCTTACCTGCAAAAGGACACCGATTTTAAAGCAACTTTAACTAAAATCAAAGCAACCAATCCGGACTTTTTGTATGTACCGGGCTACTATCAGGAAGTTGGCCTCATCGTTAAACAGGCCCGTGAGCTTGGCATGACGATGCCGATTGCAGGCGGCGATGGATGGGACAGCTCGAAGCTGCCGGAAATTGCAGGTGCAGGAGCGCTTAACAATACTTACTTCTCCAGCCTGTATTCTTCTGAAGATGCTTCCGATATTAACAAAAACTTCGTAAGTGCTTATGAAAAAGCCTATGGACAAAAACCTGACGTTTTTGCAGCGCTTTCGTATGATTCCGCTTTGCTGGTTGCTGAAGCCATTAAAAACGCTGGCAGCGAAGACCCTGCCAAAATCAGCGAAGCTATGGCAAAAATCAATGGGTTTACCGGCGTATCTGGCAGCGTAACATTTGACGCTCAGCATAACCCGGTTAAGAGCGCTGTTATTTTGGAATACAAAGATGGTGCACAAACTTTAAAAACCAAAATTAATCCCTGATAATTACTGAATTTACTTTGTTTTAACAGAAAGGCTGCGGTTTGGCCACAGCCTTTCTATTGTTTCAGCAAGCATTGACGGTGCCGTGCGCCGGGCAATGAAGTTTATATTCCAAATTTTACGGACTGGAGGAAATTGTATGGATATGGGTTCGTTCCTGCATCAGTTTTTGCAGCAGCTGATAAACGGTATATCCCTGGGCAGCATTTACGCGCTGATTGCCCTTGGCTATACAATGATTTACGGCATCCTCAAACTCATAAACTTTGCCCATGGTGATATTTATATGCTTGGCGCATATTTTGGGTTTGTTGCTACAACGATGCTGGGCTTTTCGTTTGTGCCGGCAATTATTTTTTCGATGGTTTGCGCAGCCATTGCCGGTATTATTATCGAGCGTATTGCTTACCGCCCGATGCGCAACGCTCCGCGTATTGCAATTTTGATTACCGCTATCGGCGTATCGTTTTTGCTTGAATATGGCATGATGCTTATTGCAACGCCGCAGCCGCGTACTTTCCCGGCTGTATTTGCCGCCGATGTTTATCATTTCGGCCCGCTGGTAGTTAACAGCCAGCAGGTTGTAATCCTTGTAAGTGCAATTATTCTGATGGCTATTTTAACTTACATTGTACAATACACCAAAATCGGCAAGGCAATGCGCGCCGTATCCTTTGATACCGACGCTGCCCGCCTGATGGGCATCAACATTGACCGCGTAATTTCCGCAACCTTCGCGCTGGGTTCTGCACTGGCAGCTGCCGGCGGCGTGCTGGTTGGCATTTACTATAACTCTATCGACCCGCTGATGGGCATGGTGCCTGGCATTAAAGCTTTCGTTGCCGCAGTTTTGGGCGGCATCGGCATTATCCCGGGCGCAATGGTCGGCGGCATTATCCTCGGCGTGGTAGAAGCAATGGTCAGCGGTTTTATTTCTTCTACCTTCCGCGATGCAGCCGCATTCGGTATTCTGATTATTATTCTTCTGTACAAGCCTGCCGGTATCTTCGGCAAGAATGTACGCGAGAAAGTGTAGGTGGCAGCTATGAATATTCTACGCAAAGCAGATTTAAAAAGAATAGTAGCCTGCGCCATTTTATTCGCCGCAGTGCAGGGGCTGATGTTTGCTGACATTATCGGCCCGTTCTGGGAACTGAACATTGTCCTTATTTGCATTAATATTATTCTGGCTGTCAGCCTAAACCTTATCAACGGCTATACCGGCCAGTTCTCTATCGGCCATGCAGGCTTTCTGGCAGTCGGCGCTTACACCGGCGCAATTATGACGGTTAAGCTTGGTTATCCGTTTGAAGTTGCGTTAATCGTCGGTACTGTTTCCGCCGGCTTTCTGGGCTTTTTGATTGGCCTGCCGACGTTAAGGCTTAACGGCGACTATCTTGCCATCGCAACCTTGGGCCTTGGTGAAATTATCCGCATCTGCATTTTGAACATCGACTATGTAGGCGGTGCGTCCGGCTTGATGGGCATCCCCCGTCTGACCACTTTTGCCTGGGTGTTCTGGATTATGATTTTCATAATCTTCTTTATCAAAAACTTTAAAAATTCGTCTTACGGACGCTGCTGCCTTGCTATCCGCGAAAACGAAATTGCGGCAGATACCATGGGCATCGACACTACCAAATATAAGGTAATGGCCTTTACGCTGGGCGCTGCTTTTGCAGGCACTGCCGGCGTGCTGTTTGCACATTATTTTTACATTGCGCATCCGGCTTCCTTTACCTTTATGCGTTCCTTTGATATTCTGACCATGGTTGTTCTGGGCGGCCTCGGCTCGATGACCGGTTCTATCACCGGCGCGGTGCTTTTAACCTTTATTTCCGCATATCTTGCCGAATACCCTGAATGGCGTATGATTATTTATTCTGCAACAATGATTGTCCTTATGCTGCACCGTCCGCAGGGCTTGTTCGGCAATAAGGAATTAAGTCTGAAAATGTTTGGTTTAGGAGGTGGCAAAGATGGAAGAACTGCTGAAAGTAAATGATATATCCATGGTTTTCGGCGGTTTGCGTGCCGTCTCCAACTTTAGCATGACCATCAATAAAGGCGAACTTATCGGCCTTATCGGCCCTAACGGCGCCGGTAAAACAACTGCATTTAACATGATTACCGGTGTTTATACGCCGACTGAAGGCGAAATTATTTTTAACGGCCAGCGTACCAGCGGCAAAAAATCCTACCAGGTAACGCAGCTGGGCATGGCGCGTACCTTCCAGAATATCCGCCTGTTCTCCGAGCTCAGCGTTATCGACAACGTAAAAGTTGCTTACAACATGCACGTTAAATACGGGCTTTTGGAAGCAGTAGGCCGCTTTGGGCGTTATTTCAGCGAGGAAGATAAAATTACCGAAATGGCAATGGATTTGCTCAAAATTTTCCATCTGGACAGCAAAGCGGACGAGCTTGCCAAAAACCTGCCTTACGGCGAGCAGCGCCGTCTGGAAATCGCGCGTGCGCTGGCAACCGGCCCGAAACTTTTGCTGCTGGACGAACCTGCGGCAGGCATGAACCCGCAGGAAACCAAAGAGCTGATGGAACTTATCCGCTGGATTAGGGAAAAATTTGATTTGGCTATTCTTTTGATTGAACATGATATGGGTCTTGTTATGGGCGTGTGCGAACGCATTTACGTTTTGGAATACGGGCTTTGCATCGCCAGCGGCACGCCGGACGAAATCAAGCATAACAAGCGCGTAATTGAAGCATATTTGGGCGAGGAGGTACTATAATGTTAAAAGTCAGCAATCTTGATGTATACTATGGTGCCATTCACGCCATCAAAGATGTAAGCCTGGAGGTGCCGGACGGCGAAATCGTTACGCTTATCGGTTCTAACGGCGCAGGCAAAAGCACAACCCTGCATACCATTTCCGGCCTGATTAAGCCGAAAAACGGCAGCATCATTTTTGAAGACCAGGAAATTGTCGGCGTACCGGCGCATAAAATAGTCGGTATGGGCCTGTGCCAGGTACCTGAAGGCCGCCACGTTTTTGCCAATATGACGGTAATGGAAAACCTGGAGCTTGGCGCTTACCTGCGCAGCGACAAAGCAGGCATTGCCGAAGACATGGATAAAATTTTCCAGAAATTCCCGCGCCTTTTGGAGCGCAAAACGCAGATTGCCGGTACGCTCTCCGGCGGCGAGCAGCAGATGCTTGCTATGGGCCGCGCGCTGATGAGCCGTCCGCGCCTTTTGCTGCTGGACGAACCTTCCATGGGCCTTGCCCCGTTGCTTGTTAAAGAAATTTTTAATATAATAAAAGAAATCAATGAAAGCGGAACTACCGTGCTGCTGGTTGAACAGAACGCCAACATGGCGCTGTCCATCGCCGATAAGGCTTATGTACTTGAAACCGGGCGCATTGCCCTGGCCGGTACGGCGCAGGAGCTGGCAAGCAGCGAAGCGGTCCGCAAAGCATATCTGGGCGGCTGATGCCGGAGGAGGATTTATAATGTTAGTTAAAGAGTTTATGACCAAAGACGTTATAACCATTACAGAAGATAAAAACATGCTGGAAGTAAGAGAGCTGATGCGCGGCAAGGACAAACGCCGCTTGCCGGTTGTAGATGACATCAACCGTGTGCGCGGTATTATTACCGACGCCGATGTAAGCCGTACTTCCCCGACTGACGCAACGACGCTTTCTCGTTACGAGGCCAACTACCTTTTGGGCAAACTGAAAGTACGCGACGTTATGACCAAAAACGTTATTACCGTACATGAAGATTCCGGCGTTGAAGACGCTGCTTACCTGCTGTACAAAAATAAAATCAATGCACTGCCGGTAGTAAACGACGAAAACAAACTGTGCGGCATTATTACCGACAGCGATATTTTCCGCGCATTTGTTGATATTATGGGCCTGGCACGCACCAGCACCCGTATTACCATTGACGTTACTGATAAAGTTGGCGTTATCGCCGATATCGGCGCTATGTTCCGTGATAACAATATTAACATTATCAGCATTGTTGCCAAACCGGAAACCGACGTTAAAACCGAGCTTACCATCCGCGCTGAACTTGGCGGCAAAGGCCTGGAAATTATCGAGCAGCTGCGTGAAGCAGGTTATTATGTAACCGATATCAGCAACGTAAAAAGCAGAGGCTGAAATGGAACCGAAAACCTTTAAGGTGGGCGATGTGGTAAAAATGAAAAAGCCCCACCCCTGCGGCAGCTACGAATGGGAGATTTTGCGCACGGGTATGGACTTTGGCATTAAATGCCGCGGCTGCGGGCATTTTGTAATGCTGGCGCGCCCTAAATTTGAAAAAGCCGTAAAAGCAATTGTTACGGCGAAAGCAGAAAAATGAGGATGAAGAATATCAAAAAATTTTTGTGCGCAGATAAATAGTTAGATAATAATAAAACAGGACTTTGAATGTAAAATAATAACATTCAGAGTCCTGTTTTTTATTGGCGTTTAATTTTTTATAACTCCCATACTTCCTGCAATTTTTTTAGTGCGGGTTCGATATCGTTTTCGGCAATGCCTGCAAAAGATAGCAAAATTTCCGGCGTGGCAGTATTGGCATCCGCATAAGCGGAGTTACTTATGCTGTTTGGGTAATTAGTTTGAGGTTTTGAGATTGTACCGGAAGCAGAAGCGGCAACGGGTAAAATATGGATACCTGCTGCAAGGGCTTGCTTTGCTAAGTTTTGCGCGGTGCCGCCGGTATGCACGGCCAGGCGTATATGCAGGCCGGATTCGTAAGCCATGATGCTGATTTTATTGCCGAAGATTTTTGCCAGGGCGCTGCGCAGAAGCGTATTTTTTACGGCGTAGCGGCGGCGCATTTTTTTGATATGGCGGCGCAGGTTGCCGGAGGCGATAAATTCTGCCAGTGCGAATTGTTCGATGCTGGAGGAGGTTTGGTTATATAAGTGTTTGACGCGGCTATAAGCAGGCAGCAGGCTTTGCGGCAGTACCAGGTAACTGATGCGCAGGCTAGGCAGCAAAATGCGTGAAAACGAGCCGCAGTAAATTACATTTTGCCCGCCGCTCATGCCTTGCAGTGAGGCAATGGGGTGCGTAAAATAGCGGAATTCGCCGTTGTAGTCGTCCTCTAAAATATAGCCGCCGGTTTGGCGTGCCCACTGCAAAAGGTTTAACCTGCCTTGCGGCGATAACGAGCGCCCTTTATATGGATTAGAGGGGCTGACGTATAAAAGCTGCGGCAGTTTTGGGCGCAGGTTTTCAGAATCGAAACGGCTGACCTGCCAGCCTGCCGTTTTAAAAATCTGTTCAGCTTTGGTAAAACCAGGTTCTTCAAGTGCAACGGCATGGTCAGCTTCGGCAAATATTGCCAGTAAAATTTCCAGAAGGCTCTGGATGCCTGCGCCAATAACGATTTGTTCCGGCGTGCAGATTACATCACGCGCTTCGTGGCTGTAACGCGCCAGCGTGCTGCGCAGATACGGTTCACCCTGCGGGTCGCCGTAACCGGCAAGCAGTTGTGCGTTTTCTAAGGCATGGCCCAGGCAGCGTTTCCAGATGGCGGCAGGAAATAGAGTGCTGTCGATGTAGTTATTACCAAAGTCGTAACGAACCGGTGTTATTGATTTTGCTTTTTCCGGCGTTGTTTTTTGTTCTGCCGGGCGCGCTGCAATGCCTGCGGCAAAATAGCCGCGTTTGGGTTCTGCAAGCAGGTAGCCTTCGGCAACAAGCTGATTATAGGCAGCTTCGGCAGTTGTGCGGCTAACGCCCAAATCTTTTGCCAGGCGGCGCAGGGAAGGCATTTTTTCACCGGCGGCAATTTTTCCGCTGTGAATTTGCTGTTTGATTTGTTTGATTAAGCGCAGGTACAGCGGTGCGGTGCCATCTGCCTGCGGCAGGTTGATAAGCATAAAACTGTCCTCTTTAAAAATGTAAATTCTGGCTATTTTTATAATTACAGTTTTAGTATATCATAATAAATGTGTTAAAAACATAAATTTTTTTGTAATATGGGGGCTTAAAAATGGCATTATATAAGGCTATGACAATTGCCGGCAGCGATACTAGCGGCGGCGCTGGTATGGAGGCCGATTTAAAAACTTTTACGGCAATGGGGGTATACGGGCTTACGGCGCTGACCGTTATCGTAGCGCAGAACCCGAAGGACTGGGCTCATGAAATGTATCCCATTGCAATGGACGTTATTGAAAAACAGATTAAAACTATTGTGGAAGGCATCGGCGTTGACGCCATGAAAACCGGTATGCTTGGCAGCGCAGAACTGGTGCAGCTGGTTGCTGATACGATTGATAAATATAACCTTAAAAATGTAGTTATTGACCCGGTAATGGTATGCAAGGGCATTGACGCAATTATGGTTCCGGACGCAGCGGCAGCGATTAAAGAAGTTCTGGTAAGCCGCGCCGATGTTATTACACCTAACACGCTGGAAGCAGCATACCTTGCCGGTATGGAGAAGGTTGAAACGCTGGATGAAATCAAAGAAGCTGCGGCGCGTATTCAGCAGCTTGGTGCAGGTTACGTTGTTATTAAAAGCGGTTCGCGCAATGACGGCGATGAAGCAATAGATGTTTTGTATGACGGTAAGGATTACACCGTTAACGCCGAAAAGAAAATTCCAGGCTGCTTTAACCATGGCGCAGGCTGCACTTTTTCGGCAGCGATTACGGCCGGGCTTGCCAAGGGCTTAAGCGTTAAAGATGCACTGGCAGAAGCCAAAGAATTTATTACCGTAGCGCTTAAAAACTCCTTCCGCTTAAATCAGTTCAGCGGCGCAACTGACCATTGCAAATGGCATAAGTAAAACTTATAAATAACAAAACGGCATTCCGTTTATAGGCGGACTGCCGTTTTTATTTTGCCCTATTTATTTTTTACCCATTACTTTTATGCCCATCTGGCGTTTGGAACGGTGATATTGCAGCATGAAGCGGCGTACTTTAATAACGCGGAACAGGCTGGAAATCAGCATAACGCCGATGGAGATGGCAACAGAGTCCGTCATGGCCGTAAGCAATATTGATGTGCCGTTGCTGTAATCGTTGTTGATAATGGCAAACATGCCCTGATAAATGCCGAGCCCCGGCACCAGCGGCACAATGCCCGGGATCACAAACACTGTTACCGGCTGCTTGAAGATACGCGAGCTGAGTTCGCTGGCCAGTGCCAGTGATATGGTAGCAGTAAAATTGGAAACGAATGAAGTATAACCAAGTTCGTGCCGCAGGTAGATGAACACTACCCAGCCAATCGCGCCGATAATGCCGTCGATAAGCACTATTTTTTTCGGCGCCTGAAACAGTACGGCAAAAGCCATTGTCGCCAGGCAGGCAAAGATAAATGCAGAAATCATCTCCATAAATCCCACCCCCAGATGAACCAGGCACGCAATACAAAAGCAATGCCGATAGCGATGGACGAAGCAAACAGCAGTGCTTCCGCGATACGCGAATTGCCGCTCATCAGGTTGCCTGCCATGTAGTCACGCAGCCCGTTGCAGAACGGTACACCGGGGACAAAGGGCATCAGTGCGCCTACAATGATTTTTTCCATTGTGCACTGGATGCTGATGGCGCAGCAGGTAAGCGCAACCGCGCCGATAACCACGCCTGCGATGGCGTTTTCCCAAAAGGCGCTGGGATGGTAGCCTGCAATTTGTTTAAGCACTACCATTGCCATGCCGCCAGTTACAAAGGCTGCAATAAAATCGTGGCTGTTGCCGCCCAGCATGGCTGCAAAAGCAGCAGAGCCGATGCCGGAAGCCAAGCACACTGCCCATTTACCGTAAGGCGCAGGCTGCCGCCATTTTCTGTCCAGCCATTTGCAGGTGTCCTCATAGTTCATATCCCATTTGTGGAAATTATAGGACATGGAGTTCATTTCGCTGATAAGGCTTAAATTGGTGCTGCGGTAACCAATGCGGCTGACGCGGATAAAGCTGTCGGTGTCCTCGTTGCCCAGAATGATAACGGTCGGTGTTACAAAAGGGTCAACCTCATAGCCGTGCGAAAGGCAGCAGCGCGAAATGGTATCTTCCACGCGGTAGGTTTCTGCGCCGCTTTTTAAGAGGATTTTGCCCATTTTTACGGCGATATTGATGGTCTGGTCGCGCGTAAACTCTGTTTTAGACATTTGCTTCACCGCCTTGCGCAGCAAATAACGCCGCAACCGCTGCCTTAAACGCATTAGCACCGCCCATGGAAGGATGCGGCACGCATTCGCAGCTGACGCCGTATTTGCCAAGCGTCTGCTGTGATTTGCGCCCGATAGCGACAACCTTCATGCCCGGAATCAGCTGCATCAGCATCCGTGCGTATTCAATGCCGGTGTCCAGTTCATCGCCGGAAGGCGTGCGGTTGCTTAAAATATTACCTTCTTTATAAGGATGAAAAGGAAAAATATTCCACAAAACTGTGTCGTAAGGAGAAAGCCCGTGCCGCGCAATGGTGTTCCACATTACGGTTGCCGTCGGTTCGTTGAAGCCGTACAGTTTTTGCGTGCGGTTAAGGCGGGGGCTGTTTGGGTTGCTGGTGCGTTTGTAATCCCAATCGCCAAGCACGGACTGCGGGTTTACGTCCGGGTGATGGCCCAGCAAAATGCGCTCGCTTGTCATTGCCATGCCGCTGAAATGTCCGCCCTGGTATCCCAGCCCTTCGGCGATAAATAAAAAGTGCGCGTTCCGGCGCAGCTCAAGATAGCGCTGCAAATTAGCCGCACGGATAACAGGGGCTTCCGGCCCGATGTCACATTCCGGGTCGTAATCCTGCCAGGGGTTGAATACCGAAGTTTTATTATATAGTTGTAACTTTTTGATAAAATCTGCTGCCGTCACAAGTTTGCTCCATTAAATTTTTACATCAATCTGTGCCGATACGCCTACACCCTGCACGCGGTTAACATCGGTAATGTCAACCTTGTCAATAGGTATCAGCGCTTTGGCGCGGAAACTGCCGAAGAACGAGGCTTCTATCAGCAGCGCGGCTTTGCATTTTTCTACCTGTGCGTGCGGGCCGCTGACCTGTGCTGCGCCTGCGTAGCTGCCGTCGCCGACGGTGATTACTGGCACGACTTTGGTTGCATAATCGCTGCTGACAGCGTATTTGCCTGTTAAAGTGTTGATGGCGCTGTTAAGCTGGTCGTCAAACTGGCTGACAAGCACGCCGATGGCGCCGCCTTTAAGCACCGTGCCTAAAATGCCTGCCTGTACCGGCGCGGTGCTGCTGCCCAGAACAAAGCCGCAGACAAGCGCCATAGCTATATATTTTTTGCCCTGCATAATAAAACCTCCTTAAAAACTTACAGTATTATTATCTTCGCCGTTTTTTTGTAAACGCCTGCCCGGCATAAAACTTTTTTGCTGCGTATTTACACGCCGCCCATTTTGGCGTACCATAAGAGTATAGCATTAAAAAGGAGCTGAAAACAATGGAATTTTTTCAATATTTGGCACCGACAAAAATAATTTTCGGACGCGGCACAGAAGCCCGCGTTGGTGAACTGTGCAAAGAGCAGGGCGCAAAAAAAGTGCTTATCCACTACGGCGGGCACAGCGCTAAAAAAAGCGGCCTGCTGGATAAAATCTGCGCTTCGCTTGACGAAGCCGGCATAAGCCATGTTGAGCTGGGCGGCGTTGTGCCGAACCCGCGCCTGGGCAAAGTGCGCGAGGGTATTGAACTTGGCAGAAAAGAAAATGTTGACTTTATCCTGGCGGTTGGCGGCGGCAGCGTTATTGACAGCGCCAAAGCTATCGGCTACGGCCTGACCAACAAAGGCGACGTGTGGGATTACTACACCGGCAAAACGCCTGCGGCCTGCATGCCTATCGGCACAGTGCTGACCATTGCTGCCGCAGGCAGCGAAATGAGCAACGCCAGCATTATTACCAACGAAGACGGCTGGCTGAAACGCGGCGCGTATTCTCCCTATGCTTACTGCAAATTTGCCATTATGAATCCGGAACTGACCTACACACTGCCTGCTTACCAAACGGCCAGTGGCTGCACGGATATTATCGTACACAGCCTGGAACGCTTTTTTACCAAACCGGGTGTTAAGCAGCTTAATTTAACGGATGGAATTGCCGAAACGCTGATTAAAAATGTAATGCGCAACGTAAAAATTGCGCTTAAAAACCCGTCTGATTATGATGCACGCGCCGAAATTATGTGGAGCGGCACGCTCTCCCATAACGATATTACCGGTGACCGCACTTTGGGCGACTGGGCCTGCCATCAGCTGGAGCATGAGCTGGGCGGTATGTTTGACATTGCCCACGGCGCAGGGCTGGCAGCAGTCTGGGGCAGCTGGGCGCGTTATGTAATGCCTGTAAACCCGGCGCGCTTTGCACAGCTGGCAGTCAATGTATTCGGCATTCCTTACACCGCCGGTGATGAAGAAAAAATTGCACTGGAAGGCATCGGAGCTATGGAAAACTTCTTCCGCAGTATCGGCATGCCGACTAAAATCAGCGATATGGACATTCACCTGACTGATGAGCAGATTAAAGAACTGTCCTATAAATGCAGCTTTAAAAACACCCGCACTATCGGCGGTTTTAAAGCATTGAATACCGAAGATATGGAAAAAATCTACCACCTGGCAAAATAATGAAAAAACTTTTACTGACAGGCTTTGACCCGTTTGCGCATTATACCGTCAACCCATCGTGGGAGGCAGTAAAAGCTCTGCCGGACAGCATCGGCTGTTTTGCAGTCAGCAAAATGATGCTGCCCAATATTTATCAGACTGCCGGGCGCTTATTGCTGGAAGAAGCAGAACGCCTGAAGCCGGATGTTATTTTAATGACAGGCATGGACAGCAGCACTAACAGAGTGCATGCAGATTGTGTTGCCGTTAATCTGCGCGACGCGCTGATAGAGGACAACAAAGGCGCAAAGCCTTGGGGCGAGCCCGTTGTGCCCGGCGGGCCTGCGGCTTATTTTGCCACCATACCTGTGCATGCTTTAGTGGCGCGTTTGCAAAAGCAGGGCTGCCCCGTGCATTTGGGTTACTGCACCGGCGGTTATGTGTGCAACGATATTTTTTATATGGCAGCGTATCACTTTGCAGGCAGCAATGTAAAGGTTGGTTTTGTGCATGTGCCTTTGCTGCCGCAGATGGTATTTGATGAAACGCTGGCACTTCCTTTGGAGAAATCTACAAAAATTCTATGGAAGATAATCAAAAATTTGTCGGAATTATTAGAGTAAACCACAAAAATCATAAATATCATAAAGTTATAACGACGGTACGCCGTAACGGCTGCCGTCTTTTTTATTGCTTTGGAGTTCAGACAGGAGATGTAAAATTATTTTAAACTATATTGACACACTGTCAGCAAAAGCGTTATATTAAAATTACTGACAGAGTGTCAGAACTAAACATACAGGAGGCTAATATGCCCAAAGGTTCAGAAGAATTGACCAACGCCCGCAAAGAAGAAATTATCAGCGCCTGCGCAGAACTTTACCTGACGAAGGGTTTCCGTGATATTACTATCAGCGATATTGGCAATAAAACCTCGTTTACACGTACTTCAATTTATAATTACTTTCAGACCAAAGAAGAGATTTTTTTAGCGCTTTTGCAGCGGGAACACGAAGCCTGGCGCAATGATTTGCAGGCAATAGCAGCCGGGTACAAACTGCTGAATACAGATGAATTTGCCGGAGAGTTGGCACATACGTTGGAAAAACGCGGCTGCATGCTGAAGCTGATGAGCATGAATCTTTATGATATGGAGCGCAGCAGCCGTTTGGAAAATCTGGTAGAGTTTAAAAAAGCTTACGGTGCGGCCATGCAGGCATTAGATGATTGCCTGCAAAAATTCTTTCCGCAAATGACAGAGTCAGACCGCCAGGAATTTTTGTTCAGTTTTTTCCCGTTTCTGTTTGGCGTTTATCCTTACACTTCCGTTACAGCAAAGCAAATGCAGGCAATGGAAACTGCCGGTGTAAGTTATCCGCATTACAGTATTTACGGGCTTACCAAAACTGTTGCCGCAAAATTATTAGCGCCGTTTAAATAGGTGTTTTAATAAAACTTATTGATGAAAAACTGCATTGTTTTATTTGAGGAGGGATTTTTATGCAGAACAAAAAACTTGCATTCGGTATGATGCGTTTACCGGTAGTTGACGGAGAGCCAGGGCGTATCGACATTGCTAAAACCAGTGAAATGGTAGATGCTTTTTTGGCTAAAGGCTATCACTATTTTGATACCAGTTACGTTTATCACGACGGCAAAAGCGAGGAAGCAACCCGCAAGGCGTTAGTAGAACGCCATCCGCGCAGCAGTTTTACTCTTGCTACCAAGCTGCCTACCTGGATTATCAAAAGTGAAGATGATGTAAAAAGGATTTTTGCCGAGCAGCTGCAAAACTGCGGGGTAGAATATTTTGATTATTACCTTGTGCACAATTTAAACAGCGGTTTTTACGATAATATCGTTACGCCGAACCATATTTTTGAAATTCTTTCCGAATATAAAAAGGAAGGCAAAATCAAACATCTGGGATTTTCCTTCCACGATGCGCCGGAAGAACTTGACCGTATCCTGACGGAGCATCCGGAGGTTGAATTTGTGCAGATTGCCTTTAACTATTATGATTATTCGGCTGCATGGGTGCAGGCTAAAAATTGTTATGATGTTATCCGCCGCTATGGCAAGCTGGTTAATATTATGGAACCGGTTAAGGGCGGTATGCTGACTTATCCGCCTAAGGCGCTGTTTGAAAAAATGCAGGCTAAGCGCCCGGGAATGAGCCCTGCTGCATGGGCATTGCGTTTTGCCGCTGACCAGGAAGGTGTGCAGGCAATTCTTTCCGGTATGTCTACCGTAGAGCAGGTTTTGGAAAACACTGCCGTTATGGAAGACCCGCAGCCGCTGACGGAGGAAGAAAAACAAATGCTGATTGACAGTGCGCCGCTGTTTAGGGAAATGGGGCCGTTTCATATCAAAGATTTCAGCATCTATGACGGGCTTGTTAAAAATGGTTTGCCGCTGGCCGCACTGCTTGAAAGCTATAATGCCTGGATGATTCAGAAAGAGCATGGCGCGCCTATCTGCGCCGAATTCAGCTATTATGCAGGGCCTTACTTCAGGGCAGGCATTAAAGGCAGCTGGGTAGAAGCGCCTGTTATTGATAAAGACGGCAAGGATATTACAGCGATAGTTAAAGAAGCAGAAGATTATTTTAAAGCTTTTGTTGACTGGGCAAAATAATTGCAGGCTAATGGAGGGACAATTTTGGAATTCAGAACTAACCGCAGGACCGGCGATAAAATAAGCGTTATCGGGCTTGGTTCCAGCTATATTTGCGAAGCACCGGAAAAAGAAGCCGTTGCCGCATTGACTTACGCACATGAACACGGCATCAATTACATGGACTTTGCTACGGCAGGTGCCGCTACTTTCGGCTACGCAGGAAAAGCCTTTGCATCCGTGCGCGGTGAAATGTTTTACCAGGTGCATTTTGGTGCTAATTACGAAACCGGCGAGTACGGCTGGACGACTGACCTTGATACAATAAAACGCCAGGTTGAATGGCAAATGCAGCAGTTAAAAACTGATTATATTGATTACGGTTTTATTCATTGCCTGGATACCATTGAAGATTGGCAGACCTACCAGAAAAACGGCGTGCTGGATTATCTGCTTGGCTTAAAGCAGCAGGGGGTTGTGCGCCATATCGGCTTGTCATCGCATACGCCGCCAGTTGTTAACAAAGTGCTTGATACAGGTATAATAGACCAGCTTATGTTTTCCATTAATGCCGGTTACGATTACCAGCAGGGCGAGTTTGCTTCCGGCAGCGCCAGCGAGCGCATGGCACTGTACCGCCGCTGCGAAGCGGAAGGCACCGGCATATCCGTTATGAAACCGTTTTCCGGCGGGCAGCTTTTAAATGCTGATACATCTCCTTTCGGCAAAGCGCTTACGCATTATCAGTGCATTCAGTACGCATTGGATAAACCGGGCGTGCTTACCGTACTTCCGGGAATCCATAGTGTAGAGGACGTTAAGCATTTACTTGGATTTTTTGAAGCTGCTGAAGCAGAACGGGATTACTCAGTTATCGGTACCTTTACGCCGAAGGATGTTACTGGCACCTGCGTATATTGCAATCATTGCCAGCCCTGTCCGGCAGGACTTAATATCGGCCTTATCAATAAATACTATGATTTGGCCGTTATCGGCGATACTATGGCGGCGGACCATTATGCCAAACTGGATAAAAAAGCCGGCGACTGCATCGGCTGCGGACACTGCGACAGGCGCTGCCCCTTCCACGTAAAGCAAAGCGCAAGAATGAAAACTATCGCTGCGTATTTTGGAAAATAATAAAGCTATGATTACCTTTAATGCTGATAATAAAAAAGTTACGGTTTATCCCGCATTAGCGGAAAACAGACCGGTTATTTATTTAACAACATATAACGATGACGGCGGCGAAGTTTATGCCGCGCTGCAAAAGCTGAACTGCCCGGACTTTACACTGGTAACGGTGTGCGGCCTGAACTGGGAAGCAGAACTTTCGCCGTGGCCTGCTGGCAATTTATTTAAGTATGCCGAAATGTTTACCGGCGGGGCGGATGCTTATTTAAACACTCTGACGCAGAAAATTATGCCGCAGGCAGAAAGTAAAATCCACGGCAAGGTTTTATGGCGTGGATTAGCAGGTTATTCACTGGCAGGATTATTTACGGTGTATGCGCTGTATAAAACGGATTTGTTCAGCCGCGCTGCAAGCATGAGCGGCTCGCTTTGGTATCCGCAGTTTAAGGATTTTGCGTTAGCAAACAAAATGGCAGCTAAGCCGCAATATATCTATTTTTCGCTTGGCGACAGGGAAAGCAAAACACGCAACGCATACCTGAAAACTGTGCAGGATTGCACGGAAGAAATTTTTACCCATTGCCAAAGCCTTGGTATCAATACTGTTTACGAGCTGAATCCCGGCGGGCATTACCGCGATATCATCAAGCGCAGTGCAGCAGGCATCAACTGGATTTTGATGAGGGATGAGTAATATAAACCTGAAGACAGTTTTTGAGAAATATTTTATAAAATTTTCTCTTTTCCCTCTTTACAAATTCATTCTTACATGTTAAACTTTTGCATGTTCTCTGTCATTACAGGCAAAAAAATTTGAGATTAGGAAGGAGGGAAAGCATGGTTTATATCGAGCCCGCAACGCGTTTGCGTACTGATTATAACAGGATTGCTGATTTAGCGCGCAGAACCGGTAACGCCGTTTATATTACCAGAAACGGAACACCGGAAGTTGTAGTAATGGATTTTAAAGCATTTCAGCAGCGTGAGCTTGTTTTGAAGCTTGCAAATGTGGTTCTTGAAGGTGAACTGCAAAGAATGAGAGGCACGGCTGCGCTCAGTATTGAAGAGATGGAAGCTATGCTGAAAGAAAATGCTTAATACAGAAGCTTCAGTAAGGTTTATGCCGCGCGCCATGGAGGATTTAAGCAACATAACTGCTTATTGGCAGCGGAACATAACAAAAGAAGAAGCGCAGAAGATTAGTGCAAAAATACTGCGTGATTTGAAAGAACTGGCACTGTTTTATCCGTCGGCAAACGAGATACGCTACGAGCCGTTAAAAAGCCAGGCCTTCAGATTTTACAGAAGTGGGGCATACATAGCTATCTGTAAGAAAATTGAAAATGTAATATATATTTATCATATCGCACATGAGGACGAAGAATATCCGGAAATTTTTGTGCGCAGATAAATAGTTGAATAACAATCAGAACCACCTATTATATTGGTGGTTCTGATTATTTCATAGATAATTTACAAGGAAAAGCAGGAAAATACCGCCATGCGCAGAAAAATATCTAAGTGTGGAAAAGAGGTATTTTATGGAAACGCTGGAAAAACTTGCAAGCGTAATAAAAAATGGTCTTGCCGGGCAGCAGCCGGAGCTGGACCGTGACGATAATTTATGGGATGCCGCCGTTTTACTGCCGCTCGTCAACACGCCGGACGGCATCAGCGTTCTGTTTGAGGTAAGGGCGGCTAAACTTGGCTGGCAGCCGGGTGATGTGTGTTTTCCGGGCGGCAGGGCCGAATGCAGCGACGACAGTTTTGAGGCAACGGCACTGCGCGAAACCTGCGAGGAACTTGGGCTTAATAAAGAGCAGGTAAAAATTATCGGCGGTCTCAACTATCTTGTAACGCACATGGGTCCGGTTATCCACCCTTATGTGGGCTGGCTCAGTGATATTAAAAGCGTAACCTTTAACAAAGACGAAGTGGACGAAATTTTTACCGTCCCGCTGGCGTTTTTATTAAACAATCCGCCGCGAACGGCGTATATGGAACTGGCCAACAGAGCCGGAGACGATTTTCCGTTTGACCTTTTGCCGCGCCACCCGCACGAATGGCGCAAGCGCAAGGGCTATAATGTTTATTTTTACGAATACGGCGGGCACGTCATCTGGGGGCTGACGGCGCGTATTCTGCACGGCTTTTTAAACAGGTTTGCCGCACAGCTTAAAGCGGCATTAGAGGGGGAAATAACTTGCTGACAGCGCATGTAAAAAAAATACTGGTGCTGGCGCTGATTTTGATTGCGGCGGCCAGCTACTGGTCTTATTCGTTTATTGACGGCGATGCGCCGCTGGATAATTTAACCAGGGAAGAGCGCCTGGACTTAAAAAAGAACATAGTTGTTTTAGGCGTCGATGAGCGTCCTTCGGAAGAAGATACCGGGCGCAGCGATACGCTGTTTGTCGTTATGCTCGATACGGACGAGGACAATGTTTCGCTGCTTTCTGTGCCGCGCGATACCAGGGTTAAAATTCCCGGTTACGGCTGGGATAAAATCAACCACGCTTTTGCCTTTGGCGGGCACAAGCTGACGCAGGAAACGACGGAGGAGCTTTTGGGCATCCGCATCAATAATTATGTAATGATTGATTTTAAAGGCTTTAAAGGCCTGGTGGATGCAATCGGCGGCGTGGATATTGAAGTTGAAAAGCCGATGAGCTATTATGACGAGTGGGACGGCTTTACCATTGACCTTGCGCCTGGCATGCAGCATATGGACGGCGAAAAAGCCATTCAGTATGTGCGTTACCGCGATGAAGAAGGCGATATTGGACGTATCCGCAGGCAGCAGAAGTTTTTGCGCGCCGTTTATGATAAGGTAACTTCGGTAGAGATTATTTCGCACCTGCCGGCGCTGGTAAAACAGGCCAATCAGATGATTGATACTGACCTTTCTATCAGTGATATGATGGATTTGGCGCAGGCCCTGCACGGCATGATGGAAAAACACGGCAGTTTGCACACGGCAACAGTGCCCGGCCTGCCGGAATATATCGACGGCGTAAGCTATTGGATTCCTGATATAACCGATTTACGCCAGCAGATGGCAGAAATGCAGGGCGCGCAGATGTCGGACCGTTTCCGCCGCGGCGCAGAACGCATGGAAGCCGAATATGTGCGTAACCTTGAACGTGCTAAGCAGGAAATAGAAGACGAACTGAACGGCATTGAAACAGATAATGATAAAGAAAAAGATGCTATTGTTGACGAAGATAAAGATAAACTGACGGCTGGCGAAGAAAAAGCAGCCAAGAAAACCGTAAAAGACAGCAAAAAAACCGGTCGCAGCAGCAATGCCAAACGTGCTGCGCAGGAATTTGCCGGTGACAGCGGCAGCAAGCTTGCTGAAACTGCGGATGTAAAAGAACCGCCTAAGCAGCAGAACAGCGGCGGCGTAATCCGCGTGGTTGTCATTGATTGCAGCGGCGACCCTGCTAAGGCAGCGAGTGCGCGTGAGCGCCTGGCATCCCTGGGCATGAGCGTAACGGACGGCGGCAGCGGCAATGTGCGCGAAGAAACTTTGATTGTATCGACAACTACCAGCGGGCGTGTGGTAACGCGCCTGACGGAAGCGCCTTTCGTCCATGGCATGAGCATCAGCCGTAAGGACGGCGCTGATTATGACGGTATTGTTTATGTAGGCAAAGATTATAAATAACAAAAACTGTTTCATAAGTCACAAAAATTAAAAGTTTTTTACAATTACCCCTTGCTAATTATCGCTAAAGATGTTATACTTAAATCATCAAATAGCCCCTCATTTGGCCCTTCTCGTAAGGGCTTTTTTTTTGCCCGTTTTACGGTTGCAGGCTTTACAAAAATTTAACAGCAGCGTATAGTTTAATCAAAGGCATAATTCGTATATAATAAAATACGTATATATGTGTAAGGAGTTAAATAACATGCTTTATAATGACAGGGCTGCCTTTATTTTACAGCAGCTTCAATTAAAAAGTACCGTTAAGGTTACGGATATTGCCAAAGCGCTGGAGGTATCGGTTGATACCGTAAGGCGCGATTTAAAAACGCTGGAAAGCCAGGGGCAGCTTAAATGCGTGCATGGCGGGGCAAGCCTGCCGGAATATATGCTGGCCTTCAGCAATTTCAGCGGGCGCGAAATTATAAATATCGAAGAAAAACGCCAGGCTTCGCTGAAAGCGCTGGAATATGTACGTCCCGGCAGCGTTATTGCACTCAATTCCGGCACGACAAACGTGATTCTGGCGCAGGAACTTGTAAAGCGTTTTGCCGATTTAACGGTAATTACCAATAATATTTCGGCAGCAATGGTGCTGATGCAGAATAAATCGCTGCGCACGATTATACTCGGTGGCGATTTAGATAATCTGGAAAACTCTACTTACGGCAGCATTTGCGAAAAGGAACTGCGCAAATATTATCCCGACATCTGCTTTTTATCGGTTAACAGCGTTGATGCAGAAGCTGGTTTTACAGACTTCCGTTTTTCGGAAATCGGCGTAATGCAGGTAATGGCGCAAAACTCGTCAAAGGTTATTGCTGTTATGGACAGCAGCAAGCTGGGACGCCGTTCTAAAAAGATTGTCATGGATAACAGCATGATTGATTTATTGGTTATGGACAAAGTAAATGAGGCGGAACGCGAAACTTATCTGCGTGCCGGTATACGAATCGAATAAAAGTAAATAGCAGAATTACCGCAGCTTACGGAAATTATATCCGCGGCTGCGGTTTTTTATTTTACACGGATTTTAAAATAACTTTATTTATATTTGCTTGTCTGAATGTGATAATAAGGTTATTATAAAGCTGTAAAAAACAGCAAGATAATAAAAATAAAACGCAAAAAACAGCAAAGGAGCAAATGAAATGGAAAAACAGCAGATTAAACTGGCAGTATTTGATTGGGCAGGAACAACTACGGACTTTGGTTCTCAGGCACCGGTTGACGTTTTTGACAGGACTTTCCGCCAGAAAGGCCTGGTATTTACCAAAGACGAAATTAACGCGCCGATGGGCATGGAGAAAAAAGCCCACATCAAAACAATGCTTAGCACCGAAAGAGGCCGTCAGCTTTGGCAGGGTGCTTACAGCCGCAGCTGGAACGAAGACGATATTGAAGAAGTTTACCAGTGCTTTGAAGCAAACCTGCGCACGGTTGTTACCGAATACAGCAAACTTATCCCCGGCGTAAAGGAAACCATTGACAAGCTGCGCGAAATGGGTCTGAAAATCGGTTCTACCACCGGTTACACTTCTGATATTATGCAGTATGTGCTGCCGGTTGCCAAAGAGCAGGGTTATGAGCCGGACTGCGTTGTAACTCCGGACGTTACCGAATACAGCCGCCCGACCCCGTTTATGGTGTTTGAGTGCATGCGCCAGTTAAATGTTTATCCGCCGAAGCTGGTTGTAAAAGCCGGTGATACCGTAATGGATATTCTGGAAGGCAAAAATGCAGGCGCCTGGTCTGTCGGCATTATCAAAGGCAGCAGCGTTGTTGGTTTAAACGAAGCTGAATACAACGCGCTTGATGACGCTGCACGCAAAGAACTGCACGAAAAAGCAAGAAAAACTTACCTTGAGGCCGGTGCAGATTATGTAATTGAAGATATTACCGAGCTGCCGGAAGTTATTGCCAAAATTAACGAACGATTATAATTAGGAGGGCTTATTGTTGAATACATATTATAACCCTGTGCGTACCTACCAGGGCAAAGGCAGCCTTGCCGTGCTGCCACAGCTGGTAAAGGGCCTGAACCCTGATAAAATTTTGCTGCTGGTCTGGGATGAAAGCGTGCTGCAAAACCGTTACATTAAAGAAACAGCCGCTGTTTATGCAGATAAACTGGATATCAAAACCTTTGCCTGGTCCAATCCGGAAATGTTTCAGCTGTACGAAATCTACAACGAAACCAAAAACGCAGGCTACGGGCTGGTTATCGCCGTGGGCGGCGGCAGCGTGCTGGATGTAGGTAAATCGCTGTGCTGCCTGTATGCGCAGGAAATTGAATCTATGGAAGCCATGCGCAGCCTGATTGAATATAAAACCTACAAAAAACCGGTTTGCAAATGGATTGGCGTACCGACAACCGCCGGTACCGGTAGCGAAGTAACCTGCTGGGCGACGGTGTGGGATTCTGAACACGATAAAAAATATTCTGTCGATACGCAGGAAAACTATGCTTATGCCGCCGTTGTAGACCCGGTGCTGGCATCCAGCATGCCGGTTAAGCTGGCGGTATCTTCCGCGCTGGATGCTGTCTGCCACGCAACGGAAAGCTACTGGGCCAAGGCAAGCAATACGGTATCGCGTGCAGCGGCACTGGCAGCCATTAAAATTATTATGAATAACCTTGACGGGCTTTTGTGCGGAAAGGAAGAAGCGCACGACTGCATGGCCCAGGGCAGCATGCTGGCGGGGCTGGCTTTCAGCAACACGCGCACTACTGCCTGCCATTCCATTTCATATCCTCTGACGATGAAGTACCATATACCGCACGGCGTAGCTGTAAGCATTCTTTTGGCGCCGGTAATGCGCCTTAACATGCCGTATATCCGCCGCCGCGAAGAGCTTCTGGCAGCTTTCGGCGCAGCCGATGTCAAAGAGCTTGGCGAAAAAATAAATACTATTCTCGAAAAATCCGGCAGCCCGTGCAAATTAAGCCAGTGGGGCGCTAAGGAAGAAGATTTTGAAGAAATTATCGCCCATAGCATGACCAAAGGCCGTGCTGATAATAACCCTGCGGATTTAACCGCGCAAAATGTCAAAGAAATTTTAGAAACAGTTCTTTAAGCAAAGGAGAATGAAAAAATGAAAAAAAGTGTAGCCTGCATTCTTTTGTCCGCAATGGTAGCTTTTGGCAGCTTTGCAGCCGGCTGCGGCGGAAACTCTGAACAAGCCGAAAAGAAAACTTTTACTATTGCTTATGCTCCTAACGAATCAACCGAGCAAAGCACCGATGCCAGAAGCAGCCTTGCCAAAGACCTCGGCAAAGCAATCAATATGGATGTCAAGGAAATTCAGGCCAGCGATTATACCGCTATTATCGAAGCTCTGCGTACCGGCAAAGCCGATATGGCTTATCTCGGTGCGTTGTCAGTAGCAATGGCATCCGACCGTGCAGGTGCAACCCCGATTGTTATGAAAGCTCCGGACGGCGATAAATCCAAAGCAGTTTACCATTCTGTTTTTATCGTCAACGCCAATAACAAAGAAATCAACAGCATTAAAGATTTTAAAGGCAAAACCATTGCTTTTGTAGACCCGGATTCTACCTCCGGCAACCTTGTGCCGACTTCCGAAATTATGAAAGCATTTCCGGATGAGCATTTGACTAACGAAAAAATCCACACCAACGGTGAATTTTTTGAAGCTGTAAGTTTTTCCGGCAAACATCAGGCCGGTTTGCAGGCTGTAATTAAAGGTGATGTTGACATTGTGCCGATTTCCGACCAGATTATGGCTTCCGAATTTAAAAACGTCAATGCCGATGAAAACGCTGTAAGGGTAGTACATTCTTCGGCAGCAATTCCGGCAGAAGCAATGATTGTCGGCAAAACCGTTAACGAAGATTTGAAAAAAGCTTTGACCAAATTCCTGGTAGAATACAACAATAAAGATTACTTTGATAAAGTAATTAAAGTGCCTAACGCACGTTTTATAGAATGCAGCATGGAAGATTATCAGCCGATTGTTGAGCTGAATAAAAATATCAATGCTCATTGATGCTTGATTGCGCCGTAAGGCGGGAGGAAATTTTTTATGGGGAATGTTCTGAAGTTTGAAAATGTAAATAAATATTACAGCAATAATGTGCATGCTCTGCATAACATATCGTTGGAGATTGGCGCGGGTGAACTGGTTTCGGTCATCGGCCCCAGCGGCAGCGGCAAAAGTACGCTTTTGCGTACTATCAACCGCCTTATAGATGTGTCTGATGGGACGATTATTTTAGACGGCGAAGATATTACGCATATCGGCGGCAAAAAGCTGCGTGCCGTGCGCCGCAAGGTTGGCATGATTTTCCAGAATTATAACCTTGTGTACCGCCTTTCGGTTCTGCAAAATGTGCTGCACGGTTACCTCGGTTATCTGGATGGCATTAAGGGCATTTTGGGTATTTACCCGGAGGATGAGAAACTGCGTGCCATCAGGCTGCTGGAAGAAATGGGGCTGGGTGCGTTTTGCTACAACCGCGCCTCCGATTTATCCGGCGGGCAGAAGCAGCGCGTCGGTATTGCCCGGGCAATTATGCAAAAACCTAAAATCCTTCTGGCAGATGAGCCGATTGCATCGCTTGACCCTTCCAGTGCCAAAAATATTATGGATATTCTGGCAGGACTTGTTAAAACCAGACACATTACCTGTATTGTTAATTTACATCAGCTGGAAACCGCTAAAAAATATTCCACCCGTATTATCGGCCTTTCCAAAGGCACTATCGTGTTTGACGGCAGGCCCGATGAGCTTACCGATGAAATTGTTGAAAAGATTTACGGCACAAGCAAGGCTAATTTAATTGGAGGGGCAGATGATGAAACGCAGCATTTCAATTATGTCGCCTGCTGAAAAAAGGGTTTATGACATCTTTTTTGCCGTAGTTGCCGTTTTATTTGCAATTTGCAGTTATTTTGCAGAGTTTTCGCCTTTCAGCGTTATCAGTAACCTGGACCAGTTCTGGATTTTTCTGGAGGAAGATTTTTTTCCTCCGGAAATCCCCACCGGCAGCAGGCTGGCAATTATTACCGACAGTGTACTGGTTACGGTTGCCATGGCTATTTCTTCTACAACTATTGCCGGTATTTTAGCTTTTTTTACGGCGCTCTTTGCAAGTGAACTGGTGTCGCCGTTTCCTAAAATGGCTAAAATAGTGCGCGGTTTTGCCACTTTTTTACGCAATATACCGGCGCTGGTCTGGGCGTTTATCCTTTTTTCGTCGCTGGGCATCGGCACCGGCGTAGGCTTTTTTGCTTTGCTGATTACCAGCTTTGCCTTTATGGTCAGGGCCTTTACCGAAACAATGGAAGATATTTCCGTTGACTGCCTCGAAAGCTTGCAGGCTGTCGGCGCGGGTTTCTGGCAGCGCGTTGCGCACGGCATTCTGCCAAGCTGCATCAGCGGCTTTTTAGCCTGGTTTTTGTACTGCCTTGAAGTTAATGTCAGGGCGTCTACTATTGTCGGTATGGTTGGCGGCGGCGGTGTCGGCATGGTGCTGTTTTCTTATATCAAATCTTTCAATTACCATATGGCCTTCAGTATTATACTTATTATCGCGGCAGTGGTAATTGTTGTTGACAGGATTACCGGTATGCTCAGAAAGGAACTGGAAAGATGAGGGATAACGCAGCTAATATGCCGTCAGTAATTATCCGCTATGGCTTCAATAAAAAAATTAAAACGGATTGCCTTGATAAAAACAAGTCTATACCGTTTTTTATGGCAGGTACTTTGCTGCTAAGCCTTATAAGCCTGGTTTATCTTGATATTGACTGGGTAAAAATTTTAGGGCGTGTGCCCGATATCGGCGCAGTATTTTACCGCCTGATACAGTTTGATTTTAAATTTATGGATTTAATTGCGCAGGCAATGTGGGAAACCATCTGCATAACCGTGCTTTCTACCATTTACAGTGTTGTGCTGGGCTTGTTTTTTGGCATGTTTGCGGCAGAAAATGTTTTTGGCGTGCGCTGGTTTGCCATACTGGTGCAGTCGTGGTTTACGTTTCTGCGCGCGGTGCCCACGCCTGTGTGGGTACTTTTGATGATGGTCTGCCTGGGTATGGGGCCTGCTGCCGGTATTGCAGGTTTGTGCGTGCATACAACGGCATTTTTTACCCGTGCCTTTGCCCAAAGTTTTGAAAGCATACCGGCAGAAACTATTGAAGCTTTGCAGGCGACCGGCGTCGGCAGAATCGGCGTATTTTTTAACGCAGTGCTGCCGGCGGCGTTATCGCAGCTTGTGGCGTGGATTGCCATGCGCTTTGAAATCAATTTTTCCGAATGTGCTATTTTGGGCATGATTGGCGCAGGCGGCATCGGCTTTATCATCTCCCGCAGTATTCAGGGCTATGAATATGGAACGGCCGGTGTTGCTATTCTTCTGGTATTTGCTTTTGCCTATACCATTGAAAGAGTGTTCATTTTCATTAAAAATAAATTGCGTTGAGTTGTTTTGCGGCAGCCTTCGGGCTGCTTTTTTGTTTTTAACGCCAGTTTGCACTGCTTTCTTTTGCTTTTTACAGCTAATTATTGTAAAATAATAAGATAGTAAGATTGTAAACATAGGGAGCGATAGATGTGAGTACAAATTTAGAAGTAGGTATTGTCGGCCTGCCTAACGTCGGCAAAAGCACGCTGTTCAACGCTATTACCAAAGCCGGTGCGGAGGCGGCCAATTATCCTTTCTGCACCATTGAGCCTAACGTAGGCGTTGTTGATGTGCCGGACGCGCGTCTAAACGTGCTGGGCGAAATGTTCAAATCCAAAAAGATTGTGCCGGCGGCGATGCGCTTTGTCGATATCGCAGGGCTTGTTAAGGGTGCCTCCAAAGGCGAGGGCCTGGGCAACAAGTTTTTGGCGCATATTCGCGAAGTTGACGCCGTGGCGCAGGTTGTGCGCTGCTTTGAGGACGGCAACATTACCCACGTGGAAGGCAGCATCGACCCGCTGCGCGATATTGAAATCATCAACACCGAGCTGTGCCTGGCCGATATGGAAACCGTTGAAAAACGCCAGGAACGCCTTGTTAAATTGCTTAAAACCGGCGATAAAAAAGTGCCGGTAGAAAAAGCCGTGCTGGATAAAGTTATGGAAGGCTTGTCCGAAGCTGTTCCGGCGCGCCGTTTGGGGCTGACTGATGAAGAAAAAGAATTTTTGACCGAGCTGCACCTGCTGACGATGAAACCGGTGCTGTATGTTGCTAATGTCGCTGAAGACGAAGTGGCACAGCCGGAGAAGAACCCGCATGTGCAGGCTGTTATGAAATACGCAGCCGAAGAAGGCGCAGAAACCATTACTGTATCCGCCAAGATGGAATCGGAAATTGCCGAACTTCCCGATGACGAAGCCAAAGAATTTTTAGAAATGGCAGGGCTTGAAGAAACCGGGCTTGACCGCCTTATAAAAGCCGGCTTTAAGCTTTTGGGACTGATGACCTATCTTACCGCCGGTGAAACCGAAAGCCGTGCCTGGACGATTAAACAGGGCACCAAAGCACCGCAGGCGGCAGGCAAAATCCACAGCGACTTTGAACGCGGCTTTATCCGTGCCGAAATTGTATCTTACGATGATTTGGTGGCGTGCGGCAGCAAAGCGGCAGCGCGTGAAAAAGGCCTGGTCCGCCTGGAGGGCAAGGATTACGTAATGCAGGACGGCGACGTTGTAGAGTTCCGTTTTAATGTATAATTGAACATTTGCAGTAAACAGCAGCAAGCAGACAGTGTTTTAAAGCACTGCCTGCTTTTTTTTGCGGCATTTTACGGCAAAACTTTGATTTTAAGTAAAATCATATTAAAGCAGTATGAAGTTTTGCAGAGTAATGTAAAACCTGTGCAAAGTACAGTTAAATAAACGTAAATACGCTTGCAGTGGACAGAAGGCGTGGTTACAATAATGGGGAAGACGCAAATCTGATGCTTTTAAGCACGTTATGGAGGATTGAAAAAATGCTGGAATTAAAGGATATCCGCAAATCGTATGACGGCAAAGTCATTTTAGACGGCATTTCGCTGGATATTAATGACGGCGAAATAGTTTCAATTTTAGGACCGTCCGGCAGCGGCAAAACCACGCTTTTGAATGCCGTTTTAGGGCTGACGGAAATTGACGGCGGCCGGATTATTTTTGACGGCAAGGACTTAACCAAAGTGCCGATGAAGGACCGCGGCTTTAACATTGTGTTTCAGGATTACGCGCTGTTTCCTAATCTCAATGCTTACGAAAACATTGTTTACGGGCTGCGCAACAAACCGGGCATTTCTACACCGGACGAAGTTAAAGAACTTATTGACCTGCTTGGGCTGAAAGAACATTTGAACAAACGCATCGACCAGCTCAGCGGCGGACAGAAGCAAAGGGTTGCCCTGGCACGCACACTGGTAATGAAACCGAAAATTTTGCTTTTGGACGAACCTTTGAGTGCGCTGGACGGCGTTATCAAAGAATCCATCAAGGAGCGTATTCAGCTGATTGCCAAGCAGTACCATTTAACGACCATTATCGTTACGCATGACCCTGAAGAAGCGCTGACCTTATCCGATAAAGTGCTGATTATCAACGAAGGGCATATCTCCCAGTATGACCAGCCGCACGTTATCGTAACCCAACCGCGCACCCAGTTTGTAGAAAAATTCATTTTGTCGCAGCTGCGCATCAAACGCGATAATATCTTCCGCCTGTTTGGCGATATGCCTGCTGCCGTTGCAGGAGTTGCAAGATGAACAGAAAAAGTTTTGAACTGAAATTCTGCTTTTGGTTTGTCAGCATTGCTTTTTGCTTCTTTCTGGGGCTGCCGCTGGCCAACCTGGCTTATAAATCGCTTCAGGCAGACGGCGGCATAAGCCTTGCCAATTACAGCAAAATTTTAACGGATGGTTCGTTTCTTACGGCCTTCCGCAACAGTTTTGTAATATCCGCGCTGGAGGCGGCCATTACTGTTGTAATTGCCTTTATGCTGGCTTACGGCCTGCATTTAACGCGCATACCCAATAAAATTAAAGAGGGCTTACAGCTTGTGATTATGATGCCGATGTTTTTGCCTTCCATTACTTACGGCTTTGCCGTTATCTACTCCTTTGGCAAGCAGGGGCTGATTACAAGGCTGATGGGCGAGCAGCTGTTTCCGATTTACGGTTTTTGGGGTCTTTTGATTTCCTATATCGTTTATACGCTGCCGCCGGCGTTTCTTGTTTTGTACAACGCCTTCTTTTACATCGACAAGAACTTTATCACGGTTTCCAAAATTATGGGCGACAGCATGCTGCGCACCTTCTGGATGACGAGTGTGCGCCCGCTTTTGGGCAGCCTGATGGCGGCGTTTATCCTGTCTTTCTTCCTCAGCTTTACGGATTTCGGTATTCCGGTTTCTATCGGCGGCGAATACGAGGTAATTGCCGTTGAGCTGTACATGAAGATGATGGGCGCACTGCCTGACTTTGGCAGCGGCAGCGTAATTGCCATGGCAATGCTGGTTCCTTCCGTTATCAGCGTTATTCTGCTGCGCTATATGGAACAATTCAATTTCCGTTACAACAAAATCAGCCGCTACGAGGTACAGCGCTCTTACCTGCGCGACGGTGCTTTCGGTCTGTTTTTTGCGGCAGTAACACTTCTGTTTGTTTCGGTTTTTGCAATTATGTTTATTGTGCCGTTTGTAAAAAGCTGGCCGTACCAACCGGTGTTTACGCTGGATACCTTAAAGCGTGTGTTCAGCGACAGTTCGCTGGTTGATGTTTATGCTAACTCGCTTTTTGTTGCAGCAGTTACAGCGGTACTTGGTACAGTGCTGTGCTACGCGGCGGCAATGGTCAACGCCAGGTCGGACCTTAATAAATACTGCAAAATTATCATGGACGTTATCGCCATGGTTACCAATACCGTGCCGGGCATGGTGCTGGGCGTTGCGTTTATCTTCATCTTTTCCGGCACGCCGCTGCAAAGCACGTTTGCCATTTTAATCATTGCCAATATCCTGCACTTTTTTACCACTCCATATTTAATGATAAAATCCTCGCTTTCCAAAATGAACGAAAGCTGGGAAACAACTGGCCTTTTAATGGGCGATACCTGGCTGAAAACGGTTATTAAAGTAGTAATTCCCAACTCAAGGGCAACTATCTGCCAGATGCTGAGCTACTTTTTCGTCAATGCCATGGTAACAATCAGCGCCATTGTTTTTCTGGCAGGCGCGCGGACGATGGTTATTACCACCAAAATTAAAGAATTGCAGTACTTTGAAAAGTTTGACGCTGTTTTTGTACTGTCGCTTTTGATTTTCTTTACTAACGTGGTGGCTAAAACTTTCTTCGACATGCTTGCTGAACAGGAGGAAATCCCTCTGTATAAAAAAATTAAAAATTTATTCAAAGCAAAGGAGAATCCCGATGAAAAATTTTGCTAAGTTACTGAGCACTGCCCTGATGATTGGCTGCCTGGCAGCAGGTATTGCAGGCTGCGGCGGCACCGGCAGCAAAGAAGCTGCTTCTGCCAAACAAACCGTTATTTACACCAATGCCGACGAAGAAGCGCAGGTTGCCATGAAAAACGCCCTTGATAAAAACGGCTTTGAAGGCAAATACATTCTTCAGTCCTTCGGTACTTCCGAACTCGGCGGCAAGCTTTCTGCCGAAGGTAAAAACATTGAAGCCAACGTTGTAAACATGACCAGCTACTATCTGGACAGCGTGCAGAAAGAACACCCGATGTTTGTAGAGCTGAAAGACCCGGCAAAATGCCTGGTTGAACATCCTAACTTCTATATTCCTGACCTTGGCAACTGCGGCGCTTTGTTTGTAAACACCGAAGAGCTTAAAAAAGCCAACCTGCCTGCGCCTAAAGCAATCAAAGACCTGGCTGACCCGATGTATAAAGGCCATATCTCCGTACCGGATATTACCGGTTCTTCTACCGCATGGCTGATGACCCAGGCAGTGCTTAACGAATACGGCGACGAAGAAGGCGCTGAAATCATGAAACAGATTGAAGCCAACGCTATGCCGCATCTTGAAAAATCCGGCTCCGGCCCGCTGAAAAAAATCCGCGCAGGCGAAGTTGCAGTAGGTTTTGGCCTGCGCCACCAGGCTGTTGCCGATAAAGCAAAAGGCCTGCCGGTTGACTATGTTGACCCTGTTGAAGGCAACTTTATGCTGATGGAAGCTGTTGCAGTTGTTGATAAAAACGCTGCCGAAAACGAACAGGCAATAAAAATTGCTGAATGCATCGCTAAAAACGCACGCCCCGAGCTTTTGAAAATTTACCCGGTAGCCCTGTTTGAAGGCGAAACCGTTGACGACGCCAACAAACCGTCCAACCCGAAAGTTTACAAAGAGCCCTTGACTCTGGAACTTTTGCAGAAACATCAGGATTTGATTAAAAAATAATAAAAAAGGTGACCCAAATGAACAAAAATACTTACAAACTTTTAACCCCCGGACCGTTGACCACTACCGAAACCGTTAAGGAAGCCATGCAGATTGACCGCTGCACCTGGGACGAAGATTACAAAAACATGACGCAGGAAATCCGCAGCGGGTTGTTAAAACTGGCCCATGCCGGTAACGGCGATTATACAACCGTGCTGATGCAGGGCAGCGGCACCTTTGGTGTAGAAAGCGTGCTTTCCAGTGTTATCAGCAGCAGGGACAAGGTTTTGGTGCTGCAAAACGGCGCTTACAGCAAACGCATGGTAGAAATGTGCGATTACCACGGCATTAAATACGTTGTTTACGAAGAAGATTATGCACATATCCCCGACGCAGCTATTGTAGAGGACGTTTTGAAAAGCGACGGTAATATTACCCACATCACCATGGTACACAGCGAAACCACCAGCGGCCTGTTGAACGACATTGCAGCAATCGGCGCGCTGGCGCAGAAATACAATAAAAAGTTTATTGTTGATGCCATGAGCAGCTTTGGCGGCGTGGATATCAACGTGCCGGAACTGGGCATTACTTATCTGGTAAGCAGCGCTAACAAATGCATTCAGGGCGTGCCGGGCTTCAGCTTTATCATCGCCAATGTAGAAGATTTACAGAGTACCAAAGGCATTGCACGCAGCCTGTCGCTGGATTTATATGCCCAGTGGGAAACCATGGAAAAAGACGGCGGCAAATGGCGCTTTACCTCACCGACTCATGTTGTGGCAGCGTTTGCACAGGCAATGAAGGAGCTTGAAGCAGAAGGCGGCATTACCGCAAGGAATGCACGTTACAGCGCAACCAACAAAGCACTGCGCGCCGGCATGGAGGAGCTGGGCTTTAAAGCCTATATCGACGAAGCGCATCAGGGACCGATTATTACAACCTTCTTTTATCCGCAGGACTGTAAATTTACCTTTGCAGAAATGTATGCTTATTTAAAAGAACACGGCTATGTAATTTACCCCGGCAAACTGACCGACGCCGAAACCTTCCGCCTCGGCAATATCGGCGAAATCTACATGGACGACGTAGAAAAAATCCTCGGCATTTTTAAAGAGTTTGTAGGTTTGAAGAAATAATAAGTAAATTTTAAAGCAGGCAGTTGTTATTGTTGTAACCGCTGTCTGTTTTTTTGTTTATATAAATTTAAAAGTATATTTAGGCAAAGTCCTTAACGCCTGACTAAAAAGACTGCACTGTGCGTAGCGTAGTGCAGTCTTTTTGTATTACGCCGAACCTGACCCACCGGGAGGAAAAGTTCAGCGAAGTGAACTTTTGCTTGCGGGGGGGAGATGTTCTGGTAAAATAGTTGTAAATAAACAACATTATGTATTTATATTGGTTAAAGGTTGTGAAATTATGGATGTTAATAATTTTCCTTTTCCGAAGGATGTAATTAAAAAAGCAATCGGGGATGGAGAAATAGAGTTTTACTATTTTTCACATAATAACCGGACAGGTATAAAAACTTTAGAACTTAAACTTTATTATGCTGATGGGCAGCGTAAAATAATAGTTTTGCGTGATTATGGCTTTCAAATTCAAACAGAAGAAGTAAAAATAAATTTGTTTTATAGCAAAGACGGACGTAATAAAGAAATTGCACGGTTATATAATGAATATCATTTAACCCAGGCTTTTTTAGCTAATATTTTTAATGTAAAGCAACCGTCAATATCAATAATTATAAAAAACTGTAAAATGCAGGAATAGTAAAGTCCTAAAGGTTATTAAAAATTTAGTGAAGGGAAGATTTATAGATGAAAAGAAAAATGGACAGCAAAACAAAAATTTTAACAGCGGCAGTGCTGTGCGCCTGCACAACATTGTGGGTAAATACTGCGTGGGCGGCAGATTATACATATCTAAATAATGTTTTATATGGTGGTGGAGGCCCACAAGTTTTTGAGAGTAAAGATAGTAACAATAATAGTATTGAAATGACAGAGAGTACTTATACTGGCACGGCAACAGGAGATATTACAGGTGATGTAAAAGGTGTTTATGGTGGTTTTGCTTTATTAAAAGATAAATATAGTTGGGATGATGAACCGGATTTAGAAGCTGCACTTGAAGCTAATGATAATAAAGTAGTAATAAATGGTGGTAATATTGTTGGTGGTTCTACAACGATAGCTGGAATAGGAAGTAGTTGGAATTTTACATATGATAATGCTGTTGCAGGTGGTTATAGTAATTATACTTTAAATAATACTGTTATAATTAATGATGGCAATATAGCAACAGATATTTACGGTGGCTTAATGGAAGTTAGTAATAATGAGAATCAAGACCATCCTGAAATAGTTGGTAATATGGTTTATATAGCTGGTGGTAATATAACCGGTGAAAATATAGCTGGTGTTTATATAACTGATGAAGGAAGAAATAATCGTAATATAGTCAAAAATAATGGTGTAGAAATAAGTGGAGGTGTTATAACAGCAGAAACAAATAACGGAAATATTTATGGTGCTTATGCCGATGATTATAACTGTATTTTGGAAAACAACAAGGTTATTATTAAAGGTGGACAGATAAATGCTTCTGATGATAGCAAAAAATATACTTTTGGTATTTATGGTGCTTGCGCAGATAGAAGTGGAAGTTCAGCAAATAATAACATTGTGGAAATAAGTGACGGAACAGTTACAGGAGCAATTTATGGTGCTTATGCTTATGCAAGCAATAATAATAAATTGATAAATAATAAAGTTATAATTACAGGTGGTTCGGTAAGTGGTAATGTTTATGCTGTTTATTCTAGAAATGGAGCAGGAACAGTAAAAGATAATGGTATTGAAATTTCCGGAAATGCTGATTTATCAGAAGCGGAATTACATGGTTATGATAGCTCTCGTTCAAGTAATCAAAGTGGGCAATATTTAAAAGCTGACAATTATCAAGGTAGTATAAAGTCTATTGATAAATTTGATACAGTTAATATATCAAACGGAAGTAAGGTAGCTGTTGAGGAAGTTGATTTATATTCGTATGATTATAGTTATGATGCTACAAATGGAATTTTAATTGTTAACGAATCTGAATTAGATATAGGGGGATTAGGTTATGTGAATGAGTTATCTGTTCAAAGTGGAATTTTAAAGGCAAATGACATTTACGCAACAGATAATATTCAAATTGTTAATAGTGCTGGAACTATAAATTTGTTAGGTGATAGTGTAGGTGATATTTTAATAGAAAATAGTGATTTGAAAGTAAATAAGTTATATGAGTTTGATAATTTAATAATCAATAATGATAATAAAAGAGTTGTTGAACTTGGCAATATAGATGGTTCGTCATATTTTGACAGTAACACATATACACAACGTGGGTCTGCAATTATAAATACTGATAGTCAATTTAAAGCTAATTCAATAATAGGACTAAAAGAACTTAATGTCGATATGACTGCTATCAATTGGGAGAAAGACTCTGCCGTTATTGATGTAAGCGGTGCGGCTGATTTGACAAATACTGCAATTTCTGCCACTGGCACTTTGGCTGCGGCGGCAGGTACAGCAGTACAAAACGGCGACCATATGAGCTTTATTAAAGCTGGTACGCTTACAGGGGCTTCGGCAGCAAATGTTGATGTTAAAAAATTGCAAATTGGTTTTGCTTCAGAAGCTGATGTAGAGTTACAAGATGGTGCAAACAGCATTGACTGGGTTGTTACCGGCGCAACAGCACCGACGGAACAGACAAAAATTATCGGCGAAAGCCGTACAGCGGCAGTAGCGTTTGTAAATCAGGGCAGTGATATTTTAAACAATGCTTTTGGGCTTTTGGATGACGGTAAATACGGCATTAAAACCTTTGCGGCAGCTCATGGTAATTACAGCCGTTATGATACCGGCAGCAATTTAAAGGTTAATGGCTGGAGCGTGCTTGCCGGTGTTGGCGATACGGTTCAAAAAGATAACGGTTCTTTTAGTTGGGGCGTTTTTTACGAAAACGGCAGCGGTAATTACCGTACCTATAACGATTATTCTGGCTTAAGCCTTGAGGGCTTTGGCAATGCTGTTTATAACGGCGGCGGTGCTATGGCGCGCTTTAGGGCAAATAACGGAACTTATGCCGAACTTGGCGTGCGTGCCGGTATGCTTAAGAACAGTCTTAGCAATGCTGTGGCTGATGGGTTTGGTATGCATGGCGGTTATGATACAGAAACTAATTATTTTGGCACCCATTTGGGCGTTGGTCATATTTATAATATCGACGGCAGCAGAAATATTGATATTTACGGCAAATATTTTTATACCCGTCACAGCGGCGAAAGTTTTGAAATTTTAGGTGATAAGGTTGAATTTGACGATGCGGAAAGCAGCCGTTTGCGTCTTGGCTTGCGTTATAATACCAATACCCAAAATGATGTAAGCTTTTATTACGGTGCAGCCTGGGACTATGAATTTAATGGTAAGGCACAGGTTAAAGCAGCAGACTTCTATACCGGCAATCCCAGCTTGAAAGGAAGTACGGCCATGATTGAAGCGGGCGTACACTACGCGCCGGATAATTCTCCGTGGAGTATTGATTTTGGCTTGCAAGGCTATGGCGGTAAACGTGATGGCTTTAGCGGCACGATGCAGGTAAATTATTCATTTAATTAAATAATATAATAACAAACCTTCCTTTTAGATGAAATAAGTCTGATAAAAGGAAGGTTTTTGTTTTTTCACAAATTTTTCAGTTAGCTATTGACAACCAAAAGAAAAAAGAGTATAGTGTTCTTAAACAGGAACAATATATAAGGGGCTGAATGAGGGGAATGGAAATCGTTGAACGCCTGATGCGCTTTAACCTTACACGCCAGGAGGCAACACTATACCTTTTGCTTTTAAAGGCCGGACGCCTGACAGGTTATGAGGCCGCCAAGCAGACAGGTATTTCGCGCTCCAACACTTATACGGCATTGGCCGGATTAGTAGAAAAGGGTGCTGCCTATATTATGGAAGAAGGTAAAGTGACTCGCTATACTCCGGTTGCGCCGGAGGAGTTCTGCAACAACAAAATACGCCGTCTTACAGAGCAGCGCGACGAACTGTTGAAAGAGCTGCCGGGCGTGCAGAACGAAGCGGAAGGCTACATTACCATCAAGGGCAATGCCGAAATTATCAGCAAGCTGCAAAATACCGTGCTTAATGCGCAGGCGCGTATTTATGTATCGGCGAGCGCCGCTGTAATGGAGCTGTTGCGCAGCGAGCTTGAAACGGCGTTAAGCCGCGGGCTGAAGGTAGTAGTCATTACCGGGCATGATTTCCGGTTGCCGGGAGCTATTTGCTACAACACCGTTAAACAGACAGGGCAAATAAGGCTGATTGCCGATTCGCAGACGGTGCTGACAGGTGATTTGGACAATGGCAACGATTCAACCTGTTTATATTCCTGTAAGCGCAATCTGGTTGATTTGTTCAAAGATGCGCTGAAAAACGAAATTAAACTGATTGAATTGCAGAAAGGTGAGAATTGATGGCTGAAAAAATTCCGTTTGTTACTAAAGAACAACTTGAGGATATTGCATCCAGATATGCGACGCCGTTTTATTTGTATGATGAAAAGGGTATCCGCGAAACTGCCCGCCGCGTAAACAAGGCTTTTAGCTGGAACAAAGGTTTTAAAGAATACTTTGCGGTTAAGGCAACACCGACGCCAGGAATTTTAAAAATTCTGCACGAAGAAGGCTGCGGCGCTGACTGCTCGTCTTATACGGAACTTCTGATGGCTGATGCGGTTGGCTTTAAGGGTGATGAAATTATGTTTTCCTCCAATGATACTCCGGCGGAGGATTTTCAGCTGGCACGCAAGCTGAACGCTACCATTAACCTTGATGACATTACCCACATCGACTTTTTGGAGCGTGTGGCCGATATTCCGGATACGATTTGCTGCCGTTTCAATCCTGGCGGGCATTTTGCCATTGCCAACAATATTATGGATAACCCTGGTGATGCCAAATACGGCATGACGCGCGAGCAGCTTACCGAAGCCTATAAACGCCTTATGGCGAAAGGCGTTAAGCATTTTGGCCTGCATGCTTTTTTGGCCAGCAATACTGTAACTAACGATTATTATCCTGAACTGGCGCGTATTTTGTTTAAAGTAGCGGTTGAACTGAAAGAAGAAACCGGCGCTTCCATTGAGTTTATCAATCTTTCCGGCGGCGTAGGCATTGCTTACCGTCCGGACCAGCCGGAAAACGATATTATGGCTATTGGCGAAGGCGTGCGCCAGGCGTTTGAAGAAGTGCTTGTACCGGCAGGTATGGGCAACGTAAGGCTGTATACCGAAATGGGCCGTTATATGCTGGCTCCTTACGGTGCGTTGGTATCGCGCGTAATTCATCAGAAACATATTTATAAAGAATACATCGGCCTTGATGCCTGTGCTGCCAACCTGATGCGCCCGGCAATTTACGGTTCTTACCACCACATTACCGTAATGGGTAAGGAAAACGCACCCTGCGACCATAAGTACGACGTTACCGGCGGCTTGTGCGAAAACAACGATAAATTTGCTATTGACCGTATGCTGCCGGAAATCAACATCGGCGATTTGGTATTTATCCATGACGCAGGCGCTCATGGTTTTGCCATGGGTTACAACTACAACGGCAAGCTGCGCAGTGCAGAACTGCTGCTAAAAGAAGACGGCAGCGTTGAAATGATTCGCCGTGCGGAAACACCGGCTGATTATTTTGCTACCTTTGATTTTACCGGGCTTTTTAATAAAGATTGATTTGAATGAAGCTCCGTGCTGTGACAGGCATGGAGCTTTTTGTATGTCTGCACTAATTGAAGAATACAGGCGGATATGATATGCTTTAAATTAGTAAGATGCAGTAAACAGGGCAGTTTAAGCTGCGAGGAAAATCTGCACAACAACTGAATTAAAAATATATTAAAGGAGCAATGATATGGCTATTTTGGAATATGCTTCGCTGATGGCGGATGAAATCAGGCGCGTGCCGCTGGAAGAATTGCAGGCACGGCTTGTTAAATTCCGCGCTGCGATGGATGCTGAACACCCCGGCTGGCAGATGGCGGTGGTAAATGATAAAGTTAATATGTATTATTTTACCGGCACGATGCAGGAAGGTGCGCTTGTTATCCGTCCGCAGGACGAGATTTTGTGGGTGCGCCGCAGTTATGACCGTGCCCGTAATGAGTCGCTGCTGCCGGATATCCGCCCTATGAAAAGTTTCCGCACTTTAGCGGAGTTTTACGGCGCTGTGCCGGAGGAAATCTATCTGGAGTGCAAAAAAGCGACGGTAGAATGGCTGAATATGCTGCGTAAATACCTGCCGTTTAAAAATTATACTGATATTGACGGCTTGCTGTGCAGCTTGCGTCTTACCAAAAGCGCTTATGAACTGGATTTGATGAAACGCAGCGGCGCTATTCATCAGACGGTACTGGAACAGCTGGCGCCCAAAATGATTATAAACGGTATCAGTGAAGCCGAACTGGCAGTGGAAATTTACACCGCTATGCTGCGCCGCGGTTCGCACGGTATTGCGCGTATGAATTTGCCTTTGGGCGAGGATATTATCGGTGTAGCATCGTTTGGCAAAAGCGGGCTTGTGCGCACGGCGTTTGATGGCCCCGGCGGTACGGGCGGCACTTGCATTGCTGTACAGAGTATCGGTTCGCCCTTCCGCAAACTGAAAGAGGGCAGGCTGGTTTATCTGGATATTCCCTGCGGGGTTGAAGGTTACCATACTGATAAAACAATAGTTTATTATTTTGGCGATATCAACAAAGACCCCAACCGTGATTTGATTTTGGCGGCGCACGAGCATTGCCTGATGCTGGAGCGTTTTGCTGCTTCTATGCTAAAACCAGGCGTAGTAGTTGAAGATATTTATACCGAAACAATGAAGCATTTTGATGAACGTTTTGCCGAAGGCTTTATGAACGGCGGTAAGTTTTTAGGGCATAGCATCGGCCTTACGATAGATGAATCGCCGGCAATAGCCAACCGCTTTAAGCAGGTGCTGACGGAGAATATGACTTTTGCGCTGGAACCTAAAATTGCACTTCCGGGAATCGGCATGGTAGGCAGCGAGAATACCTATCTTGTAACGCCGCAGGGCGGCAAACCGCTGACCGGTTCTCCGCACAGGCTGAATTGTATTTTTTGATTTGATAATGGTATAAAAATAACGGCAGCTTTTTTAGGCTGCCGTTGCTGTTTTATACTATCCGTTATTATTTTTATGCGCTTCGCCCCAGATGCAGAGCTGGTCGAGTATTTGCATCAGTGATTCACCTTTGGCAGACAAGCTGTATTCTACTTTAGGCGGTATCTGCGGGTATTCCTTGCGCAGGACAAGGCCGTCTTTTTCCAGCTCTTTTAATGATGCGCTGAGCGTTTTATGCGAAATGGTTTTTATATAACGTTTCAGTTCGCTGTAACGCACGGTATGAAATTCCATCAGGCAATACAGGATTATCATTTTATATTTGCCGTTTATCAGCGACAGCGTGTAGCTGAAGCCGGTGTCTTCAAAATTAGCTTTTTCGATATAGTTTTTTATCACGGTTTACACTCTCCTTTGGTATAGTATCTAACAAAAATGTGCGTACTTTATTATGCTTGCATGTATTGCTATAATTATAGCATAAACACTGGAGGTGTATAGCGCATGAGCAGAAAAATTTGTATTTTAAACGGTAGCCCGCGTGCTAACGGCAATACCAAAGCTTTGATTGAAAGCTTTACAAAAGGCGCTGAGGCAGCCGGTAACGAAGTAATTTGTTTTGATTTGCAGAAAATGAATATTCATGGCTGCTTGGGATGCTGCCATGGCGGCAAGGATGCGGACAGCCCCTGCGTACAAAAAGACGATATGCAGAAAATTTATCCTGTATATAAAGCGGCAGATGTTTTGGTTTTGGCTTCGCCGATGTATTACTGGGGCGTAAGCGGCCAGCTTAAATGTGCTTTTGACAGGCTTTTTGCTGTGGCAGAACTAACGCCGAACTACGAAAATCCGCACAAGGATTGCGTACTTTTGATGTCGGCCGAGGGGGATACCGACGGTAATTTTGCACCGGTTAAGGCCTTTTACGAAGGGCTGCTTGATAATCTGGGCTGGAAAAACCTGGGCATTGTTTATGCAGGCGGCAATATGGAAGCGGGCGCGGTTTTACAAAAACCGGAGCAGCTGAAGGCAGCAGAGGATTTGGGAAAATCCATTAAATAAATATAAAAAAGCATAAAAATAGCGGCAGCAGATTTGCACAAAGCATTTCTGCTGCCGTTTGTTATTTATTTACAAGTTTTTCCAGTTCTGCAAGTTCGGCGGCGTAGCCTAAGATATAAAGTGTATCGCCGCTGTGCAGGCGTGTATTTCCTTCGGGTATCAGTTCTTCGTCGCCGCGTTTTACGTCTACCAAAAGTGTGTGGCGCGGCCAGGTGATTTCGCGTACCAAACGGCCGTCGGCGGTGCTGCCGGTATCGACCGTTAGTTCAATGATGTCGCGTTCATACTCGGCGTGGTTGCGTTCCAGCGTTTTGGTGCTGTGTAAAAGCCGCAGCAACAGTTCTCCATACAAAGGCTTGGCACGCCAGATTTCCGTTGTGGCAAACGCCGTCAGCGAAGCAAGCGCCAGTGGGAACAGATGCAGGAATGAGCCGGTCATTTCCATTACCAGTACAGTTGCGGTAATGGGGGTACGCACGGACGCTGTAAAAAACGCAGCCATGCAGATGATAATAATGTTGGCTTTGTAGGCCGCTGCCAAAACTTCCGTTTGCGTGCAGATAGCGGCGACAACGCTGCCGATAAGCCCGCCGGTGACGAGCGTAGGTATAAAAGCCCCTCCGGGCAGCCCGCTGCCGAAGGCCAGCAATGTAAGCACAACTTTAGCAGCTAAAAACAGCAGCAATACCGTCAGCGGATAGCTGTTAAATGCAATATCTGTCAATAAATCGTCGCCGCCGCCCAATGCCTCCGGCAGATAAAAACCAGCTGTGCCGGTAATGGCCAGCAAAAGAAAGTTGCTGATATAAGCATTTTTGAAGATGCCGTTATTATAAAGCCTGCCGCTGTTTAAAAGCCCGGCGTTAAACAATATGCCGAGTACGCCGCAGATAAAGCCGGCCAGCAGGATAATCCAGTAATCGCTGAACTGCATAAAAGGCAACCCGCTGAAATCAAATACAGTATCGCGCCCGAGCATTATGCGGCTGACCAGTGTTGCTGCAAGCGAGGCGGATAGCGCAGGAAACAGCAATAGACCGCTGAAATTGTGGTTAAGTTCTTCCAGTACAAAAATAACACCAGTAAGCGGCGCGTTAAAAACGGCTGCCAGCCCTGCTGCCGCACCTCCGCTTAATAAATAGCGTTCTTCTACGCGCGGGCGTGCAAGCAGGCGGCTGATGCCCTGTCCGCAGGCAGAGCCCATTTGTATGGACGGGCCTGCCCTGCCGAGCGAAAGACCGCTGCCGATGGCAAGGGTACATGCCATAAATTTTACAAGCAAAATGCGCAGCCAGCGCAGTTTAAAAACGCCTGCAATCGCGCCCTTTACCTGTGGTATGCCGCTGCCTGCCGCCTGGGGTTCTGCATTTTTAAACCATACTAAAATTGCAGCAATAAGCATCAGTGCGGCAAGCCATATCATAACGGTTAAAGGCGTTATTCCGCCACTAAATAAAGCTGCCAGCAAGGTTTCACGCAGTTTGCCGCCTTCAATCAGCGCCAGGCGGAAAATACTGATGATTATACCGGCCGCTATGCCTGTTGCAATGCCTTCCAGGCACAGGCGCAGACGGAAATAGCGTGCGTTATTCAGCAGTTTGTAGGTGCTTAAAACTCTCAGCCTTGCGTCCATGTCTCCTCCGTATAATCGCCGCGTGCGGTGACGATGCTGTAACCGATGCTGGCAACCTCCTGCTTAAGCAGATTCAGCGCTTCGGCTGCTTCCGCGCCGCTGTGCAGTTTATTGTCGTACAGCAGGTACTTGCCGCGCACGTTTTGCGGCGACAGGTTAGGCATAATTACATTTGCCCCTGCCTTGATGCCAAGTACGCGCCCGCCGGGGCAAAGCGTGCCCAGTGCCGTCGTTGCAGGCAGCAGTACGTGCGGGAACAAAAGGCGTAAAACAGCCAGCATTACCAGTGTTTGTTCCACGCTGCCGGCGGGTTTGTCTTTAAAAGGCGTATCGTGATGCGGTATAAATGGTCCGATGCCAATCATCTGCGGGCGCAGTTTTTGTAAAAACATCAGGTCATCGGCCAGGTTTTCTGCGGTCTGATAAGGAGAACCGACCATAAAGCCCGCCCCTGCCTGATAGCCAAGTTCTTTTAAGGTGTACAGGCAGCTTTGGCGGTTGGCGGCAGAAAGTTCTGCCGGGTGCAGTTTGGCATAATGACTAAAATCAGCCGTTTCGTGGCGCAAAAGATAGCGGTCAGCGCCTGCGTCTTTCCACAGTTTGTAAGTTGCACGGCTGCGCTCACCGATAGACAGCGTTACGGCGCAGTCCGGATGGTTTGTTTTAATGGAGCGCACGATAGCGGCAATGTCGCCATCGCTGTAAGTATAATCCTCGCCGCCCTGCAAAACAAAAGTGCGGAAGCCAAGCGCATAGCCTGCGCAGCAGCATTCTAAAATTTCATCCCGCGTTAAGCGGTAACGCGCCGCGTTTTTGTTGCTGCGCCTGATACCGCAGTAGTAGCAGTCGTTTTTGCAGTAATTGGTAAATTCAATCAGGCCGCGCACAAAAATATTTTTGCCAAAGCTTTGCTGTGCGGCAGCTTGGGCCAGCGCAAAAAGCTGCTCTTGATGTGCTGCGCCTTCTTCAGTCAGCTGCAATGCTTCGTCTCGCGTAAGCGCATGTGTTTTGTTTAATTTTTCTATCAATAAAGCTGTATCCATATAATTCTCCTTTAAATACCTTTATTATAACATCATGATTTGTGCTGTTCCATAAATATAGCAGGATTTTTATTCTTTATGGCGAAGTTTATCTTATTACATTCAATTAGATTTTCCGCTTAGTATAATGGAGGGAAACGGACGATATGTTTGATAAGGTTTTGTTGGCGACTGATTTAAGCGAGGAAGCCGACGGGCTGTTGAATTGTTTTTATAGCCTGTGCCCCGAGGTAGATACGGAAATTGCAGTTGCGCATGTTTTTAAGGATAAGAGCGATGCCGAACCCGGCAGCAGCAGCTTTAAAAAGGTTCAGAGCCGTGTGCGCGCCTTGGTGGCGGAGCTGCGCCGTGCAGGTTATGAAGAGGCGCGGGAGATTTACCGCAGCGGCGAGGTTTTTGAAGAACTGACGGATGTTGCCGAAAAAGAAGATGCTGGGCTGATTATGGTGGCGTCGCACGGCAAGGGATTTTTTAAAAGTGCGCTTTTGGGCAGTACGACTTTTGACCTGGCGCGCGCAACCGATAGGCCGCTGTTTGTGTCGAAGCCGGTAGAAAATGATGCGGAAGAAATGCTGCAAAGAAATCTTTTGCACCGCATTCTTGTGCCGACTGATTTTTCGCTGAAGTCACTTTCGGCGCTGGACGTTATCCGTATGCTGCGCGAGCATATTACTGAAGTTATCTTTGTACATGTGGTTGAACGCAGCCGCAGCCAGGAGGATTTGGAAGATAAAATCCGCACAGCGGGACGCCGCTTGCAGGAGCTGGTAGATGAGATAAAAATTTTTGGCATTAAAGCTGCTTACCATGTGCGCAAGGGTGCGGCTTCCAAAGAAATTTTGCGCCTTGCCGAAAAAGAGGATGTATCGCTGATTGTTATGGCTAAAACAGGCGCAGGACTGGTAAAAGGCCTGGTAATGGGCAGCACGGCTCAAAATGTAACTCTTAACGCCGAACGCTCGCTGCTTTTGCTGCCGCCGGAAAATGCTGCGGAAGAATAAATAAAAAATAACTTAAAATACTTGACAATTATGCAAAATGCAGATATACTGTTACTTGCGGCTGATGCCATGGCCGCAAGTATTTTTTTGCGGCGACAACTTAATAAAAACCTACATTTTCAACACGGAGAGATGACCGAGTGGTTGAAGGTGCACGCCTGGAAAGCGTGTGTGCGGGAAACCGTACCGAGGGTTCGAATCCCTCTCTCTCCGCCACTTAAAAACTTGCCGCGTAAGCGGTTTTTTTATTACTTCTTTGCAGGGCTGCAGATGGCGGGTCCTGCGCAATGAAAGCCTGTGAACCGTGTCAGGACCGGGAGGGAGCAGCACTAAGCAGTTACTTTTATGTGCCGCAGGGGTGCCTGCATTTGCGGTCCTGCAAGGAAGTAATCCAAGCAGCTCTGCGGAGCTGCTTTTTTATTTTACTTATGGACGGAAATTTTATATAATTATTAGGTAAAGACTTTAGGAGGTGCGGCAGGTGGCATACGTTGCTTTATACAGAAAATGGCGCCCACAGGGCTTTGACGCACTGGTGGGGCAGGAGGCAGTGCGCACGGCGCTGACCAATGCCCTGGAAACCGGGCGTATTGCCCATGCTTATCTGTTTGCCGGTCCGCGCGGTACGGGCAAAACAAGTACGGCCAAAATTCTGGCCAAAGCCGTTAACTGCGAGCATGGCCCGACGCCGAACCCCTGCAACAAATGCCAGAACTGCGTGCGCATTAACGACGGCACCTCGATGGATGTGTTTGAAATCGACGCAGCGTCTAACCGCGGCATTGACGAAATACGCGATTTGCGCGAAAAGGTTGCCTTTGCGCCTGTCAGCGGGCGCTATAAGGTGTACATTATCGACGAAGTACATATGCTGACAACGGAAGCTTTTAACGCACTTTTAAAAACGCTGGAGGAACCGCCTCCGCACGTAATTTTTATTTTGGCGACGACAGAGCCGCATAAAATACCGGCGACTATCCATTCGCGCTGCCAGCGCTTTGATTTTAAGCGTGTGACGGATGCCGATATTGTAAAACGCTTGCGCGAGGTTGCGGACGGCAGCGGCATTGCAGCGGATGACGATGCTTTGCAGCTGATTGCAGTGCAGGCGGACGGCGGCATGCGCGATGCGCTGAGCCTTTTGGACCAGTGCGGCGTTATGGCAGAGCGCGTAACGGCAGAAACCGTGCGCAGCGTGCTGGGAATTGTAGGACGCGAAGCCCTGCGTGAGCTGGTTAAGGCAGTCGGCGAAGGGCAGGTGCCCAAGGCGCTGGAGCTTTTGGAAACCCTGCTTGCCGGCGGCAAAGATGTAAAGCAGATTATTACCGAACTTGCAGAATACCTGCGTGCCGTGTTATTATACAAAGCGTCGCCTGATTACCGCGAAATTTACCTTACAGACACCAAAGAAGCGATTGCCGCGCTTGAAGGGTTGTACAGCACCGACAGGCTGATGGCGGCGGAAGAACGCCTGCACCAGTGTACGGTGGAACTGCGCCAGAGCGTGCGCGGACGAATAGCGGCAGAGATGTGCCTGTTTGATTTGTGCCGCATCGAAGGCAGCACGCTGGCAGCGCTGACGGCGCGCGTGCAGAAGCTGGAAGCCATGCTGGCCGGGCAAGTTGCTATGCCGGTGCAGCCGGTTGCAGCGCAGGCAAATGCAGCGCCTGTTTATCAAAAGCCAGCGCCGCAAGCAGCACAGCCTAAGTTTGATTATGTCGTGGCGGATGAACCAGGCATTCAGATATCCGCGGAAGCGGAACAAAAGTCAGCGGAACGCGCAGCGCCGAAACCGGCAGCAAAGCCAGGCGTACCGGCAAAAGCGCCTGCACCGAAAAAGGCAGAACCTGCCCCGGTAGCTTTTGCAGCAACACCCGCACCGCAGGGAGATGCCGCAGCGGCGGAGGATTTGTGGCAGCAGGTGCTGGAAATTTTAAAGGCAGAAAAGAAACGCTCGATGGTGGCCTGCGCCTCCGGAGGGCATGCAGTTGATTATGTCAACGGTATTTTGACGGTTGTGTTTAAAAACAAATTTAATTGCAAGCGCATGAATGCCGATGATTATAAAAAAGCTTTTGAATCAGTTTTGCTGCGCATTGCGCGCTGCGAAGTGCGCCTTAACTGCGTAGAGGAAGCAAGCTTTGCGCCAAGGCCTGCCATACCGGCAGCAGCCCCTAAACAGGAAGAAGAACTGGAGCCGGTAGTTAAAAAGGCTATGGAGGCTTTTGGCGGAACCTTACAAAAATTGTAAACAAATTTAAGGAGGAGTTTATTTATGTTTAACCCCGGAATGGCAAATATGCAGGGCATGATGAAAAAGGTTCAGAAAATGCAGCAGGATATGCTGAAAATGCAGGAAGAGCTGAAAAACCGCACTGTTGAAGCAACTGCTGGCGGCGGTGCTGTTACCGTTGTCGTAACCGGCCGCAAGACTATCGAAAAAATTACCATCGCGCCGAGCGCTGTTGACCCGGACGATGTAGAAATGCTGGAAGATTTGATTACCTCTGCCGTTAACGAAGGCATGCGCATGGTAGAGGAAATGACTGAAAAAGAAATGAGCAAACTGACTGGCGGCATGAAACTGCCGGGCATGTTCTGATATGGCCCGCCTGATACGCCCATTGGCAAACCTGCACGAACAGCTGCGGCGTTTGCCGGGCATTGGTTCCAAAACTGCTTTGCGCCTGGCCTATCATATCATCAATATGCCTGCGGAGGATGTGCAAAGGCTTGCTGCTGCGCTGGTTGACGCCAAACGCCAGGTCTGCCTGTGCCGCACCTGCTACAATTTAAGCGACAAGCCGGAGTGCGAAATTTGCAGCGACCCTGGGCGCGACAGGACTACTATCTGCGTAGTTGAGCAGCCGCAGGACGTGATGGCTATGGAGCGCAGCCGCGGCTACCGCGGTTTGTACCATGTGCTGCACGGTGCGCTTTCGCCGCTGGACGGCATTGGCCCGGATAACCTGCGTGTAAAGGAGCTTTTGCGCCGTTTGCAGCAGGGCGGGGTTAAAGAAGTAATTTTGGCGACCAATTCCAATGTTGAGGGCGAGGCAACTGCGGCTTATCTGGCGCAGCTGCTGAAACCTTTGGGCGTTGTAACCAGCCGTATTGCACATGGTTTGCCTGTCGGCGGCGATTTGGAGTACGCCGATGAGCTTACACTGGCGCGCGCGCTGGAAAACAGGCTCCGCCTATAAGAAAGGCTGATTGAGTAATGGAAGAAGCTGAAAACGCCGTCAGGGAAATCGGCACGGCCGCGCTGGACGCTGTGCAGGGCTTGGATTCTGCAACGCTGGAGGGCACAATGCCTTTTATTGCCGGTGTGCTGATTTTGCTGATAGTTGTTAAATTTTTTGCGCTGCCGTTTAAACTTGTGTGGAACGGTATCGTCGGTGCAGCTGCGCTGTGGCTGGTAAACCTTGTGGGCGCAGCCGTAGGCTTCGGGCTTAAAATAACGGTTGTAAAAGCCCTTATCGCCGGTGTGTTCGGCGTGCCTGGCCTTTTAGGCGTGCTGTGCTGGGAAATTTTTATAAAGTAAAGCTTTGCTGAAAAGACGTGCTGCGGCGCGTCTTTTTTTGTTTTTGCAGTGCATTACCGCAAGCAAATTTTTGTGCTGGGCAGGGATTGACATTGAGCCTGCTCTATTGGTTATAATCAAAATATAGAATTGTTAAAATCAGCTCGGAGGTGGAAATTTCGGTATGCTGGCATCGACAGACCTTCTGGCAATCGACCAGGCCAGCGTGGATTTGGTATATAATAAGCCTGGCGGCGATAATAAAGACCTTATTGAACGCATCGAAAGCCGCGAAGGTTTGCGCCAGCTCAGCTACATGCGCGAACTGAAAATGGGCAACCCCAATTATGAGCTTATCCGCATTGGCTGAAATAAATGTTTAGCGGCTGTAAAGAGCAGGTTAATGCGAAATAAAATTTTAAATATCGCTTGACTTTGAGCTGGCTAAAAGTGTTACTATATATGTAACGTAAAAGTTTATCAAAATAGCTATGGCTGCAAGGAGGAATAATTATGTTTGGTTTGGGATTACCTGAGCTGCTTTTAATTTTGGTTATCGGTTTGATTTTCTTTGGCCCTGGTAAACTACCGGAAATCGGTTCTGCACTTGGCAAAAGCATGAAGGAATTTAAACAGGCCGTAAACAGCACAGAAACAGAAATAAAAAAAGCCGGCGAACTTGCCGAAACCAAGGCAGAAGAACCTGCTAAAGAGGAAAAAGCACAGGCAGAAGCTGCAAAGTGACGGCGTCAGCTATGGATAGCGTTCGACCCCTGGAAAATGATGATAAAACCATGACGCTGACGGAGCATCTTGGCGAGCTGCGCACGAGGATTTTGCGCAGCCTGGCGGCTCTTGCCGTGGGCACTATAATCAGCAGCGTGTTTATACACGATATAATGGCGGTGCTTACTGCACCTGCTGCTAATTTGTATTATATGCGCCCGGCTGAAGCGTTTTTTATTTACATTAAAGTAGCGCTGGCCTGCGGTGTGCTGATTGCCGCACCCGTTTTGTTTTACGAATTGTGGGCGTTTCTGGTGCCTGCGCTGACCGGCAAAGAGCGCTCGGCGCTGCTTTTATTCGTGCCGAGTTCGGTGCTGCTGTTCTGGGCTGGCATAGCCTTTGCCTACTTTTTTGTATTTCCGCAGGGTTTACTGTTTTTTACAACCTTTGCAGGCGATAATATTGCACCGATGCTTTCAATCGAAAGTTATCTGGATTTCTTTCTGATGCTGGTAGTGCCTTTCGGTTTTATTTTTAACCTGCCGATGGTAATGATTGTGCTGGCGCAGATGGGCGTTATTTCTTCGCAGCTTTTGAAGCGCGGGCGCAAATATATGGTAGTGGCATCTTTTATTTTAGCGGCCATTATTACGCCGACGCCTGACGTTGTGACGCAGACGCTTCTGGCAGTGCCGATGATTTTGCTGTATGAAGGCAGCCGCGTTTTTATAAAGATTATTCTGCGCAAATAAAAAACACCTTCTTTCATTGTTTGAAGGAAGGTGTTTTTTTATGCCTTAATTGCTGGTAAGCAGGTTTTCTTTTAAATAACTGATAAATTTTTCTGCCGCGGGGCTGAAAGGCTGGTGCTTTTTCCAGCAGATGACAGTACTTGCCGTTATTTCCGGCTTTAAAGGGCGGTAGGCAATTTGCTGTTTGTCCCAAAAGGAAACAGAGCCTTCAACAACAAGGGCATAGCCAAAACCGTTTTTTACCATAATTGCAGCGTTGGTTGTCATATTGCTGGTAAAAACAATGTTGATATCTTTATAATAGCTGCCGAGCCAGTTGATAAGTTCGGTGCGTACAGGCTGGCGGCGCACCATGATAAGCGGGAGCCTGTGCAGGTCGGCGGGAGTAATAAAATCCTTCAAAGTCAGCTGGTCGTCCGGCGGCATCAGTATAACCCAGCGTTCGCGTTCCTGCAGCCGGATAAATTCATACTTTTCTATGTTGATTGGTTCCAGCATCAGCCCGATGTCGCATAAACCGTCGTCAAGCCGTTCTTTAATCTGTTCGGCATTGCCGGTATATAAATCAAAGGTAACATTGGGATATTTTTGCTGAAAGCTTTTTAAAAAGGGCGCAAGCACTTCTACCGCATAAAGCTCGCCTGCCCCGAAAGCAAATTCACCGCTGATAAGGTTATCCCCGGCCAGCAGTTCTTTTTCGGTTTTGGATACCAGGTCGATAATTTCTTCGGCGCGGCGGCGTAAAAGCATCCCTTCGTGGGTGAGGACGATTTTGCGCGACAGGCGTTTAAAAAGCTGCGCGCCCACTTCTTCTTCCAGCTGCATCAGCTGACGGCTGAGTGTTGGCTGGGTGATATGCAGTACGTCTGCCGCTTTGGTAATATTTTCTTCGCGCGCAACCGTTAAAAAATAGTGCAGTACTCTTAATTCCATGGCAGCCCCTCCCGTCACTATACTTTTATATTTTTACTTTATCATAAATAAAAGACGCAGCGCAAGTGCATTTTCTTATAAAACTAATGCTTTGGGGGCATATCGCGATATAAAGCTAAAGTATTGGATTTAGCACTGCCGGAAGCATAAAATAAAAATGAGCAAAGCTGGAAAAGCAGTGTTTGGCGCGCAAAAAAGCTGCTTTTTCTGCTTTGGCAGGTATTGCAATACAAATGCTTTTTACAGGGAAAATGAAACGGAGAGGATATAATGGAAAGAAATGACGGTGAAATGCAAAAAGAGTCCAAAATAATGAACAGAAGGACTTTTTTGAAAAATTCTGCTCTTTTGAGTGCAGCTATTCTGGCAGGGCCGTCCGTACTGGCAGAAGCAGCACCTGCTTCAAAGGCAAAGCCAGCCAAAGAAGGGCATATGATAATTAAAAAGCAGCGTACGCTTGGCAGCGGACGTTATGCACTTACTGTATCTGCTCTGGGGCTGGGCTGCATGGGCATGAACTATAACAGGAGCGTATCGCCTGACAGCAAGGAATGTATTAAAGTAATCCGCGAAGCTGTGGAACGCGGCGTTACTTTGTTTGATACGGCTATTATTTACGGCCCGCTGACTAACGAAGAGCTTGTAGGTGAAGCGCTTGCCCCTTATAAGGGCAAAGTTGCCGTAACCACAAAGTTCGGGCACGAAGTTATTAACGGCAAGGCCACCGGCAGGCAGGACAGCAGGCCGGAAACAATACGCCGCTATTGCGAGGAATCTTTAAAACGCCTGCATGTAGATTGCCTGGAGATGTTTTACCAGCACCGACTTGACCGTAATGTGCCCATTGAAGAAGTTGCAGGCACAATCGGCGATTTGATTAAGGAAGGCAAGGTAAAACGCTGGGGCGTATGCGAGGTAAGCGCCGATATAATCCGCCGTGCGCATAAAGTGCAGCCATTGACTGCCGTGCAGAGCGAATATCATTTGATGTTCCGCGATGTGGAAACCAACGGCGTATTGGATACCTGCCGTGAACTTGGCATCGGCTTTGTGCCGTACAGCCCTATGAACAGAGGCTTTTTGGGCGGGGATATTAACGAATATACACGTTTTGACCCGAACAATGACAACAGGCAGACACTGCCGCGTTTCAGCCCGGAAAATACGCGCCTTAACCTGCGCATTGTAAACGAACTGCAGGAGTTTGGGCGCAGCCGCGGCATGACGGCGGCTCAGGTTGCACTGGCATGGCTTTTGGCCAAAGCACCGTTTATTGTGCCTATCCCGGGTACTACCAAGCTGGCCCATCTTGAAGAAAACCTGCGCGCTGCGGATATGCAGCTTTCGGAAGAAGATGTACGCGAGCTTGAAAACGCCGTAGCCAAATTCCCTGTTGTGGGCGACCGTTATCCGGCAGACCAGCAAAAACAGGTTGCGTATTGATTTTATAAAGCGTCTGCTTGCAGGCGCTTTATTTTTAAGTTAAACAAGGAGGTTATTATGCAGAAAATGATGAAAGCCGGAGTTTTAACAGCTCCGCGTAAAATAGAAATTCAGAATGTTCCGGTGCCGGAAATTAAACCGGGAGAAATTGAAATAGACGTTAAAGCCTGCGGTGTTTGCGGCAGTGATGTCCATATGTGGAAAACCGGCAAAGGCTGGGCAGATTTTGACGGCGAATTTCATATGGGGCACGAATTCTGCGGCGTTGTGTCAGACCCCGGCGACAGCAGCTTTAAAGCAGGCGACAGGGTTGTTTTTTGGGCAAATTTATACTGCGGAAAATGCGATATGTGCCGTGCCGGCAAAGAGCATTTATGCCGCTATGTAGACGGTTCCAAATATATCGGCTTTGTTTGTAACGGCGGCTATGCCGGAAAATTTGTAGGCAGGGCATCCAATGCCTATAAGCTTCCTGATACAGTATCGGATATTACGGCAGGGCTTATTGACCCGCTGATGGTTGCTTATCACGCAGTAAAAAATTCAGGCTTGCGCCTTAATGATAAGGTTCTTGTTGTGGGGACGGGCATTATCGGGCACTTTATGTGCGATTTGGCGCGTAAGGCCGGTGCTGGTTTTGTGGCAATGTCCAAAAGGCATGATATAAAAACACTTAAAGCACGCGAGAAAAATTTATGCGACGTTTATTATGACAGCAATGACAAGGACGCCGTTAAAAAGATGCTGGCTGATACCTGCGGCGGCTTTGACGTTGTTTTTGAAGCAGTCGGTGCATCCGAAACTCTTAATACCTGTATCGAGGCAGTAAAGCCGGGCGGCGAAATAGTAATGGTCGGCAATTCTATTACTCCGGAAATAGCAGTAAATGTCAACCGCCTTGTGTTAAAAGAGGTAAAGCTGCACGGAAGCGTATCCTGCACAAGAGAAGAATTTACCGAAACGATAGAACTTATTGCGAGCGGCATGATAGATGCAGAAAGTTATGTAACTGATATTTTGCCACTGGATAATTTGCAGCTTGCTTTTGAGCGCCTTACAACTGAGAATGACCCGATACTGAAAGCTGTTATAAAACCCTAAAATAAAATCTGCACCCCAAAAGTTAGACTTTTGAGGTGCAATTTTTTATGCCGTTTTTAAGTTTTGATTACAGGTTCAGGCTTTCAACCCATTTTTCAGTAGCGGCTGCATTGTCAGGATATGCGCGGATGCCTTCGATAACTTTGGCGCTGCCGAACCATTTGGTTACATCGGGAGTGCTGTCAGAAATGGGGCTGCCGCCGCTGGTGCAGAAAGTGATAATGGTTTTGCCGCTGAAGTCATAAGAATCGGCAAAGGTTGCAACAGCCATCGGTGCAGTGTACCACCAGATAGGATAGCCTAAAAGGATAACATCATACTGCGCCATGTTTTCAACCTTGTTTTTAAGAGCCGGGCGGGCATTATCGGCTTTTTCCTGTTTGGCAAGGTCGGTTACTTCACGGTAAACGGTCGGGTACGGTGCAGCGGTTTCAATTTTGAAAAGGTCTGCGCCGGTTTTAGCCTGAATTGTTTTGGCAACCTTTTCGGTATTGCCGCTGTAACTGAAATAAGCAACCAGGATTTTTTTGCTGCTTTGAGGTGCGGCCTGCTGCGTATTTTCTGCTTTGGGTGTTTGCGGTGCGGAGGCGGTTTGTTCTGCTGCTCCACCGCATGCTGCTACGCAAAAGGCCAGCATGGCGGTTAATAAAATAATGAGGAATTTTTTCATCTGCATCATCGCTCCTTTATAATTTAGGTTTTATTTTGGGCGGTTGTTTCCGCCTGTGGACAAGTTAAATTGCGGCGTTTGTAAATAACGCGGCCGCCAAGGTAAAGTGCCAGTGCCAGGCCGCCAAGGCAGGTGCCGCCGCAGCTGCCGCAGATACCGGTGCAGCCGCCTGCGCTGCTGCTTAAAACAGTTCCGGCAGGTATGCCTGCGCCTACGGCCAGGTTCAGCAGTTTATCCTTATTGTTTGTTAAAATAAGCTTTTTCATAACCGGCTGCCTCCTGTGGTAATGGCGCTGCGCGGGCAGTCATGCTGGCAGACGCCGCATTTTATGCACAGGCTGATGTCGTTGTGTATCTGCCCATTTTTAAAGCTCATGGCGCGCATGGGGCAGTTTTTTACGCACAGACGGCATTTAATGCAGGCGTTGTCATCAATCTGGATTTTATTGGCCAGATGCAGTTTAGCGCCGATGATAAAAAACAAACTCTGCATATCGCCCTGCGGGCATAAAAAGCGGCAGTAGCCGCGCCCGCCTTTGGTAAACAGGCCAAACAGCAGCATATACAGTGCGCCGCTTAAGGCAAGCGGCACGGTAAATGAAAACGCTGCGCCGAAAAAGACGCTGACAAGGCTGTCGAAAAAGTAAAAGTTGCAGTATGCGCAGGGGTAAAATCCGTACCACAGCGGCAGCAGCATATAGCATAGCAGCATGCCGTAACGTATATAGGCCACCGGTACATATTTTTCCCACTCAATTTTATATTTATCAGGCAGCAATTTGCTTAAGGCTTCGGTAAAGTAACCGGCAGCGCACAGCCTGCCGCAAAAAAACGGACCTAAAAACAGGCACAGCAGCCAAAAAATCAGCGTGCTTGCCAGCATAACGGTGTTTAAATCCCAAAAACCGCCGGTAAAAATTTCTGCCGTGGGGATGCGCGGGCAAAAGGCGTGAGGCAAAAAAGCCGGCTGCACATCAAGCACATATTCCAAAAAGCGGCGGTACAGCTCAAACGGTGCGTATAAAAGGGCAAAGCCCAGCAAATAGCCTGCCGCGCGCTTAAAAGCAAAAGCTGACGCCGTTTTATGTTTCAACATCTGCATTCCCGCCTTTCTATCAGTTTAGCACTTAAACTTAACTTCAGGTCAATAGCAAAAGCACCGGTTCAATGCCTTCCCGGTGCTTTTATTATAAAATGTGCCGGCACTAAAATGCCAATGCTTATATTTTTATTTCGTTCATGCTTAAAAAGCATTTTATATGCTGAATGAATTTTTCAGTAACGGCGCTGCCCGGTACATAACGCTTCCACGCCAGCAGCGTGCTGAAGCTGCGTTCCGGCTTAATAGGGCGGAAGGTTACCTTGCTTTCGTCAAAATAGGGGATTACCTTTTCCATCGTCAGCATATAGCCAAGCCCGTGTTCCACCATTAAAACCGCGTTGGCGGCAAGGTCTATGCTAAAGGCATAGTTCTGCTCTAAAGTGCCTCCGGCCCAGTTATCAAATTCGCCGGTAACACTATTGCGCATGCCTGTTATCAGCGGCAGGCCCTTTAAATCATCCGGGCGGACATAATCTTTTTGTGCCAGCGCGCAGCCTGCGGGCATAATAACGCCGTAGCGTTCTTTTACCGGCAGGCGGATAAATTCGTATTTTTCCACGTTTACAGGCTCCAGCAAAAGTGCAATGTCAATCAGCCCCTGGTCAAGCTGTTCCTTTAACTGGTCGCTGTTGCCGGTATAAAGTTTAAATTTTATTTTGGGGCATTCTTCCCTGAAGGTTTTGATAATCTGTGCAACGATGTTAAAAGAGCGCAGCTCGCCGCAGCCAAGGCAGATAGTGCCTGTCATATTTTCACTTTGTTCTAAAAGTTCTTTTTCTGTCCTGTCAATCAGGGTCAGTATTTCTTCCGCACGCCGGCGCAGCAGCATGCCTTCGGAAGTCAACTCTATTTTGCGCTTGCCGCGGATAAACAGCGTTGTGCCGGTTTCGTCCTCAAGCTGTGCCAGCTGGCGGCTTAGTGTTGGCTGCGTGATGTGCAGCACTTCTGCCGCGCGGGTAATGTTTTCTTCGTGCGCAAGGGTTAAAAAATAACGTAACAGCCTTGTTTCCATAACTGCTCCCCCTCATAATTACTATTTTAATTATAAAATAACGGCAGGCGGCAGCGCAACAAAATAATGTTTTTAAGGCATGGTAAATTATAAAATACAGGTATTGGACGCAGCTCCAACCAGAGTTTTATAATTAAAACAACAAAACAGCTTCTGCGGGGTGATGATATGGATAAAAATAAAAACAGCAGTGAAGGCGCGGCTGCTATTGCCGCATCGCTGCAAAGCGCAGGATTGAGCGGAGCAGGCTTGCAGCAGTTTTTAGAGCTTTGGGCATCCGGCAGCACGCCCGGGCAGATTAAAATTCTGCGCAAGCTGAGGCTGGAACTGCTTGAAGAAATACACGCCCGGCAGAAATCGCTGGATGTAGTTGATTATATTATATATAAAATCCGTCAGGGGACGTTGTAAGGAGGGGCTTAGGATGACCATTAAAGAATTTTCGGCACGGACCGGCGTACCGGCAGATACATTAAGATATTACGAGCGGATGGGAATTATCCCGGCTGTGCCGCGCAAGGCAGGCGGCGTGCGCGTGTATGATGAAAACTTTGTGGAATGGATAAGCTTTGTACAGACCTTGAAGGCCAGCGGCATGTCGCTGGAGGCTATTGCCGATTATATACGCCTGGCAAGGCTGGGCGAGGCTACCTGCCAGCAGCGCAAAAATTTGCTGGCGCAGGCGCGTGAAATGCTGCTGAAAAAAATAGAAACGCTGCAAACCATGGCGCGTCAGGCTGATTATCAGCTGATGAGCTATGATACTGTGCTGCGCCCGCAGACGGAAAGCCTGATTCAAGGCTTTGCCAGTGCATAAAATGCTTGACATGAAGTGAACTTTAAAGAGTAGAATATAAATATCCTGAAAGTTTTATTAAAGGAGGACAAAGGCTTATGGAAAAAATTTCACGAAGGGATTTTTTGAAGGCTGCCGGAGCAGCTGCTATTGGCGTTGCTGCATATAATTTACAGGGGGTAAGTAATGTGTTTGCAGAAAATGAAAAAGGAAGCGTAAAAGTAACCGGCAATGGGGGCGCAGGCTCTCATGCCAAAGTATATTTCAGCAAGAATATTGACGCTGATACATTGATTAAACTGTATGATATGGTTAACGAAGGCATTTATGGCAAGGTTGCCATTAAACTGCATACCGGCGAGCCGCATGGCCCGAACATTCTGCCGCGCGATATGGTAAAGGCTTTTCAGGCGCATGTGCCCGACAGCAACATTGTAGAAACCAACGCGCTGTATGAGGGCGGGCGCGATACTACCGAAAAGCACCGCGCTACGATTGCACTGAACGGCTGGGATTTCTGCCCGGTTGACATTATGGATGAGGAAGGCACGGTAATGCTGCCGGTACGCGGCGGCAAGCACATGAAAGAAGTTTCCATGGGCGGCCACATTGTTAATTATGATTCCATGATTGTACTGACGCATTTTAAAGGTCACGCTATGGGCGGTTACGGCGGCAGCATGAAGAATATTGCTATCGGCTGCGCCGACGGTAAAATCGGCAAGGCAATGGTACACGGCGTTTACGGTCAGCCGCTGCCGGAGGACTGGAACGCATGGCCTGCCAAAGAAATGCTGATGGAGCGCATGGCTGAATCCGCGAAAGCGACGATTGATTATTTTGGCAAGCACATTGTGTTCCTTAATGTAATGCGCCGTATGTCTGTTGACTGCGACTGCGCAGGTGTTGCCGCTGCTGAACCGACTATTCCGGATATCGGTATTCTGGCGTCTACCGACCTTTTGGCGATTGACCAGGCCTGCATTGACCTTGTTTATGCACAGCCGGAAAAATACCGCCACGATTTGGTTGAGCGTATCGAAAGCCGCCACGGCCTGCATCAGCTGACTGCTATGCGCGAACTGAAAATGGGCAACCCGAACTACGAACTTATCAGCATCGACTGATTGATAAGCAGTATAAAAATACCCCGAAGGCAGATGCCTTCGGGGTATTGTGCATTTTAACCGCAATCAGGCCATGGCAGGCTGTACGGCTGTTTTGTTTTCGGCCTGTACGGCGCGTTCCTGTTCTTTTTTGTAGCTGTTTACGCTGAGCGCGCGCACGGCGTTTAAAATGGCAATAACGGATACGCCGACATCGGCAAATACTGCCGCCCACATGGAGGCATAGCCCAAAGCGCCCAATGCCAGCACGGCAATTTTAATGCCGATGGCAAAGACGATGTTTTGATGAACGATGCGCAGAGTTTTGCGGGCAATCTGCATAGCAGTGGCGATTTTAGAAGGTTCGTCCGTCATCAGGACAACGTCGGCGGCTTCGATAGCAGCGTCGCTGCCCAGTGCGCCCATGGCAATGCCAACATCGGCGCGCGCCAGTACCGGAGCATCGTTAATGCCGTCGCCTACAAAGGCGAGCTTGCCTTTATTGCTGCGTTTGTGCAGCATTTCCAAAAGTTCTTCCACGTGCTGTACTTTGTCTGCTGGTAAAAGTTGGGTAAAGGCGCGGTCAAGGCCGAGGCGTTTAGCGATTTTCTGCCCTACTGCGTCGCTGTCGCCGGTAAGCATAACGGTTTCTTTAATGCCGCAGGCTTTTAGCATTTTGATGGCGGCAGGCGCATCGGCTTTAACTTCGTCCTCAATTAAAATGTAGCCGGCAAAGCGTTCGTCAACCGCTAAATAAACAACGGTGCCTGCTTCGGTGCAGGGTGTGTAGCTGATATGTTCGCGCTTCATCAGCTTATCGTTGCCGCAAAGCACGGTTTTACCGCCGATAACGGCGCGCACGCCATGCCCTGCAATTTCTTCTACGTTTGTGATGCGGCTGTGCTCAATGGTTTTATTGTAAGCGCGTTTGATGGAAAGGGAAATCGGATGGTTGGAATAATCTTCCGCATAAGCGGCCAGTTTCAGCAGGGCGCTGCTGCTCATGCCAGTGGCTTTGATATCAGTAACGGCAAAGGAACCTTTGGTAAGCGTGCCGGTTTTATCAAAAACAACAGTTTCAGTATCGGCAAGGGCTTCCAGATAGTTGCTGCCTTTAACAAGCACACCGCATTTGGACGCGCCGCCGATGCCGCCGAAAAAGCTGAGCGGAATGGAGATAACCAGTGCGCACGGGCAGCTGATTACCAAAAAGGTCAGTGCGCGGTAAACCCAGCCGGAGAAAGCTTCGTTTAAAACAAGGGGCGGCACAATGGCCAGCAGCAGGGCTGCAAAAACAACAATTGGGGTATAGTATTTGGCAAAGCGTGTAATAAAGTTTTCGCTGCGGGCTTTTTTCTCGCTGCTGTTTTCAACAAGGTCTAAAATTTTGGCAACGGTAGATTCGCCGAATTCTTTGGTGGTTTTAATTTTTAAAATACCGGTCTGGTTAATGCAGCCGCTGATAACTTCCATGCCTTCTTCAACCTCGCGCGGCAGCGATTCGCCGGTAAGGGCAGAAGTATCAAGCGCGCTGCGGCCGCTGATAATTGTGCCGTCAATAGGCACGCGCTCGCCCGGTTTAACGGTGATGATTTCGCCGACGGCGATTTCATCCGGGTCAACCTGTACCAGTTTGCCGCCGCGTTCTACGTTGGCGTAGTCCGGGCGGATATCCATCAGCGCGGTGATGGATTGGCGCGAACGCGAAACTGCATAGCTTTGGAACCATTCGCCAATCTGGTAAAACAGCATAACGGCAACACCTTCGGAGTATTCGCCCAAGGCAAAAGCGCCTGCCGTGGCAACAGTCATCAAAAAGTTTTCGTCAAAAGCTTCGCCCTGGCGGATATTGCAAAATGCTTTCCAGATAATATCCCAGCCGATAATGGCATAGCTAATACCGAACAAAGTTAGTATAATGTAAGAAGAAGTTTCTGCAAATTGAGGCAGCAGCATACCGGCGGCAAATAAAATACCGGCTGCGAAAATACGCTGCAAAAGTTTTTTCTGTTTCTTGGTCATAATCCATTGCTCCTTAAAAAATATCCGGCTGCACAGGCAACCGGAGTAAAATCAGGCTTTGACGGTAACGTCAGGTTCAAGCTTGTTGATGATTTTAACAGCTTCATCAAGCACGGCTGCAAATTTATCGTCCGGTGCTTCCAGCGTCATTTTCTGTGCCATAAAACTTACGCTGGCATTGGTAACGCCGTCAATTTTTTTAACGGCTTCTTCAATTTTGGCGGCGCAGTTAGCGCAGTCAAGGTCGATAAGTTTAACGGATTTTTTCATAATCAGAACACTCCTTTAAAAGTTTTAATTAACATAATGTTGCAAACATGAGCAACTGCTCATATAATAATTATAGGCGGGATTGCCAAAAGCTCAATAGCTTTTACGGCAGATTGTTCCGATTGGAGCCAAGAAAATTCTGAATGGGGCTAAACAGAAGGCGGTGAACAAAGTGGCTGCTGATAAAACAGACGATATCCTGCAAAGGCTGCCGTTTTTAAAAGCACATGGACAAAAATATACTGCCCAGGGCGAAAATGGCCGGGGGCAGCTTACAGCATATGATATTATGCCGGGGCTTAAGCTGGCGCTGACGGAATACAGCGGCGAAACGATGCAGTTTCATCATCCTGTTATGCCGTATGTAATGCAGGTAAACTATTGCCTTAAAGGGCGCATGGGCTGGATTATGAAAAACGGCAGCGGTCTGTACCTTGGTAGCGGCGGGCTTTCGCTGCACATGATGGATTGCTGCTCGGTATCAAGCATCAGCCTGCCGCTAGGCTTTTACAGCGGCATAACGCTATTTGCCGATTTGGCGCAGCTTGCCGAAAAGCCGCCGGAAGTTTTAGATGGGCTTGGCATAACGGCCAAGGCGTGGCACGATAAATTTTGCAGCGGCGGCGAACTGACCGTACTGCCGGACGTAGCTGCAGCGGCAGAAATTTTTGCTTCCCTGCCGCGCATCGGCGAAGCATACCGCCCGGCTTATTTTAAACTGAAGGCGCAGGAGCTGCTGCTCTTTTTGGCTATGCTTGATATGAGCGGCCTGCATAGCGCAGAAGGCTGTGAAAACCAGTATATCGAGATTGTAAAAAAGGTACATGCCTACCTGACGGAACACTGGCAGGAACGCTATACAATAGAAAGCCTGAGCAAAGAATACCTTATCAATTCTTCGCTGATGAAAAAGGTTTTTAAAGCCGTTTATGGCAAGCCAATGGCGCAATATATGAAGGAATACCGCATGAACAAAGCGGCGGCGCTGCTGTTAAAAACCGGCAGCAGCATTGCTGGAATCGCTGTGCAGTGCGGCTATGCTAGCCAGAGTAAATTTGCGGCGGCGTTTAAATCTGTAATGCAGCTGGCACCGGCAGAATACCGTGCGCGTTACGCAGCGAAGAAAGTTTGACAATAAATTTGAGTTTGATATAATATAAAAAGAGAGATAATCTGATATTGGTGTGTCAGCTCTCTCCTCAAAATTGTAAAAATGTGAAAGAAGAGCTGCTTAGCCAAGCGGCTCTATTTCATTTTATAAGTAAAATTACTTACAAGCAGAAATAATGGTTGCAACAAGAATACCGAATGCTATCATTAACGATAAAGCTTCGTAAACTTTCATGCTAACCACCTCCCCGCATAGCGGAGACAGCCGGCTATCAGATTATCTCATAAAAACGATTATAACATAAAAATAAAAAGCAGGCAATTACAAGTACCATTAAAGGGATAAGTAAATGCCTGCTTTGTTTTCATTTTTGCGTGTCCTTGCAATGGCAGCTGCCGCCGCTGGCGGCCATGCTGCAAGATGGGCACTGCCCCTGGCTGCGCATCAGCCTGCTGCCCCAATCGTACATGGCTTCCAGTATCGGAAACAGGCTTTCGCCGAGTGGCGTAAGGGAATATTCAACCTTGGGCGGCACAACGGGGTAAACCTTACGGTTGATGAGCTTGTCCTGCTCCAGTTCGCGCAGCTGCTGCGTAAGCATTTTGGGTGTGGCTTCCGGCACCAGCTGGCGCAGCTGGTTAAAACGCAGTACGCGGCCGGATAAGTGCCAAAGCAAAAGCGCCTTGTATTTACCGCCGATAAGGTGCAGCGTTGCGGCAACAGGGCAATTCATATTCGTTGTAATTTCCATAATAATGCTCCTTAGTATCTTTTTGGGTACTATATCACAAAATAGTGCATTCTTGATTAAAAGATATTAGCTTAATATAATAATAACAGGACGAAAGCCCGCCGTCAATGCGGGCATAGGATACATAGAAGGAGCAAAGCTATGAAAAAGGAACAGTTTGACGTTACCGGCATGAGCTGCGCCGCTTGTTCCGCCCGTGTGGAAAAAGCCGTGGGCAAGCTGTCCGGTGTGGATAAGGTTGCCGTCAACCTTTTGAAAAACAGCATGGTTGTCGATTATGACGAAACAGCATTAAGCACGCAGAACATTATTGACGCAGTTACCGATGCGGGATACGGTGCTTCGCTGAAAAATACTGCAACCAAAAAGGGCGTTAAAGCTGCGGCAAACCCGGCGGCGGATATTGCCAGGCAGGAATATGAAAGCATTAAACGCCGCTTAAAGCTCTCGCTGATTTTTGCTGTGCCGCTGTCTTATATTTCCATGGGGCACATGATGGGCTGGCCGCTGCCGGGGATTTTCCTCGGCGTTGAAAATGCGATGATTTTTTCGCTGACGCTGCTGCTTTTGGTAATACCGGTGGTGTTCATCAACTTTAAGTTTTTCCGCGTCGGTTTTAAAACACTGTCCGAAGGCGCGCCGAACATGGATTCTTTGATTGCTATCGGCGCTTCGGCATCCCTGGTTTACGGCATTTATGCGCTGTATAAAATTGCTTATGGCTTCGGTCACGGCGATTTGGCGATGGTGCATCAGTTTTCGATGGATTTATATTTTGAATCGGCAGGCATGATTTTAACGCTGATTACCTTCGGCAAGTTTTTGGAAGCACGCGCTAAAGGCAGAACATCGGATGCTATCAACAAACTGATGAATTTAGCGCCGAAAACCGCAGTAGTGGAGCGCGGCGGCGCAGAAATTGAAATACCTGTCGAAGAAGTAGAAAAGGGCGATATCCTTGTTGTGCGCAGCGGTATGAGCGTACCGGTTGACGGCATAGTGACGGAAGGGCAGGCCGCCGTTGATGAATCGGCCATTACGGGCGAAAGCATACCGGCAGAAAAAGAAGTGGGCGCGAAAGTCATCGGCGCAACAGTTGTAAAAAGCGGCTTTTTAAAAATGCGTGCCGATAAAGTCGGTGAAGAAACAACGCTGGCGCAGATTGTCCGCCTGGTGGACGATGCTACCAGCAGCAAGCCGCCTATCGCAAAAATGGCAGATAAAGTCAGCGGCGTATTTGTACCGGCGGTTATCTGCATTGCCATTCTTACCGGAGCGGTGTGGCTGCTTTTGGGCGAAAGTTTTGAGTTTGCCCTCTCCAACGCTATTGCAGTGCTGGTCATCAGCTGCCCGTGCGCGCTGGGGCTTGCAACGCCTACTGCCATTATGGTCGGTACGGGGCGCGGTGCAGCCAGCGGCGTGCTTATAAAATCCGCGGAAGCGCTGGAAACCGTGCATGAAGTAAACACCGTGGTGCTTGATAAAACCGGCACAATTACGCAGGGTAAGCCCGGTGTAACCGATGTTTTGTACGGCAGCGAAGTGGGCGAAGAAAGACTTCTGACGCTGGCAGCTTCGCTGGAAAAATATTCCGAGCATCCGCTGGCGGAAGCTATTGTAAGCTATGCCGCCACTAAAAATATACAACTGCTGCCTGTTACCGGCTTTACGCAGGAAGCAGGACGCGGCATTAAAGGGCAGATTGAAGGCAGGTTGTGCCTGGGCGGCAACCGCAAAATGCTGGAGGACGCCGGGCTTTATGATAATGACGCCAAAACAATAGAAGAAAAACTTGCTGTCGAAGGCAAAACACCGCTGTTTTTTGTGTATGACGGTAATTTAACAGGCATTATCGCATTGGCGGATACCGTTAAACCTACCAGCAGTGCGGCTATTGCCGAGATGAAGCGCATGGGGCTGGAGGTTGTAATGCTTACCGGCGATAACGAGCGCACCGCGCAGGCTATCCAAAAAGAAGTCGGCGTGGACCGTATTGTAGCCGAGGTGCTGCCGCAGGATAAGGAAAACGAAATCCGCCGTTTGCAGGAGCAGGGCAAAAAAGTTGCCATGGTTGGCGACGGGATTAACGATGCACCGGCTCTGGCGCGTGCCGATGTCGGCATTGCTATCGGCGCAGGTACGGATATTGCCATTGAATCGGCTGACCTGGTGCTGATGAAAAGCGACCTTTTGGACGTTGCCGGTGCGGTACAGCTGGGCCATGCCGTAATCCGCAACATTAAACAGAATCTCTTTTGGGCGCTGTTTTATAACGCCATCTGTATTCCGGTAGCGGCTGGTATTTTCTATCCGGCCTTCGGGCTTAAGCTCAGCCCGATGCTGGGCGCGCTTGCGATGAGTTTCAGTTCCGTTTTTGTTGTAACCAACGCCCTGCGTTTAAGGTTCTTTAAACCGGCGTACAGCACTTCTGCCGCGTCAGATACGGCAGAAAGCGGCGTGCGCGAATGCAGGACGGCGGCCATAAATATAAAAACACAAAGCAAAAAAGAAAGGGTTGATACCATGAAAAAAGTTTTGGATGTAGAAGGCATGATGTGCCAGCACTGCGTAGCGCATGTTAACAAAGCGCTGAGCGGCATTGAAGGCGTTGAAGCTGTTGAAGTTTCGCTGGAAAATAAAAACGCAACTGTAACTCTTGCCAAAGATGTTGCCGACGATGTGCTTACCAAAGCCGTTGTAGACGCAGGCTACGAGGTTAAAGGCGTTAAAACGCTGTAAAAAATAACCCTTCCGGTGAGGAAGGGCCAGTGCCGGGTGTAACAGCCCGGCTTTTTTTATGCGTGTTTGCCCATGTTGGTTAAAAATTCTACGGTTTGCGGGTCGTAGTGCGAAAAGAACAGGCTTTTGCCGGTGTCAAGCGCTTTAATGGCGTTCATGTCATCATCACTCAGCTCAAAATCAAAAATATCAAAGTTTTGCAGCATACGTTCTTTGTGTGTTGATTTGGGGATAACGGCAACGCCGGATTGCAGCAAAAAGCGCAGGGCAACCTGTGCGGCGGATTTATTGTATTTTTTGCCGGTTTCCGTAAGTACGCTGTTGGTAAAAAATCCGTTGCGGCCTTCGGCAAACGGAGCCCACGACTGATGCTGCACGCCGTATTTCTGCATAATGCTGTGAGCCGCCTGCTGCTGGCAGAATACATGGGTTTCTACCTGGTTGACCATCGGTGCAATTTCGGCAAACTGGCACAGGTCGATAAGGCGGTCGGGGTAAAAATTGGCAACGCCGATAGCGCGGATAGTGCCGTTTTTGTATTCTTCTTCCATGGCGCGCCAGGTACCGTAATAATCACTGAACGGCTGGTGGATTAAAACAAGGTCAATGTAATCTGTTTTCAGTTTGCGCAGTGATTCGGCAATAGAGGCTTTGGCTTTTTCGTAGCCTGCGTTATAAATCCATATTTTGGTTGTAATAAAAAGTTCGTCGCGCGGCACGCCGCAGTTTTCTATGGCAGCGCCGACGCCTTCTTCGTTGTGATAAGCCTGGGCGGTATCAATAGCGCGGTAGCCGCTGCTGATAGCGTCAAGCACGCAGCGCTCGGTATCGGCTACCGGGATTTGGTAAACCCCATAGCCCAGCATAGGCATTTTTACACCGTTACTTAAAGTTACATACTGCATTTTAATTACCTCCGTTTATTTTCTTTCGGGCCGCCGTAAACGGCGCTCATTTTGGTAGTTTCCAGTGCTTTGTCAAGTGCGGCAACTTCTTCTTTGCTAAGCAAAACATCCGCCGCCCCGGCGTTTTCGGCAAGGCGCGCAGCTTTGCGCGTACCGGGAATGGGCACGATATAAGGCTTTTTGCAAAGCATCCACGCAAGTGAAATTTGCCCCGGCGTTGCGTTTTTGGCTTGGGCGGTGCGGGTTAAAAGCTCCAGCAAACCGTGGTTCTGTTCAAAGCCTTCGGCGGTAAACTGCGGCATGATGCTGCGGTAATCGGTTACAGCATCAAAACTGGAATTTTTATCGTATTTAGCTGTTAAAAAGCCGTTGGCCAGGGGGCTGAAGGCTACAAAGCCGATACCGAGTTCCTCCAGTACCGGGAATAAGGTTTCGTAGTTGCGGTACATCATGGAATAGCGGTTTTGAATGGCGGTAACGGGGCAAACCTTATGCGCGCGGCGGATAACGTCTTCCGTAACTTCCGAAAGTCCCCAGTGCGTAATTTTGCCTTCTTCAATCAGGCGGCTCATTACACCGGCAACTTCTTCTACGGGGATTTTGGGGTCCTGGCGGTGCTGGTAGTAAAGGTCGATGTGGTCGGTGTTAAGGCGTTTCAACGAGCCTTCTACCGCTGTGCGGATGGCTTTGGGGCTGGCGTCGGTGATAAAAGGCTTGTTCAATTCTTTGGAGCTTTCGTCAAAAGTGATGCCGAATTTTGTTGCTATTTTAATTTTGCTGCGGAAGGGCTTTAAAGCCTGCCCCAAAAGATTTTCGTTGTCGTGCGGGTCATCCGGCGTGCCGTAAATTTCGGCGGTGTCAAAAAAGGTGTAGCCCATATCGGCGGCACGCGCCAAAAGCTCTGTCATTTCCTTTTTATCTGCCGGTGCGCCATAGGCGTGGCTCATGCCCATGCAGCCAAGGCCGATTGCTGAAACCTGTAAATCTTTTCCTAAAGTGCGGTATTGCATAAAATCTCTCCTTTATTCTTTTTACCATTTTGCATCTCCAGCTTTCTTGATACAGTTTTAGTCAGGCGCGGATTTCTTTTGAGCCGGAGAACTTTAAACATCAGCGGCACTTCCCTTTGTTTTAATTATAAAAAAACCGGGAACTTAACAGAAGTCCCGGTTTGTCAGCTTGTATAAACCCTAAGGTTATAACTGCCTGCTTTTATAAATTTTTATAATAGCGTCGATACATTTTTGCACGTGCGGCGCAGGCTCCGGCGAATGCAAAAGTCCGAAAGGCATGGTAAAATCCCAGTTGACCGGGATTATTTTTAACAGCGGGTGTACATTTTGCCAGGTTGGCACTGCCATTAAAAGATTGTTGCCGGTTTCGCAGCGGTTAAAAATCTCAGTGTTGTAAAAATCAAAGTTGGTAATTTTAATCTGCGGGTGGTTTACCGTCAAAAAGCTGCGCAGCATATCCGCTTCGCCCATTTGGCCGCGCGTAATCAGCATCAAATTTTCACCGTATAAATCGGCTATTTCCAGCTGCTCTTTCTGCGCCAGCGGATGGTTAAGGCTTACAGCACAGCATATAGGCTCGCGGAAAAGCTCCAGCCCTGCGCATTTGCGGTAACTAAGCAGCGTAGAGTCAAAAATGCCTGCCACCATGTCGATATTTTGCCCAAGGTTCAAAAGGATTTCGCGCGCGTTTTGCGGCGTGTTTTCAAACGGTACAAGTTTAAAGCGTATTTCCGGGCATAGCTTGTGGATTTCGGGCCACAGTTCTACTAAAATCTGTGCCGGCGTCATCGGCGAGGTGCCGATGCGGATAATGCTGTTTTCCTTCTGCATGGCGCTTTTGGCGCGTGCCAGCGATTCCTGCGAGTAGCTGATAATATATTTGGCGTCGCTGTAAAGCGATTGGCCTGCTGCCGTCAGCGTCAGCCCGCGGTGCGTGCGGTTAAACAGCTTTAAATCAAGCCTATTTTCCAGAATGTTTATCTGCTTAATCACCGCCGTCGGCGAAATAAAAAGCTTTTCGGCCGCTTTGGTAAAACTGCCGCTGTCGGCAACGGCGATAAATGTTTCAAGCTGCGGGTTATACATGGCTTCTACCGTCAGCTTTCGCAGGTAACGGAATTCATCTGTCCGTTGTGGTACATTTCTATTTTGTAATTCAGGCGGTCCAGCGTAGCCTGCATGGCCTGGATGCGTTCCTGCAGGCGGTTGCGCTCGCGTATCAGAAGCTCTTCGCGTTCTTTTAAGGTTGCATCGCCCTTGCGGAACAAACTGATATATTCGCTCAGCACTTCAATGGAAAGCCCCGCCGAGCGCATACATTTAATAAATTCAATCCAGCCGCAGTCGGTTTCGCTGTAATCGCGGTTGCCGCTTTTGTTGCGCGCTATGGGCGGCAAAAGGCCGATGCGTTCATAATAGCGCAGCGTATCGGCGGTCAGCCCGTATTTTTTGCTTACTTCTGCTATGTTCATGGTGTTCACTCCCGTTTTTTAAATGCCGCGTCAGGCGGATAAGATTTTATAAGCGCTGCATACGGCTATGCGCCCGCTGATGTTGACCAGCGTGTAAATAATGGCAAGCGCCGTTGCGCTTTTTAGTAAATATTTCATAATTATGTCCTCTCTTTGGTAATGGTTACGCTGTCAAATTCCGTGCCGTCCGGCAGGTAAGCTTTAAAGGTCAGGCTTCTGTCTGTTTTTTGCAGCGTCAGATAGTTGGCGTCTTCGGGCTGCGGTGCAAGGGCGGCGTCAGCCGGATTGCGCTGCCAGAGCTGTGCATAACGCACGCTGCCTGCCACGCCGGTTAAAATGTAGGTGGTGCCGCTGTTATCGGGCGCAAAGTTTTTCATCGGTACGCGGCGGCGGTAAGTGTGCAGGTGCGCCGTCAGTACCGCATCGACATCAAATTCGTCAAACAGCGGCATAAACTGCTGTGCCCAGGGGTTAAACTGTATAGTGGCTGTGTCAAAATTGTTGGGGCGGTCTGTAAAGGCATAACGCAAAATATCCTTGTGCATAAGCACGATTTTCCATTTTGCTTTGGCACTGGCCAGGTCATTGCGCAGCCATGCCAGTTGTTCAGCCATAAGATTAGGGCTGAACTCGTCCATTTCGTCCGTCTGCGTGTTTAAAACGGTAAAATGCACGTCGTTGTAATCAAAAGAATAATACTGGTTCTGGTTGCTGCTGCCGCTCTCCGGCACGTTAAAAAACGTAAGGTAGGGCGTGGGCATGGCAACCTGCCAGTCCAGTGTGTAGGTTTCGTGGTTGCCCATTACCGGCGCAAGGGGGATTCGTTCAATCATCGGCGTTACGGCATTGAACCAGGCGTTCCACTGGTTAAGGTCATAACCGTTGTCTACCAGGTCGCCCATATTGATAAAAAATTCAGCGTCGCTGTTTTTGGCGTAGGCCGTTTGTGCCAGTTTTTGCCATCCACTGTAATCGCTGGACTGCGAGTCCGGAAAAATCAGCGCTTTAAAATCTCCGCCGCTTGCAGTTTTAAGTTCCTGCCATTCGGTGCGGCTGCCTTCGTAACCGGCGCGGTAGTTATATTTTGCGCCTGGTTCCAGCCCGGTCAGTTCAGCGGTATAAACGTAAATTTTGCCGCTGCCAATGGCAAGTTCTGCACTTGCGGCGGGCACCTGTTTAATTTCGCCGTTTGCGGTGCGGTATTCTGCCAGCGGGTTGGGCAGTGCCTTATCTGCCTGCCACATAATAGTGCGGCTTGCGGTGCTGTCTGCGGTAATTATCTGGCGCAGGTGCTGCACATCATCTGCTGCAGCAAAGGCTTCTTTATCCGCCGGAGCGGCATTTATGGCGCAGCCTGCCGCCAAAAATACGGCAAGCACAACTAAATATTTAAGGTATTTTTTCATAGGCATGCTCCTTTATTACTGTACTGCGGTTATTATTACTATAACAGTTATACCAAACTCTAAGTCAAGCCGTTTTTGCAAAAAATTTGCTTGACTTAAAGCGGACTCCAAAGTATATATTATATACATAATAAAATGAAGGAGTTTTGCGATGAACCTTTTTATGATAATAATGTATTCGTACTTAATTGCCATGGGCATTGCCGTATGGTTTTATTACCGCACGCTTATACCAGGGCTTACCTCGTGGCTGTGGCCGCTGGCGGTTGTGTTCTGCACTGCAAGTTATCTCGTCAGCCACAGCGGTTACATCGTTCACCCGGAACCTGCTGCGCGCGCACTGGCGTGGATTGGCAACATCTGGATTTTATTCGGCTTTTACAGCCTGATACTGATGCTTGTAAACGGCGTTCTGATAATTCCGGCCAAGCTGTTCGGCATTCATTACCGTTTTAGTACGCCGCTGGCGATGATAGGGCTGGCTGTTATCTGCGGTTCGCTTCTGTTTGGCATTTACAAGGCCATGAATCCCATTGTGCACACGGAAACAGTGGCAACGCATAAAAATATTGAGCGCGATACCAAAATTGTTCTGGTAACGGATTTGCACCTGGGGCATATTAACGCCAAAGGCGCAGCAGAAGATTTGGTGCAGCGCATCAACGCCCAAAATCCTGATTTGGTGCTTATCGGCGGCGATATCGTCGATGAAAAGTTAAGCTATGTCCTAGATAACGGCTCGCTTGAAACGCTGAAATTCAATGCGCCGCTCGGCAGTTATGCCGTTTACGGCAACCACGATTATCTTGATGGTGAAATGCGCACGATTAGGGAAATCCTTGGCGCTAACGGCATTAAAATTTTAGAAAACGAATCTGCTGTGCTGCCGCAGGGCATTAAACTGACGGGCCTGCGCGATTACAGCCGTGAAAGGACGGCAGATTCACTGCGCCGCCTTGCGCCCGGCAATAGCGATTATTTCAGCATCCTTATCGACCACCAGCCGCGCAGGTTTACAGATGCGGCGGAAGAAGGCTACGACCTTGCGGTTTCCGGCCATACGCACGCCGGTCAGGTGTGGCCTTTCCGCATGATTACGCGCGATATGTATTTGATAGACTACGGCATAACGCAGGTGGACGGAATGACCGCCATCGTCAGCAACGGCAACGGCTTCTGGGGTCCGCCCGTGCGCATGGGCCCATACCCTGAGATTGTTGTTATTAATGTAAAAAAGGCAAAGTAAAAAAATAGCCGTATTCATTTGAATTTGAATATGGCTATTTTAATCTATATACGTATTTTTTAATTTTCAGTTATGGCGTTTGGATATACACATGTTGGAAGTAATACCATTGTAGTATTAAAATATTTTGTAGGAGAAGGAAAATAGAGTATTAATTATTTTTCCTAAAATGATGATTGTTTTCTACAAGGGCAATATTTCTAATGACTTCATTTATACAGGCATTTAGATTATTTTTAATATCCGTTTCCCAAAAACGTAAAACAATCCAGCCATTATCTCGTAGTTCAATAGTATTTTCTAAATCTCTTTCTTTATTGCGTTTAATTTTTTCATTCCAGTATTTGGAATTAGATTTAATCTTCCGCTTTTCCAAAATTTTTCCGTGCCAAAAATCGCCATCGCAAAAAATGGCGATTTTATATTTGGTAATTACAATATCTGGGTGGCATGAAAAAACTTTAAAGTTTTTTCTGTAACGTATACCGAGCTTCCATAACGCTTTTCTAAAAATCAGTTCGATTTTAGTATCGTGGCTTTTAATAGCCTTCATATTTTTGGAACGCTGTTCAGGTGTTTCTATAAACATTTTTATCGCCTGCCAGAATAGATACTTGAAAAAATGGTTATTAAATGTTAATATAAAATCACAACAAATCGGAGGCCTTGTGATATGTATTTATCTAAAATAAAAGTAAAAGAAGTAATGAATGATAAAGGTATAATGACATTTACTGATTTGGCTAATCAGCTTGGAATTACTAAATATCAGTTATCGGTTATGTTATCGGACGGATATAACCCATTAAAAGCCGGAGTAGAAAAATTGTGCAATTTATTAGAGGTTAATCCAGGCAGTATTATTGAGTTTAGTGATTCAAAGAATCTTAATTTGGAAAATAATGTTAATAACGATGATGTAACGGCAATAGAATTGTTTGCCGGAGCAGGCGGAATTGCATTGGGGTTAGAAGAAGCAGGAATAAAAACATTACAATATGTAGAAATAGACAAAGCGTGCTGTGAAACTTTAAAAACTAATAGGCCGGATTGGAATATTGTTTGTAAAGATGTTTCAGCAGTAGATTTTAAAATGTATAAAGATAAAGTAGATATAGTTACAGGTGGCTTTCCGTGTCAGGCTTTTTCTTATGCCGGTAAAAAATTAGGTTTTTCTGATACAAGAGGAACGCTATTTCATGAATTTGCAAGATGTGTAAAAGAAGTGAATCCCAAAATATTTTGGGCGGAAAATGTAAAAGGTCTTGTTTCCCATGATAAGGGTAGAACATTAAAAACCATTATTGATGTTTTAGAATCTTTAGGTTATGTTGTGCAGTATAAAGTATTAAATGCTGCTTACTATGGAGTCGCTCAAAAACGTGAAAGAATAGTTATTATAGGAATTCGTAAGGATTTAAATATAAATTTTGAGTATCCGCAGCCAGAAAAGAAAATGACTAATTTAAGAGAAGCATTGAAAGATTGTCCTAAAAGCCAAGGTGTTTTATACAGCGCAAATAAAAAGAAAGTTCTAGATTTAGTGCCACCTGGAGGGTGCTGGGTAAATTTGCCGGAAGATATAGCAAAAGAATATATGGGAAAATCCTATTTTTCTGGAGGCGGAAAACGAGGAATGGCTAGAAGAATAAGCTGGGACGAACCATGTTTGACATTAACTTGCAGCCCTTCCCAAAAACAAACTGAGCGTTGCCATCCTGATGAAACACGTCCTTTTACGGTTAGAGAATATGCAAGAATACAGTCATTTCCCGATAACTGGCAATTTTGCGGCGGTATAGGTGACCAGTATAAACAAATTGGAAATGCTGTTCCGGTAGAACTTGCCAGAAGAATTGGAGTTGAATTAAAAAAAGCAATAATTGATTATAGAAATAATGACAATCAAAAAATTAGTTATCCTGAGAACTTATTTCAAGAGCTAGTTTGTGTATAATTTCTTGTATGAGCGCAGAACTGTCCATTTCATCGGCTACTTCTGCAAAAGCGTTGATAAGTTCGTTATAAAAGTTTATGTCGCCTGTTAAATGCAACCAAAATTCAACACCGGCGTAAACTGGATACTCTTCGTCAATTTTTTTGTAAAACTGATTTAAATCTTCTTTACTGCCATAAAATACGCCAACTATACAATCATCTAAATTCATTTTTAGATGATTGGTTCTGGCAAGATTGCGTACAGCTTTAAAATGATTGGTGATAGTAGTAACATCATCATAGTTTATTGTATTAGGGCCGGCTTTTGTCTGACAGTATTTTTTTCGCCCGTCTATTGCATCTATAAATTCTATATCCATTCCGCTTGTTGTAGATGCATAAGAGCTAAGGACTTCATTGCAAAAATATTGTAATTGAGTGCCAAATGTTGTAGAAATAGATGTGCCTAAAATACGTGGGTAAAGAAGGGCTTTTGCCATGTTTTCCGGGGAAGAATCGCCAAAAGCAAATTGAGCAAGATATTTATGTGTAAACGGATTGACATTGAATTGTTTAAGTGAAGTTAATTTTTGTGTATTTATTTTGTGATTTTTGGCTATGCGCTTACGGAAAAAGTCTTTAGCTTTTAATAAAATAGCCTGTTTTTCGTTTTCATTCATAATTAAAATCACCACCAGATTTTTAATTTATGTTTATTATAACCTATTTATCTAATAATATCAAAAACTTATAATAGGTACTATGATGAAAGATTGTTAATATAAAATTTATTTGCCGCAGACTGTAAACAAATTTACAGTGTGTTTGTAAAATTGCTGATTGTACACGAAAAACTTTATAAAAATAACAAAATACTTGCCTAAAAAAATCTAAAGTGATAAAATTTATAATTATAAAAGTACACATTCATTAAAAGCTGTACTGATTTTAAAAATAATTTGGAGGGAAAGAAAAATGAAATTCGCTAAACGTATGGAAAGGATGCAGGCATCCGAAATCCGTGAACTTTTAAAACTGACGGCTCAGCCGGACATTATTTCTTTTGCTGGCGGCCTGCCGGCACCGGAACTGTTCCCGGTTGAAGAAATTGCCAAAGTATCTCATGACCTGGTAGAAAAAGAAGGCCGCGCACTTCTGCAATATGCAACCACTGAAGGCCGCCCGACCCTGCGTGCTAAAATTGCTAAACGCATGAAAGACAAATATCATACCGAAGTAAGCCCGGATGATATCCTTATTACCACCGGCAGTCAGCAGTGCCTTGATTTTGCAGGCAAACTGTTCCTTGACCCTGGCGATGTTGTTCTTTGCGAAAGCCCGTCCTATCTTGGCGCATTAAACGCATTCAATGCTTATGAACCTAAATTTGTTGAAGTACCGACCGATGACGGCGGCCTTATCCCTGAAGAACTGGATAAAATCCTGGCAACTACCCCGAACTGCAAATTCATTTATGTAATTCCTGACTTCCAGAACCCGACCGGCCGTACCTGGAGCCTGGAACGCCGCAAAGCGTTTATGGAAGTTGTAAACAAATATGATTTGCCGGTACTGGAAGACAACCCGTATGGCGAACTGCGTTATGAAGGCGAAATTCTTCCTTCCCTCAAATCTATGGATACCAAAGGACTTGTTATGTTCCTCGGCACCTTCTCCAAAATTTTCTGCCCGGGCCTGCGCTTAGGCTGGGTTGCAGCAGAACATTCTGTTGTAGAAGAATTTGTTAAAATCAAACAAAGCGCCGACCTGCACACCTCTAACTTTGACCAGGGCATTGCCGATGCTTACATGGACAATTACGACCTTGACAAACACGTTGAAGAAATCAAAGACCTGTACAGAAAACGCCGCGACCTGATTTTGAAAACCATGGAAGAAGAATTCCCTGAAGGCGTTGAATACACTCATCCGCATGGCGGCCTGTTCCTGTGGGTAACCCTGCCGGAAGGCGTAAGCGCCAACAAAGTATTCCATAAATGCATCGAAATGAAAGTTGCTGCCGTTATCGGCGATGCTTTCTATCCTAACGCTAAAACCGACCGCAGCATGCGTGTAAACTACTCTAACATGACCGAAGACAGAATTGTTGAAGGCGTTAAACGTATGGCAAAAGCTATTAAAGAATGCATGTAATATAATACAAAAAAATCCCTCCGCTTATTGGCGGGGGGATTTTGTGGTTAATAGGGTTAATTTGCCAGCGGAATGGTGTATTCCGTCAGACCTTTTTGTTTAGGACCCTGGTGTGGGTTTTCTCGTCCGTCAAGGCCTTTTTCGTGTAAAAAGTCCTCTAAAATTTTTGCGATTTCCAGGTTGTTCAAATCAGCAAAAGCTGCGTGCGTGTTGCCGCGGATACCGAGTTCCGGCAGGCTTAAAAAACGTGCGTCTCCGCCGCGTGCATTGATGCGTTCAACCATCTGGCGTGCGCGGTGGCTGGCAACGCGCCATACCTCGCTGTTGAAGTTATTGGTTTTTTCTGTGGCAACATTATCGCCGTAAATAATAAGTATCGGCATTTTGGTAAGATTGTTGAATTCTTCCGGCGTTACTTCCTGCGGCGCCTGTAATTCGTTTACCAAATCAAGGTCGGAAGGCGTAAGGTCGGTAGGCATATCATCCGAAGGAAAGGCGCAGGCGCCGGGTTCGTAGGCAACTACTGCCTTGATGTTTTCAGGGTCACCCATAGCGGTTGCCCAGCCGTACTGCCCGCTGTTGGAATGAGTAATAAGCACGGCAGGGCCGGTTTGTTTTAAAAGCTGCGCCATGGTGTTTGCCATGGTGCCGCGGTATTCTTTGGTGCGCGGTTCTGCACCGGTGTCGGGCGTTTGCTGGCGGAAGAACTGGTCAACGGCGTCTGGAGTTTTGGGAAACTGTGATACCGGGAATACAAACGGTTTTTCCGGACGCAGCCACAAACCGTTGCGGAAGGCATCCCAAACGGCGCTTTCTAATAAAATAGTTGGAGCAGCGCCGTCGGTATCAATTTTAGATGCTGTGTAGCCTGCACGTCCGCGGCGCGGCTGGTCAATAATGTACACCGGCCAGTCCCTGCGCGGCAGGATTGCCATATAACCTTCGCGCCCGTCCGGTGTAGATTCATAGGTGCGTCCGCTTTGCCCTATGCCATGCCACATAATTAAAGGATAGGTGCGCGAGTTTTGCGGAATATAAAACTGTGCATATCCGTGGTCGCCGTGAAAGGTTTCGCCGTTAGGCAGCGTGGTTACAGTGCCGCCGAAAAACAGGCTGCCCATCGTTTTTAATACAATCGGGCCTTCTTCTGCGGGTTGCTGGGCGTGTGCGGCAAGCGGCATAACTGCCAGGGCGGCGGCTAAGACAAGACCGGAAATCTTTTTAGAAAATTTCATTTTAATCCTCCTTTGTGAGTTTATACACTCGTGTTGCTTTTTGCTGTTGGTTGTATTATAATTTGCATGGCAGGCATAAGCAATGGCCACTTTGTACTTGTTTGTGGTTTATGCCGCACTTTTAGAAATCTGGGGTTTAAAATGGGAAATAGCAGCAAAAAACAGGATTTGCGCGTGCAGAAAACCTTGCAGGCAATCCGCTCGGTATTTGAAGAAATGGTTTCGACAATGAAACCGGAAGAAATTACCGTCAAAGAGCTTACGGAGCGGGCGCAGATTAACCGCAAAACATTTTATCTGCATTATACCTGCATTGAGGAGCTTTACGAAGAAGCAATCCGCCGTATGGCAGCAGGTTATTTTAAAGAAGTTGAAAAAATAACTATGCGCGAAAGCGACTATGCTTTTAATATGGCGGCGCTGACCAGGGTATTTTTTGAATATTACGCTGCACAGGGATCGCTGGCTGAAAAAATTATCTGCAATGAGGATTACCGGCAGTATTTTAACCGATTGTCGGAGATGACTTTGCAGCATAATTGCGCGCAGTTTAATCCGTACAGCCACTTGCCGCAGGAGGAGCAAAACCTGCTTTTTACTTACCTTTGTTCTGCATCAGTTGAGATGTATTGCCGCTGGGTGGCGGACGGCAAAAAAATTTCTTTGGAAAAAGCCATCAAAACAGCGTCCGTGCTTTTGACGGAGGGCAGCCGCGGCTATGCCCAACATTTAAAAGCACAGTTATGACGATTTGCTTGACCTTGAGCCGCCTCTAAGGCTTATAATAATAAAAATATAAAAAAGGATGCGTTATTTTGAAGGCTAAAAAACAGCTTTTGGGCTTTATGGCGGCGTCGCTGACGCTTACGGCTACTTTTTGGGCGGGCGGCACGCCGATACCGTACTATAATACTTATTCTGAGCAGCTTGGCGTGGGCAACGGCGTTATGTCGCTGGTTACGGTAGTTTATTTTTGCGGCACGGTTCTGGCGCTTTTGTTTTTGCCGCGCCTTACCAATTATTGGGGGCGCAAACGCGCGATTTATTTAACGCTGGCTTTTGGCATAGCAGGCTGCCTGTTGTTTGCCGATGTTACCAGTGTTTGGCGGATGCTTTTGGCCAAGTTTATGCAGGGTTTGTGCTGCGGCCTTGCATCCAGCACGGTAGCGGCATTTATAATTGATAACGAGCCGCGGCGTTATAAAGGCATGGCGGCGGTTATCATCGGCGCAGCGCCTAATGTTGGCCTGCCTTTAGGCGCGATGGGTGCAGGCGTTTTTAATATGTTCAGCGATTCTATCGGTCTGGTGTTTATTGCGGTTGCGCTTTTGCTGTTTGGCTGCGGCGCATTGGTTTTTGCCAGCCAGGAAACCATTATCCATCCGCTGAAAGGCGCATGGAAAAGCCTGATTCCGCAAATTAAAATAACGCCGCATGTCAAACGTCTTTTGCCGGCGGCAGGCTGTGCCTTTGCCGGTACCTGGGCAGTCGGCGGGTTTTACCAATCATACAGCGCGGCTATCGGCGTGCAGGAACTGGGTGTTGAAAGCACCTTTATTGCCTCGCTGATTTATGTTTCTTTTATTTTGCCGGTAACTTTTGGTGCAATAATCACGCGCGGGCACGATAAATTTGCCATGCAGCGTTATTCTATGATACTTTTCTTTTTGGCGGTGTGCGGTTCTTTGTTTGCCATGCACATTAAATCCGTCGGTCTGTTTATGTTCTTTAACGCTATATCCGGCGCGGCAGACGGCGCAGCTTTTACCAGCAGCATGGCTGGCATTTTGGAAGGCACCGGCCTTAACGAAAGAGCTGGCGTGCTTTCGCTGATTTATATTGTTGCTTACGGCGGCGCGGCGCTTCCTAATTTAGTTATCAGCCGCATTGCCGATTATTTTACTTTGTATGAACTGACTGCGGGCTATGCCGTTTTTACGGGCGTTATGCTTTTGATAATGCTTTTAACGGCGCGGCGCAGTTATTACTATATGGATTGAGGAGTGACAGAGATGGCTGAAAAAATTTTAATAGCGTATTATTCCAAAACAGGCCACACCAAAAAGGCGGCGGAAGAACTTGCCAAAATTACCGGCGGCACGCTGTTTGAAATCAAGCCGCAAAAAAGTTATCCCGAAAGTTATTTTGCTACAATCGCAGTGGCAAAGCTTGAGCAGCTTAAAAAGGAAATGCCTGCGCTCAGCGGCGATGTAAAGGACTGGGAAAGTTACGATACCGTGCTTTTGGGTTACCCAATCTGGTGGTTTACCTGCCCGCAGGTTATTAAAAGTTTTATCGCCGAGCATGATTTTACCGGCAAAAAAATCCTGCCGTTTTGCACGCACGGCGGCAGCGGGCCCAAGTCAAGTGCGGAGGAGATACGCAAACTTGCCAATGCCCAAAGCGTCGGCAGCTGTCTGGACGCAGTTAAAAATTTAAACAAAAACGCCATCGCCGGATGGCTGCTGCAAAAATGATGAAAAAAAAAGCCTGCAATTTTGCAGGCTTTTTTAATTATTATGACAAAATTATAACTTTCACTTATAATATAAGAAGCAAATAAAATTGTACAAAAGCAGAACCGTTTTTTATAATAAGAACTGTGATATTATTTTTTCTTATAATGGAGGGATACTATGCTGTTGAAACAAATCAGATATTTTGTTATGGTTGTAGAATGCGGCAGCTTTACCGAAGCTGCGGTACGCTGTTATATTTCGCAGTCGGCTGTTTCGCAGCAGGTTAAAGCTTTGGAAGATGAATTGGGGGTTCAGCTTTTTAACCGCGGCAAGCGTAATTTTACTTTGACGGAAGCCGGTAAATATATGTACAGGCATGGCAGGGAGCTGATACAGGACGCCGAAAAACTGACGGATGAAGTAATTAAAATCGGCAAAACTGAGGGCTGCCCGCGTATCCGGATAGGTTATTTGAAACTGTACAGCGGCAATGAGCTTTCGGCGGCTATTGCCCAGTTCCGGCAGAAGATGCCGGAGTTTGTTATTGATATTAAAAGCGTGGGGCATGACGAACTTTACCGCGGCATTTACAACGGCAGTTTTGACGTTGTGCTTAATGACGAGCGTTTTGACAGTATGCCCGGCGATTTTGAATATTTTACGCTGAAGGAAAGCAATGTTTATATAGATATTTCAGAGCAATATGAATTAAGCAGCCGTCCTTATATTGACGCCGGGGAGCCGCGCGGCATTCCCTGCATAATTGTTGTGGACAAAGCGCAGCGCAGCGATGAAAAGGCTTTTTATGCCAAGCGCTATGGCACAATGGGCGCCAACTTTATTTACGCCGGTGACTGGGGCGAGGCGCGGATGCTTGTTGCGGCAGGAGCAGGTTTTTCGGTAGTTGAAAATACTGACAGCGCTTTTGTGCCGGGCAAGGGTGTAAAACGCATACCGGTTTATAAAAATGGTGAGCCGCTTAAATGGCAGTATTATTTTATCTGCCGTAAAGAAAAACAAAGCGAAGCAAAAAAATATCTGACAGAGCTTGTAATAAATCAGTTTAAACAAGCCACAGTAATATAAACATAATATAGTTTTTCTTTTGTACTCCGTAAAGTTACCTCCTGGGCTTTGCGGGGTATTTTTTATTATTTAATACAAGTAATATTATAATTTTTACTTATAATAGTATCTTGAATTGAAATTGTTAGTTAATAAATTATATGCTAAAATTCAAGTGTGGGTTAAAAGAGCCGCCATTGCAAGTATCCTCTCCTCAGGACAACGGCTGGAATATGCTGACAGGCCACGATTTTGCTAAGGATTTTTTCACTCTGTTTTGCAGAGGGTTTTTAGAGCCTGGGTGCATACCTTCCCACTAATAACAATGGCCCTGCCATGCGGGGCGGGGTCATGCGGTTAGCTTATACCGCCAAAGAAAAAGCTGAAGCTTGAAGCAAATAGTAGAGGAAACACGGCCACTCTTACAGGATTTGCCAAAGCAGGGGTTTTCTCTGGAAGCGATATAAAATATATAAATGTTTCAGGAGGAAACAAATCATGAAGAAATCGTTAGTTCTCGCAATGGCTATGGCACTTGGCGTTACCGCCAGCGCTTATGCCGCAAATCCGTTCAGTGACGTACCTGCTGGTCACTGGGCTTATGATGCTGTTAATAAATTAGCAGCAGAAGGTGTTGTTGATGGTTATCCCGACGGCACTTACGGCGGAGACAAACTGATGACCCGTTATGAAATGGCTCAGATTGTTGCTAAAGCAATGGCAAAAGGCGCTAATGTTGATAAATTAGCTGCTGAATTTGCTGATGAACTTGACAGCCTCGGTGTTCGCGTTGCTAACCTCGAGAAAAAATCTGACAACGTAAAAATCACCGGTCAGATCCGTGCATCCTATCGTGATACCCAGGGACATAACAACGGCAATGTTGGCCGTCTGCGTACCCGTTTGTTTGTAAACGGCCAGGTTAACGAAGACTGGACTTACACCGGACGTTTTGAAAACAACCAGTATTATACGAATACTGAAAAAGATGATGACGATGTAGACTTGAACTGGGCTTATGTAAGCGGCCGTCTGGGCGGCATTAAAGTTGATGCAGGCCGTCAGGACTTTACTAAGGCAGATGTAATGGATAACCGCGGCGACGGTATCAAACTCAGTTACGGCGACCAGGTTAAAGTTTTCGGCTGGGCTATGAAAGCTAATAGTGACAGCTGGGTAACCGGTGAAAGTCTTGGTGGTAATGTGGCAGATGACGACCGTGTTTATGTAGTTGGTGTTGAAAGCAAATTTGGCGCTATGGGCGCAGATGTACGTTACTATAATGCTGATAACTGGCGCGACAATGAAATCTGGGAAATTGCTTTAAACGGCGACATCGCTAAAAACCTTAACTTGAGAGGCAGCTACTTCTATGGCGACAGCGATTCCTTTGGCGGCGATGACAGCGGCTGGCTGGTAGGCCTGTCCTATGGCGGCGCTAAAGCTTCCAAACCGGGCAGCTGGGGCTTATATGCAACTTACAGCGATCGTCCGCTTTCCACTTATCTTGATCCTACTTCTTTCACCAGCGGCAGCTATGGTGTTTACCCGTATACTAACGCTAGTGAAGCTCTTGCTGCTGACGGCTATGAAGGTTGGGAATTCGGCGGCAACTTAACTCTTGCTAAGAATATCGTATTCGGTCTGAAATATATTGATGTTGATAGCCGTGAACAAGGCGACGATGCACAGTCCGTATGGTCTGAACTCGTATTCACCTTCTAATTGATATTAGAAATTTGTGCTTTACCTCTTTTCATATTTTAGCACCGTCAAAGGCCTCCGCTTTATGCGGGGGCTTTTGTCACATTGGCAGCTTAAAATAAGGGCAAAAAAATACCGCACACGGTTGTACCTGTGCGGTAAAAGCTTTTTATTAAATTTTAGTCTTCTTCAAAAACAACTTTGCCGTCTTTAAAGGCTTTAATGCGTGCCAGCGATTCCAGATGGTAACCGGCGTCAACAATGCGCTGATGTCCCGGCTGGAAGGATTTTTCGATTACGATGCCGATGCCTGCAACTTTGCAGCCTGCCTGGTGGGCAATATCCGCAAGGCCAAGCGCTGCTTCGCCATTGGCCAGAAAGTCGTCAATAATCAGCAGGCTTTCGCCTTCGTGTAAAAACTTTTTAAGTACGCTTACGTCACTGGTAACTTTTTTGGTAAAGCTGTAAACCTTGGTAGTATAGGCTGCGCTGCTCATCAGTTCGCTTTTTTGTTTGCGGGCAAATACAACCGGCACGTGCAGATTAAGCGCCGTGGTCAGTGCGCAGGCAATACCGGAAGATTCGATAGTGAAAACTTTGTCGATTTTTTCGTTTTTAAAGCGGTCTGCAAATTCTTTGCCGACTGCCATCATCAGTTCCGGGTCAATCTGATGGTTTAAAAAGGAGTCTACTTTTAAAATGGAATCATTCAGCACGATTCCTTCGCTCATAATTTTTTCTTTTAACAGTTTCATGCTGCCACCCCTGCTTTTCCGTTTATCTTTTAAATAATAGAATATGCTATTTTACGGAAATAGTCCAGCATTTTGTTAAATAAAATACAAAAATTGTTAAATTCAAATTTAATAATACAAAAAATCTTGACAGAAGGCAAAAATATTGAGATAATGTAAAGGCAACATAAACAAACCAAGCATTATGTTATTGACAAAGGCAAAGAACGGGAACAGGCTGTAAAAACCGGCCAAGAGAAGCGGCGGAAGGTGCAAGCCGCAGCGGTTAAGCAGCAAAAGCTCGCCCGGGAGCCGCGCTTTTGAACTTTAGTAGGAAGCGACGCCGACGCAGCGTTACGCATAATGAAGACCCAATCAGGGTGGTACCGCGGTTAATAATCGCCCCTGTCTGCATTACGCAGGCGGGGGCTTTTTATTTGTTCTTTATGGATTTACAAATATAGGAGGCAGTTATTATGGGTATGACAATGACAGAAAAAATCCTGGCAAAGCATGCCGGGCGCCCGGAAGTATCGGCAGGCGATCTTCTGGTATCTCAGGTTGATTTGGTGCTGGCCAACGATATTACGGGGCCGCCGGCAATCAACGAGTTCAAAAAAATCGGCAAACCGGTCTTTGACAAAAACAAAATTGCTTTGGTGCCTGACCATTTTTCTCCCTGCAAGGATATCAAGGCGGCAACCATGTGCAAAACAATGCGTGATTTTGCCCGCGAAAACGATATTACCAATTATTTTGAAGTAGGGCGCATGGGCATTGAACATACCCTTCTGCCGGACAGCGGCCTTGTTGCGCCGGGCGAAATTGTTATCGGCGCAGATTCGCACACCTGCACTTACGGCGCTGTAAATGCGCTTTCTACCGGCATGGGTTCTACCGATATCGGCTGCGCCATGGCCAGCGGCACCAGCTGGTTTAAAGTTCCGGCGGCGATTAAAGTTGAGCTTACCGGCAAATTGCCGCGTTTTGTTAAAGGCAAAGACGTTATTTTAACACTTATCGGACAAATTGGTGTTGACGGTGCGCGTTATCAGTCGCTGGAGTTCTGCGGCGACGGCGTGGCAGAGCTTTCGATGGCAGACCGCTTTACCATTTGCAATATGGCGATTGAAGCAGGCGCTAAAAACGGCATTTTCCCTGTGGACGAAAAAACCAAAGCTTACCTTAACGGCCGCGTAAGCCGTGAATGGGAAGGCGTGGAAGCCGACAGCGACGCAAATTATGTACGTACTGTAAAAATTGAGCTTGATAAATTAGTACCTGTCGTTGCTTATCCGCATCTGCCGGAAAATACACATCCGGCGGCAGAAGGACGCGATATTAAAATTGACCAGGTTGTTGTGGGCAGCTGCACCAACGGCCGCCTGGAAGACCTGGCGCAGGCAGCGGAAGTTTTGAAAGGGCGCAAGGTTCATCCTTCCGTGCGCTGCATTATCATCCCTGCAACGCAGGAAATTTATAAAGAGGCTATGCGCCTTGGCTATATTGATACTTTTATTGATGCGGGCGCAGCGGTTTCTACTCCGACCTGCGGGCCCTGCCTTGGCGGCTACATGGGTATTCTGGCTGCGGGCGAAAGGGCAGTAAGCACCACGAACCGCAACTTCCGCGGGCGTATGGGCCATGTTGACAGCGAGGTTTACCTGGCAAGCCCGTACACGGCTGCTGCAAGCGCGGTAACCGGTTATATTACCAGTCCGGAGGAGGTAATGAAATGAGTAAAGTTTGGCGTTATGGCGACCATGTAGATACAGACGTTATTATTCCGGCAAGATATCTGAACATTACTGATTTTAATGAACTTGCCGAACATGCAATGGAAGACTCTAAAGAAAACCTTGTTGTTAATTTTGCGGCTAACGTAAAGCCCGGCGACATTGTTGTTGCCGGCAAAAACTTCGGCTGCGGCTCCAGCCGTGAACATGCCCCGATGGTGCTGAAGGTTAAAGGCGTTAAATGCGTTATTGCCGATAGTTTTGCGCGTATTTTTTACCGCAATGCCATCAATATTGGCCTGCCGGTGCTGGAAATCGGTCCGGATGTAGAAAAAATCGAAGCAGGCGATGAGCTTGATGTGGATATGGCCAAGGGCGAAATTAAAATCGTTAATAAAAATATCGTTATCAAAACCAAACCGCTGCCGGAATTCATTCAGAAAATTGCCGACTGCGGCGGCCTGATTAACTATATCAAAGGAGAAAACTAAAATGAAAATTACTCTTTTGCCGGGCGACGGCATTGGCGTGGAAATTGTTGACGCCGCTGTTGAAGTGCTGAACGCTGCGGCTGCAAAATATAATTTTAGCGTTGAATATGATAAAAAACTGATTGGCGGCGCTGCTATTGATGCGTGCGGCGTGCCGCTGCCGGAAGAAACTCTGGCTTCCGCCAAAGCTTCCGATGCAGTGCTTTTAGGCGCTGTCGGCGGACCGAAATGGGATAATGTGGCCCCGTCCATCCGCCCCGAAAAAGGTTTGCTTAATATCCGCAAGGGACTGGGTCTTTACTGCAACCTGCGTCCGATGAGCGTTTCTAAATATACGGCACATCTTTCTCCGCTTAAAACGGAACGTGCTGAAGGCGCTGACCTTTTAATTGTACGCGAGCTGACCGGCGGCATTTACTTTGGTACTCATAACGAAGCACATTTAAACGCTGACGGCGTTGAAGAAGCCAGCGACATTGAAATGTATACCCGCCCGGAGGTTGAGCGCATTGCCCGCTTTGCTTTTGAGGCAGCTAAAAAACGCCGCGGCAAAGTAACTAGCGTTGATAAAGCTAACGTACTCGGCAGCAGCCGCATGTGGCGCAAAATCGTAACCGAAATGCGCGATGCCGAATATCCTGAAATCGAACTGAACCATTTTTATGTAGATAACTGCGCTATGCAGCTTGTACTGAACCCGAAACAGTTTGACGTTATTTTGACCAATAACATTTTCGGCGATATTTTAAGCGACGAAGCAAGCACCATTGCTGGCAGCATCGGCTTGTTGCCGAGCGCAAGCCTGGGCGACGGCGCAGGCATGTACGAACCTATCCACGGCAGTGCGCCGGATATTGCCGGACAGGGCATTGCCAACCCGCTGGCAACAATTTTGAGCGTAGCTATGATGCTGCGTTATTCGCTGAATCAGGACGCAGCAGCAGACGCTGTTGAACGTGCCGTTGATGAAGTTCTGGAAGCAGGTTACCGCACGCCGGATTTGTGGGCAGAAGGCCTGAAAAAAGTCAGCACGGCAGAAATGGGCAAACTGGTTGCCGAAGCCGTTAAATAATACGCGCAGCCTGAAAATAAGGGAAACTTACAGATAGAGATAAAGATAAAATCATATAAAAATAAGGGAAAGAAAAAACATCGCAGGTTTTGGCCTGCGATGTTTTAGTTTTAAGCTTACAACGTATCATTTTTAAACAGCTGGCTTAACATCTGTCTGCTGCCGATAATCCAGAGGATATCGCCGTTGTTGATGACAAATGATGCGTCCGGGTCAAGAATGGTGTAGTTGCCGCGCTCAAGCCCCAGGGCAAGCCATTTGCCTTTGGAAAGGGTATCTGATTTTTTCAGCGTGCTGCCAGCCAGCGGTGATGATGCTGTTACCGGCATAGCGTAACATAACAGATAATCGTGCTCTTTGCGGCTGGTGCTTTCCTGCTGCAAAAACTGGTGCAGGGTTATGGTGCCGGTAACTTTTTTCAGTCCCAGGTTCATATTACGTATGGCGGCGTCAAAAGTTCTCAGTATGTTCAGCGGCGCGGTAATCAAAAGCCTGTCGCCGGCACGTAAAACCGTATGCCCAGAGGGTATTGGCAGGTAGCCGCGCGAGTTGTGGATTTCAATGACGAAAATTTTATAGTTGCGGTGTACGTCCAGGCGGCGGATGCTCCAGCCGGCCCAGGGCGAGCCTTCGGCAATTTCGTAGCCGCAGGTATAAAGCTGTTCGTCCAGCCACATGCCGTGCCTTGCCGACGCGCGGTTCTGCGCTGCCGCTGCCAGGTTTTCGGCGTTGAGGTTAATTAAAAAGTGGGATTCTATTTGCAGATAGCGGCTGACCAGAAAATCCGAAGAATAAATAAATTTGGCAAGTATCAGCGCCGCTGCAATAGCAATGCCGATGTGCAGCCCTAAAATTGTAGTAAAAATCTTCATGATGAAGAACATGCCGAGGGCTGCTTTGGCAAACATTAAAAGTATAATCGGCGGGCGGTTGGAGCGTTTCTGAAACCACAGGCTGGCAACAAGGTCGCGCCTGCCAAGGCGGCTGACCATAATGGCTGCCAGAAACGGCGACATTAACAGCAGCGTTGCCAGCGCCGCCACGATTCCGCCGAAAGGCCAGCTTAAAAGGCTGCGGCAGTACGGCAGCAGGTTGTTGATTGCAATGTAGTCGATAAAAAGAAGAATGACGGAGTAAACAACCATTCTTGTAAAATAAATTTGCAAAAATAGTTTCCAGTCGGAGTGCTGCGGTATGTTTTGGTTTTCACGGTGAGTTTCAATCAGAAGCAGGGCAAAGCGTTTGGGAAGAAGCCGCAAAAAACGCCGGTATGCGTTGTCGGCGCTTTTAACCATGGTAGATGTTGTGAAAATTGTCAGGACAGATACCGCAACAAATACCGGGTACAAAAAGCTGCCCGTCAGGCCGTAGCCTGCGCCGATGTTGGCAACGATGAAGGCAAATTCTCCCAGCTGCGTAAGCGAAAAGCCGCAGCGCATGGAAGTTTTGAGCGATTGCCCGGAAAGCATGACGCCGAGTGATGTGAAAATACATTTGCCGGCAATTAAGGTTATGGCAAGCGCAACAATTGTAAGCGGGCTGTTTTTGATAACTGAAGGGTCAACCATCATGCCGACGGATACGAAAAAGATGCCTGAAAACAGGTTTTTGACCGGTTCAAGCAGCTCTTTGGTGCGTTTGGTATAAATTGTGCCGGAAAGCAGGCAGCCCATTAAAAACGCGCCCAGCGCGGAACTGAAGCCAAGTTTGGAAGCCAGCACTACCATGCTGAGGCACAGCCCTAAAGATACAATGAGCAGGGTTTCGTCATTAAAATATTCGCGTGCCTGTTTAAAGAAGCTTGGCAAAAAGTAAATGCCGATTACAAAACAGATTATCAGGAAAAATACCAAAAGGCCGATGCTTTCGAGCATGGCAATGCCGGAAATAGCGCTGCCTGCCGCTGCTAAAGTTGAAAGCACAACCATCATAATAATGCCGGAAATGTCTTCCAGTACCAGAATACCAAAGGCAATGGAAGCAAAAGGCTTTTTTAAAAGATTCATATCGCCCAGCGTTTTGCTGACGACGGCGGTAGAACTCATTGTAAGCATGCAGCCGGTAAAAATGCTGTCCGTAAGGCTCCAGCCCAAAAGCTGCGCGCAGGCAAAGCCCAGGCAGGCGATGCCGGTAAACTCTGTTACGGCAGCAATTATCGCTGTATTGGCGGTGCTTTTTATTTTATTGAAATTATAATCCAGCCCCAGGTCGAACAGAATAAAGATAACGCCGATATCTGCCCAGACGGTTATGTTGCCGCTGTCGATAACGTTGGGCAGCAGCGTAAAGTGCGGGCTGGCTAAAAAGCCGGCCAGCATATAGCCGAGGATAAGCGGCTGGTTAAGTTTTTTACATAGTATGGTTGCCAGGCCCGCCAGCGTTAAAATCATGGCAAGGTCGCTGATGAGCGGTACTAAATGGGTCAAGTGCTTCACCTCCGTAAAGCAGGGAAGAAGATTTACGGCAGGCTGTTAATAAAAGCTTTGCCGTTATGATATAATTATTTAGGAAAGGAGCAAACTATGCAAACAATTCAAAAAGACTGCCGTACAGAAATTGTAATTGAAAAATCACGGTTTATATGTACGCTGAAAAAGGTAAGCAGCGAAGCCGAAGCGCAGGAATTCATCAAAAGCACCAAAAAGGAATTTTGGGACGCTACGCATAACTGCTCTGCCTATATTATAAACGATATGCAGCAAAGGTCCAGCGATGACGGCGAGCCGAGCGGCACTGCCGGTGTGCCGATGCTGGAAGTGCTGCGCAAAAAAAGCCTTAGCGGTGTGGCAGCGGTGGTGACTCGCTACTTTGGCGGTATTAAGCTGGGTGCGGGCGGTTTGGTGCGCGCTTATACTAGCAGCGTCGCCGGTGCTGTTGAAGCGGCAGGCCTTGCGCGCCGCGTGGAAATGACAGTGTTTGCGCTCAGCGCTCCGCCGGGCGAAGCCGGACGCATTATTAACAAGCTGTACAACCAGAATATTTTTACCGTCAGCGGTGCGGAATACGGCGAGCGCGTGCAGATTCTGCTTTATATGAAGCGTGAGCAAAAGTCAGAAGCCGAAGCGTGGCTGACAGCAACGCTGAACCGCACGGTTGAACTGAACGAAGTCAGCACGGAATTTGTAGAAGTGCCGGTGTAATTACAGCAGGCTGCTTAATTCTGCGCTGCTTTTAACGATAATAACACCTGCGCCCAGCATTTCTTCAAGGGCGGAAGCAACGGTATCCGGCGCAATGCCGCGGCAGGCAGCCAGGTTTAATATAACCGTAAAACCTGCGCGTACCAGCTGCAAGACCGTGTTTTTAACGCAGTAATCGGTAGCAAGACCGCCGCAGATAACGGCAGTAATGCCGTGCTGTTTTAAAAATTCGATAACGCCGGTTGAAAGCGTATCCTTTAAATCGTGGTAACACGCACCATAAGGGTGCTTATCCGGCTCAATGCCCTTATAAACCTGAAAGTCATAGGTTTTCGGGTCAAGCCCGGGGATAAAATCAAAGCCTTTTGTGCCGACGATGGCGTGGCTGGGCCAGTATAAATCGCTGTCGGCATAGCCTTCAACGGCTGTCAGCGGCGCGTGGCCGTTGCCTGCAATCCAAACGGCTTTGGGGCTGTGCGCATCGCGCGATGCTACACGCAGCGAAGCAAACTGCGCCTGCGCGTTAAGTTCGCCTGCAATTTCATCGCCGCCTGCAACGGGCAGTTCATCCGGGCACAGCGGCGTAAAGGTTTGCTGCGCGTCTATATCAAAAGCAGCAATTTGTTTTTTGCTGATCTGTAATTTTTGCATATCTGTATACCTCGTATAAAATAAGATAGTTTAATTATACACCTTTTTTATTTTTTTATGTAGATTCAGAGAAAAACAAAATATAATTTACATATTTTTTTACAAAAGATTATAAGCATTGCTTATTAAAAGGAGCTTAAAATGAAAAAATTTTTTGCGGCGCTGCTGGTGCTTTTAACGCTTGCTGTTTGCGGCTGCGGCGGAGGGCAAAACGCTTCTGCAGATGGCAAAATGCAGGTTGCGGCCAGCTTTTACCCGATGGCGGAGTTTGCGCGTGCCGTTGGCGGTGATAAAGTAAGCGTTTACACGATGATTGGCGACGGCGTTGAGCCGCACGACTGGGAACCGAGTGCGCGCGACCTGACGCGGCTGGCTAAGGCCGGAGTTTTTGTTTATAACGGCGGCGCCGAGCCGTGGGCGCAGCCCGCATTGGCGGCAGTTGCCGGTGACGGCGTACAGGCGGTGGAAGCAGGGCGCGCCTTTATGGCAGGCAACGGCAAAAACGACCCGCATTTCTGGCTGAGTCCGCGCAAGGCAGCGGTAGAGGTTGCGGCAATCCGCGATGCGTTTGCTAAAGCCGACCCGGTACATGCGGAGGAATATCAAAAAAACGCGGCGGCGTATATCGAAAAAATCAGCAGCCTTGATAAAAAGCTGGAGGCAGTAGCGCAGAACGCCAAAATAAAAACTTTTATAACTACGCACGCTGCTTTTGGGCATTTAGCAGAAGATTACGGACTGACGCAGGAAGCGATTATGGGGCTTTCACCGCAGTCTGAGCCTTCTCCGGCAGCACTGAACAGGCTGCTTGGCATTATGCAGGCCGAAGGCATTAAATACGTATTTTTTGAAACGCTGGTCAGCCCGCGCATTGCCGAAACAATTGCAAACGCGGCCGGTGTGCAGACCCTGGTGCTGGACCCGATAGAAGGGCTGAGCGAGGCCGGTTATAAAAACGGCGACGATTATTTGAAGATTATGGAACACAATATCGAAAACCTTGATATTGCGCTGAATGGTAAGTAAGATGAAAACAGTAATAGAAATTGACAAACTTGGTTACAGCTATGGCGAAGGCTGGATTTTAAACGATTTATCGCTGAAAATAGAAAAGGGCGACTTTGTCGCTGTCATAGGCCCTAACGGCGCGGGCAAAAGCACGCTGCTGCGCCTTTTGGCAGGCATTTTAAAGCCGATGCAGGGCAGCATTACTATCTTTGGGCAGGACCGCGAAAAATTCACCATGTGGGATAAAATCGGTTATGTGCCGCAGAATCCGGCACGCCAGCACCGGGCGTTTCCTATCAGCGTGCGCGAGGTTGTTTCGCTTGGGCGTTTAAGCGGCGGCAGTATGTTTCAGCATTATTCGCATGAGGACAGGGCTGCTGTGGACGACATTATGGAGCGTTTTTCGCTGAAAGCACTGTCGCACCGCAAAATAGGCGAACTAAGCGGCGGCCAGCAGCAGCGCGTGTACCTGGCGCGCGCCATGGTGCGCAATCCGCAGCTTTTGCTGCTTGACGAACCGGCAACCGGCGTTGACCCGGATGCCAAGGAAGAACTTTACACAATGCTGGGCGAAATCAACCGGCAGCAGGGCGTGACGATTGTCATGGTATCGCACGATTTGGAGCTGGCGGTGAAGGTTTGCAAAAATGCGCTGTGCCTGGACCATAACATCTGCTTCTGGGGCGATGTGCATCAGGCTTTGGTACACAGGCATAAGCACGGTTATTTTTATAGATAGAGGTAAGTTTTATGTTAGAAATGTTTTCCGCAGGATTTATGCAAAGGGCGTGGCTGGCAGGGCTGATTGTCGCTGTTATCTGCCCGCTTATCGGCAGCTTTCTGGTATTGCGCCGTCAGTCGATGATTGGCGACGGGCTGGGGCATATTGCCTTTGCCGGTGTGGCAGGGGGCGCGCTTTTAGGTGCGCAGCCGGTGCTGAGTGCGGCGCTGGCAACTGTTCTGGGTGCGCTGGTTATCGAAAAGGTGCGCAGCAGGCTGAACACTTTTTCCGAAATGGTGCTGGCAATCTTTTTTTATAGCGGCATTGGGCTGGCAGTAATTTTCAGCAGCATGAACCGCATGGGCGGCTTTAATTTAAGCAGCATTCTGTTCGGCAGCCTGATGACCATCAGTACCGCCGACCTTTGGGTTGTGGCTGTGCTTGGGCTGTTTGCCTGCGCCTTTACGGTAATGTTTTACCGCCCGCTGCAATATATTACGTTTGATGAAACTTCCGCCCGTGTCGCAGGTTTGCCTGCTGGCAAGCTCAATGTGTGGCTGGCGGTGCTTACGGCGCTTACGGTAGCGCTTTCCATGCGCATCGTCGGGCTGCTTCTGGTATCGGCTATGATGGTTATTCCCGTTGCCTGCTCCCTGCAATCGGCGCGCAGCTTTGCCGGGACGATTATTGGCGGCATTGTGTACGGCATTATCACCGTAACGGTGGGGCTTACCGTGTCCTACTATGCCGACCTTGCCCCTGGCGGCACCATTGTTTTGACCGGCACGGCGCTGTTTATTTTAAGCTGCTTAAAGCAAAGTTTTGTAAAAGAAGATGCAGTACCGCCTGCTGTGTGCTGCCATCACCACGAGGTAGATAAAAATGAGAAAAGTTGATTTACATATCCACAGTACGGCCAGCGACGGAACATGGACGCCGCAGGAGCTGGTTGACGCTGCTGCCGGTGCGGGGCTTGGTATTATTGCCGTTACAGACCACGACAGCACGGCCAATGTGGCGGAGGTTATGCGCCTTGCAGATACGCGCGGCATAAAATGCGTGCCCGGCGTGGAGGTATGCTCTACCAAGGACGGAATGTCATTTCATATCCTGGGTTACGGCATCGACATTGCCAATAAGCCCTTGCAGGAGCTTTTGGCGCACAACACATATTTATTGGAGAAAAAGGATGACGACAGCGTGCAGCTTTTAATCAAACAGGGCTGGCCGCTGGATTTTACAGAGTTTAAAAACTACACTTACGACCGCAGGCGCGGCGGCTGGAAATCACTGGCTTATCTGATTGACAAGGGATTATGCGCCGGCGTCAACGACTTTTTTCAGCGCATTTTTACGGCAGAGCACGATTTGGGCTTCCCGACATTTCCAAGCATCCGCGAAGTTATCGGCGCTATTCACGGCGCGGGCGGCGTTGCCCTGTGCGCCCACGCTGCAAGTTCCTTTCACGGGCCGGGGCTGGCGCAGACATTGCTTGAGTTGATTGAAGAACCTTTTGACGGTTTTGAATGTTACCATTCCGGGCACAGCGCAGAGGATACGCAGCTGCTTTTAACGCATTGCCGAACCGAAGGCATGCTTATCAGCGGCGGAAGCGATTGCCACGGCAGCTTTGTGCCAAGCCGTCATCTGGGCAAGCCCGATGTTTACGAGGACGGCATTTTTCTGCCTGGGCTGATATAATTAAAAAGTGCAGCACATGCACAGCAAAATACATACTTTTACACAAATTATGGAGGGATAATTTATGGAGAAAGCAAAAGTTTATTTTACTGACATGCGTACCGGCTACGGCGGATTAAGCCTGCCGCAGAAGCTGGCGAAGCTGATTAAAACTGCCGGTATCGGCAATATCGACTTCAACAAAAAATTTGCCGCCATTAAAATTCATTTTGGTGAGCCGGGTAACATTTCTTATCTGCGCCCCAACTATGCCAAAGCAGTGGCGGATGTTGTAAAAGAACTTGGCGGCATGCCGTTTCTGACGGACTGCAACACATTATATGTGGGCCGCCGCAAGCACGCGCTTGAGCATATCACATCGGCATACGAAAACGGTTTCAGCCCCTTTTCTACCGGCTGCCACGTTATTATTGCCGACGGTTTAAAAGGCACGGACGAAGCCTATGTGCCAGTGCCTAACGGCGAGGTAGTTAAAGAAGCCAAAATCGGCAAAGCACTGATGGATGCGGATGTTATCATCAGCCTGACCCACTTTAAAGGGCACGAAATGACCGGTTTTGGCGGCGCGATTAAAAATATCGGCATGGGCGGCGGTTCCCGCGCCGGTAAAATGGAAATGCACCACGACGGCAAACCCCAGGTTGACCAGGATAAGTGCATCGGCTGCCATGCCTGCGAGCGCATTTGCGCACACGGCGCACCGGTGATTGAAAACAAAAAAGCACATATCGACTGGGATAAATGCGTAGGCTGCGGACGCTGCATCGGCGCGTGCCCGATGGATGCCGTAAACCCGCCGGAAGTCAGCGCCAGCATGGAAATGCTGAATAAACGCATGGCGGAATATGCCTGGGCAGTGCTGGCAGGCAGGCCGCAGTTCCATATCAGCCTGATTGTCGATGTATCTCCGTACTGCGACTGCCACGCCGAAAACGACGCACCTGTTGTGCCGGATATCGGCATGCTGGCTTCGTTTGACCCGGTTGCACTTGACCAGGCTTGCGCCGACCTTGTTAACGCTGCACCTGCTTTTGAAAACTCCGTTCTGGGCGAGCATATTGCAAAAAATCCTGAGGAAGCAGCTAAACACGACCACTTCCACAACATAACGCCGGAATCCGAATGGAAAACCTGCCTGGCTCATGCAGAAAAAATCGGCATGGGTACGCGCAGCTACGAACTGATTAAAATTAAATAAGCGCAAAATAAAAAAGAGAAGCATTCGGTTAAAATGCTTCTCTTTTGCTGTTTATGGCTCAATCTTCGTTATGAATTTTTCCGTAAGCCAAAAGCACTGTGCCCTTGGGCGCGGCCAGTGCCGGGCAAACATACAGCACAATACCGCTCTGTTCGGCGTAATAGGTGGTCAGCGTTTCGCCGAATAAATCCGTAGTGCGGCCTAAAATCTGCCCTTCTTCCACAAAATCGCCGCTGTGGATATGATGCAGCCAGCAGCCGGTTTCCATTGCTTCCAGATAAATAATGTCCGTCACATCGCGCGGAATATAGCGGCGCGGCTTAACAGGTTCGTCCAGCAGCTTCAGCTTGCGCAGAATGTTTCTTAAATCGGACTTATATTCTTCGATGTCTTCGTGCAGGCACAGCCCTGCGCCGCCGCGTTCAATCAAAAGCGAAGGCAAGCCGGTAGAAGCGGCATAGTTATAAGCACCGCCGGTAGCAAGCGAGCGCACCATGTATTCTACGTTCAGCACCTTAGCCACACTGCGCGCCTTTTCGGCAAGTTCTTCCGTCGGCTGGCCCGGATAATAAACATAGGGGTGCAGGCTTTCGTGAATATCGCCGCTGTGCAGGTCAACATAAAAATCAGCAATCGGGAAAAAATTGCTGCTGATTAAATACGCCGTTTTTTCAGCAAGTGTGCCCAGCGGGCTGCCGGGAAACACACGGTTTAAATTTTTGCCGTCCTCCGGTACAATAAATTCGCGGCGTGCCCAAAAGCCCTGAATGTTTACCGGGTGCAGCATAATCAGGCTGCCGCAGATGTTCTGCGGGTCAAGCTCGCGTCCAAGTTCCATGGCGGCAGCAATGCCGGGGTACTCTCCGCCGTGAATGCCGGCAGTTACCAAAAGCACAGGCCCGTCCTGCGCGCCGTTGATAATAGTCAGTGGAATTTCTACTTTAGTATCGGGCACGGGCAGCATCGTGCGCAGCTTAGCGCCGCGCTCAACCGTAAGCCCGCACACTGTTAGTGTATCGCTCACAAAATCAGCTCCTTTAAAAGAAGTTATCAAATTCATTGCTATTATAACACTAAACAGCAAACTATTGCAAACAAGTATCAATTAAAATATTTTAGCTAATAAAATTTATACCTATACGGGTATAACTAAAGAAAAATCAGCCGCAAATAAGCACCGGTGTAAGCACCAGTAAATAAAAAGCGGCTTTCCGTAAAGCCGGAGAGCCGCATAAATACTGGAGCGGGTAACGAGACTCGAACTCGCGACACATAGCTTGGGAAGCTATTGTTCTACCACTGAACTATACCCGCATATGTAATTTTAACTTTTATATTATAACACGTTTTTCTCAAATTTTGCAACCGCTTTACTGCTTAAGGATGCTATAAAAAATAAAAAGCCAAGCCGTTTTTATATGGCTTGGCTGTTTGTGTAATTATTTATCTTCTGCTTTTGTTTCTGCTGCTTCGGCGGGTTTTTCTTCAGCCGGTTTTTCGGTTTTTTCCGGTTTTGTTTCCGGTGCAATAACTTCAACTTCGGCTTCTGCTTCGGTTTTGTGTTCTGCGCTTTCGGCAACAACTTCTGCTTCTACGGTTTTAGCAGTTTCGGCAGGTTCCATTTTGCCGCCGCATTCGCTGCAGAACTTAGCGCTTACGCTAACATGTGCGCCGCAGTGCGGGCAGGCAACTTTCGGTTCTTCGCCGTTAAAGGCAGTTGCTTTAACGCTTGCAATTTTAAATTTAAGGTCTTCTATTGCAGCGAGGCTGGCATTAACAGCATCGCATTCAGCTTTAAACTCTTCGGGCAGGCAATCGCATTTCTGGGATTTTTCCCAAACCATTTTGCCCATTTTTTTATAGGTGCTTTCAATTTTGCTTTCTTCTTTGCCAATCTGGGAAGTCAGCTTCTGGATCTCCATAGCGGCTTCTGCTTTTTCACCAATAGTTTTGGTTATTTCTTCGGTTTTATTAGCCGCAATTTTAGCAAATTCGCCAAGTTTATCAAACAATTCCATAGTAAGATCCCCCTTTATTGCTTTTATACACTTATTATAACACATAACCGCTGTGCGCGTTTGTTAATTTACGGTGACGCTTACCTCCATGCCGTCCTTCAAATCCAGCGAGGTATTATCAATGCTTATGGTTATGTTATTGCCGTCAATTTTGGCAATGCTGCCCTTAAAATTTTTGTTTATGCTGCCTGCGTGCGCTGTAATTGGCTGCCCAACCTTTAAATTTTGCGCCGCTTGCGCGGATGTTTTTATAACGGCGCTGCAAGTTTCCAGCTCGCGGATGCTGAGGACTTTTTGCCCGGCAGCAGCGGTATCGCCTGTGTTAAGGTATTTTTCGGTTACGATGCCGGTGCAGGGGCTTTCTTCTTCCAGTGCAAGTTGTTTTTGCAGCAGTACGTTGTATTTTGTTTGCAGCGTTTTAAGTTCTTCCTGCTTTTGCGCAATAGCTTCGGGCGATGCTTTGACGGTTTCACCTGCGCCGCGTGCTGCGCTTAAAGCTGCCTGGGCTGCTGCTTTAGCGGCGGAGGCGGCTTCATACTGGCGGCGTGCCACTGCGCCCTGCTTATACAGTGCGGACATTTTGGCTTCTTGTGCGCTGGCTTGCTCGTACTGCTGCTGTGCTGCGGCAATGGCGGCAGGGCTATTGCCGCTGTCTTTGCCATTTTGCATGGTTTTGATTTCTGCTTCGGCGCGTCCTACATTGGCTGTGGCTTCTTTAATCTCTGCTGTAAGCTGCTGGTCGTCAACGGCAAACAATGGCTGCTCTTTGCCTATGCGGTCGCCCTTTTGCAAAATCAGCCCCAGTATTTTGCCTTCTGCCGGTGCGGTTATTTCGTAAACCGGAAAATATACACTGCCGCTGCCAAGCGCAGGCTTTGCATTTTCGCTCTGGCAGGCGGCAAGCATCAACGATATTAAAATGAGCAAGAGTGTAAATATTTTTTTCATTTAATTGCTTCACCGGTTTTAGTGTAGCACAAACTTACCGGCGGCGCAAATCCGTCAGGCTGCTTTTTAAAATAAACAACAAATAAAAGCGCGCCCGATAAAAAATATTTTTCAAAAACTGTTAAATGCGATATAATATACTCGAAAAGTGTATTATAAGTTGCTTATTTTAAAAGTGATTTTGCCGTTTTGTAATATTTTGCAGAAAATATTTTATAAAAGCACTGTTTTGCTAAAGGAAGGGAGGACTGTAATGCAGCGTAAAAAATGGATGATGTTTATCTGCTGCCTGCTTATTGCCTGCCTGCTGCCTTCAATGGCGCTGGCCAAAAGTAAAACCAAAGCGCCTGCGCGCGACTGGAAGCTGACCGTAGCCCAGCAAAAGCTGGAGATGCTTGGTTACGATGTTGATCGCAAGGATGGGCGCATGTCGAAAGAAACCGGAGAGGCCATCAAAAAGTTTCAGAAGGAACACGGGCTGAAAAAGAGCGGCAAGCTCGATACCAAAACCTATAATAAAATCTCATGGGAAGCCTTTAAAAAAGAAGGCATTGCCGATGTGCGCGGTAAGGACATTGTAAAAACCGCAGCCAAGTACAAGGGCGTGCCTTATAAATTCGGCGGCACAACGCCGAAAGGGTTTGACTGTTCTGCTTATGTGCAGTATGTTTTCGGCAAGCACGATGCCAAACTGCCGCGTACTGCAGATGCGCAGGTGCTGGATGGGATTTTTGTTTTAAAAAGCAAGCTAAAGCCGGGCGACCTGGTGTTTTTCAGCACCTATGCCGCAGGGGCTTCGCATGTGGGGATTTACGCCGGTAGCGGCAAGTTCTGGACAGCGTCATCATCGCGCGGGGTTGTGCTTGATTCACTGGACAGCGACTACTGGAAATCGCATTATTACGGAGCACGCCGTGTTTTGATTGAAAACGGCGAAGCAGCTTAAATAAAATTAAGGGGGAGCTTTAATGATTCGAGAGAGGCGCAACAAAGAAAAACTGGCTTTGTATTATAAAAAATTTATGGAGGAGGGCATTGTTGACCCTAACGTGCATCCGTGGGTAGCCGAATCGTGGCAGCGCTGCCGCAAAATGAAGCTGCCGCATGAAACTATGCCCAAAATCAACAAGCTGAGCCGTGAAGAAATCATCGAGCATCAGAAAACGCACGAATTTATCGTTAAATATGTTGACGGCCTGTATGAGCAGAGCAAGCAGCATTTCAACATTCACAATTTAAGCATGCTGCTGATTGACGAGGACGGCTATGTTATCAAAAACTATGCCCTGCCGTTTTTCCAGCGTGTAATTGAAGACATTCAGGGCATGCGCGTGCTGGAAGAAGATGTCGGAACATCCAGCATCAGCATTGCGCGCGAACATAATGTGCCGTTTTTAATGTTCGGCCCGGAAATGTGGATTAAAGACAGCCATTCCGGCGATGCGTGCAGCGCGCCGATTTGTGTGGACGGCAAAATCCGCTATATTATTTCTTTCTTCTCGCTGGACCAGAACGATTTGCCGTATGATTTATTGTTATCGCTTTTGCTGACGATGAAATATGCCATCGAGCAGCATTTAAAGATGCTTGAATACTGGAGCATTCAGCAGATGATGATGGAAGAACTGCCCGTTGCCGTTTACTGGATTGGGCAGGATGAAAAACTGAAATACTGCAACGGCAATGCCAAACACCGCCTGGAAGGCAAGGATAATCTGGAGGATGTGTTCCTTAATTACGAGCATATTCCCATTAAAAAAGCTTTGCAGGGTACGCCGACGCACCGCCGTGAAATTACCTGGATTACGCAGGACCGTACTTACGAAGATATTACCACCGTTATGCCGGTTAAAGTTGGCAGCGAAATTGAAAGTGCGCTGGTCATGAGCATGAGCATTGAGGATTTGAAAACTACGATTGCCCATGCAACCGGTTACAGCTCCCGTTACAGCCTGTACAGCATGGTGGGCGAAACAAGTGAGTTTTTGGCTTTGCAGCATAAGGCATCGCGCATTGCCCGCAGCGATAACAATATCTTATTGCAGGGCGAACCGGGTACCGGCAAGCAGCGCCTGGCGCACGGCATTCATCAGGCCAGCCCGCGCGCAGCAGCACCGCTGATTGTTGTAAAATGCTCCAACGCTCCGCAGAGCATTTTGGAAGAAGAATTTTTCGGCAGTGAGGACGGCGACCATCAGCCCACGGCAGGCAAGCTGGAACTTTCGATGGGCGGCACGCTGTTTTTGGACGAAGTTGAAAAACTGCCGGTAGAAATGGGCGACAAGCTGGCCGATGCTTTGAAAAACGGCCTCTTAAATAAAGAAACAGGTCTGCGCAAAAAACTTAACGTGCGCGTAATTGCAGCCTGCGATTCCAATCTGAAACGCCTGGCGGACAAGGGCTTATTCTCCCGCGCACTGTATGAACTGGTACTTGATACCACCATCCGCGTTCCGCCCCTGCGTGAGCGCAGCAAGGATATTGAAGTTATTGCAGCGCATATTCTGGCAGAAATGTCCGCGCAGCATAACCTGTCGCCGAAACGCCTGTCGCCGGAAGCGCTGGAACTTTTGAAAAGCTGCAGCTGGCCCGGCAACATCAAACAATTACAGGGCGTTATCGAGCAGGCTTTCTTCCATACTCCTGGCAGCATTATCGAAGCAGAAAACATCAAACTGCCCGGCGATAAAACGCTGGAAAAATCCTGGAAGTACGATAAGGATGCTTTTATTGCAGCGTGGAAATCCTCCGGCGGCAATATCAGCAAACTGGCAGGCATGCTTGATGTCAGCCGCGTAACGCTCTACCGTTACCTTAAAAAGTACGACCTGACACCGAAAACGGAAAAGAAAAAATAAAAGTTTCATAACAGCAAAGCCATCGGCATAAAACCGGTGGCTTTGTTTTTGCAAAAAAATACCCGCCGGGTTAAGGCGGGTATTTTGCTTATCTGCGTAAGCAGTTTGGTAATTTTAAGCTTTGATTTCGATTTCCAGGAGGCAGTCGCCGCTTTCAATTCTGCTGCCTGCTGCTACATGGATTTGCGATACAATGCCGCTGATAGGCGCTGCGATGGTGGTTTCCATCTTCATGGCTTCGGTTACGATGAGCGGAGTGCCTTTGGTAACAGCCTGGCCTTTTTCAACCAGAACCTTAACAACGGAGCCGGACAGCGTTGCGCCGATTTCGCCGGGGTTAGTTTTATCGGCTTTTTTGCGGGTGACATTGGTTGATTTTACATTGCGGTCTTTAATGTCAATTTCGCGCGGCAGGCCGTTGAACTCGAAGAAGATGGTGCGGATGCCGTCTTCGTTAGCTTCGCCGATTTGCAGCAGCTTGATAACGAGCATTTTGCCCTGTTCAATTTCAACTTTGATTTCTTCGCCGGTTTTCATGCCGAAGAAGAAGGTCGGGGTATCAAGCACGGAAACATCGCCGAATTCTGCATGGCGCACTGCCCAGTCGCTGAATACTTTCGGGTACAGGCAATAGCTGCTTACAGCTTCGTCGGTAGTCGGCGCGCCCATTTCTGCAAGGCTGGCGCGTACTTTTTCAAAATCTGCCGGGGGCAGGGATGCGCCCGGACGGCCTTCAATAGGTTTGCGGCCTTTAAGGATAATCTGCTGTAATTTCTGCGGGAAGCCCTGATATGGTACGCCCAGGCGGCCTTCAAAGAATTCTACAACAGATGCGGGGAAGCTGAGGGAATCACCCTTAGCATAAATATCTTCTTCGTTAAGGTCGTTCTGTACCATAAACAGTGCCATATCGCCAACCATTTTGGAGGACGGCGTAACTTTGATGATGTCGCCGAACATCATGGAAACGCGGTGGTACATGTCTTTGATTTCTTCCCAGCGCTCGCCAAGCCCTACTGCTTTGGCCTGCTGCTGCAGGTTGCTGTACTGGCCGCCCGGCATTTCGTGGATATAAACTTCCGGGTTGGGGTAAGAAACCGTGTTGTCGATAGCTTTGTAGTAAGGACGAACGCTTTCCCAATAACGGGACATTTCGTTAAGTGCGTTAATATCAAGATGCGGCTGGCGCGGATGACCGCTGAGGGCATAATACAGGCTGGAAGCGCTGGGCTGTGCTGTGCCGCAGGACATGGCGCTCATGGCAACGTCTACAATGTCTACGCCTGCATCAATAGCGCGCGCGTAGGTGTAAATGCTGTTGCCGCTGCCTTCGTGCGTATGCAGATGAATAGGCACATTAACTGCTTCTTTCAGTGCGGAAACAAGCTGGTAAGCAGCTTCCGGTTTTAAAAGGCCGGCCATATCTTTAATGCAGATGGAGTTAGCGCCGGTTTTTTCCAGCTCTTTAGCCATTGTTACATAATATTTAAGGTCGTATTTATCGCGGCGCGGGTCTAAAATATCGCCGGTGTAGCACAGGGAAGCTTCGGCAAATTTGTTGCATTCGCGTACAGCATCCAGCGACAGGAGCATATTGTCGATGCCGTTAAGGCTGTCGAATACGCGGAATACATCGACGCCGTTTTTAGCAGACAGGCGGATAAATTCTTTAACTACGTTATCCGGATAGCTGGTGTAGCCAACTGCGTTAGCACCGCGGACAAGCATCTGGAACAGAATGTTCGGGCATTTTTCGCGGAACTGAATCAGGCGTTTCCACGGGCTTTCGTCAAGAAAGCGGTAAGCAACGTCGAAGGTTGCGCCGCCCCAGCATTCAAAGCTGAACAGGTTCGGCAGTTTGGCAGCCGTGGTATCAATAACCTTCAACATATCGTTGGTGCGCATGCGGGTTGCAAGCAATGATTGATGCGCATCGCGGAAAGTGGTATCGGTAAACAAAACTTCCTTCTGGTCCATAACCCATTTGGAAAGCGCTTCTGGCCCTTGTGCGTCCAGAATCTGCTTAGTGCCGTCCGGCATGGTGCCTTTAAACGGTTTCGGCATATTCAGCGGTGCAAAATCCGGTTTCGGCTGTACGCCGACATTGTTGTAACCGTTAACAGTTACATCGGCAATGTAATGCAAAAGCCTGGTGCCGCGGTCCAGAGTTTTCGGGAAAATAAACAGCTCGGTGTTTTCATCAACAAACGAGGTGTTATAAGAGCCGTCGGCAAAGCTCGGATGAGCCAGTACATTTTCAAGGAACAGAATATTGGTTTTTACGCCGCGGATACGGAATTCCTTTAAGCAGCGCAGCATTTTGGTAATGGCAATCTGATGCGTCAGGCCGTGGGTGGTAGCTTTAACCAGCAGCGAATCGTAATACGGCGTAATTACAGAGCCGGTAAACGCATTGCCGCCGTCCAGGCGCACGCCAAAACCGCCGCCGCTGCGGTAAGCAATCAGCTTGCCGGTATCGGGCATAAAGTTGTTGGCAGGGTCTTCCGTAGTAATGCGGCACTGGATGGCATGGCCGAAGCTGGTAATTTTATCCTGTTCGGGAATGCCGATTTCCGGGCTGTGGAGCGAATACCCTTCTGCAATTTTAATCTGGGTTTGTACAATATCATAGCCGGTAATTTCTTCGGTAACAGTATGTTCAACCTGAATACGCGGGTTAACTTCAATAAAATAGAATTTATTGTCCGGAGTTACCAAAAATTCAACCGTACCGGCGCTGAGGTAATTTACGTTTTTCATCAGCTTAACTGCGGCATCGCAGATATCCTTGCGCAGCTGCGGGTTAAGCGAAAAAGCCGGGGCAATTTCTACTAATTTCTGATGGCGGCGCTGCACGGAGCAGTCACGTTCAAACAGATGCACAATGTTGCCCTGCATATCGCCTAAAATCTGTACTTCAACATGTTTCGGGCTTTCAAGGTATTTTTCAAGGTAAATTTCGTCACTGCCGAAGGCCTTTTTAGCTTCGGATTTAGCCATGTTGTAAACGGTTTCCAAATCCTCATTGCTGTTGACCATACGCATGCCGCGACCGCCGCCGCCGTTAACGGCTTTAAGCATAACCGGAAAGCCGTGCGCCTGTACAAAGCGGTACACGTCCTCAACGCTGTCAATCGGGCCGTCGCTGCCCGGAATCATCGGGATGCCTGCCAGTTTGGCCTGCTCGCGCGCGTTTACCTTGTCGCCGAACATAATCAGGTGTTCAAGGCGCGGGCCGATAAAAATAATGCCTTCTTCGGCGCAGCGTTTGGCAAGGTCGCTGTTTTCGGACAAAAAGCCGTAGCCGGGGTGGATAGCGTCTACATCGTGTTCATGCGCAATGCGGATGATATCTTCAATATCAAGGTAAGCGTCGATAGGGCCTTTGCCCTCGCCGACGAGGTAAGCTTCGTCCGCCTTGTTGCGGTGAAGTGAAAGCGTGTCTTCTTTTGAATAAATTGCCACTGTGCGGATGCCAAGCTCATTGCAGGCACGGAAAACGCGGATAGCGATTTCGCCGCGGTTGGCAACCAGGACAGATTTGATTTTTTGCATAGTTTACCCTCCTTCGGATAGCACTGTACATATTTTATTAAAAAAAGTTACTAATTGCAATAGTATCAACATAAGTATTCTTGTATACATGCCAGTATAGCCTTTTGTGTCTAAATACACTAATTTCCTTGTATCTACCACTATATGTTGTGTTTTAGTAATTTTTATTATGCCTGTTTGTGACCATTGTTGTGACTTGATTGTGACCAACTAAATCACTTTGCATACCTGAGCAGCGTTATGCCTGCCGGTAGATGTTACGTGAGAATAGATATTAAGTGTTGTGGTTATCGTTGAGTGACCCAAACGCTCCGATATGGCAGTAATAGGTATTTGATTTTCTATAAGCTCCGTTGCATGTGTATGCCTTATGCTATGGAAAGTCAAGTGTCTATTGATGTTCAATTTCTTGATAGCAGTAATGAACTGATGACTAATGGTGCTTGGTATACACGGAGAGTTCTTATTGAACCTCATAGGAAACACAAAATCCGTTTCGCAACCTAACTCCTGCATGGTACCTCGCAGTTCCTTTAGTACCTCTAACACAGTAGAGGACACCTCAATATCTCTACGGCTCTTGAGAGTCTTTGGTGTAGTGAGAGTCTTGTTTAGACTCACAGTTCTGTTTACATGGATGATGTGTTTATCAAAATCAATATCATTCCATTGCAGACCTGCTATCTCACCTAAGCGCATGCCCGTTGTGTACGCTAAGGTATAAATATGATACATACGGTACTTAATCATATCGTCATGTTTAGTATACAGACCTTTATTCGTAAGCTCTTTGAAGTAGTTACTGATACGTTCATGCTCTTTATGTGTTATTGTAACTAACTCGCCTCTTGTGCGCCTTATTTTACTCATTGTAGGCATTGCACATTGAGATACTGGGTTGAAGTCAATGTACCTGCATTTCAGTGCATACTTAAATGCTTGTGCTAAGATAACCAGCTCCATACGTATTGTAGCTGGTTTGTAACCTTCTTCGGTACGTTGCTTTATAACTTCATTGATGCTTCTTACTGATACATTCCTGACCTTGTAGTGTTTGAAATACTTACACCAGTTCTTCAATGCACGGTCATACCTCAAATAGGTTGACTCTTTGATGTCGTTGAGTTCACACTGCTCTAAGTATTCCTCCATGAGTTTCTCAAAGTCGCCTGCGTAACTCTTGGCACTCTTAGTATCATCTCGTGTCTTTATGAGGCCTTGTAGTGCCTTACGTGCTTCAGTGAGCGTGGGTGCTGTCTTAGATAACCACTTCCTTTTTCCGTTTACAGGCTCGCACTCAAGGCGTACCCTGTATTTACCATTGGTCATTTTTATGATTGACCCCTCGCCTTTGTTTCTCCTTAATGTTGTCATAATGTCCTCCTTAAAGTGATTTTTGGGAGAAAAATGTGAGAGGGTACTTCAAGAGTGTCGCCCGGCGCATTTTCCCCCTTATGGGTGACGCTTTGACCACTCAGGGGAAACAAACATCCAAAATAATGCACCTGCGCTTTAACACACTAAAGACTTACAAGCAAGCAAAGTATATTTACATACTTACTACATGTAGACTTATCGTGCCTTATAGTTATTATAAGTCACCAAAAAGTCACAAGCAAGTACACACAGGGAACACACGGGCAGCGAGTGAACCTATGCTTTGGTGAATTGTTTACAAAATGTTTACAATAAGAGGCAAAAAGGTGCTTCTGTTTTTTTTTTTTTTATTCCTACTAAAATAGTATGATATAAAATATCTGTGACCCACAAAACAACCTTTTGCCGCCTTTTGGCTGCCTGATAGCAAACAAATAAAGCCTATTAGTTACTAATTGTTTACCAATGGTAACTAATAGGCTTTTTTTGCGCTTTATTGGTTGTCTGTTTCGGCTCTTATCCAATCCTCTACAATTTTTCGCAAAACTGCGGACTTGTTATAACCCTTTTTAGCTATTACATCATCAAAAGCTGCTTTTAGCTCCTCTGATATACGCACTTGTAAAACACGGTTGTCTTTACGGTTTACTTTTTCCGGCATTGCTGTGCCTCCTCTCTTTTGTTGTGTTTTATGCCTTTATTGTATCACATGCTGCAAAATTCAAAAAATAATGAAAAACGGAGAAAAACAGCGAAAAACTACCATAATGCAATGGAATGCCATTAAATTCCGCAAAAATGAACCAAAATGAGATTTTACAAATGGAATGCCATGGCGTTACAATAAAGTCACAGTAAGGGAATGCAAAGGCATTCCGAAGGCTGCCACATAATTAAATAGGAGGTACACACCATGGAAATTATCAAAAGAGCGACTTACAGAGAAATCCCGGCATTATTAGAGTCTAAAGCACGCTTTACCGGTAACAGTTGCTATGCAGTATCCTTCCTGGATGAATACAGCGTTTACAGCTATCACACACTAATTTATAGGGAAGTATGCCATAAAGACGGTTCAAAAGATGTTTATTTTGACCGCTCTTATTATAGCAGAACCACAAGCAGACTGCAAAACATTCTGCGTAAAGTGTTTAACCTTTAATACTTGTGTTTGACCTTAGCTTACAAGCAGGCAACCGCTTGTAAGTTAAGAGGGTAACACAAGTGCCCAAAAGTAAACAGGAGGTAAATTGTTATGTTGACTTTAGAAAAACTCACTCAAAAACAATTTTATGCAGGTTTAGAAGGCAAGCAAGTAACTTTGATTGACCGTGTTTTTTGCAAGCAAGCCGCTGATGTTGACCCAAAATTTTTGGATGGTAACGGTTTAAACACTGGCAAGTTTGTTAAACGCAGTAAAGACTTTTACAGGGACACGCCAAAAGGTAAAAGCTATGGTGACTTAAAAGGCAAGCAAGTTTTTAAAGTATTAAACAGCAAGCAGGAAGTTGTTTATATAGCGTTTATGCCGGATATTTGTTACGGAATTGCACTTTTGTATAAAGTCGCTAAATAACAAGTTTATGTTTGACCTTAGCTTACAAGCAATAAGTTTGCAAGCTAAGAGGGTAACATAAGCTGCCCACAAGTTAAATTTAGGAGGTAACGAACATGTTAGAAATTTTTGTAACTAATTTAAGCAAGTACAATGCAGGCGAATTGGTTGGCAAGTGGCTGAGCCTGCCGATGGATGAGGAGGAACTCACCGCAGCACTTGAGGAGATTGGAGGAGAGGAGCAGTTTATAAGCGACTACGAAACAAGTCTTGACCTGCGAATTGGCGAGCATGAGGATGTGTTCGCGCTCAATGAACAAGCGCAGGAGTTTGAGGACTTAGAGGACTGGGAACAGGATATTGTGCAAGCCTATCTTGAGGCGTTTGGCGGCGACTTACAGGGGGCTTTAAACAAGTATGATGACTGTACTTTTTATCCGGGCATGAGCTTGATTGATGTAGCTTATGAGATTGTAGAGGATTGCTACGACCTGCCGGAAGTAGCGCAACGCTATTTTGATTATGACGCTTTTGCACGTGACCTGGGGTATGACGGTTATGTGGAAGTAAGTAATGGCGTTATTTGTGCAAACTAAAGTTTTGTGTAAAGCATAAGCGTCACACATAAGGGGAAACCATAGGGTAACATCTCGTTACCTTATGGCAACCTCTACTACTACTACTACTGAAAGTTAAACAGGAGGCAAGCAAAATGTTAAATAAGCAACAAATTTTAGAAAAAGCCATTATGGCGTTAAAAAGTGAGGATTTTACACTAAGGTATCAGACTTTGGAAGCATTAACCCGTGAATTAAATACACTTAATGCTTGTACCGGTAGAAAAGCAAGCGCAGGTGCTTTTGTAAAAATTTGTTATGAAACTTTTGATGACCTAAAAAATAACCATCGTGATGGTTTAGCAGGCGTTATGCAAGCAGGTGAAATGGGTGCTGTTATTACTAACACGCATTATATTTTAACTCCGTATGATGATGAGATAGTAAAAGACCTGCCACAAGCTAAGTCACCTGTTAAACCTGAGTCTATCCTACAAATTATAACTACTGCCGCTGCAACTGAGAATATAGGGCACACAGTAGTTATAAATAAAAAGGCGTTTTTGTCGGCTTGCCGTATGCACAAAAAAGCTGAACTGCTGAAAATTGACCTTAGATATTTCAGTATTAAGTATCTAAAAAGATTTTTTAAAGCAAGCTCAACCCTTGAAATCCATATTGCTAAAAAACAGTATCAGCCTGCTTTTATCATAGCTGACACTTTTGAGGCTGTATTGACAGAGTGCAGACATCAAGACGCAGATGGTGACCTTGTTCTTGTATGGGACATTGAGGAGGACAAGCAAAATGTATAAAGCAAGACCAATCGACTACATAATGGCAGTTATTATCCTGATAGCGTGCTGTGTAGAGCCTATCTAATAGCAAGTTTGTGTTTGACTTCAGCCTGTAAGCAAGCATTTACAGGTTGAGAGGGTAGCACAAGCTAACCACAAGTAAACATAAAAGAGGAGGTAGACACCATGTTATTTGAAATTTATGGTGAACGCAAAATTTTAAACCACGAAAGGTACTTAGTAACTCTCAGAAGTTACAAAAACGGACAAGCCAGTCCTGACTGCTTTGCAGATTTTGAAATAAATGTGCCTCGCACCTGCCAGCGAGCAGCAGGCGATGACGCTTATTTAATCACGGAACGCCAGTTTTTGCAAGTGCTTATCTACTGGATGGGCGAAGTTGAGGACTTTAACGCTGATAGAGTCAGTGAGCAGTTTGGCGACAGGTTAGAGCAAGCTAACATTGACTTTATGGACTTGTATGTAGAAGGAATGGAGGATTAAGCATGTGCAAAGAATTGCAAGTATTCAACAACCCGGAGTTTGGGCAGGTCAGAGTTATTGAGAAGGACGGTGAACCGTGGTTTGTAGGTAAGGATGTAACTACAATCCTCGGGTACCAAAACGGTAGTCGAGATATTAACCGCCATGTTGATGGAGAGGACAGGTTTAAAATGATGGTTTTTGACGGTAATCAAAATAAAGAAACTATCATCATCAATGAGTCAGGATTGTATTCCCTTATCCTTTCAAGCAAGCTCCCTTCAGCCAAAACATTTAAACGCTGGGTAACCTCAGAAGTCCTTCCGGCTATCCGCAAGCACGGCGGTTATCTCACACCGGAAAAACTTCGGGAGGCACTCACTGACCCGAATGTGATTATTCAGCTTGCAACCCGGTTAAAAGAGGAGCAGGAGCGGAACAAAACCCTTCAGGCACAAGCTGACAAGCTCAGCCACGAAAAAGACTACCTCGTTGAAACCCGGAACAACACCACGGCAGCCCAAATGGTACTCAAGCGCACTCGCCGTACCCACAATGACTACACGATAACTGAGCTTGCCGAAGCGTTTGACCTTAGTCCAACATGGCTCCGCAGGCTCTTAAAAGAACTCGGATGGCTCAAGCAGGAGAACGGTAAAGGTTTCCACTATCCCACGTTAAAAGCTCCGCAGGGCGCACTTTATATCGAAGTAAGCTCATATTTTTCAAAAACTTCACAAACTGTACGCATATCTCCCTACGGAGTCTTGTGTATCAAACAAATTCTCAAGGATAAAGGCGTTATACCTTGGTACGCCTGATGATGTGTTAGTCAGAGGCTTGTTATAGCGAACAATAAGCGAACAAATTGTAAACTTTAAAAACTTGCTATGGCAAGCCTCTATTTTCGTACCTATTTTACATAAACAAGTGTTCGGTATAATACAGATTAGAACGAACAACAGGAGGTAACACAATGCAAGAATATATCGAAAAATACGGAGCTGAGATGGTAACTAAGCAGCTCGAGATTGAAGCAAGGTACAAATTTTTAGGGCAGGAGGCTGTACGCACAAGCTACGAAAAAGCCAAAGCAGAGCCCGATGGCGTAACACGTACAACACTTGGTCAAAAGGTACTCAGCAATCAGTTTGACCAAATTCGTAATGGCATGAGTGTGTTTATCAATGTTTGCCTTAATCCGCATTGTGGCACAAAGCCTGCCTACACAGAGATAGTGGCACGCATGGTCAACCTCTATGGTGACAGAAGGGATGACTTGCTGGACAGCCTGACACTCATTACCTTTTCTGCCTGCCTGAACGCCTCACTACTCCGCCAAACACCTATAAGTAACATTTGTGGCACCATTAACGGCGAATTGTACGATGAGGTACAGCTCCGGGCTTATGTGAACGAGTTACCGGAGCAGAAGGGCAGCATTTACCGTGGTATTGACGCACGTGTACAATCTCTTTACCGCAGGGCATACGCAAGTGCCCGAATGGAGCATGACGGCTTTGTGTTTAATGGCTGGAAGAAGGAACAAGGTATGCAGCTCGCCGCCTCGCTGATTGAGGTGGTATTAAAGGTCAGCAATTACTTTGAGAAACAAGTAATTGACGGCATTTTGTGTATTATTCCAACACAATCATTACTGACCGGCTGGCAGCGCAATGAGGATAGATTGGTAGAACGTGCGTACAAGCTCTGTCCTACGATATTACCTCCTCGCCCGTGGAAAAATTACCGGGACGGTGGGTACTACGGTGAACTGCGTAACACCTCAACGCTCCTACGCATCCGCAATCAGTATGATGTGTATGCAAAACACTACATGGAAAACCTTGGTCAGTTAGAACTCAAGGAAGTGCGCCGTGCCATTAACGCTATTCAGGCTACACCATGGCGTATCAACAAAGAGGTGCTGGCTGTGCTTCAGGAAGTGGTTAAGCGTGGCGGCAATATCGCAGGTATTCCCAACATGGCCGAGCCTATTCCTCCCTCAGTGTTACCGCCGGAACCCACACCGGAACAGTTAGCAGCACATAAAATTAAAATGATAGGCTTCTATAAGTCTGAAACTCGCAGGAAGTCAATCAGCTTACGTGTCCTCTCGCAGCTCCGTATGGCTGAGGAGTTTAAAGACTACGAAAGAATTTACTTTCCGTGCAATATGGACTTCCGCGGACGTGTATATCCAATACCGTCATTCAGCTTTCAAGGCGATGATGTAGCCAAAAGCCTCATTCTGTTTGCTGATGTGCCACCGTGTACTACTGAGGAGAGCTACAAATGGTTTTTGGTTGAGGGAGCTAACCTCGCAGGCGTTGACAAGGTAAGCTATGCTGACCGTATGCAATGGGTACTGGAAAATGAGGCTGAAATCCTTTCATGTGCTAAAGACCCTCTTGGCAACCTTTGGTGGGCACAGCAGGACTGCCCGTGCCAAATGCTTGCCTACTGCTTCGAGTATGCTCGCCTCAAGGACTGGATGGCAGCACATGGTAGCATTATAGGCTTTGTTACTGGTATTAACGTGGCTTTTGACGGCACATGCAGCGGTTTACAGCACTTCTCAGCTATGCTTCGTGACCCGGTAGGTGCCAATGCAGTCAATTTAATGCCTGCCGATAAGCCGTCAGATATTTATGGTATCGTTGCCGAAAAAGTCAACGTACAGCTCAAACAGGACGCTGAGAGTGGCACTATGGATGAGGAGATAACCAATGCTGACGGCAAAACCAAACTCAAGTATGGTACTCGCACACTTGCTCAGCGTTGGCTGACCTACGGTGTCAATCGTAAGGTAACAAAACGCTCAGTAATGACGCTGGCATACGGCAGCAAGGAATATGGCTTCCGTGACCAAATTTTGGAGGACACAATCAACCCGGATATTAACGATAACGGAGAGAGTTCTGTGTTCTACGATTGTGCCGGGCAGGCAAGTGCATACCTCGCTAAGTTGATATGGGTGGCTGTATCAGCTACGGTAGTTAAAGCGGTCGAAGGGATGAAATGGTTACAGACCTGCGCCAAAATGGTCACTAAAAACAAACAGGTAGTCACATGGACTACGCCGATGGGGCTGCTTGTGCAGCAATCATACATGGCAGTTGAGAGCCGTGTTGTGCAAGTACGTTGTGCCGGTAAACGCCTCCGCATTTACAGCAGGCACGCCACAGGTGCCATTGATAAGCACAAACAGGCTTCCGGTATCGCACCGAATTTCATTCACAGCATGGACGCTTCTCACCTTCAGATGGTAGCGTGCCGTGGTAGTGAGCTGGGTATCAAGCATTGGGCTATGATACATGACAGTTTTGGGTGCCCGGTATCGCAGGCACATATCCTGTATGATGTAATCCGTGATACATTTATTGAGATGTACACCAATTTTGACCCACTTGCCATGTTCCGGGAGGATATGCAGTTATTAACTGACAAGAAAATTCCTGCTCCTCCATTAAAAGGTAACTTCGATATTAACAATGTAAAAAAGAGTGAGTATATCTTCTCGTAAGATACAAGACTCCACTCCACATAAGCGTCACACATAATGGAGAAAAGAAGGTTACTATAAGTAACTCAGAGGTTGATGTTTATGGTTATTATCATAATCATAAATATTAACCTCTTTGTATTTTCTCTAAAAGTAAACATAAGGAGGACGATAAGTAAACATGAAGGTACGAGATTTTGAAGAAATGTACGACAAAGGTGTCCGAAAGTTCAGACTTGATATGGTTATGTGTTCTGACGCAAGCCGTGGGTTTGAAGAAGATGAGGTAGTAACTATATCAGAGTATGATAACAACTTTGCGTATGTTGGGAAGCATCCATTCTTAGTATCTCAGTTAGAACCTATCACTGATGATTGTGTTCCGGCTAAAGTTGACGCACATTATCAGACCGCAGTGCAACCTATTGAGGTCATGCAGGCCAATATGACACGTGAAGAACTTATAGGTTTTCTGAAGGGAAACATTATTAAGTATGCGTGCCGGTGCGGACGTAAGGATGATGTGCGGAAAGAAACTGCAAAGATATTGCAGTATGCACAGTGGCTGGATGATGTAACCAATGGTAAACAAATTGAAATTGCTAAGGAGGATAAATAAGATGACTAAAATTAACGCTGGTGACAGAGTAGAGATGTTGAGTGATTTTTCTTATGCTAAGAAAGGTGAACAAGGTACTGTTATTGCAGTTTTTAACCCAAAAGACTTTGGTGCAGGTATTGATTGCTTAATCATGTTTGATGAAAAAGATACAAACAAACATAGTGGTAATGAGGCAACAAACAGTAAAGCCATTCAGAAAATTAAATCTTTTCCATCAAGTGCAGTAAGAGCTTACCGCTGCCAGTATGTAAACAGTAATTATGTTGTTGTTATCAAAACGCAGGCACCGAAACTCATTGTCACCATTGACGGACGCATAACAACCGCAAAGCTAATCCAAAATAAACGTACAGTAGCTGAAGGTAGAGCTGCTTGTGCGCCGTCTGAAGTGTTCAACTACCCGAAGGGTATTCAGCTTGCAGTGCAGCGTTGCCTGCATAACGCATACACATCCGCTTGTATTGTGGTTGACCCTAAAATTATGACGAAAGTAGGATTAACTACGCTCCTGTAAGAACACAAATGTACATTCCACATAAGCGTCACACATAATGGAGAAAGGAGGTGCGTTATGCCGACACCTAAAGCAACTATTTGTAAAATCAAATTACTCAGACCAAACGCCGCCGTACCTGAAAAGACCACGGACGGTGCCGCCTGCTATGACCTTGTGTTACCTGATGACATCTTAATACCGCCTTATCAGGCACTTAAAGTTGGCCTCGGCTTTGCCATTGAGGTACCAAAAGGCTACCACGCTAAAATCTTTTTGAGAAGCAGCACCGGTAAAGATACACGCCTGCGCCTTGCCAATGGTACAGGTATTGTGGACTCTGATTATCGTGGCGAAGTATGCCTCTTGGTAGACAACACAAGCGGTTATTTTGCACGTGCATTTGCCGGTGAGCGAATTGCACAAATGATGATTGAAAAGAATGTTCCTGTCACCTTTGTGCCGACAGATGAACTTAGCGAAACTGAACGTAACGATGGAGGCTTTGGCTCCACAGGTAAATAAACTTAATTTGAGGAGGAATAAATTATGCGTAAATTTAATGTTGGTGATGTTGTAGTATTTCAGAATGAAGTAGGTATCATCAGAGGTATCACTTCTTTTGGTGCTTATGCTGTGGAATTTCCTAACTGGGATGAAGATGAAGGACACACTTGTCACGGCAGAGTACCTTCCGGCAAAGGCTGGTTTTGTGGTGAAGATAAGTTGATGCGTGCAGATACTAAAGTATACATGCCCTTCAGTCCTCCTAACGAAGTCGAGAAAGCCATTGTGCATGTAGAAACACCGGAAGCAGAGGACAACGTGGCCGCCATTCAGGACGCAGAGGCACCTAAAGGCCGCCTTATGCGTGCCTTTGAGAAATTCGAGGCAGCAAAGCGTCAGCAGGATGAGGCCTGCGAAGAAATTGAACAAATTTTAAATGAAATGAGGAACAATAAATGAGAAATAAAATCTTTACTACACCGAAAGGTGTCGCTTGGTACCCTCATTTGCGCACGCCTGAAACCTTTGAGGGCAGCGAGATTGGGTACACAATCAAAGTAATGTTTGATACCGAAACTGCGCTGAAATTTCAGCAGCACCTCGAGGCGGAGCTTGAAAAAGCTAAAGCAGCCTTCCCCGGAAAGAATTTCAAAAATCCGTTTCTTGGTGCCAGTGAGGATAACGATGGTAATTTAATGTTTAAATTCAAAGCCAACACATCCTTTAAAACTAAAGCAGGAGATATTATTCACCGTACCATTCCTATTTATGATAGTACCGGTAAACCTTTGGACGAGAAAGCAGACATTGGTACTGGCTCCGTGGTACGTGTTGCTTATTCTATCTTCCCGTATTACAAGAGCGCACAGACTAACGGTTTATCTCTGCGACTTGAGGCAGTACAGGTAATCGAATACAAAGCACCTTATTCCAAAGACGCTGAAAGCTATGGCTTCGGTACTGAGGAAGGAGGCTATGTAGCTGATGAGGATAATAACAGCGATTTGTTTCCTCCTGATGAGGTTGCCGCTGATGAAGGAGCAGACTTCTAACCATTAACAAGCTCATATTCAGCAGAAGGGGAGGCTTTAGTAGATTAACTACACCATACCGCAGCGGCCTTGAGGATAAGGTAGCTGCTCAACTCAAAGAAGCAGGTGTACCAGTGAAATATGAAAAGGGTAAAATCAAGTATCAGGTGCCTTGTAGCAACCATAGCTACACACCTGATTTTATTTTGCCCAATGGTATCATTGTGGAAACCAAAGGCATCTTTGAACCGTCCGACAGGCAGAAACATTTGCTTGTCAAGAAACAATATCCGCACCTTGAAATCCGTTTTGTGTTTACCAATCCGCAGACCCGATTGTATAAAGGCAGTCCTACAACGTATGCCATGTGGTGCCAAAAGAATGGCTATAAGTACGCAAAGGGATATATACCTGATGAGTGGATAAAAGATAAAAAGAAGTATTCACTTGAGGGGGTGGTATTCAAATGAGGCGACTGCACTTCCGTAACCGCAAAGAAACCCTCTACATTCAGGTACTTTGTGCCGACAGTGGTACCAATGACCTTGAGCGTTATTACCGTTTATGTCGCCAGCAGGGCAGCATTGATACCGGATGTCATTACTTTATTGATGACTTCGGCAACCTCAGTGTTGACCGGGAACTCAGCGCAGTAGCCGGGTGGGGTAATACAGATAGCGACACCAGCATCTACATTTTCGTGCAGTCTAAGACCGGTAAACCAAATGACTCACAGGATTTTACACTTAACAAACTACTCCGGGAACTTCAAAAGATATACCCGGACGCACTAATTATCAACCGAAAGGGATGAGTATATGGACGGTGAGGTAATACGCTCTCACTTACCCTGTCCTGACTGTGGTAGTAGTGATGCTCTCACCGAATATACCAACGGTACCTACTGCTTTAGTTGTGAGAAGTTCACACCGGCAGATAAGGTAAAGCCACAATCAGTACAGACGCAGCAACAACACAAACACAAAAACTTAATACCGTTAGATGAGTGCGAAATACAGGCACTCACAAAACGTGGATTAACACAGGCGACTTGCAGGAAATACGGGTACTACACTTCGGAGGTGGGTGGAACCCCCTGTCAGGTCGCTTGTTACTTTTCTGATGACGGAGAACTGTTAGGTCAGAAAATCCGTTACCCTGATAAACATTTTTCTGTGTATGGTAATCTTCATCACCGCTTCTTCGGTCAGCATCTTTGGGCGAATGGACACAAACTTGTCATCACTGAAGGTGAGATTGACTGCCTGACTGTATCGCAGGTTGGTGGTAACAAATGGCCGGTTGTGTCAATACCCAATGGTGCGCAGAGTGCCAAAAAGGTATTTACAGAGAACATGGAATGGCTCAATCGTTTTGATGAGGTCATTGTGATGTTCGATATGGACGAAGCAGGCCGCAAAGCCGTTGAAAGTGTTTGCAATATCCTGCCTCCCGGCAAACTTTATATTGCCAATCTGCCTCTGAAAGACCCAAATGAGTGCCTCAAGGCAGGCAGAGCTAAAGAGATTATTGACGCTATCTTTCAGGCTAAACCTTACAGACCTGACGGCATTATCAATGGCAGTGAACTTTGGGAAGAACTGAGAGATGAACCTGACGAGGCAGCAGGGTACCCACTACCTTGGGATATACCGTTACAGCAGATGACCGCAGGGTTACGCAAAGGTGAACTTGTGGTAATCACAGCCGGTACCGGTATAGGCAAGACAACCTTTGTGCGCCAAATTGCTTACCATTTTGGTGTCCATCTTGGCCTCAAGGTAGGCATGATGATGCTCGAGGAAAATGTAAAACGCACGGCTAAAGGCCTTATGGCTGTACACGCTGGTAAAAGATTATCGCTCAACAAAAACCTTGTGTCACCTGAAGAATACAAAAAGATATTTGAGGAAACACTGGGTGGCGGTAACTTCGTGTTCTACCAGCATTTTGGCAGCATGGAGAGTGATAGCCTCATGGCTAAAATGCGTTACCTTGCCGTGGCCGAACAGTGCGATTTTATTGTGCTTGACCACATAACAATAGCTATCAGCGGCCTTGATATTGAAAATGAACGCAAAGCTACGGATGTACTTATGACCAATCTTCGCAGCTTGTGTGAAGAAACTGGGGTAGGTATGCTGATTATCTCGCACCTTAAAAGAACTGATGGTCAATCCGCTGAGGAGGGTGGCGTTATCAGCCTCTCGCATTTACGTGGCTCACATGCACTTGCTCAGCTCAGTGATACCGTTGTGGCTCTTGAGCGTAACCAGCAGGCAGATGACCCTGACGAGAAAAACCTTGTGCGCCTCCGTGTCCTGAAGAACCGCCATACCGGTGAAACAGGCCTTGCAGGCTACCTCAAGTACGATAAAGAAACTGACCGGCTTGAAGCAGCCGAAAAGAAAAAGACATCACTTGCAGATGCCTTTAAGGAGGAAGCAGATAATGAAGATTTTTAAACACAATAAAAAGCCACGCATCAATCGTGGTTTTAAACTTGCTGAGTGTGTTTCCAAACTGGATATGTTTGCAAATAACACAGCCAGTAAATACACATTCTTCTTTGTAATCAATCGTTTGATGGAGGTAAAAGACCGTGAAATTGCCCGTTGTTGATACCACAATTACATTAACAGAAATTCCTGACCATATCAGCTTTACCATTATGCTTGGTAATTGCTGCCGAAAATGCAAGGGCTGTCACAGCTCTTACCTTCAGTACAAATTACCGGAGAGAATGTGGACAGACATTGAACAGATTGTAGATAAAGCTAAGAAAGCTAAGAAGCAGGGTGCAACCGCTATCCTGTTTATGGGTGGCACCACAAACGGTATTAAACCGGAAGTATTACAGTACGCTATTGAGCAGTGCGCTAAAATTCTGCCGGTTGGTTTATACAGTGGTGCAGAGTATGGCAGTATTTACAATGTTATTCTGCGCCGTGACCCTAATCTCACTTGGCTTAAAACCGGTGAGTTCATTGAGGCTCTCGGTGGACTGGATAGTGAAACTACTAATCAGCAGTTTTTTATTAGAGATAAAAAGAAAGGCACATGGAAAGACATTACTCATGTGTTTCGGAGGGAGTGACATTTAATAAACGAATTATCGCAACCACTATTAAATGATAAGAAAACTTTTATCAAAGATTTTATTAACGCCATTAACCCGGCAAGTGGTAGTAAGGTAGACAGTAATGCCAATGTTACCAATAAGACCCTTGCTGTCCTTGAAGCTGAACTTTGGAAACCTGAGTTCATTCAGGTAAACAGAGCGATTGTATCAGAACGCCTCAAGGAAATGTACGGTGAAGAACTTGCCAAATGCTACAAAAGGGATATTGAGGAACACATCATCTACATTCATGATGAAACAAGCCTCAGGCCTTATTGTGCCTCTATTACCCTTTATCCGTTCCTCATGGAGGGCACAAAGAACCTTGGAGGTACCAGCAAGGCACCGAAGAACCTGCAATCTTTTTGTGGTAGCTTCGTAAACCTTGTATATCAGGTAGCATCTGACTTTGCAGGTGCAGTAGCCACGGTAGAATTTCTGATGTACTTTGACTACTTCGCAAAGAAAACCTACGGCAAAGACTATCTGCTCACACATTCCAAAGAGGTACAGCAGGAGCTTCAGGGCGTTGTGTACGCTATGAACCAGCCTGCCGCCGCACGTGGAGCGCAGTCTGTCTTTTGGAATATCTCGGTATTTGATGAAAATTATTTCAAGGCAATGTTTGATGAGTTCTATTTCCCTGACGGTTCACAGCCTGATTATAACAGCGTCCGTGACCTTCAGCATCTATTCATGGAATGGTTTAGGAAAGAACGCCGCAAAGAGCTTCTGACCTTCCCGGTACTCACAGCAGCTTACCTTGTAGATAAAGAAACCAAAATGCCTATTGATAAAGACTTTGAACACCTGCTTGCTTTTGAGATGAGCAAAGGCCTCAGCTTCTTTCACTACGAAAGCACATCCGCAGACAGTTTATCTTCATGTTGCCGCCTGCGCAATGAGCTGGCTGATAATACCTTCAGCTACACATTGGGTGCCGGTGGTGTATCAACAGGTAGCTTTCAGGTTATCACTATGAACCTGAACCGTATTGTGCAAGAGTACACAGCAACAGAGGATAGTTACTATCTTTTGGATAGCATTGTAGAACGTATTCATAAATACCTGAGTGCGTTTCACTCTATCATTTCTGAGTACATTGCAGCAGGTTTATTGCCCAGCTATTCTGCCGGGTACATCTCGCTTGACAAACAGTATGGCACGATTGGTATTAACGGTGCCATTGAGGCCTTAGAGTTTGCAGGAGGTACCAAAAAGGAACAGCGTAAAAGACTGTGCCTTATCCTTGCTGTAATCAAAGAGTCTAACAAAGTGGCACGTACCTTCTATGGTATGCGCTTTAATACTGAGTTTGTACCGGCTGAGAACCTTGGTATCAAAAATGCTAAGTGGGATAAAGAGGACGGCTATGCTGTACCTCGTGACTGCTACAACAGCTACTTTTATGCGGTTGAGGATAACACCTTGACTATCTTAGACAGACTTGAGGCACACTCTGAAGAAGTATCACAGTACCTTGATGGTGGTGCCGCTTGTCACTTAAACCTTGAGCAGCTTCCGACACTCAAGCAGGCAAAGGAACTCATTCGTATTGCTTGCAAATATGGTGTACCTTACTGGACAACCAATGTACTCTGTACAATCTGCAAAGACTGTGGAGCTATTGACCCTGTGACCCGTTATGATTGCTGTCATAGTTGTGGCAGTAAAAATCTTGACTACGGTACACGAGTCATAGGTTATCTTAAACCTATCAGCTCGTTCTCCGTGGGTCGCCAAAAGGAAGCAGGACTACGACATTATATGAAAGGACTAAAAGACAGTGATTGATATTTGTATTCGCCTGTCCAAACTGTTTATGGAATGGGCAGCTAAACTTGCTAAATCTAAACTCAAAGGCCTTGAAAAGACCAAAACTAACTTGGAGTACATGTGCGTAAAAACTGATAAAGAAATCGAAGAACACAAGGCTAAGTATGATAGCTTACTTTGATATTGAAACCAATGGGCTTTATCGTGATGTTACGGCAGCTCATTGTATGGTTATCAAGATAGATGATGGCAATGTAATCCTCCACTATCGCCATGCTGATGGGGTACATCAGGGTGCCTTAAAGCTCCTTGATGTCCTCCAAAAGGGTGGCACAATCGTTGGACACAACATCATCAACTATGATATTCCTGTTCTTGAAAAACTCTATCCTGACTTTAAGGTACCTCGTGAGTACCGTAAACAGGTAATGGACACGCTTGTCATGTGCCGTTTGATGTATGGTGACATTGGTGAGCGTGACTTCGGCCTTATCCGTACCGGGAGGTTGCCAGCTAAACTTCGTGGCTCTCAGACCCTCAAGGCTTGGGGGTACCGCTTGGGTACCTTAAAGGGTACCTATGGTGAAGAAACGGAGAACGCTTGGGCAGAGTTCTCAGAGGAGATGTTGAAGTACAACGAACAGGATGTTGTTGTTACTGAGAAGCTATACAAATGGCTGACCGAACACAATAAATCTTACCCGGTTCCCTCTCTTGTACTTGAGCATAAAGCACAATGGCTGATGGCTCAGCAGGAGCGTAACGGTTTTACTTTTGATGTGTTGGCAGCACAGCAGCTTGAGGCTGAACTGCGTGGTAAGGTAGCTAACCTTGACGCAGCTCTCCGAAAGGTTGTACCGCAGGTACCTGATAAAATCTTTGTACCGAAAAGGGATAATAAACGCCTTGGCTATGTAGCCGGTGTACCAGTCCAAAAGTACAAAGACTTTAATCCGAATAGCCGTCAGCAAATTGAATGGCTGCTCAAGGTACACTATGGTTACACACCGGACAATGAAGAACTGTATGAAGATGAACGCTTGAAGATTGATGATATTACTTTCAGGTTTATTAAGAGTGACCCTGCCGCCAGTGATGAAGTACGCTCAATGGCAGGACTACTCGAAGAATACCTTATGTTGAATAAACGCCTCGGCCAGTTAGCAGATGGCAGATATGCGTGGCTCAAGATGGTATGGCCTGACGGTAAAATACATGGCTCTGTAAATCCTTGTGGTGCTGTTACCGGCAGGGCTACTCATGCTAACCCGAATGTAGCACAGGTGCCCCGTGTTGGTACACCATACGGTAAAGAGTGCAGAAGTCTGTTTAAGGTACCTGACGGTTGGGTACAGGCAGGTATTGATGCCTGTGGCCTTGAGCTTCGTTGCCTTGCACATTTTATGTACCCTTATGACCACGGTGCGTATGCACATGAGGTGGTACATGGTGATATTCATACAGCCAATCAGATAGCTGCTGGGTTGCCGGAACGCAATCAGGCAAAGACATTCATCTATGCGTTCTTATATGGTGCCGGTGATGAAAAGATTGGTAAGATTGTTGGCGGTGATGCCGCTGACGGTAAACGATTAAAGAAAAAGTTTTTAGCACAGACTCCTGCCCTTGCACAACTCCGTGCTGCCATTGAGAATACATTGGTAGAAAAACGAGGGTTGCACGGACAGATAACAAAGTGGCGCAGAAGGTACCTGAAAGGACTTGATGGCCGCCCACTTCATGTGCGTAGTATTCATAGCGCACTTAATACATTACTTCAATCCGCAGGTGCATTGATATGTAAACTGTGGATTATCAGAGCTGAAGAACGCCTGATAGCTTTAGGCCTTGACCACGGTAAGGACTTTCAGTTTATGGCGTGGATACATGATGAATTTCAGTGTGCCTGCCGTACACAGGAGATAGCGGAGATTGTTGTCCGTGAAGCTCAGAACGCTATGAGGGATGCACAGGAGATATTTCATTTTCGTGTTCAGCTCGACACCGAAGGAAAAATTGGAGGAAACTGGTGTGACTGCCATTAAATTATTATCGTTGTTTAGCGGTATAGGTGCTTTTGAAAAAGCATTAAACCGCTTAGGAAAGAAGTATGAATTAGTAAATTATTGTGAGATTGATAAATTTGCCAGTAAGGCATACTCTTTAATTCACAAAGTACCTGAAAGTATGAACCTGGTTGATGTCACACAAATTGATTGTGCTAAGTTACCAAAAGGTATTGATATGATAACTTATGGTTTTCCTTGTCAGGATATTTCAATCGCAGGTAAACAAAGAGGGTTAGAAGCAGATGGTGTGAAAACACGAAGCGGATTAGTGTTCGATGCTTTGCATATCATTGAAGAAGTTAAACCTAAATATGCTATCTGCGAAAATGTGAAAAATCTAACAGGTAAAAAATTCAAACTGGAATTTGAGTACATTTTGAAATGCCTGGAAGAACTTGGTTATAACAATTATTGGAAAGTTCTAAACGCCGCTGACTACGGTGTACCTCAAAAGAGAGAGAGAGTCTTTATCGTGTCTATAAGAAAAGATATTGATAAAGGCTCTTTTGATTTTCCTGAACCAATTCCTTTACAGAAAACTTTAAAGGACTTAATGGAAAAAGAGGTGGACTCTAAGTATTTCTTATCCGAAAGACTTGTTAATTATTTCTACGAAAATATGAAAAAGAACAAGGAAAAAGGAAATGGTTTCTCTTTTAAACCTATAAGTAATACAGAAGTTGTAGCTAAGACCATTACAACAAAAGCTGGTATTAGAATGGATGATAACTTTATCAAAGTCAAAGAACTTACCAGCAATCAATCACAGGCTAAAAGGGTGTATGACTCAGAAGGCCTGGCTGTAACCATTAAGAGTTGTGCAGGAGGCTTGGGTGCTAAAACAGGTTTGTATGAAGTAGACTCTAATATTAAAGTTGTTGGTTATTATCAACCTTCATGTCACGAAGCCAGCCGTGTCTTAGATGCTGAAGGTATAGCACCAACAGTTAAAGAAAATCACGGTACTGTAAATGCAGTACAATTAGACTCTGCACGTAAAACATCTATCCGTAAGTTAACACCAAAAGAGTGCTTCCGCTTAATGGGTTTTGAAGATAAGGACATTGATGTATTAAAACAAAATAATATCTCTGATACTCAGCTCTACAAAATGGCTGGTAATAGTATCGTGGTGGATGTTTTGTATTATATCTTCAAAAATTTATTAAAAGATGTTTGACTCAGTGATACCTTTGCTACTCATTGTCACCTGCACGGCCTATACAGCCTCCTATGATGAATGTGGTAAAACTGATGGTATTACTGCAAGTGGCGTTAAGGCTACGCAGGGGCGCACTGTGGCGGCGGATGACTTACCTTTTGGTACTAAGGTTATCATTGATGGCCACACATACACCGTGGATGACCGCTTTGGTGGCGGTTATAAAAACAGAATTGACATCTACATGAACAACAAAGAAGATGCCTACAAGTTCGGCAGGCAGGTTAAAGTTGTTCAAGTAATTGAAAATAAGAAGGAGGAAAGTAATGCCAAAAGCAAGACTAATTTCCTACACTCCTGACTACATGGAGTTACTCAGGACAGCTTGCAGTAAACCTTATGGTAACAATGTGTCCTCAAAAGGTGTCGCAGCTATACTGAAAAGCGGGCATCTTTCCATACTCGAACACTGCTATGCTTCCTTTGAAGTTAAATGCTCTGTTCGTGTCTTAGGTCAGCTAACCCGACACAGGCATCTCAGCTTCACCTGCAAGTCAGCAAGAGGTAGCTGCTTTGATGAAATCTATATACCGACTCGTAAAGAAGTTATATCCGCTATGGACTGTGACTGCTTTGATACTTATTTAGATAACCTTGAGGAGGGTATGGATGAACAGGATGCCGCCTATTGGTTGCCTCAAGGTGCCATGACGGATATTGTTGTTACCGGTAATTTCCGTGCGTGGTATGAGTACCTTCCAAAAAGGTTGTGTAAAAGAGCTATGCCGGAACACAGAGAACTTGCAGAGCTGATACACAAAGAACTTGCCAAAGCTGCTCCTGAAATATTTGACAGGAGTTTTTTAAATTGTGCGACTTGCACAGAAAGGAGTTGTAGCTTTAAACATTGACTCCATTTTATAAAAATAAAATAAAAGCAATAGCCAAAGAGCATGGCTACAAAATCAGGAATGAAGAAAGAGCAGATGTCTTATCTGATAAATTCTTAGCGCAGGTGACACAACACGGTGCTATGTACTGTCCATGTCAACCTAACCGAACACCTGATACTATATGCCCCTGTAAGTACATGAGGGTATATGGAGCTTGTCGCTGTGGCCTCTATGAGGAGGTAAAGGATGGCAAGTAATGAAGATATTCTAAAACTATGTGGCCGTGATAAAAAGCATTTTGTACAGCTATGCTTATCCGCTGATAAACTCAAAGGTACCCTCAAGTTCCCTGCATATATCTCAGAGAAACTTGATGGTGTCTATGCGTTGGCACATTGTTGCTTTGAGGGCGATGTACCAGCGGTGCATATCTTCTCACGAACAGGTGAGGAATACAAAAGCCTTGAACATCTTAAACCGGAGCTGTGGAGTATTTATGAAAAGAACGCCACGGCTTTTATTATTTTTGAGGCCTATGCTCCCGGTATCGAACAGCCAGTCATTAGTGGGTGGTGCCGAGATACCAAAAAGCAGCACACAGAAGTCAAAGCCTATATTCACGATGCGTTGACTCATAGTGACTTTTTGGAAGATAGGGCACCAATATTCACCTATGAACAGCGATTAAAGCTACTCTCTCGTATCGAATGGCAGGAGCTACATTGGTGTAAGATTATTCCTCAATACCTTGTACATACACAAGAAGAAGTGGATGACTTTGCACAGAAGATATGGAACGCAGGCGGCGAAGGTGCTATCGTGCGTTACGCTGATGGCCTCTATGCTCCCGGTAAGCGTGACTGGACAATGGTTAAATACAAACAAGGTGTATCGTATGACCTTGAGGTTGTAGCTCTACAACCCGGCCACGGTAAGTATGAAGGTATGCTCGGTGCCCTTATCTGCCGTTTTAAGGACGGTAAGACAGTAACAGTAGGCTCAGGCCTCACTGATGAGCAGCGAAGAATATGGTCGCCTACTCCTGCCTTTTTAGGCCTTGGTGATGACATTATGCACAAGATTGTACAGGTGGATGCTATGGCCGAAAGTAAGAATGGTGTACTCCGTGAACCACGTTTCAAAGGAATACGCTATGACAAATTGGAGGGTGATTTTTAATACTTACATTGATATTTGATGCAGACATGATTGTGTTTCGGTCATGTGCTGCCGTTGAAAAAGAGATTGAATGGTACGATGGTTTCAGTACCCTTCACAGTGAACACACTGAGGCTGAAGCACTTATTGATGACCTTGTGCAAAGCATAACTGACAAAGTGCTTCACCACTATAAATATGTAGGTGAATATGAAATCCTTATGTGTTTCTCAGACCCAAAAGAAAACTTCCGCAAAAAGCTCTTGCCTACATACAAGGCTAACCGTGCTAACAAGAGGAAACCTTTAGGGTACTATGAGGTAGTTAAGTGGGTACATGAGAACTACAAAACCTACCTGAAACCCTCACTTGAAGCTGACGATTGTGTTGGTATTCTAATGACTATGAAAGGTGCTAATGCAGTAGCTATTAGTGGCGATAAGGATTTTAAAAGTATTCCCGGTAAATTCTACAACTTTATTCAGGATGAGTTTATGGAGGTCAGCAAAGAAGAAGCTGACTACAACCATCTCTACCAAACACTGATTGGTGATACCGCTGATAACTACAAAGGTTGTCCGGGTATTGGTAGTGTTACAGCACATAAACTTCTACATGACGCCCCGAATTGGGGTACCGTTGTGGAAGCCTTTGAGAAGAAAGGGTTGACTGAAGATGACGCATTGTTACAAGCAAGAGTCGCTCGTATTCTCAGGGCATCTGATTATGACTTCAAAAAGAAGGAACCTATTATGTGGACACCTGTCCGCACAGAAACAACTGTCACAGATAAGTAGCATTACTTAACTGTCACACATAATGGAGAAAGAGTGTTTAACTAAAAGTAACTCAAAGAGAACAGGAGGTAACTAACAATTCAACTTGATGATGAATTAAAGATACCGGTAGTACCTATACAAGTTGTTGATTATTTAAAAGAAGTTTATAACACAAACTTACTATTAAGTATCACACATGTAAGGAACAATGATGAACACATAGGTTACATGAAAGGTGTCTATGATGTTATCAACCGGTTAGAGAGTATAACAAAAAGGGAGGCCTGATAAGTATTTGTGTATTTAAAACTCCGAAAATCAGTACGCCGCAGGTAACAACCACAGCCGCCCAGCTTGTACCTTCAACCGCCGCAGAGGAACCTGAAAGTCCACAATACGGCGGCACTGAAGATACCTTTAACAAGCGCAAAGGGCGTGACTCCCTCAAGATAAACCTCAATAGAGGTACTGGGTACAATCCGGTCAACTATTAAGAGAATATGAAAGGAGAATAAAACATGTGTGGTAGTAAACCTAAAGTTAAAGTAGAAGAAGTAGAAGCAGCACCGGCGGCTGCTCCTGTGGCTGCCCCTGCGGAAACACAAACTACCAATATTGAAACCGAAGGACAAAAACGTAAGCGCAGAGCTAAAGGCAAACGCCGTCTTATGATTAGTCCGAATGGTGGTAGTGGTAGCGGAACGGGCGTTAATGTGTAATGGCTGATAATAAATACAGCTTAGTGAACCTCACAGACCCTCAGCGTGAAACTGCAAAGGCCGTGTATGAACGTCTTAAATCAACTCGTGATACCTACACGAAACGTGCTGAGGACTGTGCGGCTATGACCATACCCTCATTGTTCCCTAAAGAGTCAGATAGTGAAAGTACAGACTACATGGTACCTAATCAGAGCTTGGGTGCCCGTGGTGTCAATAACCTTTCAAGCAAATTACTTTTAGCACTTTTGCCTCCGAATAGTCCATTCTTCCGCTTGTCCATCTCTGACAGAGTGTTGGCAGAATTAAGTCAACAGGAAAACGGAGATAAAATTAAGCAGGAGATTGACCAGGCTTTACTCCAAATAGAGCAGCGCATAATTAAATACATTGAGTCAAGACAGATACGTGTCACCATCAAAGAAGCACTTAATCAGCTTATTGTGGCCGGTAACTGTCTTTTATTTTTGCCTCCGAAAGAGGGAGGTGCAAAGCTCTATCGACTTTCAAGTTATGTACTTCAGCGTGATGCGCTCGGTGAAGTCATACAGATTGTAGCAGCAGATAACTTGTCCTTTGCGACACTTCCTGACAACCTAAAGACCCTTGTGGCTTCTGATGGTAACACACCAGCACCGGAAACACCTTGTATTGTATATACCCACATATACAGAGATAGTGACACAACCTATAAATCCTATCAGGAACTTAACGGTACAGTCATTCAAGGTAGTGAACAGACCTATCCGAAGGATAAGACTCCATGGATAGCACTAAGGCTTATAAAGGTTGACGGAGAGAGCTATGGGCGTTCCTTTGTAGAGGAATACCTCGGCGACTTAGAAAATTACGATGCACACTCAGAAGCTCTGCGTAACTTTGCTGCAATCACATCTCACATCATATTCCTTGTAAACCCGGCAGGTATCACACAACCTCGCTTGCTTAGTAAAGCTAAGTCAGGTGACTATGTACCGGGCAGGCCTGAAGATGTGCAGGCAATTCAACTTAACAAACTTAATGACCTCAGTGTTACCAAAGCGTACCTTGATGGCCTCGAACAGCGACTCAGTTATGTGTTCATGCTTAACTCGGCAGTACAGCGTAATGCTGAACGTGTTACCGCTGAGGAAATCAGATATGTAGCTGGGGAACTCGAAGATACTTTGGGTGGTACATACAGCATCCTGTCACAGGAATTACAACTACCTTTAGTACGCCGTCTCATGGCACAGCTTGAAACCAGCGGAGAGATACCCACGCTGCCTGACGGTGCAGTGAACCCCACAATCACCACAGGCCTTGAAGCTCTTGGGCGTGGACAAGACTTAAACAAACTAATCATGTTTAAAGACTTCATTGCTCAGATACCTGAAGCAAGCAGCATGATTAAACTTGATAGTCTTGTACTCATGGTAGCAACTGCGCTCGGCTTAGATACCACAGGACTCATTAAGACTCCTCAGGAAATTGAGGAGGAACGCCAGCAGGCTATGGCAATGCAAATGGCACAAGCAGCAATTCCTAATGCTACTAAAGGTGTCATGGATGCAGCTAATAATTCTCAACAGTAAAGGAGGAACTAATACTTGGCAACTATTGAAGTTGAAGTAAACGAACAGCAGACTGAGCAGCAGGAAGAAGAAACCGTTGTACAGTCTGAACAGCAGCAGCAGTCAGAACCCACAGGAACCGAAACTCCTGAAGAAGATGCGACTACTACTTCTGAAAATGAAGAAGCACAAGCAGAACAGACCAGTGAAGAAACTGAAGTCACAAAAGGTATTCAGGAACAGCAGCAGGCCATTGAGGATGCTAAAGGTGTCCTGAATGAAAAAGGCCTCGACTATGATGCACTGACCAAAGAGTACGAAGAACATGGTACTCTCAGTAATCAGACTTATGCTGACCTCGCAAAAGCAGGCTTCAGTAAAACTATGGTAGATACCTTCATTGCAGGTATCGAAGCAAGCAATGACCGTTTTGTAAATACTGTGTATGGCTACGCAGGCGGCGAACAGGAATACCAAAAGGTAGCACAATATATCAGCAGCAAAGGTAAAGCTGATGTAGATAGCTTCAATGCACTTTTGGAAACCGGTAATCTCTCCGCAATCAAAATGGTAATTGCAGGTGCCAAAGCAGAAATGACTCTGCGAAACGGTACCACACAGCCTTCTGTACTTGGTGGTGCCTCAGGCGCACAAGTAGGCGGCTTTGCGAATGAAATTGAAATGACTAAAGCCATGAGTGATGCACGCTATGGTACTGATGATAACTACACCAAAACCGTGCAGGAAAAACTGGCTAAATCTGCTTTCATTCAGTTTAACAAATAAGATACTCAATGAAACTTAAAGGCACCTAAAGGGTGTCTTTTTGTATTTTTAAAAACGAAAGGATGATTATTAACTTGGCAACTTCTATTGTAATTTCCTCGCCGGGTTTGGACACTAACAACGCAGGCTCCGGCGCACTTAAAATGTTTTTGACTCAGTTCGGTGGTGAGGTACTGACTGCTTATCGCCGTGCATCCGTAACCCTTGGCCGACACATGGAACGCTCTATCTCCGCAGGTAAAGCCGCTAACTTCCCTGTACTTGGCCGTAAAGCTGCAAACTATCTTGCACCGGGTAACTCTTTGGATGACCTGCGTACCGCAGAGCAGCAGACTGAAGTAACCATTGCTATTGATGGTTTGCTTACTGCCGACACCGTAATCACTGACCTGTACGAAGCAATGAACCATTATGATGTACGTTCTGAATACGCATATCAGATTGGTGAAGCACTGGCTATGGCACGTGATGGTGGCCTCTTGGCTGAAATCGCTAAACTCGTTGTAGCTGACAAAGAACTTCTTCCGGGCTTGGGTAAGGGTAAAATCATTACCCGTACCGTTGAAGGTGGCTTAGCTTCTGAGTCTGAGGCACTGGGTAAAGCCATTGTGTCCATGCTGCTTGAAGCAAAGACCGCTATGTCCAACAACTATGTTCCGAATGAAGGCCGTGTATGCTACATGCTGCCGGTTTGTGTGAACGCACTGGTAGCTTCCAAAGACGCTATTAACCGTGACTTCGGTGCAGTAGCTTCCATTGTGGACGCTAAAGTTACCCGTATCGCAGGTATTGATGTAGTCGAATGTCCGCATCTTACCGTGGGTGGTGTAACTAAAGCTGGTGCTAAACCTGATGGCCTCATTCAGGGTGAAGGTCATATCTTCCCGGCTGCATACAAAGATAAATGTGCTTTCCTTGTTGCACATCGCAGCACCGTTGGCACTCTTACTTTGAAATCGTTTGCCCTCGAACATGCACGCCGTATCGAATATCAGGCTGACCATATCGTTGGTAAATACGCTATTGGTCAGGCTGGTTTGCGTCCTGAAGCAGCTTTCATGGGTGTAATTGAAACTGCTTCTAACAATGACTCTGACAGCACTGACGGTCAGACTAACTGATAATTGAGGGAGAGGGCTTCTGCCTTTCTCCCTTTTTTTTTCTCTTTAGAAAGGAACACAGTATGGAAGTAACAGCTATTACAGAACTTGATGCAGTTAATGAGATGCTTAGCGTTATAGGTGAGTCGCCAATCAATACCTTAGAGAACCTGCAAAACATTGATGCCATCAATGCCCTTCGTATTCTGCGCCTTGTAAACCGACAGGAGCAGGCACGTGGCTGGTCATTCAATGTAATATCAAGCCTGACTTTAAACCCTGATGTGCTTACCAAAAAGATAAGATGGCAGGACAATTATCTTTTCTTGAAGGGAAGTAATGGAGAGAAACTCATCCGCAGCGGTGAGTATGTCAAAGACTTAAATGCAGACACAGAAAAGTTTGATAGTGCTATTACAGCAGAGGCTATCCTTTTGGTACCCTTTGAGGACATGCCTGACCCTATGCGCTCCTATATCATTGCTAAGGCTTCATTAGCATTTCAGACAAGATACTTTAATTCCCCTGAGCTTACACAGATAACCTCGCAGACACTCAATGAAACTTGGATGCGTTTGCAGGAATATGAAATGACTAATAATAGTTACAATATTCTTGATAACTCTGATGTAAGTGCTTTGAAGGAGAGATAATACATGAGCTTAATTACACAAGAAATCAAAAACCTTGTGGCCGGTATAAGTCAACAGCCTGCTATCCTGAGGCATCCTGAGCAGCTCGAAGAACAGCTCAACGGTTTTTCAAGTGAAGCAGCAGGTTTGCAGAAGCGTCCTCCTACAATTCACATAGCAAACTTAGGCATCTCTATTGCTGACACAGATAAACCACTTGTGCATTTTATCAATCGTGACAGCTCTGAGAAATACTTGGTAATGCTCAGTAAAGATGACCTGTCTGTGTATGACCTTGAAGGTAATGCAAAGACTGTGAATTTTGTAGGTAACGCTAAAAGCTACTTGCAGAACAATGAACCTCGGCAGGCCTTACGGTGTCTTACCATTGCTGACTATACATTCATAGTAAACCGTAACTCAGTAGTTGAAATGTCTACCAGTAAAACAGAGGACGCATGGAAAACTCAGGGTGCCCTTGTGAATATTAAAAGTGGACAGTATGGCCGTACCTACAAAATCAATATCAATGGTACTACCATAGCTTCACATGAAACACCTGATGGCTCTGATAAGTCACACACAAGTCAGATTGCAACCGACTATATTGCTGAACAACTTGCAACTAAGGCTCGTGAGCAGGGCTTCACTGTGACCACAGGCTCCTCATGGTTGTATTTAACGAAGCTGTCTAATGGTAGTAACACAATCACTTCGGTTGATGTTTACGATGGTTATAACAATCAGGCTGCCTTTGGCTTCTTCAGGTCAACTCAGAAGTTCTCTAATTTACCTTCCTCTGCTCCTGATGGCTTCATTATAAAGGTAGCAGGTGAAGAAGGTAGCAGCACTGATGACTACTATGTGCGCTATGATAGTGGGGAAGGTGTATGGATAGAATGTGCTAAACCTGATATTCTGAATAAATTTGATGCGTCTACAATGCCTCATGTGTTGGTGCGTGAAGCTGACGGCACCTTTAGTTTCAAAGAGGCTGATTGGGATGAACGAGAAATAGGCGATGATGACTCTAACCCTGAACCCAGCTTCATTGACCAAAATATCAATGACATATTCTTTTATCGTAACCGCTTGGGTGTAATTGCTGGTGAAAATGTAATCCTCACACGCAGCGCAGAGTTCTTCAACTTTTGGATGACTTCGGCACTCGAAGTGCAGGACACAGACCCTATTGACCTTGCTGTCAGTGATAACCGCATTGCAACCTTAATTTACGCAGTGCCCTATGATGAGGACTGTGTTTTGTTTAGCCGTGAGGCTCAGTTTATGTTGCAGGCTAATGGTGTACTCACACCTAAAGATGCCGTTGTGTCCTCACCGGTAACTCACTTCGGAAGTTCAGAGAGAGCAAAGCCAACTTGTGCAGGCAGGTATTTGTACTTCCCGGCAGAGCGCAGTCAATACACTACTGTCCGTGAGTTCTTCACCGCAGCGGATAACACAGAACGTAAAGACGCACAGGATATTACCTCGCACATTCCTAACTACATTCCGAATGGCGTTTATAAACTTATACCTTCTACAACAGAAAATGTGCTTATGTTCCTGACCGAAGGTGCAGAAACTAAGCTCTACTTATATAAATATTTATTTGTAGACTCTATCCGTCAGCAGGCCGCATGGTCAGAATGGAATTTCTATGACCGTATTATTGGTGCTGATTTTATAGACTCTTACTTATATCTACTTATTGACCGTAATGGCAAACTTTGTATTGAACGCATCTCTTTTAGCTACAATACAAAAGACTTTGACGCAGAACCTTATCGTGTCTTTTTGGACAGAAAAGTAACCTATGAGATACCCGAAGGTGCCTACAATGAAATTACTGGTATTACTACTATCAATCTTACTGATGTGTACGATGATATTACTGATACCACGGTACTCAGCGAAGATAGCGAAGAAGGCACCACTTATAGCCTTGTAGATGAAATAGGTGGCTATGTGGTAGCTAATGGCGGAACTATTTCCCTTGAAGGTAACAAAGAGGGCGATGTGGTAACTATTGGCCGCAACTATCTCTTTAAGATAACTATGTCGCCACTGATGATAAAAACCACAGGACAAGATGGCAGCACTCGTTCAATTACTGATGGCCGCTTGAACCTTAAATACTTTTGGGTGAATTTCAATGAAACAGGTTACTTCAAAATCATAGTAAATCACCACGATAAGAATACCTATGTTTATGAGAACACTTCACGCATCCTTGACCTCGCCAATAATAAACTGAACACATTACCTTTCAATACAGATAAATTCAAAGTGCCGGTACAGAGTCTTAATACAAACTGTACTATCACTATTGAAAGTGATGCACCTAACCCTGTGTCACTCATTGGTGCCGGGTGGATAGGTGATTATTACAGGAGTACAAAAAGATATTAACTATCAGAGTGCTTACCGTTAAGTACCTTGTGGACTTCATGGTTAATGCAAGGCCTGAGGACTTACAGGAGGTACTTATCGGGAGTGGCAGGCGTTTTGAAGATTGTACGCTTGCTGAACTTGTCGAAGCAGGAAACCTCTGCCTTGTAGATACTGAGGATGACTCGGTGTACGCCATTGGAGGCATAGCAAACGAAAATGTTATATGGATGCTTTGTACTTCAAAGGTTGAAAAGCACTTCGTTAAATTCCTCAGGTATTGCAGGGAAACTTTAAGGTACCTGTTAGAGGACAGGAAGATACTGTACAACAATGTATGGAAAGAAAATGAACTTCACGTAAAATGGCTGAAATGGATGGGTGCAGAATTTTTGAAAGAAACGGACACACATATACTCTTTATATTCAGAAAACGAAAGGAGGCATTGGATGTGTGACTTTCCAACGGCGGTGGGTACATCACTTCAAGTAGGTGGTATGCTCCTCGGCCAGCGTGCAACGGCAAAAGCAGCACAGGCTCAGATTGATGCACAAGCTAAAAGTGCTATTACTGAAATGAACTATGCTTTTCAGAATTATGAGCAGGAACGCACAGACGCTTTTGATAGTGCCGTTGCTGAGATAAGTAAAATACGTATAAATTCTATGCAGCTCAATAGCGGAGTTAAAGCTGCCGTTAATGAGAACATGTCAGGTCGAACAGCTAACCTTTTGGTACGCAGTGTCGAAGGTGATACTGCAAGGGCTGTATCGTCCGTGAAAGACAACTATCAACGTAAATCTAATGAAATTGACCTGAATAAAGAAACCACGCTTAAATCTACCAAAGCGTACATTGATAGCCTTAATGCTTCTGCTCCGAAAATGCCGTCAGCACTCAGTAACATTTTGGGTATTGGTGCTACGGTGCTGGGTAATACCACAGCAGCTCTTAACCGGAAGAACACAATACTTGCACAAGGCTTTGAGTACGATTGGTGGTCAGGTGGTGCGAAGCTGGGCACAAGTAATGAAGGTAAGACCTTTGTAGGTAACATACCTTTATCCGCTTATAATGCAGGTCAGAAAGGACGTGTACAATGGCTGTAAGCGATGCAATAGGCACACAACGCCAATTTACGCCACAGCCTCAAGACCCCTATGCGGCAAGGCTCCGTCCTCTCAGGGTACCAGTAGGTGACTATCGGGGTACCACGGGGGATGCGGCTGCCCTTGCCAATTCCTTAGGACTCTTAGGGCAGGCTATTATAAATGAAGGTGTAGCGAAGGAAGAACGCCGCCGCACCTATGCTGATTTGAGTAAACACATAATCAATGAAGCAACCCCGGAAGATATGGACAAGCTCAGAAGTATTGAGCTTTTAAATAAATATCATCCTGAATATAACCTCTCTGATAATCCTTATGCCGTGGCTAATGTAGAACGTGCCAAAGGACAGATGCTAACAGCTAAGGTTAAATCAGAGTTTGAGAACAACGGTGAATATTACAATACCTCTGAAGAAGCTGTAAAGGCCTTTGAGGATAATCTCAGGGAAGCAAGAGATGAATATGCAGGTCAGTCTGATAACCTTTATGCGTTTGATGATGGTGTATTTGCAACTCATGTTACTGATGTTATCAATGTAGCCAATAAGCAGCGGCAGGAGAAATCACAGAGATTAAAACAAGAGGCTCTTATTACTGCAACTACCAAAGCAGATAAGATTGTACAAAGCTCTCTTGTGTTACCTCTTGAAGAAACCGTTGAGAATATTACTATGTTCGCCAAAGAAAACCGTCTGTACAATTTGACCCCGAAAGAAACCTTTGAGTTATACAATGGGCTTGTTCAGGGTATTGCACAGTATAGCGGTAGTGGTGAACTGCTTGACCGTATTAAAGATATTGAAGTTTATTCTAACTTAGATAAAACCTACAAACTTGGGGATATTGTACCCTTCGTTGATAAAACCTTCGTTGCTGGTGCCCGTACAGATTATCTGAATACACAGCAGATGAGGGAGTACCAAAAAGAAATTGACGGCTTTACTTCTTTATTTGAACTTGATGAGTTCTACGATAGTTTCCCGAAGGATGCAGACCCGGTAGGTTATGAAGCTGTACTGAGGCGCAGAGGAGAGTATGAAGCTCTTATCCGTAAGAAGATGCAGAAAGCTGAGTACAATTTTAAAATGCAGGCTATGGGTACTCAAGCCTTGCAGTATTCTCAGAATAACTTTGATGAACAGGTAGACGCTTATCTCGCCGGTAAGACCTACACGGCAACCGGTGGATATGTAGGTAACTTTACGTTTACCAAAGTAGACTCTAATGGCAACCTCAAGACCTATTCGCCCTCAGAGGAAGAATTAACACCTTTCATTGAACGCCGTGTCGCCTCGATTATGCAGGATGACAGCATTGATGATGACATGAAGGTACAGACGGTTTGCAAAATGTTGAGTATGAAAGATACGAGATTTTATGCGAATAACATGCTTGACCGTGCTGTAAACGATTTGAAAACTCTGAGTCCTTCTACGGTTACTAAGGGTGCTGATGGTAACTATGTGTTGCCGCAGCAGCTTAACACGGCAGTGTTCCTACGTACCCACGGTGGCTCAGGTGCAGAGTTGTGTTTCAAAGATGAGGGCTTGGGTGAACTGGACGCTTTTATTAGTATGCAAAATCAGATTGGGTACAATCAGGCTATTGACTTGATTATGTCGCACACTGATACCTTGCAGGATAAAGCAGCTATGAACGCTATCCGCACTGATGCTAAAAAGCAAGTGTTTAGTCTTGAAGCTCCTACACTTGATGGTGGTAGTGCTACATTGAGCGATATTAGAGATAGTGTTGCACAAGCAAGAGCGCAGCAGTCTTACAGTTATTTTGTTGCTTGTGGTTATGACTCAGAAAAAGCTATTGAAGCGGTTACTGAGTCTTTCAAAAAGAATAACTACATTTACAGAGGTACATTGTTACCTAAGAGCATCTTTAATGGCTATACACCGGAACTCTGTAAAAACGGCTTAGATTGGTATGTAGAACAATATCAAAAAGATAATGGTTTGTCTGAGGATGACCCTGCTATTGTAGACTGGGATAATACCAACAACAGGTTTATTATCACTGCCGCAGGTGTACCTCCGAAACTTATTTCTTATGATGAGTTACGCAACCAATTTGAATATGCAACTGATGAACATTTAAAGAAAATGAAGGCACAAAATATAAATGGTAATGATGTTACCAAACTTAAATACATGGGTAACTTCATGGGCGTTATACCAGTAGTTGTGCCGGGAGGTTGATTAAATGACACCAAAAGAGATGGCAGACAGTATTGCCCTTGGTATTCAGGAGCGGCACGGTAAAAGACTTGACCCTCGTTTTATCTTTGCGCAGATGTACCATGAAACCGGTGGTTTTAGTAGTCCATTAGCACGTGAATACCATAATTATGGTGGTATTACACAAACAGCTCCTAATGACCTTGCGCAACCTGACGGCTCCTTATATTATCGTAAATTTACTTCTGATGAAGATTATGTAAACTATATGGCAGACTATTATAATGCGTATGCGCCTGATGGTATTTTTGAAGCTACAAATACTACTGAATATGCCAATGCGTTAAAGCGTGGTGGGTACTACGGTGATACCGTTGAGAACTACGCTGAGGGTTTGAATAATGGTTTACAGTATTATGCACAAGAAAACGGCGGTGACGGCAATAGTGTCCTTGACCTTATTGCCAATGCCAGCCACACTGACAGCCACGGTGTACCTCTTGCTCCCGTGCAGAACCCCACGGAGGAAGAACAGGAGGAACCTGGCTTTTGGGATAAATTAACTGCGCCTGTAATGGAGGCACCGTTAGTTAAGGCTCTAAGGGTTAGCTTACTGCAAGGTGATAATCCTTCCGAAGATGGCTACATATTCACCAAAGAGGATATTGACCTTGTGAACAGAGAGTTCAATGGTGATGTAGCCTCTCAAAACTTCATTTATTCCTTTGCACACTCAAGGCAACAGTTATTAGAACTTGTAGCTATGCAGAAGGAAAGCAAAGAGCTTGAACGCCGCATTGCAGCAAGTTCTTACGGTTTAAATACAGCAGGCTCATTCATTGGTACTATGGTTGCCGAAGCACTGAACCCTTTGAACTATGTAGGTTTCGGCTTGATAAACAAAGGCACCGTGGCGGCTAAAATGCTTAAAGGTGCAGTATTCAATGCAGGCTTGAATGTAGCTGATGCGTCTATCCGTGAACGCCTTACCGGTATGAAGCAGGATATTGCAACCTCAGCTATCATTGGTGCTGCCGTTGGCGCAGCATTGCCCGGTATTGAACACTTGATAGCCAAAGGTGCCTCGAAGGAAATTAGAGAGGCCGCACAGCAAACACAAGCTGACCTTATCCGTCTGAACACGGAAGCTAATGCTATTTTGGACGGAAAACCTCTTACCCGTCAGCAGGTACTAAAGAGGGTACAGAAACATGCTGATGTTAAATATAAATCTAAAATACCACAACTTCAAAACCTCATTGATAACCAAAAGGCCTTTGTGGTACCTAAGAGTAAACTGCCGGTACTCAGCAGGTTACTGAATGTATCACTACCTGAAAATGCCCGTGCGTTTCATACAGGTGACACAACCGTGTTCGTTAAAGAGGTTGTGGATAATATAGATGAAGAAGCCTTTGATAAACTGCTCCTGCATGAGGTTGGTGTACATGCACTGCCAGCAGAAGCAAAGAAACCTATCCTTGACTTTGTAGAACAGAAACTACAAAAGCCAAAAGGCTTATGGAGAGAAGCTCTCGACAGGGCGACAGCAGCGACACCGAAGGGAGAACGTGTTGACCCTGAGGAAGTGCTGGGCTACTGGGTAGAGCTGAGAGGCGATAATCCGCACGGTGGTTTCTTATCTGACCTTACAGAACGTATTAACCGTGCATTGGGTAGACAGACCTTCACTTCCGCTGATGTGCTGCAAATTATCAAGCAAAACAGAGATGACCTCTTTGCAGCCAAAGAAGCAGCAGAGGCAGGTGCAGATATTGTAAAATTGTCTACTGAAGGTGACACAGCGGAGAACTATGTTACCCGTTTGGGTAAAGAACCAGTACCACATAAAGACCAAAACTTTATCAGCAAGTGGTTTGAAGGTGGTGGTATGTTCGGTGGTTTATTTGCTACACCTTATGGCAGGCTCCGTCACTCGAAGATTAAAGCAGCAAGGGAAGCAGGAGAACGCTTGTATTCTGATGCCCGTATGCGTGGTGACAGTGATGTAGTTATGAGTGCCGAAGATATACGTGAGTATTTCCTTGAGCAGGTTAATGTGCCCTATGGTCAGTTCTTACAGAAGCGCAGAAACTATGCACTTCGCAAATACGGTGAAAAGGCGTACCTTCCGCAAACTGTGAATAAACTTGATAGGGAGATAATGTTGTATCACGATTATGTGTATGCTAAACACAATCTGCCTGAGGATATGCTGGAAGTGGACGATGAGATTAAAGAGTTGGCTAAACTTCTGAATGACACAGAAGCAAAAGAAATTGAACTTGCAAAACAGTTCGGTTACATTAAAGACCCGGCTTGGGAGAACTTAGATAAAGGTACTCGCCGTGTATTTAATGCTGAGAAATGGCAAGATTTTATTAACGGTTATGTAGGGGAAGGTGCAATAACACGTGCTGAAAAAGACCTTGCTGATTATTTCTATATGGCAGGTTACTTGAAGCGTGAAGAAAATGCTGCATTAGTACAGAAGAAGTTTGAAGCTGAATATGCTGATGAACTCTTTGAGTATGAAAAAGCCGCTAAAGATAATCCTGACTTGAAACCTCCTGTGCTTAAAGAAGTTACTGATAAAGATATTGACGATTTTATTAGAGAAGAAGCTCGAAAGACCGCAAAGGGTTATATTGATATGGACACCAGTAACTTTGCTAAAAAGAGTGGTGGGGATGGAGAGATGCCGTGGATGCGTCACCGTATGCACATGGACACATCACTCAAAGCTGTATTAAATGGTAGAGAGTTCAGCTTTGATGAGAACCTACGCAGCTATGACCTGCAACATATTCTTAACCGTACCACTAACCGGTGGGCAGGTGAAGTAGGACTTCATGTAGCATTTCAGGGTAGAACCACTTTCAGAACCTTTGAGGACTTGCAGAAATCTTTAAAGGACAATATAGAAAATGCACGGCAGAAAATTATCAATGAAGGTAAACAACGTGTACTTGCTGGCAACGCAACACAATCTGAAGTTGATACCGCACTGAAAACTTTTGATGAAGGTGTCAGAGAACTGAGAGGTTTGCCTCCTGAGAATAATTATGGACGTGTTTCCTACATAGCTGATATACTCAGAAATATGACATATTCTCGTGTTGGTGGTAACATGGCTCTCAATCAGAAGATGGACTTCGGTAATGCCGTTGGTTATGTAGGTTTCAAAGCATTAACTTCTATGATACCTTATGGCCGCCGAAAAGTGCAGGCAATGTTCTTCGGTAAGGACTTCTTGAAAGCCTCTGAGGAAGAAGCAGCTAAACTGATAGGTAGTGACTTACGTGAACTTAATGCTGTCAATCTGAACCTTCTTAACTCTCAGCGTGGTAAATATTTCTCGCACGGCTCTACATTAGATATGCTTAACAATATCGTGAATGTGCAGTCTGAAATTACCAACACCATCACCGGCTTGGGCAGACTTACAGCACGTATGGTACAAGATGCCAAACTGTTTGCCTATATGGATGTAGTACGATATTTGAATGGGCACAGAAGTTTTGGCTTGTTCAATAGCCGTAATCCATTTTCCAAAAATAAAATGAGAGCAGCAGGTATTAGAGATACCGCAGGTTTCTTTAAGGAACTTAAAGAGTTTCAAAAGGGAAACAATAAGCAGATTAGCTTAGATAGACTAATGAGCGAAAAACCGGAACTTTACTTCAAGTTATGGAAACTGGTTGACAATCAGGCTAAGCGTTGTGTTGTAGAACCGACACTCGGTAACAAGAATATCCTTGCTTCCTCTAATTCGTTTTGGAAAATCTTATTCCAATTTAAGAACTTCTCGTTTTATGCGACTAACTCTCAGACCTTCAGAAAGTTATCAAACAGAGATAGGGACGACTTAATGTCAACTATTTATGAACTTCTGATGGCCGCTGGCGTTACCTATATGGGCGTGCAGGGTGCAGCTTGGGCACGCTATGGTAACGATAAGGGTAAGAGAGAACAATACATCAAAAAGAGAATGGATGACTTCTACTATGGTGTAGCTACACGCTCAGGTACTATTTCATCTCCGGTTGCTTTTGGTATTGACGCATTGGACGCTATGGGTTACATGAAATCCTTTAGAACTACCTCAGGTAGCAGTAGGTATGGCACCGGGGGAGATATAGGCGACAAAGTAGGACGTGTAGTATCACAATCTCCTGCTTTTGAAACCTTGTCACTCTTAGGCCAAAATACTTACGGTTATTGGGATAGAGGACTTACAAGAAAGAACTTAAAAGATAGTGTACAATTATTTGTACCTGCAAACAACTGGTACCCTATGGCTACAATGTTAAATGAAATGATTGGACAGATTGATATTCCTGAGAAATAATGTTACACTTTGGTTAAGGAGTGTGATATTATGAAGAAGATTTTAATAATATGTTTACTTTTACTGTTTTGTAATTCTGCTTCAGCTACGGGCTTACGTTTTGTAGGCACAGATGATAATGGTGGTCGATACTTTTTAGATAAAGGTAGTCTATCTTATATCAGCATTTTCGATGAAACACGTCCTGAAAATAATAAAATAAGAGGTTGTTATTATGAACTAATTTACATTAAAAAAGAAGAAAAAATGAGTTCAGAAATAGTACAAACTCTTGACGATAAAGGTAGATTGATATGTAGAATTTTGTTTCTAAATGTATGGGTAAATGGGCAGAAACGCCGTTGTCTTATTGATGCACCTGATTGGCAAGGCGTTAGCATGAATGATGAAATACAAGACAGAATTAACAGAACAATATCCGAATATTTACATAACTTAAAAGATGAATATAAATTTTAATTAAATTTTTATTAAACCACTTGTCTACATAGACAGGTGGTTTTCTTATTTTCTGACGAAAGGAGTGCTTAACAATAGCATCTATTGAATTGAAAACCTCAGTAACCTATGAGGCTAATGGTACGCAGACTACCTACAATATTCCTTTTGACTACCTGCGAAACTCTTTCGTGAAAGCCAAAATTGGTGAAGAAGGTACACCAATGGAATATGGAGATGACTACACAGTAGCTAATCGCCAAATAACCTTTGATACGGCACCGACAGGTGAACTTATCATTTATCGTGAAACACCAACTGACCGCCTTGTACAATTTGTAGAAGGCTCCGTATTAAAAGCTACTGATATGAATATTTCTACATTACAACAGCTTCATATCATTGAGGAGTCACAAGACTGGACAACCAGTAACTCTGTGGTATTCAATGATGAAACTGGTTGTTGGGAAGGTAAAGGTTATCGTATTGCTAACCTTGCTGACCCTGTTAATGCTCAGGATGCAGTTACAAAAAAGTATATCGAAGATACCACAACAGGTTATTTATCTGAGATGAATAATACTAAAAATAGCTGCATATCCGCTTTAAATGAAACTAAAACTACTTTTGAAAATTTTGTTAATACCAAAACTTCAGAGGTAAACAGTTTGAAAACTCAAGCTGAAACTGCTGTTACCAATGCAGAAGGTTATGCAGAGTTAGCACAAAAGTGGGCAGAAAGCTCTGAGAGTCCTGATGGTGCAGAAGGTAGTAAGAGTAGTAAAACTTGGGCAGCAGAAGCTGCTAATAGTGCAGCAAGCGCAGCTCAGTATGCTCAGGAGGCAGCTAATACAGCAGCAGGGTTAGGTAATCCTGTTATGAGTGTAGAAGAAAATAATGGTGTAGTAACAGTTACCAAAAGTGATAATACTACAAATACTTTTAATACATTTACGCTTGATATGGTTTATCCGGTTGGCTCTATTTATTTATCTACTAATGCAACTAATCCGGGTACGCTTTTCGGTGGCACTTGGGAAGCATTTGCACAAGGCCGTGTACTCATTGGTGCCGGAACAGGAACAGATAGTAGAAATGAGTCCAAAGAGTTTACAGCAGGTGAAACTGGTGGTGAATATAATCATCAATTAACTACCAATGAGATGCCCTCTCATACACACACTGCGTCTACTGATAGTACAGGTGCGCATACGCACACAGGCACCGCCGCCAGTGCCGGAGCGCATACGCACACAGTTTCAGCGAAAGGTTCATCATCTGATGGCAGTGGAGCAATAATTAACAGAGGCTCAGATGGAGGTGGTAGTGCTACTAACTTTGCAACTTCATCCTCAGGCGCACATACACACTCTGTTACCATCAATAGTGCTGGTGCCCACAGTCACACTGTAACCGTAAATTCCACAGGTGGAAACGCTGCTCACAATTTAATGCAGCCGTGGATTGGCGTTTATATGTGGAAACGCACAGCCTAAGCAGTTCTTTTCCACATATAGCATGAGATGTAAGGTGGTAAATTATTATGTGCATTGTTACCACCGGTATTTGCAACCGTTACTGTATGAGAATGGTTACCAGCGGAGTTAATTGTTAGCGAATGAGTGTGCGCTCCGGCAGATGAAGTTGTAGGAGATACGTATGGAGTTGTGCCTGCAAACTTTGTTGCGCCATTATTTTTACTTGTAGTATCACTTGTAGAGTCATAACATGCAATCGTGTGCGTATGCGCTCCGGCACTGGCGGCGGTGCCTGTGTGCGTATGCGCACTTAATTATGTGGAGAAGAAAATTTAATTAAAGAAAGGAAAAGATATGCAATTTAGATGTTTCCAAATTTTAGACAATGAAATCCTCATTATCAAAGGAGATAACGAATATAAAGATACTCCTGAAAACTTCCTGCTTGATGGAGGCTCTCTTGATAATTTTGCTGTAAGTAAACCTAACGGAACAATTAGTTTTGAAGAACCGGAAGTTGTTATTTATGACAATACACAGAAACATTGTCTTGTAAATGGTGAGTTATTTGAATATCCTAATGAAACATTAGAAAGCTATATTGATAATATTCTCACCTATATTAACAATAAAGAAGAACGCACTTATGTACCTCCTGCTCAACCTTCTGAAGAAGAATTGAAACAGGCGGAAGCAGATAATACGAAAGCTAAACTTCGGAATTTTGCTGTCAATGCTATGATAATGACTTTAGCTGACAGTGCTATCACAGAAATACAAAATGAATATGTAAGTACCATTTCTGCGTTGAGTGATGATGTTGCACTTTTAATTCCCGAAGTGTACCCGGTGTGGTCAGCAGATGGAAAGGAATACAACGTAAATGACCGTGTAACTTATAATGGCGTGCTATACAAAGTATTGCAGACCCATACCTCTCAGAGTACATGGACACCTGAAGCTGCTCCCTCACTCTTTGCTAAAGTATTGGCGGTAGAGGGCACAATCAGCGAATGGCAGCAACCTGACTCCACTAATCCATACATGAAGGGCGATAAGGTATCATACAACGGTAAAACCTACGAAAGTCTTATTGATAATAACGTATGGTCACCTGATGCGTACCCGGCTGGATGGCAAGAGGTTGAAGAATAATGAATGACAATGACAATCTGAATGATGAACTTATCCGGGCTTCAATTCCCGTTGGTGTCAGCACTGTAAGCATCCTTGGTTTACAGCTTGCTGACATTCTTTATTTAGTCACCATTTTGTACACCTTCACTCAAATGTGTTGCCTTGTGTATAGAACGGTGAACAATAACAAAAATAAACAACGAAAGGATGATGAACAGAAATGAAATTATCTGAACACTTTGACTCCTCTGAGTTCGCCTGCAAATGCGGTTGTGGTGGTATGGATAATGGTGCTGGTGTAAATCCTCGCCTTGTACAGGTATTGGAAGCTATGAGGCAGCGTTGTGGCTGTCCTCTTGAGCTTTCCTGTGCTTACCGTTGTCCGACACATAATGCTGAAGTAGGTGGTGTGTCTAACTCTCAGCATGTATATGGTAACGCAGCGGACGTGCAGTTACCTCCGGGTTACACCGTGGATGAACTGGCACAAATCGCTGAGGACTGTGGTGCTGATGGTATTGGTAAGTATTCTTGGGGTGTCCATGTCGATGTGAGGGGGTACGCAGCAAGGTGGTAAAGATTAAACAAGACCTTGTTGACAAGATTGCAGAGATGGAGGTTGACGCTTTAATTGAAGGCCTGCATGACCCTGAGTTAAGGCGCAACCCTGCTTTCTTAGAAAAGGTACGAAAATTCCTCGCACAAAACAACTTAAAGACTACCCCGGAAACTCCGGGTGTCGCTCAGTTACAAAAGGTCACGGAAGAAATCCCTACATTTGAGGACTTGCAATAATGAATTGGTCAACAGAGCAGATTGCAAGAGCTAAGGAGGACTTCCGTGTTTTCCTTTTCATTGTATGGAAAGAGATTAACTTACCTAACCCTACACCTATCCAATACGATATTGCTAAGACACTACAAAACCCTCCCAGTGACCGCTTGATACTTGAGGGCTTCCGTGGTGTAGCTAAGAGCTTTATTGCTTGTGCATATTGTGTATGGCTACTGTGGCGCAATCCTGTTCTGAAGGTACTGATTGTATCTGCATCTAAAGACAGGGCTGATGCCAACGCTAACTTTATCAGGCGCATCTTTATGACCTTACCGTTCCTTGAACACCTGCGTCCTGATAAAAATTCTCGTAACACACAAAACTATTTTGATGTGGCCGGTATTGTACCGGACATTTCACCTTCTATTAAATCAGCAGGTATCACAGGTCAAATTACCGGTACACGTGCTGACTACCTTTTGGCTGACGATGTGGAGGTACCGAACAACTCCGGTACCCAAATGCAGCGTGATAAACTCAACGAAGCTGTAAAAGAGTTTGACGCTATTCTCAAGCCGGGCGGTCAGATTGTGTACCTCGGTACTCCTCAGAATGAAATGTCGCTCTACAATGAGCTGCAAAAACGTGGCTATGCTTGTATCATTTATCCAATTATTTATCCTGAGGATGCTAAATCCCGACAGGATTATATACATGATATTTATGGTGACAGGCTCGCTCCTATCATTGCTGAGAAATACGATAGGAACCCTGAGGCCTACGCTGGGTACCCGACAGACCCTTCACGTTTCCCTGAGGAGGAAATAGACTCTCGCCGTCTGTCATACGGTAAAGCAGGCTTCGCATTACAATTTCTGCTTAATACAAACTTGTCAGACACGGAGAAATATCCGCTGAAGGTTGCTGACCTGATTGTTACATCGCTTGACAACAACGAAAGCTCTCTTGTATGGTCATGGGCTAATGGTCATGCACAAAGGCATCAGGACTTACCGTGCGTGGCTCTGAAGGGGGACTACTTCTATGCACCTCTTGGCCGCAGTGAGGACACGGTAAAATACACAACCGGCATCATGTACATTGACCCGTCCGGGCGTGGTAGTGATGAAACGGCCTATGTGGTATTAAAGTTCCTGAACGGCTATTTGTTCCTTTTGGAGGCAGGAGGGTACAAAGAGGGTTATTCAGACCCGGTACTGCGCAACCTTGCTACGAAAGCTAAGTTCTACAATGTCAATAAAATTGTTGTAGAACCGAACTTCGGTAATGGTATGTTCGCTCAGCTCCTCAGGCCTGTGGTGCAGGAGGTATATCCTTATTGTGCCGTTGAGGACGCTAAGAGTGCAACAGCTCAAAAAGAGGCTCGTATTATTGATACACTGGAACCTGTGATGATGCGTCATAAACTCATTGTCAACAAGCAGGTAATCATTGATGACTACAAGACCTACGAGAAAGACCCGAAGTACAGCCTTGTGTACCAAATGACACGTTTATCAAGAGATAAGGGTGCATTGGCACATGATGACCGTATAGATGCTCTTGCAGGTGGTGTAGGCTACTTCCTTGATGTGCTATCAATGGGTGAAGAAACAGGCATAGAGGAGCTTCAGGCAGAACAACTTGAGAAATGGCTTGACCCTGACTATGGAGTTTTGTATGTAGAACCTGACCCGGATAAAATCAAACAGCTTCATCCAAACAGGAAGGTTGCTGAGGATTTTAAAGGTGTCAACGCTTTAAATTCTTACTATTTCCGAAGAAACAACCACAGAAATTAGTTGTAGGCGTATTTTACAAGGCTACGTGACTAATTACATTCAAAAATGCAAAAACCGCTCAAAACGCAAATATGTGCGTGAGAGCGGCGTGTGCATTTTATGTATGAGTAAATACTCAAGTGTCACACATAAGTACAAAATTACAAGTGTCACACATATAGAAGAAGGGGGACTAAATGTTACTATATGTTCGGTGAGATGCGCTGAGGTTTTTCTCAGGTCATATCACAGATTGATATATGAAGATATTTGAGTCCTTGGTAAAAGAAAGAATAACTAAGTTAATGATGATAGTTTATTAAAATAGATAACCAAAATAAATAACTAAAGATAAAACGGTAAAGTAAGATAGAGTCACTTTTTGTTCCCTCGTGCTTCCTCCTCACGAAATAATCAAAAAGTAACTCTATCATATCTTTACAATCACAGCAGAGGAGATGATTAAAGTCTTAGACAAAATTAAACTTATCTACCTCACCAACAGAACTTACATCCGCCTGACGTTTTTCCTTATCGTCATAGCGTTTACCTATATCCTAAAACAAGGTGACATTAAATTCCTCGTTGAGGTACTCAAAGTCGCCTTGCAATTCCTCAATCTCCTCATGGGTGTACAGTAGATGACTACTAACTCCAAATGGTACCTGATAGTAGGAGCAGTGGTGGCAGTAGCTATCGCTTCGGTGATTTTCTACCATTACACAAATGTACATGGTGACGAGAACACCTCTCAGCTCCCTTCAGGCTCCTCAGTAGTCACATCAAGTACCCTCGAAGTTACCAAAAAGACACATGAGTCTGACCCCGATTTGATTGTGTCCAACAGATATGTAGCTGAGATTGACGGACAGGTGGTGGAAGCACCGGTAAACACTAAGATAGACGAAAGTACCGCTAAGGTCACAACAGAGGTCGATTTGACTCCCCTTGTGAACCAAATGGTACCTGATTGGGAAATAGGTACAGGTGTAGGATATAGTATTGATGGTGAACCTTACATCCCGTTGTCTGTGCAACGCAATTATACCCACAACAAAGCAGTGTCCGTGGAGGTACACTTTGACCCTTCAGACAGGATGCGTGCTAAAGGAATTGAGGTGCAGCACAAATGGATGTTTTAAACCCTGAAAAATTCATTACCGTTAAGGAAGCCGCAGCGATACTAAAGACTACCAAAAAGGACAGATTGTACCTATTGTTACGCTCAGGTGTCCTAAAAGGCTTCCGCTTCGGTACTCGTAAATGGCTTATTGATAAACAGGACTTTGATAGATGGTGTGAAGCACAGATGGCCACTTGTAAGTACCCTCTCTAAACTGATAGTGACCAAAATAGTGACACAGAGGACAATGCGACTCCCAAACTCCGCACTGTGCCTGGGTTTCAGCGTTTCATACAAAGTATTCTTGTATACAGAAAAATACAACGGAGCATATTATACGCACCGTTGTGTAAAGAGGGTCAATCTTTCAAATGCTTGTCAAAAAAGGCGGTAATTATATCAAGCACCGGCTGCTGAACCCAGTACTCTCCGCCGTGCAGCGCGTTGGGTATTACATAGCGTTCAGCTTCAAGCCCCTGCTTTTTATAAGCCTGAAACAGCAAATCGGTCTGCGAAGGCGAAACAACGGTATCGGCGCTGCCGTGCATCAGTAAAAGCGGCGCGCTGTTTTTATTGACATAGCTGATAGGGCTGGCTTTTGCAGCGGCTTCAAGGTTGTCTAAAATACTGCCGTCCTTGCCGGTAAAGACAGGGCTGCCGTTAACCCATAAAGCTTCCGTTGCTCCGGGAGATTTATGCAGCTCCTGCACTTCGGGCGGAAAATCTGCGCCGATGCTTGTCAAATCGCTGATGCCGTATAAATTAACGGCGCAGGCAACGGTGCTTGCTTCATCAAGGTTTTCGCCTTTGTCAAAAGCGCGTGTGTCATTGGTAACGGCTGCCATGGAGGATAGATAGCCGCCGGCACTGCCGCCGATAATGCCGATATGCTCTTTATCAATGTTGAATTTATCCGCGTTAGCGCGCAGATAACGGATAGCAGCTTTAACGTCCTCTACCGGAGCGGGAAACTGCGCCGTAGGGGCGACGCGGTAGGTAATGCTGGCAACGACATAACCGTTTTCGGCAAAGTGCATGCGCTCCTGAATGCCGCGGGCACGGTTGGCGTTGATGAAACCGCCGCCGGTAACGTAAATAATGGCAGGCATTTTAGTTTTTGATTCCGGCTGTAAAATATCCATCATCATAGCTACGCTTTGGTAGCCGCGGGTAGGCACCTGCTCGTAAACAACATCGGGAATATAATTTATCTGCGCGCGTACCGGCGTAATATTTAAAATTTTGCTTTCTGCATGGCCTGCCGGTGCAGCAGCGGCATAGCCGGGCAGGGCAGAAACAAGCGTCAGCGACGCAGCCAGCGCCAAAAGCAGATTTTTACGTAACTTCATAACAAAGCCCCCTTAAAATGAAAATAGAAATAAGCATATAAATATTATAATACTTTACCGGCAGGGCTTGTCAAACAGGCGTTGTTAAATGTAAATTGATGAAGGGTTAATTTTAAATGAAAGGAGAATATGGTATAATTTTAATAATAATATAAAATAGATTATAATGAATTTAATTGCTTAGACAGGAAAATAATTATGAAACAACAACTTTACTTATCAACAGCATATTTGGATGATTTGATGGTGCGGATGGCGCATCATAGTACGGCTATTGAAGGTAACTCGCTGACTCAGGGCGAAACAAAAAGTGTGCTTATTGATGGTTATGTGCCGCGTGCGATTGATTTGCGTGAACTGAATGAGGTCTTAAATTATAAAAGTTTTACTAAAGAAATGGTAAAATTTTTATTGGCAGACAGGCGGGTAGATGGTGAATTTATCAAAGAAATTCACGCTATTTTATGCCGTGAAGCGATTGAATCGGTGCCGGGCAAGTTTAAAACACAGCCTAATATGGTGATAGGCGCAGATTTTACGCCTTCGCCGCCTTACCGGGTGCCTATGGATATTGAAGCGTGGCGGCAAGATTTAGAGTATCAGCTAAATAATGCTGAAAACGATAAAGCGAAGGTGGAAGCCATTTGCCGTCAGCATTTCCGTTTTGAACATATTCATCCTTTCCCCGATGGTAATGGGCGTGTTGGACGCGCATTGATGGTTTATTCTGCATTGCAGAACAATATGCCGCCAATAGTTATACCGGTTGGTGAAAAGAAAAAATATATTAACTTTTTGAATACGGAAGATTTGAACGGATTTGTTGATTTTTGCTTGGAATTACAGCAAAAAGAAATTGAACGTATAAAAATTTGGGCAGATGAACGTGATAAAGTGTTAATGGTGTATGGTGAATAAAAAAGAGTTTGGCAATTTGCCAAACTCTTTTTTTATGTATAAACGTCATTCCAGCAAGTTGTTTTTGCGCCAGCCTTCGCTCTTCCAGCGGTAGATAAATACCAAAGCGCGCAGGCATTCGTCAAGGCACATGGCAACCCATACGCCGATAAGCCCCCAGCCGAGATGTACGCCAAAGAACCACGCGCCCAGGGTTGCTACGCTCCACATGGATACAAGGCCGGTGGTTACAGGCCATTTTATATCGCCCGCAGCTTGCAGGCTCATTACCATAACCATATTGACGGCGCGGCCCATTTCCAGAAATATTTCAATTAAAAAGATGTGGCGGCCAAGTTCTAAAACTTCGTGGTTATCGGTAAACAGTCCGTAAATGTTATCGCTGTTTAAAAACAGCAAAATAGTTACGGTGGTGCTGACGGTAACGGCAATGCGGATGGTTTTCCACACGCGCTTTTCTACGGCGTCAAGGTCGCCCGCGCCGATTAAAAAGCCAACGATAATTTGCGTTGCCATGGCCAGCGCCTGCGTGTAGATGTATGAAAACATAGCGATGATATAGGCGTAAATTTTGGTAGTAATAACTACAATGCCCATCATGTTGACAAAGCGCATGATAACCATCTGCGAAATCTGGTAGGAAAGCGATTCGCCGCCGGAGGGCAGGCCAAGGTACAAAATTTTATACAGCGTGTTTTTAGGGAACGGGCGCAGATATTTCAGCGACAGGCGCACATCAATAAATTTGCGGAAAAAGTACAGAATCAAAAGCAGGCCCAGCACCTTGCTGGTGTTGGTAGAAATGGTTACGCCCAAAACGCCGAGTGACGGTATCGGCCCAAGACCGTGGATAAGGATGCAGTTGCCTGCGATGTTGATGATGTTCATAATTACCGAGGTAATCATGGTGATTTTTAACAGCGAATAACCGCGGAAAAAGGAGATAAACGAAATATACGCCGACTGCACGATGATGAACAGGCCAATGTAGCGCAAAAAGAGCGAGGCTTCATCCCAGATATCGGCGGGGACCTCCAGAAGTCTCAAAAAGAAACCATCAAAAATAAACAGCGCCAGGCTGATTACCGTACCGGCCACAAGGTTTGCCAAAAGCGAAACGGTGCAGACTTCGGCAACTTTTTCTTTGTTGCCTGCGCCGCGGTGCTGGGCGATTAGTATTGTCGCAGCCATGCTGATAACGCTTAACGCGAGGATAACTATGTTGATAATCTGGTTGGCGTTGCCGACGGCGGCAACGGAGTGCTGCGAATAATGGCTGAGCATAAACTGGTCAACGTTGCCGACCATCATTTGCAGCAGGATTTCTATAAAAATAGGCCAGGTCATTTTAAAAACCGAAAGCTTTTGCGTGCCTTCGGCATTTTTTACTGACGCCATGCTAACACTTCCTTAAAATAAAAATAGTCTGGATTGAAAAAATATCTTTTATTATAAACATCCTGTAAGTTATTTACAAGCAGGAAAATGTAAAAATACCGCAAATTGTAAAAGTATAAAATAAGGAACTTTAATGTTAACCAAAAATATAAAACTGGTTGACATTGAGCGCGGCAGTCCTTATAATAAAACCGTAAAGGTGTGGTGAACGATGTTAAAACTTATCAGGGCTTTATCCGAATTTAACGGCCCGACTTACGACGGCGCAGTTATGGCGCGCGCCGTTATCAAAGCAAGCAGCCTGAAGGCAGAAACTTACGGAACACGGCCGATAAAACTGGCCCCGCCTCGCATGGGTATTATTGAAGCCTACGGCGGCGACGATACGCTGACGGTTACGCTTTTGCGCCCGCTGGTGCGTGCTGAGGGCGAAATGCCGGAGGAGGTGCCGCAGGGCGAAAAGCTGGTAAGCTTTGTTATTGATAAAAACGCAATCAATGCTTATCTTGATGCGGTGGACGATACCAATTCCATTCACCGCGGCGAGCATCCGGTGGTGCCGGGGCTTTGCATGGTAGAGCGTTTGTGGCAGGAGCTTAAAAAGCCGCTGCCGGTTAACTGGGATGTTAAGTTTAAAATGCCCGCTTTTGCGGATGAAGTAATTGATGTTTATAAAAACGGCAGCCAGATGGAAGCCTTTTGCGGCGGACGCAGGCTGTTTGATATAAAGGAGAAATAATAAAATGTCAGAGGTAAATACGGCAGGCAGCACAAGAGAAACCGTAAAAATGGCGCTTTTAATGGCGATGAACTGTGTATCGGCGTATGTTATTATCCCGCTGCCCTTTTCGCTTTCGCCGATTTCGCTGCAAACGGTATTTGTTAATTTGCTGGGGTTTTTGCTGACTCCGCGGCAGGTTCTTATCTCGATGTGCGCCTATCTTCTGATGGGGCTGGCAGGCCTGCCGGTATTTACAGGCGGCACAAGCGGCCCGGGCAAACTGTTTGGCCCGACGGGCGGTTATATTTTTGGTTTTTTGGCGGCGGCGCTGATTATCAGCTGGCTGCGCGGTAAAAATTACGGTTTTAAGCGCTGTGCGTTTTTGGGCATTGTTATCGGCATACCGGTAATTTATTTGTTCGGTGTGGCGCAGCTTAAATTTATTACCGGCATCGCTTGGGATAAAGCAGTGCTGACCGGTGCTTTGCCGTTTATTCCGATGGATATTGTTAAGTGTATCGCGGCGGCGTATATTACCGCGCCGATACAAAGAGCGATTGGCGGCGGCAGGTAATGGACAAGGTTTGTTTAACCGGCGGGCTGCGCAGCTATGTGGGGCTTACGGGCGGCGTGTATAAGCACGTGCCAGCAGAGCTTTTGGGCGCAGCGGTGCTGAAAGAAGTTGTAAAAAAATATAATGCCGTGCCGCAGCAGATTATTGCAGGCAACGGCGTGGGTGCGGGCGGCAATATTGCGCGGCTGGCGGCACTGGAAGCCGGGCTTGACGAAAGCATACCTGCCGTAAGCGTTGACGTGCAGTGCGGCAGTGCGCTGGAAGCAGTGGCGATGGCGGCGGCTAAAATAGAAGCGGGCGAAGCCGATGTAATTATTGCTGGCGGCTTTGAAAGCACATCTACCCAGCCGCGGCGCGGATATAACGCTAATCACCCGGATTATAATGGCGAAGGCACTTACAGCGTGGCTAAGTTTATGCCCGGCATTCACCGCGAAACGGTAATGCTTGAAGGCGCGGAGCTGACGGCAGAACGCGAAAAAATCAGCCGCGCGGAAAGTGACCCGTGGGTTTTGCGCAGCCACCATCTGGCAGCGCAGGCAGCGGCTGACGGCGTTTTGCAGGATATTATTGTGCCGTGCTTCGGCGCAGTGCGTGACGAAGGCATACGGCCAAAAATGAGCCAGCGTTTGCTGGACAGGCTGCCCTGCGTACTGCAAGGCGGCAAATTTACCAATGCTGCAAACGCCTGCCTGACTAACGACGGCGCGGCCTTTGTGCTTTTAACAAGCGAGGCTTATGCCAAAGCGCATAGCCTTGCGGTGCAGGCCAAAGTACGCAGCAGCGTGGCGGTTGGCGGCGACCCGCTGGTAAGCCCCAAAAGCGCGATTTTAGCGTTAAAGGCACTGCTTGCCAAAAACGGGCTGGCGCATACAGATATAGACTGCTTTGAAGTAAATGAAGCTTTTGCCGTTATCGACGTGCTTTTTGAACGTGAGTTTCCCGGTCATGAGGACGGCTATAACATTTTCGGCGGGGCGCTGGCATACGGGCATCCCTATGGCGCTTCGGGCGCGATTATTTTACTGCATTTGTTAAAATCGCTGGCACAGCGCGGAGGCAGGTTCGGCGCAGCAGGTGTTGCGGCGGCAGGCGGCGTTGGCACAGCGCTTTTAATAGAAAAATACTGAGGGTAATAGCATGGATTATTTAGCAATGCTTGCACAAAAGCCGCCTTTTAAGGCGGCTTTAATAACAGAACAGCGTATTTATACCTATGGTGATTTGTGCAAACTGGCACAGCAGCGCAGAAATGAAATCAGCGGCAGCCGCCGCGCGTTTTTTATTAAAAAAACTACGGTTGCAGAACAGCTTATTGAATTTATTGCGCTGGCCGGTACGGACTGGGTGCCGGTGCTTGCGCCGCAGGAGGCTGATACGGAACATTTAAAGGATATTGTGCCGCCGCCGGAAGCCTGTATGGGCGCAATGACAAGCGGCACGACTGGTGCGGCCAAGGTACTGTTCCGCACGTTTGACAGCTGGGCAGGCTTTTTTAAAGAACAGAACTGCGTGTTTGGCGTAACGGAAAACAGCACCATGTTTGCACAGGGCAGCCTTGCTTTTACCGGTAACTTAAACCTTTACATGGGCGCTTTTTACGCCGGTGCGGCAGTTGCCGCGGCAGACAGGTTCCGCCCCCGTCTGTGGCAGGAGATGATTGCCCAAAATAACTGCGATGTTGTTTACCTGATACCAACCAAATTAAGGCTGCTGGCGCGCAGCATAAAAACTGCGCTGCCCGGTGTTAAGCATATAATTGCAGGCTCGCAGGGGTTTGATAAAAAAGATGCGGCGGCAGTGCGGTCTGTAATGCCAAATGCAGAGGTGGTGCTGTATTACGGCGCGAGTGAACTGAACTATATTACCTATATCAAAGGCAGCGAAATGACTGATGACCGCACTGTTATCGGCAGGCCGTTTAACGGTATCGGCGTAAGCGTGCAGAATGGCGAAATTTACATTGACACGGCTTATGCCGTTATCGGCAAACAATGCCCGGCAACGCTTGGCGACTGCGGCAGTATTGATGAACAGGGGCGCCTGAACTTTTTGGGGCGGCGCGACGAAATGTATAATATTAACGGCATTAAAATATCGGGCTTAAAGGTAACGGACGCGCTTTTGGATTGTACCGGCGTTGAGGATGCGGCGGTATTAGCCTGCGGCGGCGCCAGCGATGTGCTGGCGGCGTTTGTTGTTGGCAGCGGGCTTAATAAAACCGGTTTACTGCGTGAACTGCGCCCAAAACTGACTGAACACGAGCTGCCTAAGCGCATAATTTTTATGGACGGGCTGCCCAAAAACGAAAGCGGCAAAACCGACCGCAAAAAACTGCGCGAACTGCTGAAATAAATTTATCCGTAGTTTCTCTTGAAAATGAAATGGCGTTATTTTAAAATAAAAGCAATATAATTGTGTGATTTTCAGGAGGGGCATAGTTATGGAAAAATATTTTCAGTTTTTATATGACGGCGGTGCGGATTTGGCGCGCGTGATTGACCCTAAAACCATTGTTACCGCGCCGTGGACGGTGTATAAGTGCCGTTATGGGTGCAGCACTTACGGCAAAAGCCACCGCTGCCCGCCTAATACGCCTACATGGAAAGAAACGCAGGAGATTATTGACTGCTATACCAAGGCGATTTTGTTCCGCTGCCATGATATGAGTATTGTTACGCCGCTGGCGGTGAAGGCGGCAAGGCAGTTGTTTATGGACGACTACTATAAGGTTATTGCCTTTGGCAGCGGTCCGTGCGAAAAATGCAGGCAGTGCAATCCTAATTTCTGCAATTTTCCTAAAGAAACGGTGCCTGCCATGGAAGCCTGCGGCATCGACGTGTTTGCAACGGTGCGGGCTAACGGCATAGAAATACATACATTAAAAAACAGGGATGAACAGCAAAACCATTTTGGCTTATTGCTGGTAGAATAATAAAAAGCCTGTAACACAAAACTGTGTTGCAGGCTTTTAGTTTACCCTTTGGAGATTGTAAATTTTGAAGTGTCAAGGCCTTCTAACTTTAAAAGTTCAAGCTTTTTGTCAAGCCCGCCGGCGTAGCCGGTTAAGCTGCCGTTTGTGCCGGTAACACGGTGGCAGGGTATAATAATACTGATGGGGTTGTGCCCGACAGCGCCGCCGATGGCCTGTGCGGACATGGCTTTTTTAGTTTGCTGTGCGGCAATTTTGGCAGCTAAATCCTTATAGGTTACGGTGCTTCCGTAGGGAATTTGCAGCAATAAATTCCACACGGTAAGGCGGAAGGGTGAGCCGTTTAATTCAAGCGGCGGCGTAAAATCCGGCTGCCTGCCGCTGAAGTAAATATCAAGCCATTTTTTTGTTTTGGCAAATATAGGCAGGCTTTGCTGCTTTACATCAACTGCCAGCCCTGCGCCAAAATATTTTTGTTTATCAAACCAAAGTCCGGTCAGCTTTTGCCCATTGCTTGCTATTGTCATTTTGCCAAGCGGCGAAGCATAAAAATCAATGTATTGCATTTTTAATCTCTTTTTGTGTATTTTTACAAAATAAAGGGTGCATAAAAGGTAATAATAAGGTTGAATTTTGTTATTTTATACAAAATCAGTCTGTAAAAATTTCTGCTTTGGCAAACAGGGCTGCTTTGCCGCTTAAATAGCAGCGCCCATCAGCCAGGCGGGCATAAATTACGCCGCCGCGTTTTGATGCCTGATAGGCAACAAGTTCGTTTTTGCCAAGCTTTTGCGTCCAATACGGAAGGATATGGCAATGCCCGCTGCCGCAGACAGGGTCTTCCGCAACATTCAGTTTGGGTGCAAACGAGCGCGAAACACAGTCAAAATCCTTGCCGCCGGCAGTTACGTTTACCAACAGGCCGTCCAGCTCTTTTAAAGCGGCAAAATCCGGCTGCATGCTGCGCACTGTTTCTTCGTTATCGAATACGCAGAGCAGGTCGCGGGCAATGTATGCTTCGCGCGGGCGTGCGCCAAGTGCACGTTCCATTGCGTCGGTTACTTTAACCTTTTGCAGTTCGTAAGCCGGAAAATCCATTTCAAACAAATCGCCGCGTTTGTCAACCGTCAAAACACCGCTCATGGTGTTAAACTCTACATGTGTGCAGTTCGGTTCAACAAAGCGCGTAATTACATAAGCTGTTGCCAGCGTGGCGTGGCCGCACAAATCAATTTCGCCGCCGGGCGTAAACCAGCGCAAGCGGTAGCGGCCGTCCGTTTCTTTAACGGCAAAGGCTGTTTCCGACAGGTTGTTTTCAATGGCAATGCTTTGAAGCAGGCTGTCCTGCGGCCAGCTTTCCGGCAGGCACACAGCGGCAGGGTTGCCTGCAAAAACTTTATCTGTAAAAGCGTCAACAATGTATTGTTTCATAATTTTCCCTCCAAAACATAATATTATATTCATTATAAAACCAAATCTATAAATTTAAAATTGTAAACAAATAAATTTTTAAATAAACCTGCCGGTGATGCTTTGCGGCGCGGCTTTAATCTGCTGCGGCGTACCGGCAGCGACGATGAGCCCGCCTTCTTCCCCGCCGCCGGGGCCCATGTCGATAATGTAATCGGCGTTTCTGATAACGTCAAGGTCGTGTTCGATGACGATAACGGTTGCGCCGCTGTCAATAAGCGTTTGGAAAACTGCCAGAAGCGTTTGCACGTCCAGCGGGTGCAGGCCGATTGTAGGTTCATCAAAGATGAAAACAGCGTCGCTTTGTGTTTTGCCCATTTCGCTGGCCAGTTTCAGACGCTGCGCTTCACCGCCAGAAAGGCTCGGCGTTTCTTCGCCCAGCGTCAGATAACCAAGCCCTAAATCCTGCAATACCTGCAAACGCTGGCGCACCAGCTTTAAATCCGCGCAGGCGGTAAGGGCTGTGCTGATGTCCATGTCCATCAAGTCCGGCAGGGAATAAGACTGCCCGCTGCTATTGGTGTATTTTACTTTTGCAGCGTCTTTGCCGTAGCGGCTGCCGCGGCAATCTGGGCAGGGAATTTGCACGTCCGGCAGAAACTGCACGTCAAGATTGATAGCGCCGGTGCCGTCGCAGGTTGGGCAGCGCAGTTTGCCTGTGTTGTACGAAAAATCACCTGCTTTAAAACCAAAGCTTTTGGCGGCTTCTGTGCGCGCAAAAATTTTGCGCAGTTCGTCATGCACATTGGCATAGGTGGCAACGGTAGAGCGCACGTTAATGCCAATCGGCGTGGCGTCAATCAGCTTAACGCTGCGGATGCCGTCTGCTTCTGCCGCCAGTACGTGTTCCGGCATTTTTGTGCCGTTTATTTTGGCGTTCAGCCCCGGTACAAGGCTTTCCAGTATCAGCGTGGTTTTGCCGCTGCCGCTTACTCCGGTTACAACCGTCAGCCTGCCTTTGGGTATATCAACCTCCAGTGGTTTTACGGTGTGGATTGCGCCCGTGGCGAGACTTATGTGCCCTTCATTGAACATGGATGACGCTTCTGCCTGCGGGCGGATTTTTATAGCAGCATTTGCACTGAGAAACGGCCCGATTTTGGAGTTAGCGTTGCCGGCAATGTCTTTAATGCTGCCTTCAGCGATAACGCGGCCGCCGCCAGCGCCTGCTTCCGGGCCCATTTCAATCAGCCAGTCCGCTGTTTTTAAAATCTGTGTATCGTGGTCAACAAGAATGACAGAGTTGCCGTCGGCAATCAAATCGCGCATAACGCCGGTAAGGCCGACGATGTTGGAGGGGTGCAGTCCGATAGAAGGTTCATCCAGCACATAAAGCACGCCGGTGGTGCGGTTGCGTACTGCGCGGGCAAGCTGCATGCGCTGGCGTTCTCCGGTGGAGAGTGTATTGCTGGCGCGGTCCAGCGTCAGATAGCCCAGCCCTAAATCAAGCAGCCTTTTGGCTACGCTCTGAAAGGATTCGCAAATGCTTTTTGCCATAGGCTGCATGGCTTGCGGCAGGCTGGCGGGTACGCCGTTCACCCATTTGGTAAGTTCCGTCAGCGTCATCCGGCAGGCTTCGTCAAGGCCGATTCCGCGCAGCCTTGGTGCGCGTGCTGCGTCCGAAAGGCGTGTGCCGCGGCAGTCGGGGCAAATATCCTGCTTTAAAAATTTTTCCACACGCTTCATGCCTTTTTCGTCCTTAACTTTGGCAAGAGCATTTTCGACGGTGTAAACTGCGTTGTAATATGTAAAATCCAGCTCGCCTGCCTGGTTGCTGTTTTTGGCTTTATAAAAAATATGCTTTTTTTCGGCCGGGCCGTTGTAAACAATGTCTTTTTCCCTGTCCGTCAAATCGCGGAAGGGGATATTTGTGCGCACGCCCATTTCGCGGCAGACGTCGGTCATCAGCGACCACATCAGTGAGTTCCATGGAGCGACGGCTCCTTCGTCGATGCTCAGGCTTTCATCGGGCACCAGCGTGCTGCGGTCTACCGTGCGTACCATGCCGGTACCGTCGCAGGTGCGGCAGGCGCCCTGGCTGTTGAAGGCAAGTTCTTCTGCTCCGGGAGCCCAGAATTCAGCGCCGCAGATAGGGCATTTCAGCGGCTGTTCGGCTGCAACGGCCAGCGACGGCGGCACATAATGCCCGTTAGGGCAGCGGTGGCTGGCAAGGCGCGAAAACATCAGGCGCAGGCTGTTCAAAAGTTCTGTGCCTGTGCCGAAGGTGCTGCGGATGCCGGGCACGCCTGGCCTTTGGTGCAGCGCCAGCGCCGCCGGTACATACAATACTTCATCAACCTGCGCTTTGGCGGCCTGCGTCATGCGGCGGCGCGTATAGGTCGAAAGCGCCTCCAGATAGCGGCGCGAACCTTCGGCATACAGCACGCCCAGCGCCAGCGAAGATTTGCCGCTGCCCGATACGCCTGCAATGCCTACAATTTTGTTCAGCGGCACATCAACGTCAATATTTTTTAAATTATGCACGCGCGCACCGCGGATTTTGATTTTATCAACCATGGTTTTACATCCTTTGCAAGTAAAAAGCGGCGCATGGATATGCCATGAGCCGCCGGTAATTAAAAATTATTTGTTGATTTGTCCGTCTACGCCTTTAACAAACCAGTCGATGGAAAGCAAGTCCTTATCGGTAAGGACCTGCCCTGCCGGTACACGTTCTGCGCCGGTCTGGTCATACAGCGGGCCTGCAAAAACATTCAGCTTGCCGTCGATAATGTTCTGTTTGGCAGCGTCAGCCAGTTGTTTGGTTTCTTCCGTTACAGCCGGGCCGTAAGGAGCAATATCTACAACCTTATCTTTCATGCCGCCCCAGTAAGCGGAGGATTTCCAGGTGCCTGCTTCAACTTCTTTGATGGTCTTTTCGTAATACGGGCCCCAGTTCCAGATAGCAGAAGTCAGGGATGCCTTCGGAGCGTTGGCAGACATATCTACATTGTAGCCAATGCCGTACACGCCGCGTTCTTCAGCAGCCTGCTGCGGGCCGGGGGTGTTCTGGTGCTGGGCGATAACGTCTGCGCCAGCGTCAATCAGCGTTAAAGCTGCCTGTTTTTCGGTAGTGGGGTTATACCAGGTGTTGGTCCACAAAACTTTAACGGTAGCATCCGGGTTAACGCTCTGCACGCCAAGGGTAAAGGCGTTGATGGCGCGGATAACCTCAGGAATCGGGAAAGCGGCTACAAAGCCGATGGTGTTGGTTTTGGTCTGTTTGCCTGCAACAATGCCGGTAACGTAACGCGCTTCGTACATGCGGCCAAAGTAAGTGCCTACGTTAGGCGCGGTTTTAAAGCCGGAGCAGTGCAGGAAGGTAATATCCGGAAATTTTTTGGCAACGTTGATGGTCGGGTCCATATAGCCGAAGCTGGTGGTAAAAATAATTTTGTTGCCTTGGGCAGCCAGCTGATTGATAACACGCTCAGAGTCAGCGCCTTCCGGTACGGATTCCATAAAGGAAGTTTCTACCTCCGGCATGTTTTTGGCAACGTACTGGCGGCCCAGCTCGTGCGACATGGAATAGCCGCCGTCTTTGGCAGAGCTTACATAAACAAAGGCAGCCTTGGTTTTGCCGTTGGCAGCTTCATCTTTTTTATCGCCGCCGCAGCCTGCCAGAAGTGCGCCGCAGGCCAGCATAGCGATAAGGGAACAAGCAAGTAATTTTTTCATTGTTTAACCTCCGTCCGTAATTATATATATTTAATTGTAGCAATTTGCGGCGTAAAGTGCAAGAAGCAGAGCGGCAAAGCGTAAGATTTTGTGAAAAAGAATTGCAAAAGACTTGTCAAAACAGATTTTTAAAGAGATAATTATAATGAGTATTTATTTTTGGGATTAGGACGGCGCGTATGTCAGAAAATAACGGCAGTACAGGCAACAAAAAATTTTTAAAAGGTACTTTGATTCTCACGGCTTCCAGCATGGTGGTAAAGGTAATCGGTTCGGTAAACTGGATTATCCTGTCGCGCGTGCTTGGCGGCGAGGGCATTGGGCTTTACCAGATGGGGTTCCCGATTTACCTGATGGCGATAACGGTGTCGTCGGCAGGTATTCCGGTGGCCATTTCAATCATTACGGCAGAAAAAGTGGCGGCTAATGATTTCTTTGGTGCCAAAAGGGTATTTAACGTATCGCTGCGGCTGCTGTTTATAAGCGGCCTGATGTTCTCATCGGCGCTGTGGTTTGGCGCAGGCTGGCTGATTGATAACCACTGGATTCGCGACGCGCGCGCTTATTATTCTATTATTGCGCTGGCACCGGCGGTATTTTTTGTAACTTTTCTGGCCAGCTTCCGCGGATATTTGCAGGGCTGGCAGATAATGACGCCGACGGCGGCTTCTGAGGTTGTGGAGCAGCTGATGCGCGTTGTAACGATGATTGTTTTTGCCTATATGTTTATGCCGTATGGGCTGGAATATGCAGCAGGCGGTGCAAGTATGGGCGCAGGCGTTGGCGCGTTCTGCGCGCTCTTGGTGCTGATGTGGTTTTATGCGCGCCTTAAACGCAGTTTAAAAGATAAAATGCAGGGCGCGGCAGCAGTGCAGAATCCGGAACCGGCACGCAAAATTATTACCCGCTTGTTGAAACTGGCTCTGCCGGTATCGCTCAGCAGCCTGATGCTGCCGGTGGTGGCTAATCTGGATTTGCTTATTGTGCCGCAGCGGCTTGAAGCTGCGGGTTTCAGTATCGGTGAATCGACAGAGCTGTTTGGTTATCTTACCGGTATGGCGGTGCCGCTTGTAAACCTGGCAACTATTTTTACGGCGGCGATGACGATAAATCTTGTCCCGGCCATTTCCGAATCGCGCACGCTTAAAGATGATGCCGGTATTAAGGCAAAAATCAGCACGGCTTTCCGCGTAGCGATGATTATTACCATGCCCTGCTCCGTAGGCCTGTATTTTTTAGCAGGGGACGTAGCGGCGCTTATTTATAATGCGCCGGGGGCGGCAGGGGCAATCCGCACCATGAGCTTTGGCATTTTTCTTTTGGGCTTGCACCAGATAAGCACCGGTATTTTGCAGGGGCTTGGCAAAACGGCGCTGCCGGTTATGGCCATGATTGTGGCGGCGGCAATTAAGGTTTGCTTAAGCTGGGTGCTTACGGCTCAGCCTGCGCTTGGTATTAACGGCGCTTCCATAGCGACGCTGGCCGATTTTGGCATTGCGGCGTTTTTAAATATGATATTTATTTACAGGCATGCGCATTACACGCTCAGCCTTGGCGGCATAATCAAACCTGCATTTGCGGCGGCGGTTATGGGCGCGGCGGTTTATGGTGTGCTGGTGACAGCCGCAGGCTTTGGCGCGTGGAGCATCTTGGCTGCGATGGTTGTGGCCGTGCCGGTATATGCCGTTGCGCTGACAGGCATCGGCGGGCTTAATAAAGATGACCTGGAGGATATACCCTTTATCGGGCGCAGGGTGCTGGCGCTGGGCCAGCGTTTTGGTTATTTTAAGTAAGAGGGAATAACAATGCAGAACGATAAATTTTATACTTTTACATCGCCGCAAGGCAAAAGCTATAAAATACCAGCACTGGTGTTTAAAGCAGCGGCAGTGCTGGCTGTGGCGGCGGTTGGTTTTGGCATTTACGCAGCGTATGCGTTTGTGCGTTACAGCAGTTTGCAGCAGGAGTTTGCCGATTACCGCGCGCATAAGGCAGAGTATGAAGAACGCATGCAGACTTTGCTTGACGATAACGAAAAAATGCTGCGCGATATGAGCGAAATGGCGACGCTGGAAAGCCGCTTGCGCCGCGCGCTGATACGCGACCCGGAAAGCAGTATGCAGCTTGGCACGCCAGCGCAGGACGAAGGTACGGCGGTTAAGCCGGAATACATGGGACGCGGCGGCCCGGCAGATATGCAGCTGCCGGATATGATGAGCATTTTAGAGGTGCAGAACCAAAATATCAAGCAGCAGATTGGCGATAAAAAAGCTTCGATGAAGGAGCTGCTGGCAGCGATGGAAAAACGCAGCAATTCGCTGAATGCTTTTCCGGATTTGTGGCCGACGGACGGCGGCGTAATCAGCTCGGATTACGGCGGGCGCATGGCGCCGATTGGCGGCGGTTATGACTGGCATCCGGGAATTGATATTGCCGTTGATTTTGGTGCGCCGGTATATGCAGCGGCGGCAGGCACGGTAGAGCAGGCCGGATGGAACGGCGGTTATGGCCGCTATGTAAAAATAGACCATGGCAATGGTTACGAAACTGCCTACGGGCACATGAGCGGTATTGCTGTTACAGACGGTGAAGCCGTCCGCAAGGGCGATATTATCGGTTTTGCAGGCAGCAGCGGTTACAGCACTGGACCGCATATCCATTTTGAAGTGCTGGTTGACGGGCAGTATGTTGACCCGATGTATATGCTCAGCAGTAAGTAAAAATCCGCGTAAGCGGTAAAATATAAAAAATTAACAGGAGGCGATTTTATGAAAAAATTTATTGTTTTGCTTACCACGCTTTTGACGCTGGCCTTTGCGGCAACCTGCATGGCAACAGAAAACAGCAGCGCGCTGAATGATGCGGAAAATTCTGCGCAGAAAGTAATTAACGCGCTGGTTGCCAGCGATACGCTCGGCTACAAGGATGCTGAAAAAGCAATGTCTGCTGACCTTGCTAAAAACATGAATGTAAATACCTTTATTGCTATGCAGCGCCAGGTTAAAGAAAAATTCGGCAACCACAAAGAAACCAAATTTTTTGCATTTGAACGCTTTGACAAAGCTGACCGCCTGACTTATATTGCAGGTTTTTCGCGCGAACCGGCTGTAAGCATCGTATTTACGCTGGACAAAAAAGCTAAAATTACCGAGTTCAGCCTGGCTGCGCTGGAAGTGCAGGAAAACGCTGAGCAGTAAAAATTAAAAAATTGGGCATGTGCTTAACCGCCATGCCTTATTTTTTGCATAATTTTACTTAGATTTTCCTATGCGTGCAGAAAGTTTTACAACGGCTTAATCGCGGCTGAATAATCCTCCGTTATAATCAAGGTAATTTATAATACTCTTGATTTGGGAGGAGCTAAAATGACTAATTTGAATGACAAAATTTCGCGCAGAAAATTTTTGCAGATGACTGCCGGTGCAGCTATCGGCGCAGCTATGCTGAATATGCCTGGCATGAGCTTTGCCGCAGGTGCCAAGGTTAAGGCAGCCGCTTATAATGATTTGCCGGATGCCGTAAAACTGGCAGCAAATTCTGAACTGGTACAGCTTTCTTACCAGAAGATTAAAGATACAGTCAATACCATCCAGAACCCGACCCTGAAACGTATGACGATGGATGTTATCAATAATCCTGTACCGACCTTTATGAACAATTACCAGCTGCCGGGCAGCAAACGTGCCGTTTACAACAAGCTGGCCGCAGCCGGATTGATAGATACCAGCAAAACTTCGCTGGAAAACTTTTTGCCGCCGTATAACGGCGGGCTGCCGCAGCCGTTCTATTCTGCTCCGGGCAGCGGTTACGCAAGCCACCATGCCTATCCGGGCGGTCTTGCAACCCATACCGCAGCTAACCTGCAAATTTCCGAAGGCATTTACAATACTTACACCGGTTTGTTCAAGAGCGATATCAGCCATGACATTGTAATTTCTGCCCAAGCGCTGCATGACCTGGCAAAACCGTTGGTATTCCAGTGGCAGAAGGACCAGGCTTCCCTGCCTGAATATCAGATTGCAGGCACCGGCGCTCACCATATTTTCAGTATCGCCGAAGTTATTTACCGCGGCTTCCCGGTTGAAGAAGTTGTTGCCCAATCCTGCGCACATACTATCCCGACAGGCAAGGATGAACTGACTGTTGTTGGCTATCTGAAGGCAGCGGCAATTATTGCCGGCAAAGATGCTGAAAAACTCGGCCTTGTAACTTCTAAAGACACCATTCCTACTCCGCATAAACAGGAAGGCTACATCACAAGCCTTGGCGACCACGACTTTGTACTCAGCGGCCCGGCTTGCCAGAAATCCGTAGCAATCCTGAAAGAAATTGCTGCTAAAGATTACGGCATGAGCAAAGCTGAACTGGAAGGCGAACATTTCAACCGCTTCCGCAATTACATCGGCGCTCAGTATTCTATGATGTACATCGACAGCCTTGCATCTACTAAAAACGGCATGGAGAGAATCCGCCAGGCTGTTAAAGCTGCTATTATTAAATAAGTCTGCGGCTTGACAAAAAACCGTATTAGATTTATTATAAATACACAGAAGTGAGTGTATCTCCCACGAGATAACGAAATTAGGACGTGTTGCAGCACGTCCTTTTTTCATATATAAAATAAAAACCGTGCAGTTGCAGCTACACGGTTTATAGTTACTATTTTATTATTTGCGTTTATTTAACCACCAGGAAAACCAGATGGCAATAATATTTACAAATAATGGGGCAAGTAACAGTTCCCAGATTTGTGAGTGTATATCCTCCACTTGATAACACCTCCTTTCAAAATGGGAGGCGTTTAATAGTATAGCATAATAATATATAAAAGGAAAGATAAAAACGCCATCAAGAATAATTAAAACTATCCTTGATGGCGTTTAAAATTAAGCGGTTTTATTTCTTCGCTGCTGCAACGTCTGCAAATGCTTTTTCGGCAGCGGCAATGGTTTTTTCAATATCTTCCGGCGTATGAGCCAATGAAATAAAGTTGGTTTCAAACTGGGAAGGAGGCAGGTAAATGCCTTGTTCCAGCATACTGTGGAAGTAAATGCGGAAAGCGTCCAGGTCACTGGCAGAGGCGGATGCGTAATCAGTAACGGGTTTATCGTTAAAGAATACGGTGAACATCGAGCCCAGGCGGTGGCACTGTACAGGCACGCCTGCTTTTGCTGCTGCGCGTTCCAAGCCGCCGACGAGGATTGCTGCATGGCTTTCGAGCGTTGCACAGACATTGTGTTCTTCCATATAGGTAAGGTTAGCAATGCCTGCTGCCATGGCCAACGGGTTGCCGCTAAGGGTTCCAGCCTGGTACATTGGGCCGACAGGGGCAACCATTTCCATAATTTTACGTTTGCCGCCGTAAGCCGCTACCGGCAGGCCGCCGCCGATAACTTTGCCCAGGCAGGTAATGTCGGGGTCAATGCCGTACAGCGCCTGCGAGCCACCCTGCGAAGCGCGGAAGCCGGACATTACTTCGTCGCAGATGAGAAGTGTGCCGTATTCTTTGGTAAGGGCGCGTACTTTGGCAAGATAGCCGTCTGCGGGAAGCACAAGTCCCATGTTGCCGGGGGTAGGCTCCATAATAACTGCGGCAATGGTTTCGCCTTGCGCGCGGAACACTTCTTCCAGCGCGTCAATGTCGTTAAACGGTACGGTGATGGTATTTGCAGCAACATTTTTCGGTACGCCCGGGCTGTCAGGCACGCCAAGCGTTGCAGCGCCGCTGCCTGCTTTAACCAGCAGGCTGTCGTGATGGCCGTGATAGCAGCCGATGAATTTTACAATATTGTCGCGTCCGGTATAGGCACGTGCCAGGCGCAGTGCGCTCATGGTTGCTTCGGTGCCACTGTTTACCATGCGCACCATGTCCATGGAAGGCACAAGGCGGCATACAAGTTTGGCAAGCTCGGTTTCCGCAAGCGTGGGCGCGCCGTAGGACGAACCTTTTTCAGCAGCGTCTTTAATGGCTTTGGTAACAACCGGATATGCGTGGCCTAAAAGCAGCGGGCCGTAAGAAAGTACATAGTCAATATATTCGTTGCCGTCGATATCGGTCAGCTTGCTGCCGCAGCCGCCTGCAATAATCGGCGGAACGCCGCCTACGCTGCGGAAGGAGCGCACAGGGCTGTTGACGCCGCCGGGAATATATTTTTTAGCTTCTTCAAAAGCCGCTTCGGATTTTGCGTGCTGCATAGCGTCCTCCTATTCTTCGCGCAGCCATTTGGCTACGTCAAGGGCGTGGTAGGTGATAATCATTTTAGCACCGGCACGTTTAAAACCGGTCATGGTTTCCATAACGATGCGTTTTTCGTCAATCCAGCCTTTCTGGGCTGCTGCTTTAACCATGGCATATTCGCCGCTTACGTTGTAAACACACAGCGGGCGGTTAAAGTTATCTTTTACGCGGCGGATGATATCCATAAAGGCCAGCGCCGGTTTAACCATAACGATGTCTGCGCCTTCTTCAATATCAAGCTCAACTTCGCGCAGTGCTTCGTCGCTGTTGGCGGGGTCCATCTGGTAGCCTTTGCGGTCGCCTGCGCTCGGGGCAGAATCTGCGGCAGCGCGGAACGGACCGTAATAAGCAGATGCGTATTTGGCAGAATAAGCCATAATGGCGGTATTGCTGAAGCCTTCTTCGTCAAGCGCAGCGCGTATTGCTTTTACATAACCATCCATCATGTTGGAGGGAGCGATAATATCAGCGCCGGCTTTGGCGTGGGATACAGCAACTTTTGCCAACAGCGGCAGGGTTGCGTCGTTATTTACGGTGCAGCCGTTTTCCAGCACGCCGCAATGACCGTGTTCGGTGTATTCGCACAGGCAGACGTCGGTAACGATGACGAGGTCAGGATATTTTTGTTTAATCAGGCGGCAGGCCTGCTGTACTGGTTCTTCCGGGTCCCAGGCGCTGCTGCCGGTTGCGTTTTTATAAGAGGGAATGCCGAATAAAATTACGGCAGGGATTTTAAGTGCGGTAACTTCATCCAGGATTTCCGGCAGGCGGTCGAGCGACCAGTGGTAATTACCGGGCAGGGATTCGATTTCGTGTTTGATATTTTTGCCGGGAACGACAAATAACGGATAAATTAAATCATTTACAGAAAGCTCTGTTTCGCGTATCATGCTGCGCAGGTTTGCGGTTGCGCGGGTACGGCGCGGGCGGTAGATAGGAAAGCCCATCGTTAATCACTCCTTGTTGTAATAGCTTTTTATAGCATCCGTTAAACCGGCAATGGTAAAGGTTTTGGCGGTTACAGCGGGTGTCAGTCCGTTTTTAAGGCAGGTTTCAGCGGTTACAGGGCCGATTGCTGCCAGGCTTACGCCGTTAAGCAGTTCTTTGTTGCCGTCCAGTACCTTTAAAAAGTTGGTGACGGTGCTGGAGCTGGTGAAAGTAACCATGTCAATTTCTTTTTTTGTGAGTGCCTCGATAAGTTCAGCTTTGTTGCTGCAGTCAGCAACGGTTTCGTAGGCGGTAATAACGTCTACTTCAGCGCCGAGCTTGCGCAGCGTTTCAGGCAGTACTTCGCGTGCTTCCATAGCGCGCGGCAAAAGCACTTTGTCGTCCTGGGCAAGCTGCGGGCTTAACGCTTCTGCCAGTTCTTCGGCTTTGTAGGTGGCGGGCACAAGGTCGGCAGTAATGCCGAAGCCTGATAGTGTTTTGGCGGTGCCGCAGCCGATAGCGGCGATTTTAACGCCTGCCAGTGCGCGCGAATCCATGCCGAGTGCGGCAAGGCGTGCAAAGAAGGCTTTAACGCCGTTGGCGCTGGTGAGCACAACCCATTTATAAGCAGAAATGTTTTTTACTGCGGCATCCAATTCATCATAGCTTGCAGGCGGCACAATTTTAATGGAGGGCGCTTCAATAACTTTGGCGCCTTCTGCTTCAAGCTGTTTGGTCAGGGCGCTTGCTTGGGCGCGCGCACGGGTAACAACGATTGTTTTGCCAAACAGCGGCTTGTTATCGTACCAGCGCAGCTTATCGCGCAGCTTAACTACGTTGCCTACTATAAAAATAGCGGGCGGTTTTAACCCTGCGGCGGCTACGTCTGCGGCGGCGTTGCCAACTGTGGTGACAAGCGTCTGCTGCTCTGGGTGGGTGCCCCAGCGGATAACGGCGGCAGGGGTATCGGCTGCACGGCCGTTTTCTATCAGTTTTTGCGTAATTTTAGGAATGTTTTCTACGCCCATTAAAAATACAAGCGTGTCAACAGCGGTTGCCAGCCCTTGCCAGTTAATGGTAGATTCACCCTTGGTGGGGTCTTCGTGGCCGGTGATAACGGCAAAGGAAGTTGCAACGCGCCTGTGGGTAACAGGGATGCCTGCATATTCGGCAACGGCAATAGCGCTGGTTACGCCAGGCACAAATTCAAACGGCAGGCCTGCTTCCAAAAGCTCGATAGCTTCTTCGCCGCCGCGGCCAAATACAAACGGGTCGCCGCCTTTAAGGCGGGCAACTGTTTTGCCTTCAGCGGCAAGCTTAACCAGAAGCTTGTTGATGTCCGGCTGGCGCATGGTGTGGTTGGCAGATGCCTTGCCGACATATACCATTTCGGCATCGGGGCGGGCATAGCTTAAAATACGCGGGTCAGCTAGTCTGTCATAAACAACGGCGTCGGCAGCCTTTAAGCATTCCATTGCTTTGATGGATAATAAACCCGGGTCGCCGGGGCCTGCGCCGATGAGGTAAACTTTTCCTTGTTTTGTCATATATTTCTCTCCTTACAGGATAGCCGCAAGGATTTCCTTGCCGCCGTTTTCAAGCATTTTCTGCCCGAGGGCACGTCCCAATGCTGCTGCGTCCTGGGCATTGCCTTCTGTCTTATCGCGCAGAACGGTGCTTCCGTCGAGCGACGCGATGACAGCTTCAATGAAAATGCGGTTTTCTTTAACTTCGGCGTGTACGCCGATAGGTACCTGGCAGCCGCCTTCGATAAGCCCTAAAAAGGCGCGTTCGGCATCGGTTGCCTGTTTGGTTGCTGCATCATTTAAAAAGTCCAGCATCTGGCGCACCCTGAAATTATCGGTGCGGCATTCTACGGCAAGCGCGCCCTGCCCTACGGCAGGCAGGCAGTAATCGCCGGGAATAATTTCCTTGATGCGGTCAGCGTGGCCAAGGCGTGTAAGGCCCGAAGCCGCGAGAATGATAGCATCCATACTGCCTTCGTCAAGTTTTCTAAGGCGTGTATCAACATTGCCGCGCAGGTCAACTATGTTCAAGTCCGGGCGTCTGGTAAGCAGCTGCGCACGGCGGCGCAGGCTGGAAGTGCCGAGTACGGCACCGCGCGGCAGTTCTTCTATTTTATTGTATTTGTTGCTTACAAAAGCATCGCCTGCATCGGCGCGCTCGGTAATAACAGTCAGGCACAGGCCTTCCGGCAGCACCGTCGGCATATCCTTCAGGCTGTGTACGGCAATGTCAATGGTGCCGTCAAGCAGTTCTTCTTCTATTTCTTTGGTAAAAAGGCCTTTGCCGCCGATTTTTGCCAGCGGCACATCTAAAATGCGGTCGCCCTTGGTGACGATTTTTTTGAGCGTTACTTCGCAGCCGGGATATTCATCGCGCAGGCGGCCGGCAATGTAGTTGCTCTGCCACAGGGCTAAAAGGCTTTGCCTAGTCCCAATAATCAAATTTGTTTTCATCGCCGATGTAGTCCTCTCCTTCGTTGTTTAAGAGAAACAGCTCGCAGATAACCTTGCGCAGCCGTTCTTCGTCCGGCGTACCGGCAGCGGCGTTCATGGCCGTCATCGGCTCGCGCAGGAATTTATGCTCCAGACGCTGGCTCATAATGTCGATAATGCGGCGTTCGCGCTCGGTTAAATCCGGCATTTTGGCCAGTGCGCGCTTTAATACCTTTTCGCGCAAAAAGTTCATTTTTTCGTGCAGCTGTACCATTACCGGGCGCATAGTCAGGTAACGCAGGCGTTCTTTAAGCTCGGTAATTTCTTCTTCGATAATGGCTTCTGCCTGTTTTGCTTCGGCAGAGCGGAAGTGCTTGTTGGTATCGACAACGCCTTCCAGGTCATCAATGTTGTACAGCGTAATGCCCGGTAAATCCGCAACAAGCGGGTCGACGTCGCGCGGCACGGCAATATCAATAATAATAAGCGGTTTGCCGCTGCGTTTTTTTACAACCTCCTGCATATCGCTGGCGCGGATAACATAATGCGGCGCGCCGGTGGAGGTAATGATAATGTCCGAGGTTTCAGCCTGGGCAAGATATTTATTGTAAGCGATGGCTGTGCCGTTAAATTTATCGGCCAGTTCCTTGGCGTGGTCAAAATTGCGGTTGCTGACAAAAATTGTCTTTGCGCCCTTGTCAATCAGGTGGCGGGCAGTCAGTTCGCTCATGTGACCTGCACCTAAAACCAGAATGTTGGCGCTTTTAATATCGCCTAAAATATCCATTGCCAGGTCAACGGCAGCGCTGGAAACGGATACAGAGCTGTAAGCTATTTTGGTTTCCGTGCGCACACGCTTGCCGGTTGCAATAGCGCGGTTAAAAATCGTGTTAAAAATTGTGCCGGTCATCGAATTGGCGCGGGCAATCTGGTAAGCATTTTTAATCTGGCTTAAAATCTGGCCTTCGCCGATGACGAGCGAATCAAGGCTTGAAGCAACCTTAAACAGATGGCGCACGCAGTTGACACCGCTGAGGTTATAAAAATAGTCTGTTTTATAGCCGCTGCCGGCAAGGTGCTTAACCAGGTGCTGAATAAATTTCATACCGCTGACCGGTTCTTCCAGTACCATGTAAAACTCCGTCCTGTTGCAGGTAGAAAGCAGCACGGCTTCGTCAAGGTTATCGTAATTGCGCAGCCGGCGGAGGATGCTGGCAATGCGTTCGGCGCTGAAATTAAAATTTTCGCGCACCTCTACCGGCGCTGTTTTATGATTTAACCCTAAAACTATCAATTGCATCAGTAATGCGCTCCTTTAATGTATTTAAGCGGCCTTCGTGCAAAAGGCCGATGGCTTCTCCGGTAAGCTGGCTGCGCCAGAAGGCAGTGCGTTCTTTGGGCGTAAGGTTTAATTTTTGCAGGTTAAGGCGAGCTTCGTGTAAAAAGTCTGCAAAGCCTGCAAAATCATTCCCGTAAATTTTGGCAATGTCACGCGCCAAAAGTGCTGTAAAAGCCGGCAGCCCGCCGCCAAAGGCAGTAAAAGTCAGCCTGCCGCTTGCAGAATGGGCCGGTACACTGAAATTGCCAAGCTCCGGCTCTGTAACTACATTCACAAGGCACGGCGCATCAGCGGCAATTGTGCGGTTCAGTTCAGCGTTATCCGTTGCGGCTATGACCAAAAAACTATCGTTTACATCGCCCGGCTGATAGCTGCGCAAAAGCAGGTTTATTTTACCTTCTGCTGCAAGCACGGTTAAGTTTTCATCCGCCACAGGCGAGATAACTGTTACCATAGCGCCTGCTGCCAGCAGCGTGCGTGTTTTGCGCAGCGCTACTTTGCCGCCGCCGATAACGGTGCAGCGTTTGTTTTTTAAGTTAAGCATAGCCGGGTAACGGAACAGGTTTTCTTCCATAATATTCTGCCTTTTAATGATTCTTCCTAAAAATAAGCCTTAAGATACAACTACAATAATACCACATAATAGGAGGTATTTCCAGTTAAAAGTGTGTTGCAAAGCTACAAAAATGTGTTAAAAAGTATTATTTGAGACAAAAAGGATTTAACAGCGGTTATGACGAATACTAAAAGCGCAGGCAGCAGAGGAGGGATAGTTATGAACTGTGCTTTTTGCCCGCATCACAAATGTTATACTGAGGGCCAGAACTGCACCAGATTTTCGCATGATGAGGTGTGCGGGTTTTATTCAGAGGAAGACCGCAAAATGATGTGTGCTTCGTCAGCGACGGAAAGCCGCAATTATATGAAGATGACGCGCCTTGAAGAAAGCGCCTTTTTTGCCAAAGAACTTGGCGTTAAGAAAATCGGCATTGCCTTTTGCATAGGCCTTGCCAACGAAGCGCATTTCTGCGCGCAGTATTTTAAAAATCAGGGCTTTGCGGTAGAATCGGTTTGCTGTAAGGTTTGCTCTGTTGATAAAGACTTGTTGGAACTGGAAAAAATTAACCCCGGCAAGCGCGAAGCAATGTGTAACCCCAAAACGCAGGCGTGTATTTTAAACGATGCCGGGACGGAGCTTAATTTTATCGTTGGTTTGTGCGTTGGGCATGATATGCTGTTTACGATGAGCAGCAAAGCTCCGGTATCAAGCATTATCACCAAAGACCGCGTGCTGGCAAATAATCCTGCCGGTGCGGTTTACTCCCGCTATTGGCGGCGTAAGCTCGGCATCCTTGAAGATGGCACGGTATAAAATTTTATAACAATTGCAGTAATTGCAGCCGGTGAATTTTCACCGGCTGTTTTGGTTTGCTTTTATAAAATTATTGTGATGTATAATTATGAAAATAGTGGAAGCAAGGGATTCAACTGGATATCTTTAAAATTAAATATCCATAAAAACACAAAATGAATATTTTTATCAGCAACCTAATAAATATACATTGACAAATTATTGTAGATTAAATATCTTATAAGTAGAAATAAAATAATTTTTGTATAAACAAAGCTGCTTGATATGTAATTTAGAAATGATTGATGATAAATTAAGATAAAAAATAATAAATATATTACCAGTGTTTTCAAAATTTATTGAATTTAAAAGGATGTGAAGATAATGGCAAAGTCTATTGTGTTTATTGATGCCGAAATAAGTATTAATGATAAAAAGATACTTGATCTTGGTGCAGTACGCGATGATAAAGCTTGTTTTCATTCTGATTCAATAAAAGATTTTTGCAGTTTTGTCAGTAATGCTGATTTTATTTGCGGACATAACATTATTCTTCATGATTTGAATTATATTGAAAATCAACTTAGTTATAAATTTAACAGTAAAGTAATAGACACATTATATCTTTCTCCATTGCTTTTTCCCAAACGGCCATATCATGCTTTGCTGAAAGATGATAAATTACAGAGTGATGAACTTAATAATCCTTTGAATGATAGCAAGAAAGCACAAATATTATTTTATGACGAAGTTAATGCTTTTGGTTTGCTGTCATTAAAAATGCAACAGCTTTTTTATTTACTTCTACACAAACATGCTGAATTTAGCGGATTTTTTGAGTATGTTGATTTTAAAGCTGAGAATATAGATATTGAAGAATTGATACGTAATGAATTTAAAGGGAAAATATGTGCCAATGCAGATATAAAATCTTTAATTAGTAACAAGCCTATAGAGCTTGCGTATGTATTATCTTTGATATCGGTTGATGATTACCATTCTATTACGCCGCCCTGGCTTTTAATGAATTATCCGGAAATAGAAAATATATTTAAAATTTTATGCAATTCTCCATGTAAAACAGGTTGCGAATATTGTAAAGATAAGCTTAATATTCATAAAAATTTAAAAGAAATTTTTGGATATGAGAATTTCAGAACTTATAATGATGAACCTTTGCAGGAAATAGCAGTACAAGCAGCTGTTGATGGTAAATCATTGTTAGCAGTGTTCCCTACAGGCGGCGGTAAATCCTTGACCTTTCAATTACCTGCGATTATGGCTGGCAAAACAATACATGGATTAACTGTGGTTATTTCCCCGTTACTGTCTCTTATGAAAGACCAGGTAGATAATTTATATAATAATGGAATAGTTGATGCTGTAACTATCAATGGACTGCTTTCTCCGGTTGAACGCGCAGATGCATTTGAACGTTTGGCTAATGGGTCGGCAAATATTTTATATATTGCACCTGAAACTTTGCGTTCACGGACATTAAGCAGAATTTTACTAAAAAGGAATATAGCAAGGTTTGTTATTGATGAAGCACATTGTTTTTCTGCGTGGGGGCAGGATTTTAGGGTAGATTATTTGTATATTGGTGACTTTATCAGCGAATTGCAAAAAGAGAAAGCAACCCAAAAGCCAATACCGGTATCTTGCTTTACTGCAACAGCGAAGCAAAAAGTTATAAGTGATATCTGCGAATATTTTAAGAAAAAATTAAATCTGGATCTGCAAATTTTTGCTACTTCTGCAACACGTGAAAATTTACATTATACTGTTCTTTATAAAGAAACAGATGAAGAAAAATATAATGAACTTCGGAAACTTATTGAACAGAAAAACTGCCAGACTATAGTATATGTTTCTAGAACAAAACGTTCGGTTGATATTGCAAATAGACTATCGAAAGATGGTTTTAATGCCTGCGCATTTTACGGAAAGATGAATTCAGATGATAAAATAGCAAATCAAGAAGCTTTTATTAATAATGATGCACAAATAATTGTAGCTACATCTGCTTTTGGCATGGGTGTTGATAAAAAAGACGTTGGACTGGTTGTTCATTATGATATTTCCAGTTCTCTGGAAGATTATATTCAGGAAGCCGGACGTGCTGGCAGAGACCCATCAATGCAGGCGGAATGTTATGTACTTTATAACGATAATGATTTAGATAAACATTTTATTTTATTAAACCAAACTAAACTTAGTATCAGTGAAATTCAGCAGGTTTGGAAAGCTATAAAGGATATGACTAAGTTGCGCCGTCGAATTTGTTGTTCGGCTCTTGAACTTGCAAGGCATGCTGGCTGGGATAATTCTGTTGTTGATGTTGAAACACGTGTAAAAACTGCAATATCAGCGCTTGAAACGGCCGGATATATTAAACGTGGCAAAAACATGCCGCGTGTTTATGCAACCAGTATTTTAGCTGCTAATATGGATGAAGCTGCAAGAAAAATAGAAGCATCCCGGATTTTTTCTGATAAGCAACGCTTGAATGCCAAGCGTATAGTTAAATTACTTATTTCCAATAAAAACATAACCAAAGGACATAATGATGATGCTGAATCGCGTGTTGATTATATTGCTGATATTCTTGGTTTAACGAAAGAAGAAGTAATTACTTCTGTAAATCTGATGCGGCAAGAAGGTATTTTATCAAATGATACAGATATGACAGCCTATATATTTGCATCAGATAAAATGAATAGATCGTCTTTGCTGTTAGAGCGGTTTGTAAAGCTGGAATTGTTTTTGTTAAATCAATTAAAAGATGAAGTTTGTGAGTTTAATCTTAAAGAGTTAAATGAATTAGCCGATAAGGAGCATATTCCTGGGGTAAATGTTAAAAATATATTAACATTAATTTACTATCATACTATAAAAAATAATGTAAAAAAATTTGAACATAAAGGAACTCAATTTATTTCCATTGTTCCGCTTATTAGTTTAGAAAAATTAAAAGAAAACTTAGATACAAGAATAGTATTATGCCGTTTTGTTATTGAATATCTTTACTCTAAAGCTGTAAGGTGCGACGACGATGTAACAAAGGAGATATGGTTTTCTCTTGTAGGTTTATATAACTCTTATAAACAATATCAGCAAACAGAGTTAATGGCTAAAAATGTATCATTAAAAGATGTTGAAGATGCTTTGTTATATCTGTCTAAAATTGGAGCAGTAAAACTTGACGGTGGTTTTCTTGTTCTTTACAACAGTATGGAAATTACCCGTTGTGTAATGGATAATAAAATCAGATATAAAAACAGTGATTATAAAGATCTTGATGAATTTTATAAGCAGAAAATAAGGCAGATTCATATAGTTGGTGAATATGCTAATTTAATGGTACGTGATTATAACGCTGCCTTACAATTCGTTAAAGATTATTTCCAGATGGATTTTCAAAAATTTATTAAGAAATATTTTGAAGGCAAGCGTGAAAAAGAAATAGACCGTAACATTACTCCTCAAAAATATAATCAATTATTTGGGGAATTATCTGAAGTGCAGTCTAAAATCATTAATGATGCAGAATCAAAATATATTGTTGTTGCGGCAGGGCCAGGAAGCGGAAAGACACGTGTATTAGTACATAAATTGGCGGCGTTGATAATGATGGAAGATTGTAAATCAGATCAGCTGCTGATGCTTACTTTTTCGCGTGCTGCTGCTACCGAGTTTAAGAAACGGCTAGTTGAGCTTATTGGTAATGCTGCTAATTTTGTCGAAATAAAAACATTCCATTCTTATTGTTTTGATTTGCTTGGTAAAGTTGGAAGTTTGGAAGGTTCTGAAAATGTAGTAAAAAATGCTGTGGAGTTAATAAATAATGGAGAGGTAGAACAGAGCAGGATTAGTAAGAGTGTATTAGTTATTGATGAGGCGCAAGATATGGATTTAAATGAATTTAATCTTGTGCGTGTATTAATGGGAAATAATGATAATATGCGTGTAATAGCTGTAGGTGATGACGACCAGAATATTTATGAGTTTCGCGGGTCAAATTCTGAATATCTTAAATCTTTAATTAATAATTGCGATGCAGTAAAGTATGAAATGATAGAGAATTACCGTAGTAAGCCAGCTATTGTCGATTTCAGTAATGAATTTGTGAAAACCATACATAACAGAATGAAAGTTAATTTTATTCATTCTATGCAGCAGGAAAAAGGTAAAGTTTTAATTACGCATTATTCATCAAAGAATATGGAAGAAGCTGTAGTTCGGCAGATTTTAAAAACACGTGGCAGTAATAAGTGTTGTGTTCTTACCAATACCAATAATGAAGCTTTGCAGATATTGGGACTTTTGCTTAAACATAAAGTAAAAGCAAAACTTATTCAATCAATAGATGGCTTTTATTTATATAATCTGGCTGAAATACGCTATTTTTTAAAACAAATTGATGAAATGTCGGCAGGGGCACCGGTAATTCCTGATGCGGTATGGCAAGAAGCGGCCAAAAGATTATTTAACTCATATGCAGATAGTAAATGCCTTGAAATTTGTAAAAATATGATACATATTTTTGAGAGCATTAACAAACTGAAATATCGCAATGATTTACAAGAATTTATTAAAGAATCGAATTATGAAGATTTTTATAATGACGAAAGCGAAACAATTTATATTTCTACCATTCATAAAGCTAAGGGGCGTGAATTTAATACCGTTTACATGATGCTGAATGGCAATAATGCTGTGACGGACGAAGAAAAACGCAAATTATATGTAGGCATGACAAGAGCAAAAGATGAATTGTATATCCATTGCAACACTAAACTGTTTACAAAATATAATTTGCCTGAAGTTGAGCATTATTATGATAATGCTGATTATAAAGAAGCTATAGAGATTTCTTTACAGTTAACTCATAAAGATTTATATCTTGATTATTTTAAAAATAAAAAAATGATAATCTTTAAGTTGCGCAGTGGTAACGAACTCTTAATAAAGGGCAATTATCTTTGCGGTAAATTAAACGGCAGAGTTATTCCGGTTGCAAAATTCTCTAAAGCGTTTGAGGAGAGACTCAAAGATTTACAAAAAAAGAGTTATCGTCCCTATTATGCAGAAGTACGTTTTATAGTTGCTTGGAAAAGCAAAGAGGATACAGAAGAAACAGCAATTATTCTGCCAAATATATATTTAAAGAGAATGTAGACATATAAGTAAGTTAGTTTATAAAAAATGAGTGTTATTAAGGTGATGTGATGCAGTATGAACTGGTGCGCAGCAAGCGGCGTACTTTGGCGATAACAATAGACAGCGGAGGATGCTGCGTAGTGCGCGCTCCTTTACGGATGCCGCTGCGTGAGATAGAAGCATTTGTTAATGAAAAACGCAGTTGGATTGAAACCAAGCTGCATGAAATAAAGATAAAAACTGCACTTGCTTTGCCAGAGCCTCAGCTGCAAGATGGCGCAGAATGGATTATTGCCGGTAAAAAATTGCATGTTAAATTTGTTTCGGGTACGGCTAAAAATTATGCTGCGTTTAAGGGCAATACTTTTGAGTGCAGCCCGGAGTTAAGCCGTACAGCGCTTATAAAATTTTTGCGCACTTATGCCAAAGAGTTTTTCCGCAAGCGCGTTGAAAAATATGTTGCTGCGGTAGGTGCAGAACTGCGCTGTGTGAAGGTCAGTGAAGCACATGGCAGATGGGGTTCGTGCAGTGCGCAGAATGTGCTGAATTTTTCGTGGCGGCTTATTTTTGCTCCGCTGCCACTGATTGATTATGTAGTTGTGCATGAGCTTTGCCATATCGGCTGCATGAATCATAGTAAAATTTTCTGGCAGCGCGTTGCTTCTGTTATGCCTGATTATGCTATCCGCCGTAAGGCGCTGAAGGAATATGGTTACTTGCTGAAATGGTTCAGGTAAAATATTTTAAGCCGCTGATTGTACTCAGCGGTTATTTTATTTGTGAACATTGTTTAAAAATAGGCATTACAGCGGCTGCAATGGTTTTTGTTTAATGACGGATGTGGTATAATTATAATGTTATAGAATGTTCTCAAAACTTTTGTTAATAATTTACCAGCGAGGAGCGGAGTTATGAATAAAAAACTTTTGGCTGCCGTTTGCCTGGCAGCGGCAACAACACTTAATACTGCCTGGGCAGATGATTATACTACCGGCGACGGCAGATATGCGGAACCCGATTTTGACATGCAGCTGACACAGGAGCAGGCGGCTGCCGTAAAAGACGATAAAGATGTGAATGATGAGAAAAATCAGGAGGGCGAAGAAAAAGCTGCTCCGCTGCCGATAACCATGACCGGCGATTATGCAAGCTATGATTCTGTGAGCGGTGATTTTATTGCTGAAGGCAATGTTGTTATTACGCAAGGCAATGAAACTATAAAAACCGTGCGTGCAGAGGGCAACATGAAAACCGGTGATGTATGGTTAAAACAAGGCGGGACGTTGGTAGAACCCCAAAGCACGATGAATGGTGAATGGGCTTATTATAATTTTAACAGTAAAACCGGTGAAATAAAAAAGATTGACGGCAAAGGCAACAAGGATTATTATCGTGCGCCGCATGCAACAATCTATCCTGACAGAATGGTAGTTGACCAGGGCGGCGAAATGTCGCGCTGCCCGGCGGTAGAACATACTCCATGCCTGTCAATTACTGCTGATACCTTTGAAATTTATCCGCATGAAAAAATGATTGCACATAATGTTAAGGTTTATGTAAAAGGTACGCATGTTTATTCCCGTGATACGTGGGTGAATGAACTCGGCAAGGACAGTGCGTCGCGCATTATGCCGACGATTGGTTATGACGGCGACGATGACAAAGGCATGTATATCCGTATACGCTATGATTATGATATTGACCAGAATACTAACCTGCATGCAGAACTGCCGTATTACAGCCAGGGGCATTTTAAACCTGTTGCCGAAGTTACTCACGACCAGCGTAATTATTATCTGACATTCCGCAATGGCTGGTATGAAGAAGACGACGAATGGGTAAGAAAACAGACAGAGTTTGGTTTTTATTATAAACCGCATTATTTTATTGATGGTATTCCTGTTACTTATAATGCTTATGTAACCCGCGGTTTATGGAAAAATGATGAAACCGGCATTAAAAGCTGGCATACTGAATACGGTGTGTTTTTAAATCATGACCGTATTTACCTGTTTAATTCACCCAATACTTTTCTTGATTTAGGCATTGGTAAAAAGTGGACGGATGAAAGCTATACAGATGAAACTGCCAATACTATGGCTTATCGCGCAACGTTAGGTCAAAAAATATCTGATAAGTGGAATACATGGGTTGGATATTATCGTGAAAAAGAAACTACCAGCCTGTTTGATTTGGACCAGCCGGATATGGAACGCGAACTGCGTAACGGTATCAGCTATAAGCCTGATGATAAAAATACGTTTAGTATTGTTAACCGTTATGATATGGGGCTGCATAGAAATTATGAAACTATCTACAGATGGCAGCATCGCTTCTGCTGCTGGGCTATCAGTTTTGAATATGAGCAGGAGCATTTTGATGGAGGCAGTAACGATTTTACCATTAAATACGAATTCTTGAACTGGTAATGAGGTGATTTATGGATATTATAAAAGAGCGTTTTGCTGAACACATTGCTTTGGCACAGGAGGTTGCGGCAAGCGGCATTATGCAGCAGGTTGCCGATGCCGCTGCTATTATCAAAAAAGCACTGGCAGAAGGGCATAAAGTTTTGTTTTGCGGCAACGGCGGCAGCGCGGCCGACAGCCAGCACCTGGCAGCAGAATTTGTAGGGCGTTTTCAGAAAGAGCGCAAAGGCATTGCCGGTATTGCGCTTACAGTTGATACCTCAATCTTAACGGCTGTTGCCAACGACTATGGCTACGATAGAGTGTTTTCCCGCCAGGTTGAAGCACTGGGGCAGCCGGGTGACGTTTTGGTTGGCATTTCTACCAGCGGTAACAGCAAAAATGTGCTGGCAGCTATCTCCGAAGCTAAAGCCAAAGGTATGCAGTGCATTGGCATGACGGCGCAGGGCGGCGGCAAAATGAAGGATGAATGTGATATCTGCATTGCTATTCCCTGCCCGGTTACAGCGCGCGCACAGGAGATGCACATTTTGATTGGCCATATTATTTGCGAACTTGTGGATGGTGAATAAATGTCACAGTTAAGCTGCACCAAATTTTTGGCAGAAAGAATACAACAATTAAAAATTGCCGTTATCGGCGATGTGATGCTGGACCGTTATTTTTACGGCGAAGTCAAACGTATATCGCCGGAAGCTCCGGTGCCCGTCAATAAGGTAACGCGCATTACTTCCGTGCTTGGCGGTGCCGCTAATGTTGCGGCAAATCTGGCGCATCTGGAATGTAAGGTTTATGTTGGCGGTGTAACCGGTGATGATGAAAACCGCCGTTTATTGGAAAAACTGATGGCAGACGCAGGCATTGATTACAGCGGGCTGATTAAATCGCATAAGCGTTCAACAATCACCAAAATGCGTATTTTGGGAGCTAAACAACAGATGCTGCGCCTTGATTTTGAAGAAGTTGGCGACCTGTTCGAGGATGAAACTGAACGCCTCAGTACGTGGCTGCTGCAATTGATTGGCAGCGGGCTGGACGGCATTGCTATTTCTGACTATGCCAAGGGGGTTTGCTCACATAATTTTCTGCAATGGGTGATTGCCACGGCAGAGCAGCATAATATCCCCGTGCTGGTTGACCCGAAGGGGGCGGACTGGACCAAATACAGCGGCTGCACTTTTATTACGCCTAATCTTAAAGAAATGTGTGAGGCTGCACACGAAACCGTGCCTAACGAGGATGAGCCTGTTTTGCGTTTGGCACTAGCTGCAGCAGAAACCTATAATATTAAAAATGTAGTTGTAACCCGCAGCGAAAAGGGTATGACGCTTGCTGGGCAAAGCGGCTTGATTATCAATGCTCCGGCGACGGCGCTGGATGTTTTTGATGTTTCCGGTGCAGGGGATACGGTTGCGGCAACATTGCTGGCCGGTGCAGCAGGCGGGCTTGATTTGAACGATGCCGTATACATGGCTAACCGTGCGGCAGGCATTGTTGTGGGTAAGGTTGGCACTTATCCTGTACACCGCGATGAACTTTTAAAAGACCTGCTCAGCGAGCAGCGCAAGGATGGCTATGGCTACCGCACTTTAAGCTGGCAGGAAATTGAGTCACTCGCCAATACCTGGCGTGCCTGCGGAGAAAAGATTGTGTTCACTAACGGCTGCTTTGATATTCTGCATGTCGGACATGTTTCTTATCTGGAACAGGCGGCGCGTTTAGGTAAGCACTTGATTGTCGGGCTTAATACGGATGCATCCGTTAAACGCTTAAAAGGCGAAACACGTCCGCTGAACCACGAACTGGACAGGGCGCGCGTGCTTGCGGCATTGGCCTGCGTCGATGCGGTAGTGCTGTTCGGTGAAGATACGCCGACGGAGCTTATAAAAAAAATCCGCCCCGATATTTTGGTTAAGGGCGGCGATTATAAACCGGAAGAAGTCGCCGGGCGCGAATACGCCGACGAAGTGCAGATTATTAAATTTGAGGACGGTTATTCTACAACCGGGCTTTTAGAAAAAGTGGCACAGCTTGTGAAGGAGGGCAAATTATGATTATTGTAACTGGCGGCGCCGGTTTTATCGGCAGCAACATTGTCAAAGGTCTTAATGAACGCGGACGCGATGATATTTTGGTGGTTGATAATCTTACCAACATGGTTAAATTCAAAAATATCCAGGGCTTAAAAGTTATGGATTACATGGACAAAATCGATTTTGCCGAAGCGCTTAAAGCAGGCAAATTTGCCCATGAAAAGATTGACGTTATTTTTCACGAAGGCGCTTGCAGCGACACGATGGAATATAACGGCAAATACATGATGCAGAATAATTTTGAATATACCAAAAACCTGATGCATTTTGCTATGGATAGAAAAATCCAGATGATTTATGCTTCTTCCGCTTCAACCTACGGCAGCGGTGCACATGGTTTCAGTGAAAAACCGGAATGTGAAGAAGCGCTGAACGTATACGCATTTTCCAAGCTGTTTTTTGATAACTATGCCCGCCGTTATTTTGATAAAATGGACAGCCAGCTGGTTGGCCTGCGCTATTTCAATGTTTATGGCCCGCAGGAAAACCACAAAGGAAAAATGGCTTCTATGGTATTTCAAATGTACAATCAGTGGAAGGCTGAAGGCAAGGTTAAACTGTTTGAAGGCATTGACGGCTACGGCAACGGCGAGCAGACCCGCGACTTTATCTATGTTAAAGACGTTGTCAAAGTTAACTTCTTCTTCTGGGACCATCCGGAACTGCGCGGCGTATATAACTGCGGCACCGGCCATGCGCATACCTTCAATACACTGGCTAAAGGCGTGCTTAAGCATTTCGGCAGCGGCACCCTGGAATACATTCCGTTCCCGGATGTACTGCGCGGCAAATACCAAAGCTATACTCAGGCTGACCCGACTAAGCTTTTGGCAGCAGGTTATGACGGCGGCTTTACCGATGTTGATGAAGCAGTAGCAGAATACTGCGCATTGCTTGATAAAACAGGCGGGTATTATACCTATGAAGCTTAAGGCAGCGTTTTTTGACCGCGACGGCGTGCTGAACGTCGATAAATCATATCTGTATAAAATAGAAGACCTGGAATGGATTGACGGTGCTAAAGACGCGTTAGCCTATCTTACGCAGCACGGTTATACTGTTTTTGTTGTTACCAACCAAAGCGGCATTGCCCGCGGTTACTATACAGTAGCTGATATGGAAAAGCTGCATGACTATATGGCGCAGCAGGTTGCGGCAGCAGGAGGCAGAATCGAAAAATTTTATTACTGTCCGCATCTGCCGGATGGCAAAATTGCAGAATTTGCCGTTGAATGTGATTGCCGTAAACCAAAGCCGGGCTTAATTCTGCGTGCTTTTGATGAGTATGAGCTGGATAAGGCTTCTGCTTTTTTAATCGGCGATAAGCCGCGTGATGTAGAATCCGCCGAAGCGGCAGGCATTAAAGGCTACCTTTTTGAAGGCGGCAATTTATTGAATTTTGTTAAAGAGATTATTGGCTGATGGAATACAAAAATATTTTACTTATTAAAATGAGCTCGCTGGGGGATATTTTGCACTCGCTGCCTTTTGCGGCGGCGCTGCGTCAGCGTTTCCCAAAAGCAAAAATAACTTGGCTGGTGCATCCGCAGTTTGCCGGTTTTTTGCCGGACCCGCCTGTTATTGATGAAGTCATTTATTTTGATAAGGTAAAATTTAATAAAATGGGCTTGGTAGATAAGCTGCGTTACTTTAAAGAGATGCGCGCGCTGCTGCACTCCAAGCATTTTGATTTGGTAATTGATTTGCAGGGGCTGTTTAAAAGTGCGGTGCTGGCAGCAATCAGCGGCTGCGGTAACCGCATTGGCTACTGCGAAATGCGCGAGGGAAGCAAGTTTATAAGCCGGCCGATTGTTGGCGCTCATAAGGGCGACCACGTTATCGAGCGTTACCTTGATGTTGCGCGTTATCTTGGTGCCAAGGTTGATGAAATACATTTTCCACTGCCGGATTTGACAAAAGAAAGTGAGTCGGTGGCAGAAAAGTTAAAAGCGCAGGGACTTAATGGCGAATATGTAGTTATGGTGCCAGGTGCGCGTTGGGAAACCAAGGTTTGGCCTGCGGAAAACTATGCCAAACTGGCAGAAAAAATTATCGCAGAAGGCACAAGTGTAGTGCTGGCAGGCGGACCGGACGATGCGCCTAAGGGCGAAGCAATCGTCAAGGGCTGCAATTCGCCGCAGCTTATCAATTTAATCGGGCAGACCTCGCTGCGCGAACTGGCGGCGCTTATTAAGGGCAGTGTGTTTTACATCAGCGGCGATACTGGCCCGCTGCATTTTGCGGCAGCGCTTAAAAAGCCGCTTATTGCTATGTATGGTCCGACCAAAGCAGACCGTACAGGCCCTTACGGCAGCAATAACAGTACGGTAATTATCAGTCCGGCCAAATGCGCAGGCTGTTTAAAAAAGCATTGCAGCGATTGGCACTGTATGTATGATATTACGCCGGAAATGGTTTTTGACATTTACAGCAAAAAGCGTGGGGAGATGAATTAAATGGTAGAATTGAACGGCAAAAAAATATTGGTTACCTTTTTAATGCATCTTGGCGATTTGACGCTGACGACGCCGTTTATCCATGCTTTGCGCAAAGCTGCGCCTGACAGCCATATCGCTATGCTGGTTGATGAAAAGTTGAAAGACGTGGTTTTGTTCAATCCATATCTTGATGAAGTTATCACGATAGATAAAAAAGGGCGCGATAATAGCATTCTGGCGCTTATTGCCTGTGCGCGCCATTTAAGCAAACATAATTTTGATGTGCTGATAAATCTGCATCCTAACGAAAGATGTTCGTTTATCGACGCTATGACCAAGGTTAAACTGCGCACCGGCACGACGCATACTATTTTTAAATGGCGCTGGGATGTATTTACACCGCTTGACCGCACAATGCACGCAGCAGATATGTACCTTGATGTGTTAAAGCAGCTTGGCGTGCAGGATTTAAGCAACAACGGTCTGGAAATTTTCCCGGGTGAACGCCATCTTGAGGAAGCTGATACCTTTTGGAGGGAACATGGCGTAACGGCGGAAGATAAGCTGGTAGGCTTTAATATCGGCAGCGCAGTTGTAACCAAACGCTGGGCGCCGGAACGCTTTGCTCAGGTTGCTGACCATTTTGCCCAAAACAGTTATAAGGTAGTTTATTTTGGCGGTGCAATGGACGAAGAAATGGTGCAGGAAGCAGTCGGGCACATGCAGACAACGCCAGTCATTGCAACCGGCGCGTTTGGTATCGGCGGGCTGGCGGCGGCAATGCGCAGGTGCAGCCTGATTATTACCAACGACAGCGGACCAATGCACGTTGCTATCAGTCAAAAGGTGCCGATTGTGGCAATGTATGGACCGAGCAACCCCAAACTTTACGGGCCTTATACAAAGGATGCCGTTATTGTAACGGCGCAGCCGCCGTGTTTGGGCTGCGCAGGCGGCATGAAACACAAATGCGATGATATGCAGTGCATGACGCGCCTTACCGTGCAGCAGGTTATTGACGCAGCAGAAATGATGCTGGCAAAAAATAAATAAAAGAGGCTAAAAATGCAGAGATTTAAAATCTTTTGGCATAATTTACAGCAAGACTTAAAAATATTTTTATACTTCATTATCCTGTTCAGCGTGTTCAGGCTGGCTTTTATGGGTGTTTTTCATACCTATCTGGCTTCCTGCTCCTGGCAGGATATTTTTCTGTGCCTGTGGTATGGCTTTCGTTTAAGCTTAAAAACAGCAGGCATGATTGCAATTATCGGTGCAGTATTTGCAACTATTCCGCAAATTTTAATTTTTAAATGGCCTGCTGATTGCATCCGTAAGGTTTGGGGCGCATTAACGGCAATAGTTTTTACAGTTGCTTTTTTTGCACGCATACCTTACTTTGAAATTTTCAATTCCGGCTTTAATATCATGTTGATTAACGGCGCACATGACGATTGGAGCGCGATTTTAGATACTGCTGTTAACGAATATGGGCTTTTGTGGCGTTTGCCGCTTGCTGTCATAATAGCGGCAGGATTAGTATGGCTGCTGTTTAAATTGCTTGGTTCAAAAACGCGCCCGGCAGATATAAAAACAAATTATCAGTTGTATTTTTATATTGCTAAAGTTGTAATTGTCCTGCCGGTTTTATTTGTATTTGTGCGTTATGGCGGAGCGTTTAACTACGCTAATTCCATCAACTGGGAAAGTGCGGAGCGGCTGAAATCATCATTTTTAAACGAAAATATTTTGGATGACGGGCAGGCCTGCTACCGTGTTTATAAAATCTGGAAAGAACAGAAAAAACTGACTGACGTAAATATTACACCTGAAGAAATCCGCAGAGATATTGCAATTTTAGGCGGCAATCCTGATGCCGATACAATAGAACAGGCTTTTATGCGGCAGGTTGCTGCACCTAAGCTAGCTGTTCAGCCTGATAATGTTGTAGTAATTTTGGGAGAAAGCTATGCTTTGTGGCCGATGCTGCCCAAATATCAGGCTATGGGCCTTGCTGATGAAGCACTGCGCATGATGCAAAGTGAAAACAGCTGTTACACTGACGTAATGCTGGCGCACGGCAGCGGTACAATGCCAGCGGTTAACGGTTTTGTAACAGGCCTTGCAGAAGCGGGCATTACCGAGGAAACAATGCCTGAAAGTTATAAATCGCAGTACGCTACCGGTATTGGCAAAATTATGAAAGATGCCGGTTATACAACCGTGTTTTGGTACGGCGGTATGCCTTCCTGGCGGGATATAAAAAACTATGTGCTGGTGCAGAATTTTGATGAATGTTACTGTGCAAGCGATTTTCATTATGAAGGCGGCAATGCCTGGGGCTGCCCCGATAAAGATTTGTATAACAAGGTATACGAATATATTGATGAACACCCAAAACAAAAAACTTTTCATTTAATTTTGACAACAAGCAACCATCCGCCATATACTATTAATGTAGCGGCAGAGGGCTTTGATAAAGAAAAAGTTTTACACAATTTGCCGGATAATATTGCTGCTGATGATGAAACAATCAACGAGCTTGGCCATATCTGGTATGCTGATAAGGCAATGGGCACTTTTGTCCGTCAGACGGAAAAATTAAAGCCCGATACCTTATTTGTGGTAACGGGCGACCATGCAGAACGCTTTACTTTCAGTAAAGACGTCGATGATAAAACTTATTCAGCCATTCCGTGCATTATCTATGGCAAAGGCGTACAAAAAGGCTGGCTTAAAAACAATGCAACAGGCTGTGCCATGCAGATTTTACCAACGCTTGCAGAAATTGCAGGCAAACCGAATATGTATTACAGCAGCATTTTGCAAAGCTTGTTTGTAAATGATAAGCCGGTATTTAATCATAAATTCTGGGCACAAGATGGTGAAATTTATGATTTGAATAATAAAGCGCCTGAAGAAATACAAGCCTATGCCAAAGCAGCAAAAAAAATAACTGTGTGGCGGGTTGTAAAAGGACTAAAAGTTTAATAAAATATTCATAAAGTTATTGTAGGGAGAGCTTTTTGTGAATAATCAGCCATTATTATCTGTAATTGTTCCTGTTTATAAAGTAGAAAAATACTTACATCGTTGTTTAGATTCTATTATTAACCAGACATATAGGAACTTAGAGATTATTTTAATTGATGATGGTTCACCGGATAATTCAGGTGAGATTTGTGATGAGTATGCTAAAAAAGATAAGCGTATAACAGTTATTCATCAAGAAAACAAGGGGCAAGGAGCAGCTAGAAATATTGGAATTAATAAAGCAAATGGTGAATTGATAACTTTTGTTGACAGTGATGACTGGCTTGAATTAAATATGTATGATATTTTGATATCTAAATTATTAGAATATGATTTGGATATCATTAAATGTGCAGTATTTGAAACTGATGGAACTAAAGTAAAAAGAGAATTAAATCATAAAACAAATAAAGTTAATATTATTATTTCTGAAAATATATTTGATTTGTATTTTACTGAGTTTACTTGTAAAGTTATTTGGAATGGGATATATAAAAGAAAAATTATACAGAATGTTGAATTTCCAGAAGGGTTTGCTGCAGAAGATAATTATGTTTCGGGAATGTATTTGTATAAAGCTGAGCGTATAATGCTGATTGATAGTTTTTTGTATAATTATTTTATTAATAGAAATGGTATAAGTAAAAATAAAAATATTAATAAATTTGATATTTGCTATTGCATAAAAAAATTGATTGATGACTTGAATAATGATAAAAAACTGGCTAAAGTTATTAAAAAAGGTTTAAACAAAAAGTTAAGTATAGAACTTTATCATTTTTTGATTAGTGATAATGATAAATATAGAACTGTTGAAATTTCTAAACAATTAGTTAGTTTTATTTTTAAAAATATAAATTTAAGAAGAAAATTAATCTTAAGATATTATTTAGTGAAAAAACATATAAAAGTAAAGTGATAAAGAAAGGATTTGCTATAATGAGTATTTATAACACGAAATATTTTCAAAATAATAAATTATATTTAGAAAAAAACGAATTTTTATATTTACCCGAAAATAGCGGGAAAGAAGAATTGTTTATAGGATTTAATATCAATAATGATTTTTTTAGTGCATTAGGTGTAGAAATTACATCAATTGCTGAAAACAATAAAGAATTGGATTTGAATTTTTTTGTGTTTGTCGATAATTATACAAATGATAATTATGAAAAATTAGAAAAAACTGCTCAAAAATATAAATGCAATATTTATTTGTTTGTCATGAATATGGAAATTTTTCAAAATTTCCATATTAAAGTTAAAAGATTTTCAAGAGTAACGTATATTCGAACAGTTATGCCTTGGATTTTAAAAGATTATACTGATCGATATTTATATTTGGATGCAGATATGATCGCTATAGGTTCATTAAAGAACTTTTTAAATATAGATATGGGTGCGAAAGCAGTTGCAGCAGTTGCTTGTGATTTGCCTGATAGAGTTGAGTTCTTAAAATTGAAAAATGGTGTATATTTCCAGGATGGAATGTTATGGATAAATATAAAAAATTGGATTGAACAAAAAGTTACAGAAAGAATTTTTGAATATCAAGGAGCAGACCCTAATAGATTTAAAGGACAAACACAGGATATTTTTAATATGGTGTTAGATGGAGATTTTAAATCAATTCCTTCTATGTTTCATCATCCGGACGGTCACATGGATATTACTGGAATTTTAATACATTATGCAGGACGGAATAAACCTTGGGAATCTGTTTTAAACGAAGATGATAAAAGATGGAGAGAATATTTAGATAAATCTGAATGGCCAAGTATGCCGGATCCAATGCCTCCTAAAAAACCACAATATTATCATAATTACAAAAAAATTGCAGAAATATGTTATGATGAACATCGGTATTTAAAATCTTTAAAAGCTATTTTTTGGTATTCCGTTCTTAAAATTCGTTTAAAGCTCGGATTGTGAAATCTTAAAATTAGATTTTGTTTGAATTATTATTAATAATATATGGTGATTATAATGAGATATTTAAAAAATTATTTGTTTTTAAATAAAGCTGAGATTAAAAACTTTAATGATTTTAATAATATTGTCATATGTATGGATAAGAATGTTACAAAAGGCGGGGGGGTAATGGTTTATTCCTTGCTTAGTAATATGAAAGCTAAGGGTATAGTTCATATATTTTACAATGGTACGTTGTCAGAAGATGAAAAAAGTAGATTCGATAAACTAAGTATAGAGTTTAATACGCCTATTATTTTTTATTTTATAGATAATTCTTATGTTGAAAATTTGTTTGCTACTAAAGACATTAATACAACATCGTATTATCGTTTTTTGTGTCCATATATTTTAAAAGATATTGGTAATATAAAAAAGATGTTATATTTAGATGTTGATATGTTATGCATAGGAGATATTTCTTCAATATTTTCATATGATTTGCAAAATAAAATTGCTTATGTAGTTAATGATTTTGAATTACCAAAAGATAAAAAAGCAAAGGAAGATAGACTGCAAGGGTTAAATTTGATAAATAGTCAATATTTTAATTCAGGTATGATGTTTATAGATGTTGATAGATATGTTAGAGAGGATATTGGCGAAAAAGCTTTGAAATTAGCAAAAAGTAAAAATTTTCCACATATGGATCAAGATGTATTAAATATTTTATTGGATGGAAAAACTCTATTTACTTCTTCCGTAGAATATAATTGCAGAATATATGTTAGTGATGAGTGTTTTAATAAGGAGAGAGAAATAGTCAAAATTATTCATTTTACTAGTAGGAATAAACCTTGGAAAGCTTATACAAAATTTTGGGATGAAAATTCAAAAGTAAAAAATAAAAGAAATACGTGGATTTATCAATATTATAGATTATGGAGAGAGTATGCGTTAAAATCACCATGGAAAGATGTTGAGTATGTAATGCCCCAGAATCATACAGAATGGAGATTAGCAGCTAAAGAATATTTTAGAAATGGCAATTATAAATATTCTATACAAATGTATTTTAAATACTTATATTCCAAGTTTGTTCAAAAATAAAATATTGAATATTAAATAGGGGGAGATTAAAATAAAAAAAATAGAAGTAGCTTTACAAAAATGCATTTTAATAACAGGCGCTGCTGGATTTATTGGATTCCATTTATCCAATGTATTATTAAAAAAAGGTTTTTTAATTATTGGCTTTGATAATATTAACGATTATTATGATGTAAATTTAAAATTAGCGCGTCTTGATATTTTAAAAAAATTTGATAATTTTAAATTTATTCAAGCTGATTTAGCAGATGAAAAAGCAGTTAACAGTGTTTTCAAAACCTATAAACCAGATATTGTTATAAATCTTGCTGCACAAGCTGGCGTGCGTTATAGTATAGAAAATCCGAAAGCATATATTGATTCTAACATTGTTGGCTTTTTTAATATTTTGGAAGCGTGCCGACATAATCCTGTTGAACATTTGGTATATGCATCAAGTTCATCAGTTTATGGAAATCAACAGAAAACTCCTTTTTCAGTGGAGGATAATGTTGACAGACCTATCAGTCTTTATGCTGCTACAAAAAAATCAAACGAGCTGATGGCTTTTACCTATGCGCATCTTTATAAAATACCGGCAACGGGTTTAAGATTTTTTACTATATATGGTCCTTATGGACGGCCGGATATGGCTTATTTTAGCTTTACCAATAAAATTTTTGCTGGTGAACCGATTAAAATATTTAATAACGGTGATATGTTAAGGGATTTTACTTATATTGACGATATTATAACTGGTATTGAAAATATTTTGCAATGTCCGCCCAAAGCAGATGAGAATGGAGATAGGTATAAAATTTATAATATTGGTAATAATAAACCAGAAAAACTTTTAACATTTATTGAAACATTAGAAAACATCATTGGTATAGAAGCAAAAAAAGAATATCTCCCAATGCAGCCGGGAGATGTCTATCAAACTTATGCCGATGTAAGTGAACTTGAAAAGAATTTTAACTTTAAACCACAGACAAGTATTAAACAAGGCTTGACTGAGTTTGTAAAATGGTACAGGGAGTTTTACCATAAGTAAGGAGATGTTTTTATGAAAATAGCAGTAGCTGGTACAGGATATGTAGGGTTATCCAATGCAGTTTTATTGGCTCAGCATAATCATGTTACAGCAGTTGATATTGTCAAAACTAAAGTAGACTTAATAAATAATAAAAAATCTCCTATTGTAGATAAAGAAATAGAGGATTATTTACAGAATAAAAAATTAGATTTATTTGCAACAACTGATGCAGAAGTTGGATATCAAGACGCAGAATTTATTATTATTGCAACACCAACAAATTATGATCCTAATAAAAATTATTTTGATACTTCTTCGGTAAATGCGGTATTAGATATTATTGAAAAAGTGAATACTAAAGCAATAGTAGTCATAAAATCAACTGTACCTGTCGGATTTACAGAGAGTATAAGAAGAGCATATCCGAATTTAAAAATTATTTTTGTGCCGGAGTTTTTACGCGAGGGGAAAGCGCTTTATGATAATTTATATCCTTCCCGTATTATTGCTGGCGTTGGTGAGGATAAAATTTTATTAGAAAAAGCCAAAGAATTTGTTGAACTTTTAAAAGCAGCTGCAATAAAAAAAGATATACCTGTACTATATACTAATCCAACAGAGGCAGAAGCTGTTAAACTTTTTGCTAATACCTATCTTGCATTAAGAGTGGCATTTTTTAATGAACTTGATACTTATGCAGAAGTTAGAGGCTTGAGCAGCAGACAGATTATTAAAGGGGTATGCCTTGACCCGCGCATTGGTGATTTTTACAATAATCCTTCTTTTGGATACGGGGGTTATTGTTTGCCTAAGGATACAAAGCAGCTTTTGGCAAATTATCATGATGTGCCTAATAATATAATTGGCGCTATTGTACAGGCTAACCGTACACGCAAGGATTTTATTGCCGACAGAATCATAGAGAAAAAACCAAAAGTTGTTGGTGTTTATCGCTTAACGATGAAAGCTAATAGTGATAATTTCAGGCAATCTTCAATCCAAGGCGTTATGAAACGCATTAAAGCTAAAGGTATAGAAGTAATTGTTTATGAGCCAACTCTCGCTGATGATAAATTCTTTAATTCTAAGGTAATCAAAAATTTGGACGAATTTAAAAAGCAAGCAGATGTTATTATAGCCAACAGAATGGAAAAAACTTTAATTGACGTAGAAAATAAAGTTTATACAAGAGATTTATTTGGAGATAATTGATGAGTGCTTGCATTAAAAAATTAATTTATATAATTGCGAGATTGTAAAATTCGGCGGGTTTGGTAATATAGTGATTGATCTGATATTTTTTAGGGAGAAGTGCTAACGACGAAAATATAAATCTAGGTTTTATATAACTTTAGGTCGAAATTGCGAAAAATAGTTGAAGGCAGGCTTTTTATTTATTGATGATATAAATTATATAAAATCTTTATACTAAAACGATAGTAAAAAATGTTCGTTTATGAATCAGGCAGTTTTGAACTAACTTTAAGGCGTTATTTAACAGAATGTATTTTACTTTTAAAAGATGAAAGTATTAGACGATTTAAAATTATATGAAAAATATTTAAAATATAAATTTACTTGCAATTAAAAACAAGATTGGTATATTATTACCAATCTTGTTTTTTGTTTGCGTTATACAAAAAAATTTATAAAAATATCAAGTCATGATATAATAAAAGAGGATAGTAATATTAATTACAATATATTTTTTTATTTATATTAAATAACACTAAAGCAATAATAATATACTTATAAGTTTCAAGTAAGTTTCAAGCAAATTTTATGTTATTTTATAAATTTAATTATTTCTTTTACGGAATTAATTAATTCGTAATTCTGCTTACAAGCCATATATCCTTGATTGGATATTTTTTCTCTTAATTCTGAATTTTTTAAATAAAAATCAATCTTTTTAATTAAATCATTTGCTGTTTTAAACTCAATCAAATCCACGCTTGATTTTAATTTTGTTTTATTGATATGTCCGTAATCAATAATTTCAAATGTTTTACATGCAAGAAGTTCAAAAGTACGTGGATTTGGGCCTGTATGCATTCCTGGATGTGTTGCAACATGAATATTAAGACAAATTTTAGTATTATTATATAAATCGACTAATTCTTTTCCTATAATAGGGCGGTTAACTATATATTTCATCAGATAAGGATATTTATAATTATATTTTAAACGCCTGATAAAAATTTTGGGTAAAAGCCAAATGCTTGGTATATGAAAAAGTTGTATGCTGGTAAAAACTATAAATTCTAAGTTGTTTTTGTAAACATATTTAGCTACAGATTCTAAAATATTAAGTCTGTGATTATCCAAACGTCCAACAAAACATAAATCATATTTTTTATTAATAATATTAGTTGGTCGATAGATTTCTCCATCAGCTCCTAAAGGTATAAATTTAATAAATTTATTAGGTTTAAATTCAATGCTTGCATCAGAAGGTTCATAAGAGAAAATTTCATCATAATAATGCATATATTCTAATGCTTTATCACACCATTTAATAGAGTCTATACAATACATAAATATTGGTAAATTTTTATGATTACAATATTGTAAAAATTCTTCATTTATTCGACTGTTATTTATAACAAAAATGTAATCAGGATGAAAATTTTTAGCTGCCTCTATATAAGCTATGTTTTGACGATGAAAGAAATTTGTTAAAAAAGATTTACGAAAAAATATTTTTTTAATACGATTTTGGTCTTTAAATTTGATATATTCAGGCTCAAAAACATTAAAGCCTAAAATTTTAAAGCAATTTTTTATAGAATTAGAATATAATAAGATGCTTGGAGTACCGATAAATAATAAATTTTTAGCCATAATATTTTACCTTTTTCTATAGTATATATTAACAATATCACAAAAGTAATAATTTGAAAAGGAGCAATATATAATGAAAGGTATAATTTTAGCAGGCGGCAGTGGTACACGTTTATATCCGCTGACGATGGTTACCAGTAAACAGTTATTACCTATATATGATAAACCAATGATTTACTATCCATTATCTACGCTTATGCTTGCAGGGATTAGAGAAATACTCATTATTTCTACTCCGCATGATTTACCGAATTTTGAAAGATTATTAGGTAATGGTGAAAGATATGGGCTTAAATTAAGTTATAAAGTACAGCCTTCTCCGGATGGTTTAGCGCAGGCATTTATTTTGGGTGAAGAATTTATTAACGGCGATAGCTGTGCTATGATACTTGGCGATAATATTTTTTACGGTGCTGGTATGACAAAACATTTAAAAGAAGCTGCTCAAAATACAAAAGGAGCAACGGTATTTGGTTATTATGTGGATGACCCGGAACGTTTTGGCGTAGTTGAGTTTGATAAAAATGGTAAAGCTATTTCGATTGAAGAAAAACCTGAAAAACCGAAAAGTAATTATGCAGTAACAGGCTTATATTTTTATGATAACAAAGTTTGTGAATACGCAAAAACTTTAAAACCATCAGCACGCGGTGAACTTGAAATTACTGATTTAAACAAAATTTATTTGGCAAATAATGAACTAAAAGTAGTTACGCTTGGGCGCGGATATGCCTGGCTCGATACCGGAACAGTAAACAGCTTGAATGAAGCAGCTGAATTTGTAAAAGCTGTACAGAACAGAGCAGGCATACCAATAGCTGTATTGGAAGAGATTGCCTACAACAATGGTTGGATAGATAAAGAACATTTACTGCAAAGTGCTAAAGCTTATGGTAAAGCACCATATGGGCAGTATTTGCAAAAAGTAGCAGATGGTAAAATTTTAGCAGAACATTGAGGCGTATAAAATGAAAATAACAAAAACAAAACTTGATGGTGTAGTAATATTAGAACCTACAGTATTTGGAGATAACCGCGGCTTTTTTATGGAAAGCTGGAATAAAAAGAGTATGGAAGAAGCAGGGTTTTATTATGACTTTGTGCAGGATAACCATTCTAAAAGTACAGTCAAAGGAACTTTGCGCGGAATACATTTTCAAAAAGGCGATAAAGCACAGGCGAAATTAGTACGCTGCGTTAAAGGCGCTGTACTTGATGTTGCTGTTGATTTGCGCCGAAGCAGTCCAACTTTTAAACAATGGGTTGCAGTAGAATTGAGTGAAGATAATAAAAAGCAGCTTTTAATTCCGCGTGGTTTTGGGCATGCCTTTGTAACATTAACTGATGATGTGGAATTTTTGTATAAAGCAGATAACTATTATGCTCCGGAAGCCGATGCAGGAATTCGTTGGAATGATCCTGACATCGGCGTAAAGTGGGAAATAGAAAATCCAATATTATCTGAAAAGGATAAGATAAATCCGTTTTTGAAAGATTATTTAAAATTATTTTAATTGGTGATAATATGAAAAAAAGAATTTTGACAATGTTTTGGTATGATGATGCTAGCGAAGTACATTTATATAAAGACGTTGGTGGGATTCCTTATGCCTTAGCAAAATATTGTGGTTGGCAAGCTACTTTTGCATATAATGACGCTAATGGCATTATTTGTAATAAAGATTACGAAAAATATGTAAAACTTGACAGGATTAGATTTCCTAAGATATTAGAAAAATTAAAACTTAGATATATTAAATATTTTCAGGTTATAAAATATGTTTATTTAAATGCGCGTAAATACGATGTAATTAATTTTTATCATTGCCATAGATTTATTAATTTTTTATGTTGGTTAGCTAAAAAACGCAATCCCAATATTATAACATATGTAAAGTTGGATATGGGACGTGCAGGATTAGAAAAAGAACTGAAAAGACATAAGAACTCCGGGGGGGTAAAACGATGGCGATGGACTGATTTGTTTACTGTTGAAACAAATAAATATGTAAATTTACTTAATAAATTAGATAAGTTTGATGGCAAAGTGAAATATTTACCAAATGGCTTTTTCTCTGATTTAGTAGATATAGATTTAAGTAATATAAAAAAAGAAAAAATAATTTTAACAGTAGGAAGATTGGGAACATATCAGAAAAATACAGAACTTTTAATAGAATCATTAATTGAGATAGAACAGCAATTAGATGAGTGGAAGATTTATTTAGTTGGACCGATGACAGAATGCTTTAAAGATTGGTTGAATGAAAAATTAATTGGACATGAATCTTTAAAAGAAAAAATTGTAATTACTGGTAACATTAAAGATAAAAAAGTGTTGTATAAAATATATGCCAAATCGAGTGTATTTGTGCTACCTTCGAGATATGAATCGTGGGGAATAGTATTGTCTGAGGCTATGTTTTTTAGAAATTATTCCATTGTTATGAACTGTTGTGATGCTTTTAATGAAGTAATAAATGCTAATAAAGAAGAGCTTGGTAAAATTGTAGATAATAGAGAACAATTTATACATACTTTAAGCAATATAATAAATAATGATGTTGATTATATTAAAATAGGTGAAAAAGCTAGTATAATTATTAACATGTTTTTTAATTGGAATGTTGTTATAAAAAAGTTAGAAGAGTATTTGCGAAAGGAATGAGTAAAAATTACTTATGTATTATTATAATGATATATTAATATTAACAGCTAAAAGTGATTCATTAGTTGGTAAAACTATAGCTGGCTTTGGTGTAGATATTAAATCAATGTGGAAGAATGATCATTTTTCTGTAAGAAAATTTAAATTATTGTCATTAGTAAATAAAACAAACATATTATATGGTTTTACAAAGCAAGATGTTGAGTCTCATAATAAAATAATTATTTCTGAAAATAATAAGATGGCTGATATTATTGAATATATTAGAAAGTATAATAACCATTGTATAGTAAAAGTCTATTTATGGACACCAGTAAATAAAAATTATGAATTGCAAATAAAAAAGTTAAAAAGTATGAATGTAGATATCTATTCTTTTGATGAAGGAGATTGTAAGAAATATAACTTATATTATAATCATCAACCGGTTTCATATTTAAATAGAATAAAAAATAGTCAAACTGAGATAAAATATGATTGTTACTTTTGTGGCTCTGATAAAAATAGAATATTAGAGATAATAAAGATAAAAAAGTTCTTTATTAACGAGAATATTAGTTTCAAATTTAGAATTTTATTAGAAAAAAGTAAAAACTATAATTTCAAAGCGGATGATTTAGTAGGTTTAGATTTATTAAAAAAGGAAATTTCATATGATGATATTTTAGAAGAAACGAAACAGGCAAATTGCATTTTAGAATTACTGCAAAAAGGTCAAACTGGGTATACTTTGCGTACTATGGAAGCTTTATATCTTGATAAAAAGTTAATAACTAATAATAAAAATATAAAAAATTATGATTTTTATAATCCTAATAATATTTTTATTTTGGACAATAATTATGATAAAATAAAACACTTTTTGGAGCTTCCATATGAGCTTGTACCTAACAATATAAAGGAAAGATATTCATTAAAAAGCTGGATAGAGAATTTTTTTGGCAAGAAAGGTTAAAAATGAAACTCATCATTACCGGCGGAGCCGGGTTTATTGGCAGTAATTTTATATATTATGAATTGGCGCAGCATCCGGAGGATGAATTTGTTTGCCTGGATAAGCTGACTTATGCAGGCAATTTAAGCAGCTTGAAGGGTGCGATGAAGCAGCCAAATTTTAAATTTGTGCGTGGCGATATTGCTGACCGTGATTTTGTTTACAGCTTGTTTGAAGCAGAAAAGCCTGACGTTGTGGTAAACTTTGCGGCAGAAAGCCACGTTGACCGCAGCATTTTAGAGCCGGAGCTGTTTTTAAAGACCAATGTTATCGGTACGGGCGTGTTAATGGATGCCTGCCGCAAGTATGGCATTAAGCGTTATCATCAGGTTAGCACGGATGAAGTGTATGGCGATTTGCCGCTGGACAGGCCGGATTCATTCTTTACGGAAATGACGCCGCTGCACACGTCAAGCCCGTATTCTGCCAGCAAGGCGAGTGCGGATTTGCTGGTGCTTGCATATCACAGAACCTACGGTTTGCCGGTGACGATTTCTCGTTGCAGCAACAATTACGGGCCGTATCATTTTCCGGAAAAGCTGATACCTTTGATGATTATCAACGCCTTGCATAATAAGCCGCTGCCGGTTTACGGTGACGGCGCTAACGTGCGCGACTGGTTGTATGTAGCCGACCATTGTAGCGCGATAGATTTAATAGTCCGCTGCGGGCGTGAAGGCGAAGTTTATAACGTAGGCGGGCACAACGAAAAAAGCAATTTAGATGTTGTGAAAATTATTTTAAAAGCTTTGGGCAAAAGTGAAGAGTTGATAACTTTTGTAAAAGACCGTCCGGGTCACGACCGGCGTTATGCGATTGACCCGACGAAAATACACAACGAGCTGGGCTGGCTGCCGCAGACAAAGTTTGAAGACGGCATAGCAAAAACGATAGAGTGGTATTTGACTAACAAAGACTGGTGGCAGGAGATTATAAGCGGCGAATATAAAAAGTATTACGAAAAAATGTACGGTGATAAATTATGAAAGTTTTAGTTACTGGAGCTAATGGGCAACTTGGATATGATGTTGTAAAAGAATTACAAAAGCAGAAAATAGAATGTTATGGCGCAACGCGCCAAGATTTTGATATAATTAATTTTGAAGCGACAGAAAAATTTATTGTAGATTACAATCCAGAGGCTATAATACATTGTGCAGCTTATACTGCTGTTGACAAGGCTGAAGATGAACAAGGATTATGTTATCTCGTAAATGCGTCTGCAACAGAGAATATTGCAGAAATTTGTAAAAAAATAAATGCCAAAATGATTTACATTAGTACAGATTATGTTTTTGACGGTACTAAAAAAGGTTTTTACGAAGTTGATGATAAACCTAACCCAATAAATGTTTACGGCAAAACGAAATTATTGGGCGAGCAAGCAGTACAAAAAATATTGGAGAAATACTTTGTTGTGCGTATTTCATGGGTATTTGGCGAGCATGGAAACAATTTTGTGAAAACCATGCTTAAACTTGGTAAGGAGCATAAAGAGTTAAATGTAGTAGCAGACCAATTTGGCAGTCCAACTTATACTGCTGATTTAGCACCATTATTGGTCAAAATGATACAAACTGAAAAATATGGTATCTATCAGGCAACAAATGAAGGCATTTGTAATTGGGCTGAATTTGCAAAAGAAATTTTTAGAATTGCTGAAATGAATGTAAAAGTAAATAATATAACTAGTAGTGAATATCAAACAAAAGCTAAAAGACCGCTGAATAGTAAAATGAGTAAAGAAAAAATAAAAATAAATTTTATCTATCGTTTACAGAATTGGAATGATGCATTACAAAATTTTATTAGAGGAGAACAATAGTGGAACCTTTAGTATCTGTGATAACTCCATGCTATAATGGAGAAAGTTATTTAGCGCGATATATGGATTCTTTATTAGAACAAACTTATAATAATGTAGAATTTATTTTGATAAATGATGGTTCAAATGATAAAACGGAACAAATTGCTTTAAGTTATCAAAATCAATTTCAACGACGAGGATTTAAATTTATATATATTTATCAAAAAAATGCTGGACAGGCAGCGGCTGTAAATCAAGGATTGAAAATAGTAACTGGCAAATATTTGATATGGCCTGATAGTGATGATATTTTAGAGAAAGATAGTATAAAAGTAAGAGTTGAGTATCTTGAAAAAAATCCGGATAAGGGGATGGTTGCTGGTAAATGTAAAGTTGTTGATGAAAAAAATTTAAATAAGGTTATTGATTTACAATATAATTCAACTGATGATAATTGGGTAGAAAATTTATATTTTTCTGGGAAATATAGTACTTTACCTGGAATTTATATGGTAAGATTGGAATGCTTGTTTAATATTTATCCTGAAAAACAAATTTTTGAAAGCAGTGAAGATCAAAATTTTCAAATTTTGCTTCCAATGGCATATTATTATCCATATGGGAGAATAAATAATTTTGTTTATAAGTATGTAGTAAGGCAGTCAAGCCATTCACATATGAAACGGACAATAAATGAATTAATTTTAAGAAGTAATAATTTTATAATTTTGGCAAGAGCAATAATAGAGTTATTTGATGATGAAGAATATAAGAAAGTATATTTTAATAAAGTTTATAATTATGAAAAGAGAGATCAATTTATTTATAGTATACAGTTTGATGATATAAATATTGTTGAAGAATGTTATCAAACAATTTGCGCTAGAAAAATTTGTTCATATAAAGATAGGTTAAAATATTGGCGATATAGAGTTAAAATGTTTTTTATAAATAAGTTGAATACAAAATGATAAATTATTAATATATAGAGATAGTTTGTCGGAATATATTTTTAGTTCAAGTTTTAAACTATTGAGGAGTTTATATGGCGAAATATTTAACGGTTGTTATTTTAACTAAAAATGAAGAAAAAACGATAAAACAAGTAATTGAAAATGCGCAAAAATGTGTTGCTGATATTTTAGTGATAGATTCTGGCAGTACTGATAAAACAGTCGATATAGCTAATGCTTGCGGAGCAGAAGTTGTTTTTCGAGAATGGGATAACGATTTTTCTGCACAGCGGAATTTTGCGTTGCAGCATGTAAAAACGCCATGGGTATTATATTTAGATGCTGACGAGTTTTTAGATACTGAGCTTATAGATTCAATACAGACTGTTTTAAAAAGAAATGAAAATAAACAATACTCTATGATGCGAAAAATTCATGCTTTTGGTTTTGAATATAAGCATGGCATATTTAAGCCCGATGAAGTTGTGCGCATGTTTAAAACCGATAGTGTGCATTGGGAAAATAAAGTTCATGAACGCCCGATATGCAATTCGCAAAAAGAATGTTTAAATGGTTATATTGAACATTATACATATGAAAACTGGCAGGACTGGTGGGAAAAAGCAGGAAAGTATACTTCTATTTGGGCAGAAGATGCTTACATAAAGGGGAAAAGTACAAATATAAGCAGTGCGTTCTTTCATGCTTTTTATGGATTTTTGAGAGCTTATATTATACAATTAGGATTTTTAGATGGTTGGAGCGGATTATATTCAAGTTCATTTCATGCTACTTATATTTTATTAAAATACAGCAAATTATATGAATTATATAAGGGTAAGGTATAATGATGAAGTTTATTAGGCTATTTTCTAAACACGTAATGCGATTAAAAAATACTTTATACAGAAGGTTAAAAATATTTTCTTTATGGTGTCAGTATGGTTCACAATTCAAATTTAAAAAATTTCATTTTAGAGAAGGATTTCATGTATTTATTGAAGATAAAGGATTCGTGCAAATAGGGAAGAATTGTTTTTTTAATCTTAATTGTTCGATTACAGCAAGAGAATTGATTAAAATTGGAAATAATTGTATTTTTGGCGAAAATGTAAAAATTTATGATCATAATCATAAATATAATGATTTATCAATACCGATATGTGAACAGGGGTTTTCTTCAAAAGAAATAATAATAGAAGATAATTGCTGGATTGCAAGCAATAGTATAATATTAAAAGGAGTACATATAGGAGCAAATAGCGTAATTGGTGCAGGTGTGATTGTTTATAAAGATATTCCTGCAAATTCTGTTATTATATGCCGTCAGGACATTTTAAAAATATAAAAATACAGCGGACAAATTTTCGTATTGTCCGCTGTATTTTTATTTATCGTCTTTTATCCATTTATTTCCCAGATCTGTTTTCAATGTTTCTCGAGTATACTTATAATTTTGAGAGGTCAAGCTGTTTGTTTCATCATAATGGTTAGAAGATATGTTCAATATTCCACACATTAAGTCATAAATAAGGTCGTTTGTAAAATAATTATTTTTATGATTAGATAGAATTGAATAAGTTTCAGGGTATTTTTTTATATATTTATCAGAAAAATAAGCAAACATAGGAATCCTTACTGTCGCAAAGCCTTCAAATTTTGGAGATCTACGTTTGTCAGGTATTGTTGCATGGTCAGAAAAGTATAGTAATGTTTGTAAATTAAGCTTTTGTTTAGCGAAGTCTGTAATTTGTTGTAAAACATAATCAGTGTAAGCAATTGAGTCCAGATAGTTAGGAATCAAGTCATACTTATTCGGTTGGCTGAATTTTGCAAATGATTGTGGATATCTGTTGATAAAGTTAAAGTGACTACCCATCAAATGTAAAACTATAAAATTATTTTCATTATGGTTAACAGTTTTAAGATTTTCTAATAAAGCACCATCATATTGCACTTGATTTAAATTTTGTTTTGTCCATTCAGCTTTGTCAGCAGTGTTTGCTACTAAAGTTATGGCAGTTTCGGCACTGCCAATATGGCCTTGATTACTGAACCAGTATGTTTTATAGCCTGCTTTTTTGGCAATATCTATAATAGAACATGAATTATAAAATTTGTAATTGTTATATTGATTACGTTCTGTTAAAACACATTCTAAAACGGGAACGGTCATATCTTTACATGCATAGATATTTGGAAAAATTATGAAATTTTTATTATCTTTTTGACTGCTTAACCAAGGTGTTGTATTTTCTTTATAGTTTGAAAAAGCATGCATGTAATCGCGGGATGCTGATTCTCCTATTACCATTATTATTGTTGATGGATTAGCAAATTGTGGCGTAGATGGGTGTACAGTTAATTGCTGAAAACGTTCTTTATGAAGATCTTTATATTTTTTTGTTTCTTTAAGATATTTTTTTACGTCTAAGAAAAGTTCAATAAATCCAGTTCTTATAAAAACTCCTTTTTTAGGATTCCATAGATAATAAGTTAAAAATAACATTATAGCTATGATACAGTATAGTTCCCATCCATCCAATAAAAATGCATAAGTATTATATAAATTAGAGTATATAAATGTGGAACATATACTAATAATTATTACAGGCAATAATATTTGCAATGATTTTGGTAAAGATTTATAAAATTCAATACTCTCATTGTGGTCGGTTTCAAAAAATAGCGCGATGGCAGTATCATTAATACAAATTTTGTAAACAATATAATAAAGTACTTGGATTAATGGAATAAGGAAAAGAATAATTTCGAAGATTGATACCAATAAAAGTAGAGGAATTGTCAAGAAATTGAATTGGGAAATTAATATTTTTAAAGAAGTAAGCCAAGCAATTATATAAAGACCAAAAACAGTATCAAAATGAAAACCAAAATCAGAAGAATTTTTATGATATGTAAGAAAATATAAAAATGGGTATACAACTATCCAGAGTAATCCAATAATAAAATCAGATAAAAACAAAGATGAATTTGCAGGGATATTAGCTAATCCAATAGGTAAAACTGCTAAAATAGAACATGGCAGAAAACGACGTAGTTGCAAATATATTGCTTTATGTCCTAAACCATGCGATATAAAAAGATAATAGCAATAAGGCAAAATATATAAAAGCAACATTAAATATAAATATTTCAAATTCATTTGTTAACCTCTTTTTCTATAATTTTCTAATCTATAATATATTATAGATTTTTTGAAGATATAAGTAAAGTTACTATTGTTTAGTTGTTAAGTATGGTAAAATAATATTATCAAAATATTAGGGATGATTTTATGAGTAATAAGATAAATATTGTGTTTGCATCTGATGATAATTATGCCCAACATATTGCGGTTGTTATAGCTTCAATTATGGCGCATACAAAAGAACAAATACGCTATTTTATAGTTAATGATAATATATCAAATGATAAAATAATCAAATTAAAAAGAACGGCTGAATTTTTTAAAGCAGAAATACATTTTATTAATGTTCCTGAAAAAAATTTTAATAATGTTTATTTAAGTGGGCATGTAAGCAAGGCTGCTTATTTTAGACTTGCTTTAGCTGATATTTTGCCTGATAATATTGAAAAAGTTTTATATTTGGATGTTGATTTACTTGTATATGATGATATAAAAATATTATGGAATACTGATTTAGAAGACTTGCCGTTGGGGGCTGTGCCAGATTATGGTATTATGGCATCTTCAAGATTATGCAAACAAAAAGAAAGAGTTATAGGTTTACCTGTCGGTGAAAAATATTTTAATTCTGGGGTTTTAGTTGTAAATTTAAAAAAATGGAGAGAAAAAAAATATTTCTCTAAAATATTGGAAATTATAAATAATAATCAATTCCCGCATCATGACCAAGATGCACTTAATAAACTTTTTATGTATAAATGGAAAATATTAGATTTAAGATGGAATATAATACCACCTGTATTTAATTTATTCCCTAAGGTTTTATTTAATAATATATACAGGAAGAGTGCATTAGAAGCAAAAAAGAATCCGGGAATTATTCATTATGCTGGGCGGTATAAACCTTGGGAGTTTAGTGAATATAATGGATTTAATGATATGTATTATAAATGTTTAAAGAAAACAGCTTTTGCTGATGCTATTATGCCTCAACCTTCTAAAAATATGAAAGGCAAATCGATAACGAGACAAATAATACGTTTAAAAATAGCAGATTTTTGGAAAGCTATATTATAAGATTTTAAGATTCCGATAATTTAATAAAACGAAAGGATATTGTTATATGCAGAAAATAGAAAAGTACTTGGCGGTGTTCATATGTATTGCAGTGTGTGTGCAAAGATTATCAATGGCCATAGGCAGTATTTGTTGGGGAATATCAATAGCATTATCTTTATATCTTTTGCATTATTACTATAAAAATAAACAACTTAAAGAATTGGCGAAAAATTTCAAAGGTTATTATATTGCATTTGGTATTTTTGCTATTTGTATATTACCTTCATTATATTTTTCAAGCGATTTTAAAGATGGAATAAAAGATTATGCTGAAATGTGCATATATCGAATGACACCATTTTTTATGGTGACTTTATTTATTCAAAATAAAACCTGGTTGCGAAATATATTTTTAGTGTTTCTATTTGCAACGGGAATTGATTCAGTAGTAGCTGTCGGGCAACTGATGTTAGGGTATAGCAGCCGTGGTTGGGGATTTGGCGGCAATACGTTAAATTTAGCATCGTTGTTGTGTATAGTTATTCCTATACTTTTAATAATAATTTTAGATAGTCATTTTAGCGAAAAAACAAAAAATATATGTAAAATAATATTAGTACTTTGTATAGGTGGTCTTTTAGCTGGGAAAAGCAGGGGAGCATGGCTTACAGTAGCAATAGTTGCACCTTTGGTATCAGGTATATATATAATAAAAAGCAAAAAAGCAATTATAGTTACTTTGGCCGTTCTTGTAGGGTTAGGAACGTTTTTTGCAAATTCTGATACATTTAAAAATAGACTGGTGTCAACGGCAAATGTTACCACAGATAGTTCTAACGTGGAGAGGATTCTTATTTGGAAATCATGTATCAGAATGATAGAAGATTATCCGGTATTAGGCGTTGGTTTAGGAGAATTTAAAAATTTTTATGATAATGGATATCAAGAGGCAGAATCTAAAGTTAGTTTAGTGCATGCTCATAATAATATTTTACAGATATGTGTAGAAAGTGGATTAGTAGGATTATTTGGCTTTTTATATTTAGCATTTTATATATTTGTTAAAAATTTAATAGATTGGCGAAAAGATAAAAATCCATATTCTTTGATGATATGGGGTGCATGGCTTGCTTTTATGAGTTTTGGCATGTTTGATCTAACAATGCATCATTCTGCTGTAACTAAAGCTATGTGGTTTTTGTTTGGATGTATTTTAGTGTTTAAGAATAGAAGAATTTATATATAAATACAGCTTTAAAATAAGTGCTTATGTTTAAATTTTTTATATTTACTAAGAAGAATAAATTGGAAAAGGATAATAAGATATGTTGAAATATTTAGATTATTATATAAAAGTAACATTATTTTTATTTCTATTTTTTTTCAGCAATTCTTTAGTTAAATTTGCTTTAAGCATTACGGCTATAATGGCTATAATTGGTATAATTTTTCTGTTTCTTCGCTATAAAAAGGCTCTAATAATTGAAACATATAAAAATATAACATGCTCGTTTAAGCTTTCATATAGTATTTTTTTTGTAATGATAATCATATCATCTTTATTAATAAATGATATAGATAGTATAAAAAAAGCATTTAAATTTTTATATTATTCATTGCCGTTTTGGATTGTATTATTTTTAAATTATAAAAATTTTATAGATAACGAGAAAATAATGCAGAAAGCGCTAATGACAGCAATGTTTTTTCTTGCAATTTGTTCTTTGTATTTTTATTTTAATTTAATGGATAGACAAAGGCTTTTTGTGTTCAATTATGGTCCTAATGGTATTGCTACAATTTTAGAAATAAATTTGCCTTTTATTTTTGTGTTCACATGGAATGCTTTTCTAAAAAATAAAGGTATTATTTTTAAGTCTGTAGGAATAATAACAAATTTATTAATGTTATTTGCTTTGGCCGCTACCGGATCAAGAGGTGCATTGATAGGGTTTGTTATAGGGTTTGTTGTTCTAATGCTTTTAAATTCTAAAATAGTAAAAACAAAAATTAGCACTATATTAATATTTTTTACAACTTTAGTTATTGGCTTTGCTGTAATATTTTCTGTATTTTATCAAAATGATTTTGGTATAACTCGAAGTTATGATATGGAACGTATAAGATTAATAGAATCAAGTTACAATATGTGGAAAGATAATAAGGTGCTTGGCGTTGGATTAAATAATTGGCATAAAAACTATGTGAATGAGTATATTTTACCAGAGGCAAAGAATAAAGAATTAGAATTTCCACATAATACAATAGCATATTTTTTCTCTACTTCTGGATTAATCGGTGGTGTAGGTTTTATAATTTTTTCTATAGGTATTTTATGGTGGTTAATAAAAAATTTATATGTATATTCTGATAATATATATATAAAAGCAATGTTGTGGGCTTTTATTGCTTTTAGTATTCATGGATTAGTCGATGCAGGATTTTTGATGAAACAGGCAGAAAGGTTAATATTTATGTATTTAGGGATAACTTGTGCAAGTATTATAGTTTATAAAAAACAATGATTAACTTCAGGAGCTAACCATGCCGATAAAACTTATTAAAATCTTGCTTGCTGGGGTATTTGCCGGGCATTTGTTAAAAGCGAATAGGGTGCGTTCTGCTGCGCGGTTTAGCCGGGCAGGATGGGTTATGCTTTTTACGGCGGTTAAGTTTTTCTGGCTGGTATTTAAGTACGTGCGGCAACGTAAAAAAGAGTTAAAAAGCAGATAAATTATAGTTCTGTTATAAAAAATGATTTTAAAGCAAGAAGTTATTGCGTATGTTGCAATAATTTTTGATGATAAGGAGCTTTTATGCAAATTATTATTTCTCCGGCGAAGAAGATGCGTGTTGATAATGACGATATAGGCGCCGCGTCGCTGCCGGTGTTTTTAGCTAAAACCGAAGAGCTGCTTGCGGCGCTGCGGGCGTTGGATTATAAGGCTTTGCAAAGTTTGTGGCAGTGCAATGACGCTATTGCGGAGCTTAATTACAACCGCTTGCAAAGGATGGATTTGCGACGTAATTTAACGCCTGCTGTGTTCAGTTATGACGGTTTGCAGTATCAGCATCTTGCGCCGAATGTGCTTGATGAAGCGGCGTTAAAATATTTAGATGGGCATTTGAAGATACTTTCCGGCTTTTACGGCATATTAAAAGCGTTTGACGGTGTTGTGCCTTACCGCCTGGAGATGCAGGCACGTTTAAGCTGCTGCGGCGCTAAAAATTTATATGCGTTTTGGGGACGCAGCCTTTATGATGAACTGGTTAAAGATGACAATGAAGTTTTAAATTTAGCTTCTAAAGAGTACAGTAAAGCAGTTGAGCCTTATGTTACTGCTGATATCCGCTTTGTTACCTGCGTTTTTGGCAGTTTGCAAAACGGTAAAATTAAAGTAAAAGCAACTGAGGCCAAAATGGCGCGCGGTGAGATGGTGCGCCGTTGTGCGGAGAATAACGTGCAGCATATAGACGAGGTTAAAAATTTTGTCGTTAACGGTTACAGTTTTGCGCAGGAATTATCCGGCGCGGACGAATTTGTATTTATAAAATAAAATTTAAAAATTATGTGCCTGTGGCATTGGCTGCGGGCTTTTTTATTATCCGCGTAAGCGGCAGAAGATGATAAATTTGTTAAGTAGAGATATATAAAAATAATTTAAAATAAAGCAATAATTTTGTAGACGGCTACAAAATACTAAAAATAAAATACAAAAATCCGTGTAATGTAAAGATTGTTATACAAAATTTTCTTGACAAATATAAGAAGTTCTAATATTATTTTAATGTAATAAAGTAATAAAACAGGTGCTTTTTTATGCGCATGGTATTTACCGCTTTTGGTAAATACTATTTTTATTACTGCGATTGGAGGGAAATAAAATGGGTATGAAGGAAAATGCGTTTGCGTTTATTGATGCGCATCGCAGTGAGATGCTGAAAATGTGGGAGGAACTTGTCAGCATAGACAGTGGCTCTGACTACAAACCCGGCGTTGACAAGGTTGTTGCCAAGGTTGCCGGCATTCTGGAAGAGATGGGCGGCAAAACACGCATTGTTGAACATGCTGATGCAGGCAATGCCGTTGTGAGCGAATTTGGTGATTGCCAGAATAAGCCGTTTATTGTTCTGACAGGGCATCTGGATACTGTTTTCAGCGACCCGAACACTACAAAAGAGCGTCCGTTTACGATTAAGGACGGCCGTGCTTACGGACCCGGTGCGCTGGATATGAAAGGCGGCGTAACACTGGCAACTTTTGGACTTAAGGCGCTTTTGGCAGAGGGATTTGATAAATATGCTTTTAAAGTTGTGTTTGCAGGCGATGAGGAGACCGGCCATAAGAGCAGCGATATGGCAACGACGATGATGGACGAATTTAAGGGTGCTGTGGCTGCTTTTGATTTTGAAACCGGTTTTATGAATGATAATGTTGTTGTAGAACGCAAAGGCTTTTACCGTTTCAGCCTTGAAACTTTTGGACGCAGTGTGCATGCCGGCAACGAACCGCAAAATGGCCGCAATGCCATTGTTGAGCTGGCTCACAAAGCAGTTGATATTGACGCGCTGACAGATTGGGAAACCGGCACAACCATTAACGTAGGCACTATTGAAGGTGGTACGGTTGCCAATGCAGTGCCCGGTTATGCCAAAATGGTTGTCGATGTACGTTATCTTGACCCGGCAGATTTTGAAAAGAAAAAAGTTCAGTTCCAGGAAGTTGCCGATAAAGTTTATATAAAAGATGTAACCACTAAAATGACGCCGCTGGCAGGACTTGAACCGATGGTACGCCTGGACGGCAACATGAAATTGTTTGATGTCTATAAATCTGTATACGAAGAAGAAGGCTTTGGCCATCCGGAACCGATTATGGTTGGCGGCGGCAGCGATGCAACCTATACTACCAAAGTCGGTGTGCCGACTGTCTGCGCTGTTGGCGTAAAAGGCGGGCTTAACCATACGGTTGATGAATTTGCCGATGTAGAATCGTTGTTTATGCGTGCCAAAATCTTTATCGGCACTGTTTTAAAATTATAATCAGGGGGGATTATTGTGGCAGAAGAAAAAGAAGTAACCACAGTTGATGAGAAGGATTATGAACATCATCTGACCTGGCGCGGATGGCTGTCATTCGTTGTTATTGCACTGTCGTTTTCCGGAGTGCTGAAGGACATGGGGCCGTTAAGTGCATTTGACTTTACCGTTCTGGTTGGTAAATTCGGTAAAATTTCTGATACTTTTACCTTTATCGGCAAGGGCGGCATCGGCGCAAGCGAAGGTTTTATGTTTGCGCTGACTTTGTTCCCGACTGTTATCCTGGCACTGGGCTGTGTGCGTGCCGTTGAGTCGCAGGGGGGCCTGTTGGCGGCAGAACGTATTATCCGCCCGCTTTTGCGTCCTTTGATGGGCCTGCCTGGTTATGTAGGCCTTGCTTTAATCAGCAGCTTTACTACAACGGACGTTGGCGCCGTACTTACGCGCGACCTTGTTGAAGAAGGCAAAATCACCGATGATGAACGTACAATCTTTGTTGCATATCAGTATGCGGCTTCCGGTACTTTGGCCAACACCATTAACTGCGGCGCGCCGCTGATGCCGATTTCGCTTTTATCTTTCGGCATGATTTTTGTTATTGAGTTGATTGTTAAAGTTATCGGCGCGAATATCGTTAGGTTTTACCTGATGTTTAAACGCAAAAAAGCTGGAGGTGCTGCATAATGGCTGAAGCTGCTGCTAAGAAAAAAACATTGTTGGAAGAATTTATGGCCGGCTGTAAAAAAGGCTTTTATATCGGCGTAGAAAACATTATGCCGGCTATGGTTCTGGCTTATGCGCTTATTTTATTTTTGAATATTACCGGCCTGATGGATATTATCGCTTCGGCAGTTGCCCCGGTTATGGCACTGTTTGGTTTGCCGGGTGCGGCGATTGTGGCATTGATTTCCGCATTCTTTGCTAAGGCGGCAGGCGCTGCAACGGCGGCTTCGCTTTACGCGGAAGGCATTATCACTGCTGCGCAGGCAACTATTTTGTTCCCGGCAACGATCACCATGGGTACTTTGGTAGGCCATTTCGCACGCTGCGTATTGACTTCCGGCGCTAACCCGAAATACCATGGCTTATTGCTGGCAATTCCTATTATCGATGCTTTGCTTTCGATGATTATTGTAAGGGTAATACTTAATTTCATGGGCATTTCCTGCTGATTGGAGGATTAAAATTGACTGAAAAAGAAGCTGCGTATGCGTATATTGATGCTCATACGGAAGATATGATGAAGATGTGGCAAGATTTGGTAATGACTGAAAGCGGTTCTGCCAATAAGGCGCAGGTTGACGGACTTGTTGCCAAGGTTGCAGGCATTTTGGAAGGCATGGGCGGCAAAACGCGCATTGTAGAATTTGAAAATGCCGGCAATGCTTTGGTTAGTGAGTTTGGCGACTGCCATAACAAACCTTTTGTAGTGTTTGTAGGTCATCTGGACACTGTTTTCAGTGACCTTGGTGAAACGCAAAGACGCCCCTTTACCATTAAAAACGGCACGGCTTACGGGCCTGGCGTATTGGATATGAAGGGCGGCGTTACTATTGCCATCCACGTTTTGCAGGCTTTAAAAAGCGTAAATTATGAAAAATACAGCGTTAAAGTAATTCTTGCCGGTGATGAGGAAGTAGGGCATAAATTCAGTTCTTTTGGCGAGTTTGCCAAAGCAGAATCCAAGGGCGCGGTTTATGCTTTTAATTTTGAAACCGGTTTTATGGATGACAGCATTGTGCTGGCGCGTAAAGGCTGCTACTGCTTTGCCATGGAAGCCTTCGGCCGCAGTGCCCATGTAGGCAACAATCCACAGGACGGGCGCAGTGCCATTAAAGAACTGGCTTATAAAATTTTAGATATTGAGGCGCTGACTGACTGGAGCAAGGGTCTGAATGTAGGGGTAAATGTTATCGAAGGCGGCACGGTGCATAATGCTGCGCCTGCTTATGCCAAGATGATTATTGATATGCGCTTTGAAGACCCGGCACTGCTTGAGCCGATGAAAGAAAAATTCAAGGAAATCAACGACAAGGTTTACATTGACGGCGTTACTTGCAAGATGACACCGGTATCCACATTGCTGCCGATGGTTCGCCTGGAAAGCAGCGAAAAGCTTTTTGAACTTGTAAAAAAAGTTTCCGAGGAAGAAGGCTTCGGCAGCCCGAAAGCAATCAGCGTCGGCGGCGCATCTGATTCTGCGTTTACTACGGCAGTCGGCGTGCCGACTGTGTGCGCAATGGGCGTAAAAGGCGGGCGCAACCACACGGTCGATGAGTTTGCCGATGTAGAATCGCTGTTTATGCGCGCTAAACTGATGATTGCCGTAATGCTGGCACTGTAATTTTTGTTGACAGCAGGCGGCGCAGGCTTTATACTAAACATAACTGAACAGGGGAGCTTACAGATAGGCTGAGAGGAAGCTGTGCGCTTCGACCCATAACCTGATTTGGATAATGCCAACGTAGGGAATGTTTGCAAATGACAGCAAGTGCCTTTGTTGGTGCTTGCTGTTTCTTATTATCAGGCAGTTAAAATCAAATATGCCGTTAGATTGGGTTAAAGCCCATGAAGGGGTGCACCACCGCGGGTGCAGGCTTCTTCATGGGCTTTTTTAATTACGGCGGAAAGGAGTAACTATGCTGTTAAACGGTAAAAACGTTCCGCTTAGAGCGCCTTGCACGGTAGAAGCGCTTTTAAAAATGCAGGGCTTCCGGGCAGAATTTGTAGCGGTGGAAGTAAACGGCAAACTTGTACCGCGTGCCGCTTTTGCGGATGAAGTTGTGCGCGATGGCGATGTGGTAGAAATTGTAACTTTTGTAGGAGGGGGCTGAATTGAAAAGTTTGGATAATGTGCGCATTGGCATAGCCGGATTGGGCGGGCTTGGCTCGCACATTGCCGTGCTGCTGGCGCGCTCGGGCGTTAAGCATTTGCATCTGGTTGATTTTGACATGGTAGACCAAAGCAATTTACAGCGGCAGCATTACTTTTTGCAGCATGTCGGCAAATATAAAACGGATGCGCTTGCCGGCCAGCTATCAGAAATAGACCCGCAGCTTGAGATAATGGCAGACTGCGTGCGACTTACCGAAAGTAATGTTGCCGACATATTCAGCCAGGATGATATTATCTGCGAAGCGGTGGACGTGCCGCAGACTAAGGCAATGATAGTAAATACTCTGCTTACTGCTTACGCGGATAAAACCGTCATCGCGGCCAGCGGGCTTGCCGGTGTGGGACACAGCAACGCTATTAAAACGCGCAGAATAAGCAATAATTTTTATATCTGCGGCGACGCTGTAAGCGGCATTGAAACCTGCGGCAGGCTGTGCGCACCGCGAGCAGCATTATGTGCGGCGCACCAGGCAAACCTTGTGCTGGCGCTGATTTATGGATTGGAGGAAGAATTATGAAAGACGTATTGAATTTAGGAGGACACGAATTTACCAGCCGTTTTATTTTGGGCAGCGGCAAATATTCTTTGGAACTGATTGAAGCTGCGGTTAAAAATGCGGGTGCGGAAATTATTACTATGGCATTGCGCCGTGCAGGCACAGATATGCCCAATATTTTGGACTATATACCAAAAGGCATAACGCTTTTGCCTAATACCAGCGGCTCGCGCACTGCAGAAGATGCTGTACGCATTGCCAGAATGTCGCGCGAGGTTTGCGGCAGCAATTTTGTTAAGTTAGAGGTAATACCCGATACCAAATACCTGCTGCCGGATAATTACGAAACCGTCAAGGCGACAGAAATTCTGGCGGATGAGGGTTTTGTGGTTATGCCTTATATGTACCCGGATTTGAATGCAGCACGCGCGATGGTAAATGCCGGTGCGGCCTGTGTTATGCCGCTTGGTGCGCCGATTGGCAGCAATTTAGGGCTGACAACAAAAAAGTTTATTCAGATTTTGATTGATGAGCTTGATGTGCCTGTTATTGTCGATGCCGGTATCGGCAGCCCGGCGCAGGCGTGCGAGGCGATGCAGATGGGCGCAGCGGCAGTTATGGTTAATACGGCGCTTGCGTCAAGCGGTGATGTGCCTGCGATGGCTGAAGCATTTAAACTGGCGGTAGAAGCCGGGCGCAAGGCTTATCTGGCGGAGCTTGGCGCAGTAACCGGGCAGGCAGCGGCATCCAGCCCGCTTACAGGTATCAGCAAAAAGGCATAAAAAAACCGGCGCAGTGCCGGTAAGGGTGTTAGTAATGTTTAATAAAATTATTTGTGTAACGGACAGAAAAATATGCACTGTACCGTTTTTGGAACAGATAGAAAAAGTTTGTGCGTTAAAGCCCCAAGCCCTGATTTTGCGAGAAAAAGATTTAAGCGAAGCTGAATACAAAGAAATAGCAAAGCAGGTGCTTGCAATTTGCCGGCAGCATGGAACGGAGTTTGTTGTGCATACTTTTTGGCGCGCTGCTTTGGAGCTTGGCATAAGCAATGTGCATCTGCCTCTGGCGCTGCTTAAAGAAATGACAGCGGCAGACCGTAAAAAGTTCAGCTGCATCGGTACTTCTGTACACAGTGTGGAAGAAGCGCGGCAGGCAGAGGTTTTGGGCGCAGGCCGCCTTATTGCCGGGCATATTTATAGCAGCAGTTGTAAACCGGGGCTGGCGCCGCGGGGGCTAAACTTTTTGCGCGGGGTTTGCGATGCCGTAAGTGTGCCGGTGTATGCAATAGGCGGCATAGGGCTTAATGCGGCGCAGCTTGACGAGGTATGTGCCTGCGGCGCAGCAGGGGCGTGCGTGCGCAGTGCTTTGATGTAGCTTTAAAGTTTAACCGCTTTAACGCAGAACATCGGCACGGGAATGTAAAAAATGTCTTCACTGGCGTAAATGCGGCTGCTAACCGTGGTATCGGTGCTGACGCTGCACAAACCGGTTGCGGTTAAAAATTTTTCATCCCATTCCGGACGGTTGTAGGTGCTGATATCAAGCATATGGTAAATATTGTGGCATTCGTCCAGCAGCTCCGGCGCAATGCCGGCATGGGCGTTTTGCCGGGGCAGTTTCTGGCTGTGGTGCCCGCGGGCATATTCGGCATCATAGTTTAACAGCAGCCCGCCCGGCTTCAGTACGCGCAGCCATTCGCGGTAGGCGGTTCCCGGGTGGGGCAGGTTCCACATTACGTTGCGGCTTATAACAACGTCAAAACTGTTTGCTGCAAAGTCCAGGGCTTCGGCGTCCATAACGGCAAAGCTCGCGCTGCTGCCTTCCGCGGCGGCAAGGGTGCGGGCAGCGTCAATCATTTCCGGCGTCAGGTCAATGCCGGTAACATCATGTTTTTGCCCAAGCAAAATACCAAAAAATCCGGCTCCGCAGCCGATGTCCAAAATTTTTAAGCGGCGGTTCTGCGGCAGGTGGCGGTTAATCTCCTGCTGCCATAAAAGCTGTTTTTCACTGTGCAGCTCTGCTTTGCGCAGATTGGCAAAGTCTGTACTGCGTTTTTGCCAGTAATTGGTGATGTAGTTTTTTTCGTCTTTGCGGTGGGTTATGCTTGCTGTTGAAATGTCGGTCATGGTTCTGCTCCTTTAATTTATGGTTAAATCTTTGTTAATTTCGTAATAATCGCTGGGGTGTGCAGTTAATTTTTGCACATTGGCCTTCATTACCAAGGGCATTTTAAGATGTGCGATGTACATAAAAGCGCTGTCGTCAAGCAGCTGCTGGCTGATTTGTACGGCTAGCCTGCTGCGTTTTGCTGGGTCAAATTCGTTGCGCAGCTGCTGCATTAGTTCTTCAACTGCATCACTGCGGTAGCCGCCGTTGTTGTAGGCGCTGTCAGCCAGCACATGTGTGGTAAAATAATACTGAGCATCTCCTGTCGGCGCTGTTACAAAGGCTTTGGCGTAAATATCCCATTCGCCGCGGCGCAGGTAATTGTTATAGCCGTCGGTTGGGTTAATTTCAAGGCGGATGCCTGCTTCTTTCAGCCAGCTTTGCGCTGCTTCTGCCAAAAGCGGCAGTTCCTGGCGGGAGGTGTATGTAAGCCAGCGCAGCGTCAGCGGCGTGCCGTTTTTATCAACATAGCCGTCTCCATCGGTGTCCGTCCAGCCGGCACCGGCAAGCAAGGCTTTGGCCTCTTGTAAATTGCAGCCCGGCCCTTTTACATTATCACCGCCAAACGGCAGATTGGCAGGAAACGGTTCTGCTGCCGGGCTGCCGTTGCCCAAAAGCTGTACGCGCGCAAAGGTTTCGCGGTCCATGCACAGCGCGATGGCACGGCGCACGCGCTCATCCTGCAAGGCAGGCGTAGCAAAGTTAAAGGCAGCGTGGAAGGTGCGCGAGGTATCAACAGAGCTGATTTTGTAAGCTCCGCTGTTTTCAAACAGGCTTAGTGCGGCATAGGGCAACCCCTGCGCAGCGTCAATCTCTCCGTTTTGCAGGGCCATTGCCAGCGTGTTGCCATCGGTAATGCTGCTGATAATAATTTTATCAAGCCCGGGTTTGCCACCCCAGTAATTGTGGTTAGGCGTCAAAACAATCTGCTTGGGGGTAAGGCTTTGCACTATGTACGGGCCTGTGCCGCTGATTGTGGTATTGTCCTCCGTGCCGCGGCTCATGTCAATAATGCAGCCGTAAGGGTCGCACAGGTAGTTGATGAGCACAGGCACTTTATTGGCGCTGGTTATGGTAACTGTCTGTCCCTTGGCGGTAATGCCGGTAATGGCTAAATCGCCTTTGGCGCGGTTGTGGCGGCTGACGAGGTCTTCCAGGCAGGCTTTAACGGCGTTGCCGGTCAGTTTGTTGCCGCTGGTAAAATACACATCATTGCGCAGGATAATCTGTACGGTGTTGCCGTCTATAAATTTATAGCTTTCGGCCAGCCAGGGCTGCGGCTGCATGGCGTCGTCAAACTTAAAAAGCGTTTCACCCACGCCGTAGCGGATAGCGCTCCAGCCCTGATAGCTTTCGTGCGGGTTCATGCCTGCGTTTTCCATAGCTATGCCGTATGCGGTTGTGCCGTAGCGGAAAACTTTTCCGTTACCGGCGTCCGGGTCATTGCCGCAGGCGCTTATAAGCAGCGTGGCGGCGAGCAAAAGCGCGGTTAAAAATTTCATAAAATCACCCAAATAAAAAAGCCATGAAGAAACAGCCGCTTGTCCCAAGCGGTTACGGCCTTCATGGCTTTAGCTGTTATGTAAAATAAAAAGGTTGTCGCTGCTCCGCAGCAATGCACTTACTCGTGTAAATGTATTGTATTTATTATAAATGCTGGAGCAGGCTCTATGTCAAGTGCTTAGTTGAAATTTTAAGAGGAGCAGTTTAAATTGACTAATAGTACTGTATGTGGTACTATAATTACAAAGGAGATAATAATGAGCCAATTAGAAAAACTTTTATTGAAAATCATAAATAACCCTAAAACAGTAAGGTTTGACGAAATTGATAAAATATTAAAACATGCAGGATTTGAAGTAAGGCAGCCACGCGGCGGCAGCAGCCATTACATTTATACAAAAGGTGATTTCATTATCAGCATACCTAAACATAACCCTTATGTAAAATCAGTTTATGTGGAAAGGGTTATAGAGTTTTTGGCAAAAGAGGGTGAATGATATGGACGAGAAAAAACTGGCATATTATATGAATTTAAAATATGAAGTAGTTATAGAACCTTCGGAAGACGGATATGTTGCGCATATTCCTGATTTACCGGGGTGCATTACGCAGGTTGATGATGCGGCAGAAATTGTGCCAATGATGATTGATGCCAAAAGGTGTTGGCTGGAAGTTGCTCTTGAAAAAGGCATTGATATACCGCTGCCGAAAAGAACCGAAGATTATAGCGGTAAGTTCAATTTACGGTTGCCCAAATCACTGCATAAAAAATTAAGTGAGCGCGCTAAACGCGAAAAAGTAAGTATAAATCAACTGGCAACTTACTATATCGCCGATGGCCTGACGCGGTAAAATTTTAATATAAGCAGGTTTTAATGCCTGCTTTTTCTTTTTTTATTTTCTCTGCCGCAGGCAGGAAAAACAAGCGTATGATAGAATAATAATAAAGTTACGCAGAAGAAAATATGTATAGAGTGGTTTTATGGAGGAACGAATGACTGATTGTACTTATGGGCTTAATCCGCAGCAGGCGGACGCCGTATTGAATACTGAAGGGCCGATGCTGATTATGGCAGGCGCAGGCAGTGGCAAAACCAAAGTGCTTACGTGCCGTGTGGCCAATCTTTTGCAAAAGGGCGTGCGCCCTTACCGCATTCTGGCAATTACCTTTACCAACAAGGCGGCTGCCGAAATGCGCGAGCGCGTAAACAAAATGAGCGGCGAGACAGCCAAAGATGTGTGGCTGTTTACCTTCCACGCTTTCTGCGCCCGCTTTTTGCGGATGGAGATTGATAACCTGCCTGGTTACAGCGGCAATTTTGCAATTTATGATACTTCGGACAGCCAGAATCTGATTAAGCAGATTTTAAAAGAAATGAATCTTGACGATAAACGCTTTCAGCCTTCGGGAATTTTGTCGCGTATCAGCAATGCCAAAAATGCTTTGTTGGATGCAGAGGCGTTTGCACGCGAGGCCGGTGATTTTTACGAGCAGAAGGTGGCGGATATTTATGCCCGCTATCAGGAAAAATTGCAGCTTAACAATGCGCTTGATTTTGACGACCTTTTAATGCTTTCCATCAGATTGTTGCAGGAAAACAAAGAAGTACGCGAAAAATATCAGGACCGTTTTGATTATCTTTTGGTAGACGAATATCAGGATACCAACCATGCGCAGTACCTGCTGACCAAGCTTTTGGCTTTTAAGCACCGTAATATCTGCGTTGTCGGCGACGCTGACCAGAGCATTTACGGCTGGCGCGGGGCGGATATTCAGAATATCCTTGATTTTGAAAAGGATTACCCGGATGCCAAAGTTATCAAACTAGAACAGAATTACCGCAGCACGCAGATAATTTTGGATGCTGCCAACGCGGTAATTGAAAATAATACCGGCCGCAAGCCGAAAAATTTGTGGACGGATAATAAAAACGGTGCGGATATTATTTATTTTCAGGCAACGGATGAACGCGACGAAGCGCGTTTTGTAATTGAGCAGATGCAGAATTTGCAGCGCACGGAAAACAAAAAGCTGGGCGATATGGCGATTTTGTACCGCACTAACACCCAGTCGCGTATTTTTGAAGAAATGCTGATTAAAAGCGGTATCAGTTACAGCATGGTCGGCGGGCTTAAATTTTATGAGCGCAAGGAAATTAAAGACATTATTGCTTACCTGCGCGTAATTTTTAATCCGGCGGATTCGTTGAGCCTTCTGCGCATCATCAATGTGCCTAAACGCGGCATTGGCGATGCGTCGCTGGGTAAAATACAGGCCTTCGCCGCTGCCAATAATATGAGCCTGTTTGACGCAGTCAGCAACGCGGCACAGATTGACGGATTAGGCAGCCGTTTTGTAACTAAACTTGACGATTTGGCTGGCATTATTTTTGAATTGATGAATCTGGCTAACGAAGCGCCGGTAGAAGAGTTAATCAACCGTGTGCTGAGTGATACCGGTTATCTTGAAGAACTGGAAAACGAGCGCACGCCGCAGGCGCAGAGCCGTATTGACAATCTGCACGAGCTGATTTCGGTAGCGCAGGAATTTGCGCAGGGTGATGAAGAAAACAATCTGGAAAACTTCCTGGCGCATGTGGCGCTGGTGTCCGACATCGACGACGCAGAACTGGGCGAGGACGCTGTTACGTTGATGACGCTGCATTCCTCTAAAGGTTTGGAATTCCCCGTGGTATTTCTGGCGGGTATGGAAGAAGGCCTGTTCCCCCACGCGCGCACGCTGATGGACGAAACGGAGATAGAGGAAGAACGCCGTCTTTGCTATGTAGGCATTACGCGCGCCAAGGAAAAGCTGTTTTTGAGCAGCGCCAAGATGCGCACGATTTATGGCAACACGGTAACTTATCCGCCTTCTCGCTTTTTGCAGGAGATTCCGCCCAGGCTTGTTAAAACCGTTAAAAGGCAGGAACACCGCACGGCGTTGGAGAATTTTAAACAGATTACCGAAAAACGCAGTACCTGGGGCAGCAACTTCAATCCGCGCAGCTTTATGCCTGCTGGCAAAACAGCCGCCGGCAGCGGTACAAGCGCCCGTTTTAACACAGGCGATAAGGTAAACCACAGCAAATGGGGCAACGGTATGGTGGTAAGCGTAAAGGATGCCGACGACGGGCAGGAGGTAAAAGTTGCTTTTGCCGGTGCCGGTGTACGCAGCCTGCTGACCAAGTATGCGGTGCTTAAAAAATTGTAAGTTTTAAACGTGGAGGGCATTATGGATTTAGAGCGTGCACAGGCATTTGACGAAGCGCAGAAACTGCGCAGCGAGATACGCCATCACGAATTTTTATATTATGTGCTGGATGCGCCGGAAATTACCGACGCTGAATATGACGCGCTGATGCGCCGTTTGCAGGAGCTGGAGGCCAAATATCCTGACGATGTGCCGCCGGATTCGCCGACGCGCCGCGTCGGGGGCAAGGTGAACCCCGAGTTTACCGAGGTGCGCCACATGACGCCGCTTTTAAGCCTTGGCAACGCTTTTAGCAATGAAGAACTTTTGGCGTTTGACCAGCGCGTAAAAAGCGGCTTGCCGGAAGGCAGCAAAGTTGAATATGTTTTTGAACCGAAAATTGACGGCCTGGCGTGCAGCCTGATTTATGAAAACGGACGCCTGGTGCGTGCGGCCACGCGCGGCGACGGCGAAGTGGGCGAAAATGTTACTGCCAATGTGCGCACAATCCGCAGCATTCCTCTTGTCCTTAATGTTAAAGAGGGCGAAGAAGTGCCAGAGCTTCTGGATGTGCGCGGCGAAGTTTATATGCCCCGCCACGCTTTTATGAAATTAAACGAACAGCGCAGCGAAGCGGGCGAAAACGAATTTGCCAATCCGCGTAATGCGGCGGCGGGCAGCCTGCGCCAGCTTGACCCGAAAGTCACTGCAGGCCGCCAGCTTAGCTTTTTTGCCTATGGCGTAGGCGCTGGGCATAAGGATAAACACGCAGATTCGCTTGCTATGCTGCACGATTACGGCTTTAAGGTCAGCGAAGGTTACTGCGTTGTTAAAGATATTAACGAAGCGATTGAAAAAATTAAAGAGTTTTCGGCTAAACGCCAGGGCCTTGCTTACGATACGGACGGCGCGGTATTGAAGGTAAATGCCGTGTATCAGCAAAACATTCTTGGCGCAACAGGCAAGGACCCGCGCTGGGCGATTGCCTTTAAATTTCCGCCGGAACAGGCAGAAACCAAGCTGGAAGATATTATTATCCAGGTTGGGCGCACGGGCGTTTTAACACCGACAGCAGTGCTGACGCCGGTTAAGCTTTCCGGCAGCACTATCAGCCGCGCAACGCTGCACAACGAAGATTTCATCCGCTCGAAGGATATCCGCATCGGCGATACGGTTGTAATAAATAAAGCGGGCGAAATTATACCGGAGGTTCTGCACGTTGTAAAAGAAAAACGCACCGGTGCGGAAGAAGAATATTTTATGCCGACGGTTTGCCCGGAATGCGGCTGGAAGGCAGAACGCCAGGACGGCGAAGCTGCTTTGCGCTGCACTAACCCGCATTGCCCGGCGCTGGGGCGCGAAGGCTTAATCCATTTTGCATCCAAAGGGGCGATGGATATTGACGGCTGCGGCCCTGCCGTTATCAACCAGCTTTTGGATAACGGGCTTATTACCGACGCCGCAGATTTGTATTTGCTGGCAAAGCCGCAGCTTATCGCGCTGGAGCGCATGGGTGAAAAATCGGCGGATAATCTTTTGGCTGCTATTGCCGAAAGCAAAAAACAAAACCTTGACCGGCTGCTTTTTGCACTGGGAATCCGCCATGTTGGCGCTAAGGTTGCGCGCATTCTGGCGCTGCATTTTGGCACTATGGAAAAACTGATGGCGGCGGAAGCAGATGAAATTGCCGCGATTGAAGATATCGGGCCGAAGATTGCCGAAAGCGTGGTAACGTATTTTGCAGTGCCTTCCAACATAGATTTGATTGAACGCCTGCGCGAATTGGGGCTTAACATGAAAATGGAAGCAGCAGAGCTTGATGTATCGCATCCGTTTTATGGCAAAACCATGGTGTTTACCGGCACAATGCCAACCTTGGACCGAGCAACGGCGCAGACTATGGCGCAGCAGGTCGGCGCTAAAGTAACAGGCAGCGTCAGCAAAAAGACTGATTACGTTGTTGCAGGCGTCGAAGCGGGCAGCAAGCTGACTAAAGCGCAGCAGCTTGGCGTAACCGTTATTGATGAAGCGGAGTTTTTACGCCTGTTGGGCGAGCGTGGAGCAGAGCAGGATAACGAACCTGCGGTAGCTGAAACTGACAGTGAAAATAAAGCTGCCGGTAAAACAGCAGATGCTGAAGAACAAAGCTTATTTTAAGGCGGTGCAGGATGAAAAAGTTTTATAAATTTTTAGCGGCGGCGATGCTTGCGGTTTTCTGCATAACCGGCAGTGCGTTAGCGGCAGAAAAAGAAATCAGTTCTATTGATGCTATTGATATGGGCGTTGCCGATACGGGTGAAACTCATTTTACCAACACGGATGCAGAGATTACTGCGTGTGGGTTGCCTTATACTGTGGCAGTGCTTCCATACAATGATGTGTCCGGGCTTGAAGGGCGCAGCCGCGAAATGGCGGTAAACGCAGTTAAAGATGCTTTGGAAGAAAAGTATCCCGGCAAAAAGAAAAGCCCGGCTAAAATTGTAAGCAACAATGTTTTGCAAAAGGCACTTTTGGCACATCCGTTTGAAAACGCCGAAGTGCCTACGCTTGATGAGCTGGTAGCTGTTGGCAAAGCCTGCGGTGCGGACAGGGTGCTTTTTATAAGCATGCTGCCTGTGCGCGAAAAAGAAACCGGCTTTATGGTTATTGTCGGTTCGCAGACTTACAGTGCCGTTGTTACAATGAAATTAAAATGCGTCGATGTTAACGAAGAACGCTTTTTGTTCAATCAGAATGTAGAAAGCATTGGTTCTTCCAGTTCAATTAATTTTTGGAAAATCGGCGAGCCGAGCCGCGCCAAAGCAGTTAAACGCGGCGTTGAAGACTGCATGCGCAACTTTTTAACATCGTTTGACTGATAATTTTACCCCCGTTTATATTAAATGGGGGTATTTTTATAGCTAAAGCAGTTATTTTACCGTATTTTATTAAGCCGGTGCTTACCAAAATAGTGCAAAAACAAGCGCCGGTGTGATATAATAATACAGGTTATTTATTAAACTTATCATAAATTTTTAGGAGGCGTACTAATGAAGGTAACAGCAAGAGATGTCGAACACATCGCTCAGCTTTCCCGTCTGACGATTCCGGAAAGCGAAATGGAAAAATTTACCGAACAGTTCAACCAGATCCTCAATTATGCCGATATTCTGGAAAAAGTAAATACGGAAGGCATCGAGCCTACCCCGTATGTATTGCCCGTAAGCAATGCGTTCCGCGAGGACGTGGCAAAACCGGGCGTATCGCACGAAGATGCGCTTAAAAATGCGCCTGCCGTTTACAACGACGGCTTTAAAGTACCGCGCGTTATCGAATAACAGAAGGAGGAACAACTGTGGATTTATATAAATTAACAGCCCACGAGCTGCATGACAAGCTGGTAAACAAAGAAATCAGCTCGGTAGAGCTTACCGAAAATGTTTACAGCCGCATTGATGAAGTTGAAGATAAAGTTCAGGCTTATGTAACGCTTGATAAAGAAAACGCACTGGCACAGGCTAAAAAGGTTGATGAAAAAATTGCCGCTGGCGAAACCATTGCGCCGCTGGCAGGCATTCCGGGTGCAATTAAAGATAATATCTGCACCAAAGGGCTTTTAACTACCTGCTCCAGCAAGATGCTGGCCAATGTTGTGCCTATTTATGATGCGCATGTTATTACCAAACTGCGTGCCGATGACGCTATTTTTACCGGTAAAACCAATATGGACGAATTTGCGATGGGTTCCACTACCGAAACTTCGTATTTCCATAAAACCTACAATCCCTGGGATTTGAACCGTGTTCCGGGAGGTTCTTCCGGCGGCAGCGCTGCTGCTATTGCCGCAGGCGAAGCTATCTGGAGCCTGGGTTCTGATACCGGCGGTTCTATCCGCCAGCCGGCTTCTTTTAACGGCTGCGTTGGCATTAAACCGACTTATGGACGTGTAAGCCGTTATGGCTGCGTTGCGTTTGCATCCTCTCTGGACCAGATTGGGCCTATTACCCGTGACGTCACCGACGCTGCAACCGTGCTGAACTGCATCTGCGGCAAGGATGAACACGACTCTACCAGCCTGCCGGTTGATGTGCCTGATTTTACCAAGGCCCTGCGCGCTGATGTTAAAGGCTTGCGTATCGGCCTGCCGAAAGAATATTACGGCGAAGGCATTGATGCCAAAGTTAAAGCAGAAATTGAAAAAGCAGTTAAAAAATATGAAGAACTCGGTGCGGAAATTGTTGATATTTCCCTGCCGCATACCGAATATGCCGTTATTACCTACTATATTATTGCTCCGGCAGAAGCAAGCGCCAACCTGGCACGTTATGACGGCGTGCGTTACGGCTTCCGCGCTGCCAATGCAACCAGCGCGCCCGAGATGACGATGCTGAGCCGCACCGAAGGCTTCGGCCCTGAAGTACGCCGCCGCATCATGCTTGGCACTTACGTATTAAGCAGCGGTTACTATGACGCATACTACAAAAAAGCTATGCAGGTACGTACCCTTATCCGCCGCGACTTTAACGAAGCTTTTGAAAAATGCGATGTACTCCTGACCCCGACTTCTCCGGTAGTTGCTTATCCGGTAGACGGCAAGATGGACCCGCTTTCCATTTATATGCTGGACGTTACCACGATTCCGGTCAACATGGCAGGCCTGCCGGGCATTTCCATTCCCTGCGGCTTTGCAGACGGCATGCCGGTAGGTATGCAGCTTATCGGTAAGGTGCTTGATGAAGAAACCGTGCTGCGCGCTGCTTACACCTTTGAACAGGCAACAGACTTCCATAAAGCAATGGCACCTTTGGGAGGTAACAAATAATGAGAAACACTAATTATATTACAGTTATCGGCCTTGAAGTACATGCCGAATTAAAAACCAAATCCAAAGCCTTCTGCTCCTGCTCGACCGAGTTCGGCAGCCAGCCTAACACCCATGTCTGCCCCGTATGCCTTGGCATGCCGGGCGCACTGCCTGTACTCAACAAGCAGGTTGTAGAATTTGCTATCCGCACAGGCCTTGCACTTGGGTGCGATATCCAAAAATTCAACAAGTTCGACCGTAAAAACTATTTTTACCCTGACCTTGCAAAAAACTACCAGATTTCTCAGTTTGACCAGCCGATTTGCCTTGGCGGCCATATTGATATTGAGGTTGACGGCGTTCCGAAACGTCTTGGCATTACCCGTATCCACATGGAAGAAGATGCCGGCAAGCTGAATCACAGCGGCGCAACCATCAGCACTTCTGATTTTTCGTCTGTTGACTATAACCGTGCAGGCGTACCGCTTCTGGAAATTGTTTCCGAGCCTGATATGCGCAGTGCCGAAGAAGCAAGAGCCTACATGGAACAGCTTAAAACAATTCTCGAATACATCGACGTTTGCGACTGCAAAATGCAGGAAGGCAGCCTGCGCTGCGACGCTAACATTTCCGTCATGCCGGAAGGCGCAAAAGAATTCGGTACACGCGCCGAAATTAAAAACCTCAACTCCTTCCGTGCGCTGGTACGCGCTATTGATTACGAAGTTGAACGCCAGAAAGCAATCCTTGAAGACGGCGGGCATGTTATCCAGGAAACCCGCACCTGGGACGAAGCTAACGGCGTAACCCTTTCGATGCGCAGCAAGGAAGAAGCGCACGATTACCGTTACTTCCCGGAACCGGACCTCGTTCCTGTTGAAATTGACGATGCCTGGATTGAACGTGTGCGCGGCGAATTGCCGGAACTGCCTGCGCAGCGCCTGGAACGCCTTGTTGAAAAACACGGCCTGCCGAAGTACGATGCTTCTTTAATTGTTGCTACTAAAGCTATGGCAGATTATTTTGATGCTGCCTGCGCTAACTCCAAAGACGATAAAGGCGTATCCAACTGGCTGCTTGGCGATGTTTCCGCATATCTTAATGCCGAAAACATTACAATTAACGAATTCCCGGTTAAGCCGGAAAACCTTGGCGAACTGGTAACGCTGATTAAAGACGGCGTATTAAGCAGCAAGCTTGCTAAAAAGGTTTTTGCCGAAATGCTGAAAAACAGCGAAAAGGCCCCGAAACAGCTTGTTAAAGAGCTGGGCTTGGAACAGGTAAGCGACGAAGGCGCTATTGCCGCTATCGTTGACGAAGTTCTTGCCGAAAATCCGCAGTCCGTTGCCGACTATAAAGCTGGCAAGGACAAAGCTATCGGCTTCCTTGTTGGCCAGGTTATGAAAAAATCCCGCGGTAAAGCTAACCCGGGCATGGTAAACAAACTGCTTAAAGAAAAAATGCAGTAAGGTTTAACAATCAAATATTTCCGCTTACGCGGATAAACTGACGGCAGGTTCGTATGAACCTGCCGTTTTTGTATGCCGTTTTGCAAAGTTTAGGGCAAGCATGTTACAATTAAATAAATTATTTGGCGGAGGTAGCGGCTATGCTGGAACGGATTAAATATTTTCAGGCGGTAGTGCGTAATAACAGCTTTTCGGAAGCAGCGGCAGAATGCAATATTTCGCAGTCGGCAATTTCCCAGCAGGTGCGTTCGCTGGAAAACGAACTCGGCTTTGCACTGTTGGTGCGTAAAAACCGTAAGTTTACCGTAACGCCCGCCGGAGAATATTTTTATAAAAAGAGCCTGATACTTGTTAGTGACTACGAAAGGCTTTGCGCCCAGGCAAGGCAATTAGCGGGGAGCGCGGCGCAGGTTTTGCGCGTCGGATATCTTAATGGCTACGGCGGCAATGAATTTTACGGGGCGCTTGGCAAATTTGCGCGCATTTATCCTGATGTGGAAGTGAAAATTACCGGCGGCAGCCACGAAGCCTTGTTTAAACTTTTGCGCAGCGATGAAGCAGATGTAATATTCAGCGACCAGCGCCGGGCCTTTTCGGAAGAATATGTTAATCTGGTGCTGGCAGCGTTGCCATATCAGGCGCTAATTTCGGCCAACAGCCCATTAGCATCTTTAAATGCTGTAAGCATGGAAGATTTGAAAAATACTCCGTGCATTTTGCCGGTATCTGCGGGCGATGCGCCCGAGCAGGATTATTTCCGTGACGTGCTTGGCGTTAGAAGTGAATTTATTTTTGCTGATAATACGGAAAACGCGCGGCTTCTGGTAATCAGCGGCAGCGGCTTTATGCTTGATATGAGTGCGGAAAGTGCGGCTGACAGCAATGTGCTGAAAAAACTTAGGCTTGTGCGTGCTAACGCGCCTGTAATGCAAAATTTATGCGCCTTTTGGAAAAAAGAAAACCAAAATGCCTATGCTGAAAAATTTGCGGAGCTATTAAAAGATGAGTTTGCAGAAATTTAATTTGTACAGACTTCGTATAAGAAAAACTTAAATTAAATACACATAAACTTGAATTGATTTATAAGCTATCCTTCTTTATAATGGATTTAAAAACAGAAGGAGGCTTATAACATTATGCAAAAAGATGTTTTGCTTTTAACCGGTGCGGGGCAAATTGGCATGGCTATTGCGCGCCGCATTGGTTACGGTAAAAAAATCGTTATTGGTGATAAAAAGCAGGAAAATGCCGGGGCTGTTGCTAAAATTTTAAATGACGCAGGTTTTGATGCCGTGCCGTTTACTATGGATTTATCTTCGAGGGAATCAATCAGGGAGATTATTGCCGAAGCGCAGAAATACGGACCGCTGAAAATGCTTGTTAATGCTGCCGGTGTTTCGCCAAGCCAGGCGCCGGTTGAGGCTATTTTAAAGGTCGATTTATACGGGACGGCAGTGCTTCTGGAAGAAGTGGGCAAGGTTATTGCACCGGGCGGCGTTGGCGTAACTATCAGCAGCCAGTCCGGGCACCGCATGCCGCAATTAACTGCGGAAGAAGACAGGCAGCTTGCCGTAACTTCGCCGGAAGAACTTTTGGCATTGCCGCTGCTTGCTGCCGGGAACATACGCGATACCCTGCACGCCTATCAGCTTGCAAAGCGCTGCAACGAAAAACGTGTAATGGCAGAAGCAGTGAAATGGGGCGCAAAGGGGGCGCGCATAAATTCCATTTCACCGGGGATTATTGTTACGCCGCTGGCGATAGATGAGTTTAACGGACCGCGCGGAGATTTTTATAAGAACATGTTTGCCAAATGTCCGGCCGGACGTCCGGGCACCGCAGATGAAGTCGCAAATGTAGCCGAACTTTTAATGAGCGACAGGGGCACGTTTATTACCGGCGCAGATTTCTTGATTGACGGCGGCGCAACAGCGTCATATTTTTATGGGCCTTTGCAGCCGGATAAAAACTGAATAAAATTAAACAAACGGCAGGTTAATGAGCCTGCCGTTTTTGTATGCAGCGGTAAAAATTTCAGCGCGGCAGGATAAACGCAGCTTGCGGCGAATTTAACAGGTAACAGAGTTTTTAAAGGAGGATAGCCCATGCGTAAAATTATCAAAGACTATCTGGCAAAAGAGTATGACAATTATGTAAAGGATTTGGAAACCTTAACCAATATCGACAGCGGCAACGGCGATTTGGAAGGTACGGAAAAAGCCAATAAATTTGTAGCGGAAAAAATGCAGGCCTTAGGCGCAGAAACGGAGTTCCGTTATAACGACCGCGGCTGCCATTTGATTTCCCGCCTTAAAGGCAACGGCACGCAGACCGTGCTTTTGGTTGCGCATGTAGATACGGTGTTTAAACGCGGCGAAGCAGCAAAACGCCCCTTCCGCGTAGATGAAAACGGCTTTGCCTGGGGCCCCGGCGTTGGCGACGACAAGGCAACAGTTATGGAAGTTATCTATGGCTTGCAGGCTTTGAAAGAAGCAGGCTTTACTGATTATAAAGAAATAACTTATTACACCAATGCTGAGGAAGAAGGCGGCAGCCCCACGGCAGAAGGCATTGTAGCAGAATTATCCCAGCAGGCTGATTTTGCGGTTATTATGGATGTTGCGCGCCCCAACTGGGGCATTGTTACCCAGCGCAAGGGCAATGCCAAATATAAAATTACTGTTACCGGCATCGGCGGACACCACGGCAACGCTTCGCAGTGCTGTGCCAACGCTATTCATCAGCTGGCTTATACCATTACCGAGCTGCACAAGCTAGCAAGCCCCATGCCCGGCGACCCGGCAGATTTTACCGCTAAAGCGCTGGAAGCGCGCGGTATTACCGACAGCGGGCAGTTTATACCTGCCAATACGGTCAATGTTGGCGTAATTGGCAGCACCAATGATAAAATCAGCGTTATTCCGGGCGACGCTTACTGTGAAGTAAATGTACGCTGCTTTGAAGTTGCAGAGCAGCAGCGTCTTGACGCAGCTATTAAAGCACTGGCTGATAAAATTGTTATTGCCGGCACCAAAGTAGAAGTTACCGGCGGCATTGTTACCGGACCGATGGAAAAAACTCCGGCCGTACAGAAGATGATTGATGTTTACAGCAGCGTCGTCGCCGAAGAATTTGGCGGCAAGGTAAACGAATGGGTTGCAGGCGGCCTGACTGACGGCAACCGCACCGCAAAGTTTATTCCGACTTTGGATGCTTTGGGCGTAGAAAACTATGATGAGCACACCGACCACGAATCAGTAGATTTAAAAACCGCAGTACCGCGCACGGCTGCCTTTGCCATTACCTTGGCAGAGCTGCTTAAAACTGGCGTAAAATAATAAATAAAAACGGGGTTAAGCATTGAGCTTAGCCCCATTTTTGTATCTGCATAAAAAAACAGCCGGTGGTTTTACCGGCTGTTTTGTGCTTTCAGGCAATTATTTACAGGCCTATCATCCAGGTAATGATAATAGCATTGGTAAAGTCGATTAAAAACGCGCCTACCAGTGAAACTATCATCCACGCTTTGGGTGAAAAGCCGTATTTATCGGACAGCGACTGCATATTGGCCAGACCGTTGGCAGTTGCGCCCATGGCAAAGCCGATGCCGCCGACGGCAAGCATTACCGAATCATAGTCTTTGCCGAACATTCTGAAATATACGCCCCAGGCAAAAGCCAGCATTAACAGCGTCTGAATGACGAGAATAATAATCAGCGGCAGCGCCAGGTTGATAAGTTCGTATAATTTAAGGCTGTTGATAGCCATGGTTACATATAAAACCAAAGAAATATCAGCAATGCAGTCCATGCCGACGCCTTCAATTTTGTAAAGCTTGCTGAAATCGCCGATATTGCGGATAACAGCGGCAACCAGCATACTGCCTATGTAAACCGGCAGCGTAATAAACTGGCCCAGGTAATTGCTTAAAATACTGCCAAGCCCCATGGCGATAGCAACAAAACCAAGGGCTTTTAAAATTTCGGCAGCAGCTGCCGGTGCGGGTATCAGGTTTTCGCCAGTGACTGTGGTTTCTGTTTCGTCAATTTCTTCCAGCGGGGCATCCGCCTTAGCGGCTTTAGGCGTTTTGATTTTGTAATGCTTAATCAGGCGCTCGCCGAACGGGCCGCCGATAATAAGCGCTACGGCCATGCCGAAGGTTGCGGCTGTAATGGCAACGGTTGTTGCGCCGGTAAGGTTGTAATTCTGTTCAAAAAACGGTCCGAAAGCTGCGCTGGTGCCAAGGCCGCCCATTAACGCAACTGCGCCGGCAAGAATGCCGTAAAATTTATCAATGCCCATTAGTGTGCATACGCCCATACCGATAGCGTTCTGCAAAATGCCAAGCACGGTGCTGGTCAGCCAGAAACCGATAAGCAGGATGCCGCCTTTTTTGACAAGTTTCAGGCTCGCCATCATGCCGATGGTGGTAAAAAAGCACAGCAGTGCAACTTTTTGCAAAGTGTCGTCAAAAGTAAAATCGGCTACGCCGGAAATTGTCAGGCACGAGAACACAAACGCAAACGGCAGGCCGCCTATTACCGGCGCCGGGATGCTGAACCTTTGCAGTATGGCGCTGTGGCTTTTAATCCAGGTGCCGATGTAGTAGCTGATGATGGCAAGCGCTACGGATTGCACCATATCAAGATGAATTGTAATTGTTTCCATGAAAGAACCTCCGAAAAACTTTGATGAATATTTATAAAATATGCTGCAAGCATTTATTATTATATTATTATTTGTATAATTTTACAACAGCGTTTTTAAAATACAAACTTTTGTGTATATTCTAAATAAATTTTGGATGGAGAATTTTTCTTAAAAACGCTAAAAACAGAAGCTTTTAGCAGTAAAATAAGTAAATCAAGTGTTTTTATGTTATCCGGCAAATCTTGACAAAAACAAACTTTGCCTGCGCATAAACAGATGCAACAAAAACATGGCAACACAAAATATAGTTAACAAAAACAAGAACACAACAAGATATTGTAGTGTTTTACTTTACTTCGCCGCAAAAATATGTTATGATTGTAAAGGCTCAACACGTCTGGGATAGATTGGACGATAAAATACAAACATAGCAGGAAAGAGGGAGGACCATGAAGGTAATCAAACGCGACGGCACAACTGTTGATTTTGACCGCAGCAAAATTGTTGTGGCAATACAGAAAGCCAATAACGCAGTGGAAGCCAATGAACGCATTGCTCCGGAAAGAATCGAAAGCATTGCAGATTATGTAGAAGGACGCAACCGCATGCGCCTTTTGGTAGAGGATATTCAGGATATGGTAGAGCATCAGCTGATGCAGGAGGGCAAATTTGACCTTGCCAAAGCCTATATTATTTACCGCTATAAACGCGCACTGGTGCGCAAAGCCAACACTACTGACGAAAGCATTTTATCCCTTATCCGCAACAGCAATAAGGACGTTATGGAAGAAAACTCCAATAAAAATGCAGTTATGGCTTCTACTCAGCGCGATTTGATTGCCGGTGAGGTTTCCAAAGACCTTACCCGCCGCGTTATTCTGCCGGAGAAAATTTCCAAAGCACATGACGAAGGCGCAATCCATTTCCATGATGCTGATTATTTTATTCAGCCGATTTTTAACTGCTGCCTGATTAACATCGGTGACATGCTGGATAACGGCACGGTTATGAACGGCAAACTTATTGAAAGCCCGAAAAGTTTTCAGGTTGCCTGCACCGTTATGACGCAGATTATTGCTTCTGTTGCCAGCAGCCAGTACGGCGGCCAGTCGGTAGATATCCGCCATCTGGGCAAATATCTGCGCCGCAGTTACAACAAATTTAAAAAAGCAGTGCTTGCCGAAGTCGGCGATAGCCTGCCGGAAGAAACTGTTGAACGCCTTGTGCGCTCCCGCTTAAAGAGCGAGCTGCAAAGCGGCGTGCAAACCATTCAGTACCAAATCAATACTTTGATGACTACTAACGGGCAATCTCCGTTTGTTACTATTTTCCTCAATTTGCAGGAAGGTGATGAATATCTTGAAGAAAATGCCATGATTGTCGAAGAAATTCTGCGCCAGCGTTTGCAGGGCATTAAAAACGACAAGGGCGTTTATGTAACTCCGGCCTTCCCGAAACTGGTTTATGTTTTGGATGAGCATAACTGCCTGAAGGGCGGCAAGTACGATTATATTACCAAGCTGGCAGTTAAATGCAGCGCCAAACGCTTATATCCGGATTATATTTCCGCAAAGAAAATGCGCGAAAACTACGAGGGCAATGTATTTTCGCCGATGGGCTGCCGCAGCTTCCTGGCTCCGTGGAAGGATGAAAACGGCAATTATAAATTTGAAGGACGTTTTAACCAGGGCGTTGTTTCCATCAATCTGCCGCAGGTGGCAATTATTGCCAAAGGAGATGAGCAGAAGTTCTGGAAATTGCTTGATGAACGCCTTGAACTTTGCTATAAAGCACTGATGTGCCGCCATAATGCGCTGATGGGCGTTAAAAGTGATGTAAGCCCTGTGCATTGGCAGTACGGCGCTATCGCCCGCCTGAAAAAAGGCGAAACAATAGATAAATATCTTGTCGGCGGTTACAGCAGCATTTCGCTGGGCTATATCGGCATATACGAAATGACCAAGCTGATGAAAGGCGTAAGCCATACCGACCCAGTAGGCGAAGAATTTGCGCTGCGTGTAATGCGTTATCTGCGCGCAAAATGCGATAAATGGAAGCAACAGACCGGCATCGGTTTTGCCCTGTACGGCACGCCTGCCGAAAGCCTGTGCTACCGTTTTGCCCGCATTGATAAAGAACGCTTCGGCACGATTGCTGACGTTACCGATAAAGGCTACTACACCAACTCTTATCATGTCGATGTGCGCGAAAATATCGACGCATTCAGCAAATTTGCCTTTGAAAGCCAGTTCCAGAATATCTCCAGCGGCGGCGCTATCAGCTATGTAGAAATTCCGAACATGCGCCACAATACGGAAGCGCTGGAAGACGTGGTACGTTTTATTTACGACAACATTCAGTATGCCGAATTCAACACCAAGAGCGATTACTGCCATGTGTGTGGTTTTGACGGTGAAATTATCATCAATGATGATTTGGAATGGGAATGCCCGAACTGCGGCAACAAAGACCATAACCTGATGAACGTAACCCGCCGTACCTGCGGTTATCTTGGCGAAAACTTCTGGAACGTGGGTAAAACCAAAGAAATCAAAGCCCGCGTGCTGCATCTGTAACGGAGGCCTGTTATGAATTACGCGGCAATTAAAACCCATGACGTTGCCAACGGGCCGGGAGTGCGCGTGTCGCTGTTCGTCAGCGGCTGCACGCATTACTGCAAAGGCTGCTTTAACCAGGAAGCCTGGGATTTTGATTATGGCAAGCCGTTTGACGCAGCGGCAGAGGAAGAAATTTTTAACGCACTGAAACCTTCTTACATTAAAGGTTTTAGCTTGCTCGGCGGCGAGCCGTTTGAGCCTGCCAACCAAAAAGCACTGCTGCCTTTTATGCAGCGCTTGCGCGCGATGTACCCCGAAAAAACAGTGTGGTGCTACACCGGCTACGATTTGGAAAAAGACCTTTTGACCGGGCGTTTGTGCGATTATGAAATTACGCGCGCTTTGCTGGATTGCATTGATATTTTGGTAGACGGCGAATTTGTGGAAGCAAAAAAAGACCCGAACCTGCGCTTCCGCGGCAGCAGCAACCAACGTGTAATCCGCTTGCCGGAAACCTTAAAAGAAGATAAAATTATTTTATGGGACGACAACGAAGGCTTGTTTGAACCAGGAAAATGAAAAGAGTGCAAGGCTGAAATGCTTTGCACTCTTTTTTACTATTTAACTTGAATATTTAATTCAATACCGTGAGGAACATTAGGATTCATCGCTTCTTTTAGATTTCCCGGAGTAGTTTGCAAATCTACATTATTACGAACTTCAACTTCAAAGTTTGTTCCAGCGGGATATTCAATATTTGTTCCTTTCATAAAAAGCCCGCCAACCAAACTTACAGCAGCGGCAACTGCAACAGCCCCACCATCAGTTTTACCTTTTCCTTCTAAACCTTTCTTTAAAGGTACAGTTATATTGTTAATAGTTTTGATTTCTTTTCCGGCAATTCGTAAAACACCTTTTCTTCCAAAGCCACCTGCTTTCTGTACTTCATACACATAACCGATACCGATTGTATCTTTAGGAATAACTATAACACCATTAATAATTAAATTTTCAACCATTTTAAATTCAACAAGTTGATTTTTCTTTAATTTTTTTGAACTTGCAGCCTCAAGTAATTCTACATTTAATTTTGTACCTTTGGGAATATAAATATGCCCGTTTTCAACTCCCTGAATAACTTGTATTTTGTTTTTGTTTTTTTCTTCTTCCATAAGTTTTGCTACACGTTGCTTCATGGTAAGTTTTTCGGGTTCTTTTTGAACTTCTTCATCAGCAAATGGGTCATATTCCTCATCAATAGATATCTGCTCATAAGATGCTTCGTTAGCGAAGGCTAAAGAAAAACATGTGTTGTTCATCAAAAAAGCAGCACATAATATTGTTGCGCATAATTTTTTAGAATTCATCATTAACACACTCCCTAAAAATGTTTATATTATAGTATAACATATAAGTATTGCTTATAGCAAAATAGTATTCGATATAACTTATAAGAGATTTGATAAAAATATGTTAAAAGTAATGTTAATATTTAACTTATTTATAATTATTAAAAGAGCTTTTCAATAATTGTATCGACAAAATATATATAATGCATTACAATGTATATAAAGGTGGTGTTATTTATGAGTTCTGCTAATGTTAATCTTAATATCAGAATGGACAGAGAATTAAAAAATAATCTTGATGCGCTTTGCAATGAATTAGGGTTGACGGTATCGGCAGCCATAAATATTTATGCTAAAGCTATGGTAAGATGTGGTGGTATACCTTTTGATGTGCGGATAGACATGCCTAACAAAGATACGCTGCAAGCTATGAAAAATGCAGAGGATGAGAAAAATTTAAGCCGCAGATTCCACAGTGTAAAAGAGCTGATGGAGGATTTGAATGCTTGATATTCAGTATGAAGCAACATTTAAACGTGATTTTAAACGAATCCTAAAAAGGGGGTTAAAACCCCAACTTTTAGAAGAAGTTATCACTTTATTAGCTGAAGAACAAAAATTGCCGCCCAAATATAAAGACCATGCTTTAAGCGGAGTTTATAGCGGTTATCGTGAATGCCATATTCAACCAGACTGGCTTTTAATTTATAAAATTAAAGCAGATGTATTGGTTTTATTATTAACACGAACTGGTACGCATAGTGATTTATTCAGGTAAGCTATTTTTTATTGACAACTTACCCTGCTGATGATAAACTTTTAGTAATTACAAATTATCGGCCTATGATGGGGGATAGTACTTTTAAAATGCAGCCCATAGCGAGCCGGGGGCGGTGCAAGCCCGGCGGTGTGCGGTAAAAGGAATGGGCCCCGGAGGTGTGCTGCGAGCCGTAAGGGGTAGCAGCGCCGGGATGGCTTTGCCCGTTACCACAAAAGCGGATATCGGCTCTGGCCCGTATCTGAAAGCGGACTTTTTTAGTCAAGCAGGGTGGCACCGCGAAAGTTTACAGCCTTTCGTCCCTACAAGGGATGGAAGGCTTTTTTATTTATACCGTAAGGAGCGTGAGCGGCATGGAAGAATTGCACAAAGAGAGAAAAATTGTAACATTGACCGAGGTTAAGCCAACACAGGACGGTTACCGCTGGGTAGCGATAACAGCCATGCTTCTGGCTATCGGCATTATTTTGCATACGGTAAGCCCTAACGTAGGCGGCGTTACGCCGAACTGGACAATCGCCATGTATTCCATTGTTATCAACCTTACCAATCCTTCGCTGCCGCAGGCGCTGGGTATCGGTTTTATCTCCGGCATGACGCTGGTACCGTCGTCAAAATCGGCGTTTCCGCTGGGTAACCTGGCCAGTGAAGTATGCGGTGCGATTGTCTGCTGTTTGTTGGTTAAGGCGATGCTGGCGGTTAAACTTGAAAAATGGCGCTTGCGCCCGTTTATTACCGGCTTTGTGGCAACGATGACAAGCGGCAGCGTATTTACTTTTATTTTGAAAATTGTGCTGGGGCTGCCACTGAGCGTATGGATTTACGCCATGCTGCCGGTGGTGGCGGTTATCGGCGTGCTTAACGGCAGCATTACCTTTTTGCTGTATGGCCCGGTACGCAGGCTGTTTTTTGTGCAGGAGGAAGATAACTGATGGATACGGTTGTAGAGTTACAGCATTTTTATTTTGCTTATAAAAAAAATAACCTTGTGCTGCACGATATTGATTTTAAAATTGAACGCGGCTCATTTACGGTTATCGCTGGGCCAAGCGGCAGCGGCAAAACTACGCTGTGCAAGGCTATGGCCGGCATTATTCCGTTTTATATGGGCGGCGCTTACAGCGGAGATGTTAAGGTGCTGGGCGAAAGCACCAAGGGCAAAAAGGTATCGGATATTGCCATGCGCCTGGGGCTGATGCTGGAGGATTACGAAAGCCAGCTGGTTTCGCTGACTGCGGGCGAGGAGGTTGCGTTCAGCCTTTTAAATCACGGCTTTAAGCCGGATGAAGTTGAAGAACGCACACGCCGCGCGCTCGAAGATGTCGGGCTGCCGGGTCGTGAAAGCTATCAGCTTGATGAGCTTAGCGGCGGGCAGCGGCAAAGGCTGCTTTTGGCGTCGGTGCTGGCGGTGCATCCGGAAATAATCGTGCTTGATGAGCCTGTATCGGCGATGGACCCGGACGGAGCCAATTCGCTGTATGGGCTGCTATATAAAATTCACAAGGAATACGGTACGACGATTGTGGTTGTTGAACACCGTATCGACTATTTGCTGCCGTACATAACGGATTTGGTTGTGCTCAAAAACGGACGGCTTATCGCAGCAGATAAATACGAAAATGCTGCGGCAAAAATGTATAAGGACGAAACACTGCGGCAGTTTATTCCGGCGCTGTGGCGCATCAAGCTGGGGCTTGAAGAAAAATTCGGCGTAAGCCTTGGCAACTGGCGCACGGAGCAGGAAGCGGTTGCGGAACTGAAGGAAAATGGATTTGCTGGGGGTGAAGCGTGATGCTGGAAGCAAAAGAGGTTAATTTTGCATACCTGCGCGGACAGCCGGTGCTGCACGATATAGATTTGAAAATTGAAAGCGGCGAGTTTGTGGCGCTTTTAGGGCACAACGGCAGCGGTAAAACAACGCTGAGCCGCCTGTTTATGGCGCTTATCCATCCCCGCAGCGGGCAGATTTTAATTGACGGTACGGACATAGAAAAAATGGAACCGGCAGACCTGGCTGATAAAATCGGTTATGTGTTTCAGAACCCGGATTTGCAGATTTTGGAAGATACTGTTTTTGACGAGGTTGCATATGGGCCGCGCGCCAAAAAATTAACGGAAGAAACCGTTAAGCGTCAGGTAGAACAGGCGCTGGCTGCAACCGGTCTTACAGAACTGGCTGATGCTTATCCTCGTTTATTATCCTTTGGGCAAAAGCGGCGTCTGGGTGTGGCGGCGGCGCTGGCTTTAAATCCGCGCACGCTGATTTTGGACGAGATAACCAATGGGCAGGATGCCGTGGAGAAAGAACGCATGATGAGTTATTTGAAGGCGCTGAACGAAGAAAACGGCATTACTGTGGTGTTGATTTCGCATGATATGGACACGGTGCGCCGTTATGCGCAGCGCACGGTGGTGCTGCATAACGGCAGGCTGGTGTTTGACGGCACACCCAAAAAACTGTTTGACGGCAGCATCAATGTAGAGCGCTGGGGGCTGCGTTATCCGACGGCGGCGGCTGTTGGCAATGCACTTGGCATTTCGGCAACAAGCCCGGAAGATTTTTGCAGTAAAATTGTGCGGAAGGGGGCGCAGTCATGAGAATATCGGCTTTTACGCAGATTATTGTTACGGTTGCGGTAACGGCGTGGGTTTTTATCCTGCCGGTTATGGCTGTGGCTACAATTTTAGTGCTGGAACTGGCGCTGCTTCTTTCCATTAAGCACGACCGAATGACGATGGCGGCGATAGGCGGCCTGGCTGTATTTACCGGACTGATGGTTCTGCTGCAGCTGCTTTTCGGTTCGCCGCTGGAAATTGCCCTTGTCGGCGGACTGCGCATGCTGGTAATGACGATGGCGTTTTTGTGCATGCTTGCAGCGACTCGTATTCAGGATATTGCACAGGCGCTGGTAACAAAGTTTCATCTGCCGTGTGAATATGCTTTTATGCTGACAACGGCTTTGCGTTTTGTGCCTAACTTTCTGGCAGACAGCGCAATTACGCTGGACGCGCAAAGCTGCCGTGGGTATTCCAACCGCGGCAATGCTGTCAAGCGTTTGATGTCTTACGTTGTCGTTATCCGCCCGCTGGTTATGCGTGCGGTAGCCAAAAGTGAAACGTTGGCGCTGAGCATGGAACTGAAGGGTTTTGGCGCCAATACTTACAAAAATATGCCGCAGCAAAAACTGGGCGCTGCCGATTATTTGGTGCTGTTGGCGGTAATAGTTTTAAGCACCTATCCTTTCTGGCAGGAGCATTTGATAAAAATTACAGATATGCTGTAAATAAAAAACTTCCACCATTACGGTGGAAGTTTTTGTTTATGTAATCAGTCTTTATTTAAGTGTTCATCAAGCATGCCCTGATTTATGCTGTCCAGCGTGCCGATAATTTTAATTTTCAGGCGGGTAATGCGCAGTGCTTCAACTTCTTCAACAGTAATTACGGCTTTGGGCAGTTTAACCATCTGCCCAACCTGGGGCGGGGTGTTAAGCTGCGTATAAACCCAGCCGCCGATGGTATCGCACTGGCTGTCGTCCAAATTAAGCCCGAACAAATCGTTAACGTCTTCCAGCAGCATTTTGCCGTCGATAGAATAGGTCTGGTCGTTTTCTTCTTCAACTTCCGGGCGTTCTTCGTCAAATTCATCCTGAATTTCACCGACAATTTCTTCGAGAATATCTTCAATCGTGACCATACCGGCCGTGCCGCCGTATTCGTCAATCAAAATGGCCAGCTGCTTGCGTTCCTTCTGTAAAAGGCGCAGTAGGTTGCTGATGGGCATGGATACCGGAACTTCCAGCACATCGCGCGCCAGCGTGCGGAGGTCGGGCTTTTGGCCGTCGTTAAGGGCGCGCAGCAAATCCTTGATATGCAAAAAGCCGATGATGTGGTCCTTATCTTCGTTGCAGATTGGGTAGCGCGTCATGCGCTCGTTTAACGCGGTTTTGATATTGTCGTCAAAGCTGTCCTCAAGGTACAGGCAAATCATATCGGTGCGCGGTACCATGATTTCACCGGCGCTGCGGTCAGAAAAATCAAACACGTTATCAAGATAGGTAAGCTCACTTTTATCTATGTAACCGTATTTATAGCTTTCTTCCATCAAAATGCGGATTTCTTCTTCGTTGTGCGCTTCGTCAGCTTCGCTGGCGGCGTTGATACCCATGCGGCGCAGCGTCCAGTTGGCAACATGGTTTAAAAACCAGACTGCCGGGTACATCAGCTTGTCAAACATAATCAGCGGGCGCGCTACAAACAGTACAATGGCTTCCGTTTTCTGAATGGAAAGAGATTTCGGCACCAGTTCGCCCAGTACAATGTGCAGCGCCGTGATGATGGAAAAGCCCAGCACAAAGGCAATGGTGTGTTCAAGCTGTGGCGGAATATTAAACAGATGGAACAGCGGCGCCAGCATTTTGGCAACGGCAGGTTCGCCAATCCAGCCAAGGCCGAGCGAGGCCAGTGTAATGCCAAGCTGCGTTACGGAAAGGTAAGCGTCAAGATGTTCCGTTACCTTACGGGCGTAAACAGCGCTTTTGTTGCCTTCCTTAATCAGGGTGTCAAGCCTTGAAGGGCGCACCTTGACAATGGAAAATTCTGACGCTACAAAAAAACCGTTAAGCGCTACCAGAAAAAGAATGATAACAATGTTAAAAACTATGACAAGATAATCCAAACAAGTCGTTTCCGCAGGGGAAACAGTCACCTCCGTTAAATAGCTATATTTATTTAATTTTAACATATACGGCATTTGCTTATAAAGAAGCAAATTAGTAAAAAATAGCGCTTAACGGTTAATTTGGGGCTATTGGACACCAATGCTCCACCAGCTGTAAGTATAAAGAGCCGTGGCGCGTTTTTTAGCCGTTTTTCGCAGCTTCAGCGTAAAAAAACACCCGGCAGGGCTGTAACCTTACCAGGTGTCTGTAAATTCTGCGTAAATAATGCCGCTTATTTAACGTAATAAATGTAATTTTCTTTACGCGGCGCAGCTTTGGGTTCGGGGCAGTCGGCATAGCCTAAAATGCAGTGGCCGATGCCTTCGTAATCGCCTTCAATGCCAAGCTCTTTTAAAAGCTCTTTGCCTTCCGGCATTTCAAATTCCTGTTTAGCGCGGTGAATCCAGCAGCTTGCAACGCCGAGCGAATGAGCGGCCAGCATTAAATTGCCCATAACAAGGCTGCCGTCATAAACATAAGTCGGGAATTTTTTGTCCGCCAGCACGATAACAACAACCGGTGCGCCGTAAAACGGGTCAAAATCCGGCTTGCCGAAAATTTTGGCGTTTAATTTGCTTAATTTATCGCGCAGCTCTTTATTGGTAACAGCAATTATCACTGGGCTCTGGTTGCCGTGCCCGGTAGCGGCATAGGTGCCGGCCTTTAAAATTTCGTCCAGCACATCCTGCGGCAGCATATCGGGTTTATATTTGCGGCAGCTTCTTCTGGTAAGTAAATTCTGCATTGCTTCATTCATTGTAAAACCTCCTTTGGGGGCTAAGCCCTTACAGGTTTAATATAGCACTGCGCCGCCGCTTCGTCAAATTTCCGCCAAGGCGGGATTAAAAGCAAAGTTATGCAAAAATGTTTTAACTTATGATATAATATATTGATGTAAATTTTTATAAAGGACGGTAATTATGCGTTTAAGAAAAAAGCCTTGGATTGAAACAGCAATGGAAGAATTGAAAGATAAATACGTGCTGATGCACGATTTGGATAAGTATAAGGGGCATTGGCAGGAGCGTTTTCCCGGCAAGCGTTTGTGCCTGGAAATCGGCTGCGGCAAGGGCAGGTTTTTAACCGGCATGGCCGAGCTGAATCCTGACAAAGCATTTATCGGCGTGGAAACGCAGCACGATATTTCTTATTATCCGGGCAAATATATTAAGGATAATGAGCTTGATAACGCTGTTGTTATCTGCGCCAACGCAGAAAACCTGGAGGACTGGTTTGAGCCGGGCGAGATTAAGGAACTGTATCTTAATTTCAGCGACCCGTGGCCGAAGGCGCGCCACGCTAAACGCCGCCTTACGCACCGCAACTTTTTGGCAAAATACCAAAGGCTGCTTGGCAGCGGGGGGCATTTGCGCTTTAAAACAGATAACCGCGGCTTGTTTGATTTTTCGGTTGAGGAGTTTAAGGAGTTTGGGCTGGAGATTATTGCGCTTAGTTACGACCTGCACCATTCCGGATATGAAAACGCTGTGCAGACGGAGTATGAGCAAAAATTCAGCGCTTTGGGGACGCCTATCAATTTTTGTGAGGTTGTATTTAAGTAGGAGCTTTTATGCAGAGGCATTTTTTAATTTGGGAAAATCCGCGTGACGCTGTGGTGTGGATTACGCTGTTGCTGCTGACGATTGGCTGCATCAACGTGTTCAGCGCCAGTTTTGTGGAAGCTACCGATATGTTTGGCAGCGGGTATTTTTATTTGCTGCGCTATGTGGGCTTTGCATTTATCGGTTTTGTAGTAATGCTGTACCTGGGCTTCCGCGGGCCTGATTATCACCTGTGGCTGAATAACCGCTGGCTGAACATTATTTATTTTACTGTGCTTGGGCTGTTGATTGCTGTTGAAACTATCGGCGTTACTACCAAAGGCGCTCAGCGCTGGCTGTATATAGGCAGTTTTTCTTTGCAGCCATCAGAGCTGGCCAAGCTGGCGGTAATTATGGTATGTTCCGGCTATCTGGGCAAACGGCTTAAACAGCGGCTTAAACCTGCACTGTTTGATTATCCTGCCAATAAAGCGTTGGTCATGTCGCTGATATACGGCGTGCTGGTTTTGGTGCAGCCGGATATGGGCACAGCGGCAATTATCGTGGCTTTGAGTATTGCTATGTATATTATTGCCGGACTGGCATTAAGAATGTTGCTGGTTGTAATGGCCTGCGGTTTTGCAGGTGTAGTCGGGCTGATTATTGCCGCGCCTTACCGCCTGCAAAGGGTACTGGTGTGGTTTGACCCATGGAGCGATGCGTCCAACGCAGGCTATCAGATGGTGCAGTCGCTTATCTCTATCGGCAGCGGCGGAGTTTTGGGCGCGCCGTGGGGGCAGGGCAGCGGCAAGTTCTTTTATCTGCCGGAGGCGCATACAGACTTTGCTTTTGCCATTTATTGCCAGGAATGGGGCTTTATCGGCGCCTTGTTTTTAATATTTTTGTTTGCGCTTTTGGGTATTGCGCTGTTTAAAATGGCGGCTGCCTGCCAGGATGAAGAAGGCTTTATGCTTATCAGCGGCGTAACGCTTTTGGTGGTAGGCCAGGCGGCGGCCAATATGCTGATGGTGTGCGGCTGCCTGCCGGTTATCGGCGTGCCGCTTTCGTTTATCAGCTACGGCGGTACTTCGATGGTAGTTTCACTGACGGCATTGGGGCTGGCGCTTTCGGTATATAAAAGCGAAGTTAAGCGCGAAAAACGCGAGGAGCTTTTGCGTGAAGCCGGTATGCCGCCGATTATGCCTACCAGCACGCTGCGTAGCAGGGGGTGGCGCAGATGAAAAAGCAATTCAGTTTTTTTAGCAGCAAAAAGCGTTTCTTTGGGCTGTTTATAGTAATATTTATTGTGTTTACAGTCGTTATCTGCCGTCTGGCATGGCTGCAAATCGTGCGCGGCGAAGCGCTGGGCAAGCAGTCTTTGGCGCAGGCTATGGGCACGGACGTTATGCTTTCGCCGCGCGGCGCAATTGTGGACTGCAACGGTGAGGAACTTGCCGTCAGCATCATGGCCAAATCGCTGTATGTTGACCCTGTGGAGATGGAAGACCGCCCCGGCAGCGACGTTGCCAAAACAGGGCGCAATGTAAAACGCCTGGCGGCAGATTTATTGGCCGGTCCGCTTGGCATCAGCGCAGACAGCCTGTATGCCGATTTTACTACGGAAGCGCGTTTTATCTGGATTAAGCGTACTTTAACGCCGGATGAGGCGGACACCGTAACGCGCATTATTAAAGAAAATAAATTGCCAGGCCTGCATTTTTTGGAAGAAAGCAAGCGTTATTATACTAAAAACACCATGGCTGCGCAGATTTTAGGCTTTGTCGGTACGGACGATAAGGGGCTTGCCGGTATTGAACTGGCACTGGATTCTGTTATCAAGGGTGCTAAAACAATGCAGGATGAAATGGTGGATGCGCTTGGGAGGCCTATGGGCAGGGCCGGACTGAATGCAACGCGACCGCAGAACATGCCGACTGTGTACCTGACGATTGACAGCAAAATCCAGTTTGTATTGGAGGATGCTCTCGACCGCGCTATGAAAGAAACAAAATCCAAAGCGGCTGCCGCTATTTTGATGGACCCGCATACGGGAGCAGTGCTGGGCATGGCGTCGCGCCCGACTTTTGACCCCAATAATTTTGGCGACTATCCGTCTTCTACGTGGACGAACAGGGCTATTTCCATAATCTACGAGCCGGGTTCTGTTTTTAAACCGATTGTCGGCTGCATGGGTTTAAGCGAAAATATCATCACGCCGCAGACGGTGTTTGAAGATAAGGGCAGCATTAAAATTGCTGACCGCGTTATCCGTAACTGGGACGGCGAAGGGCGCGGCTATGTACCGTTTGAGGACATTATTAAATATTCCATCAATACCGGTATGGTACAGCTGGGCATGCAGCTTGGCGCGCGCCAGATGACGGATTACAGCAAAAAATTCGGCTTCGGCAGTCCGACTGGCATTGAGCTGCCGGGCGAAGAAAGCGGCATTTTGTATAATCCGGAAGATATGTATGAGCCTGATATTGCTACCATGGCTATCGGGCAGGGCATTGCCGTTACGCCGCTGCAAATGCTGCGCGCGATTTGCGCCATTGCCAACGGCGGCGAACTGCTTGAACCGTACATTATTGATAAAATTGTCATGCCGGACGGGCGCGTGCTGCGCCAGGGCGAAAAGCACGTGGTGCGCCGCGTAATATCTGAAGAAGTTGCCAGCCAGATGCGCACTATGATGGAAAAAGTAGTCAGCGAAGGCGGCGGCAAACCGGCGCATATTGCAGGTTATCAGATTGCCGGTAAAACAGGTACGGCCGAAAAACTGGCCGAGCAGGGCGGCTACGCACCGGGTGAGTACATTGCTTCTTTTGTAGGCTTTGTGCCGGCAGCTAATCCGCAGTATGCGATGCTGGTTATGCTTGATACGCCGCAGGGCGCGTTTTACGGTTCGCAGGTTTCGGCGCCTGTATTTAAAGATACCTTGCAGCAGATACTTGTTGCCAAAGGCATACAGCCCAGCACACACGAAGGGCTGCCTTCTTTTGAAGAACACGGCAAGGATACCAAAGCTGTTAAAGTGCCGGTAATGGAGTTTTTGCCGAACGGCAAGGTTAAGATACCGGATTTTACCGGGCTTGATATGCGCCAGACAGCTGAACTTGTGCAGCGCGGGCATTTAGTGCTGGTGCCTTACGGCAGCGGCAGGGCCAAAAAGCAATCGCTTTCGCCGGGTACTGTTGCAGCAGAAGGGACAAAGATAGAAATATGGTTTGAATAATTTTCTCTACCGGAAGGAAAAACGGACCTATGCAGAGAATTTATTTAAGATACAGTTATTTTATGCAGTGCAGATAAAGGGAGGTATAAAGATGTTATCGGATATTGAAATTGCTCAGCAGGCACACATGCTGCCTATAACGGAGGTTGCCAAAAAGCTCGGCATCGGTGAGGAGGACATCGAGCTGTACGGCCGCTATAAAGCAAAATTGTCCATGGATTTGATTAAAAGGGTGCAGGATAAGCCTGACGGAAAACTGATTTTGGTTACGGCTATTACGCCTACTCCTGCAGGTGAAGGCAAATCTACAACAACCGTAGGCCTTGCGCAGGGCCTTGCCAAAATCGGCGAAAGCGTTATTGTTGCATTGCGCGAGCCTTCGCTCGGCCCCTGCATGGGCATTAAAGGCGGCGCTGCAGGCGGCGGTTATTCCCAGGTTGTGCCGATGGAGGACATTAACCTGCATTTTACCGGCGATTTTCATGCGATAACATCTGCCCATATGCTGCTGGCAGCAATGCTTGACAACCACATTCAGCAGGGCAATGCGCTTAATATTGACCCGCGCCGCATTGTGTGGAAACGCGTTGTTGATATGAATGACCGCGAGCTGCGCAACATTGTTGTGGGACTTGGCGGCAAAGCACACGGCGTACCGCGCCAGGATGGTTTTGATATTACCGTTGCATCCGAAGTTATGGCTATTTTGTGCCTGGCAACAAGCCTGCATGATTTGAAAGAACGCCTGAGTAAAATTATTGTTGCTTACGATTATAACGGCAACGCCATTACTGCCGGAATGCTTAAAGCGCATGGCGCAATGGCTGCGCTTTTAAAGGATGCTGTTAAGCCTAACCTGGTGCAGACGCTGGAAAACGTACCGGCTATTATTCACGGCGGGCCGTTTGCCAATATTGCCCATGGCTGCAACAGCGTAATGGCTACCAAAATGGGGCTTAAACTTGCTGATTACACCATTACGGAAGCAGGTTTCGGCGCTGATTTGGGCGCAGAAAAATTCTTTGACATCAAATGCCGTTATGCCGGTTTAAAACCGGATGCCGTTGTACTTGTTGCTACCGTCCGCGCGCTGAAAATGCACGGCGGTGTGCCTAAGACAGAACTGGCAACGCCGAATGTGGAAGCAGTTAAACGCGGCATTGTCAACCTTGAAAAACACATCGAAAACATTAAACAATACGGTTTGCCGCTTGTTGTTGCTATCAACGCTTTTGCGCAGGATACGCCGGAAGAACTGGAAGCCATCCGCACCCACTGCGCTGCGCACGGCGTAAATGTTGCGCTGTCTGAAGTTTTTGCCAAAGGCGGCGAAGGCGGCGTTGAGCTTGCCAAAGAAGTAGTGGCGCTGGCAAACAGCGGCAAGGCTGATTTTAAACTTTTATACGGCGATGAACTTAGCCTGAAAGAAAAAATCGAAACTATTGCTAAAAGAATTTACGGCGCTGTTGGCGTAAACTATACCAAAGAAGCCAATAACGCATTGAAAGATTTTGAAAAAATGGGTTACGGCCATCTGTCGGTGTGCATGGCTAAAACCCAGTATTCCTTCTCGGATGATCCGGCGCTTCTGGGACGCCCGGAAGACTTTGAAATTACTATTAAAAACTGCCGCATTGCAGCAGGCGCAGGCTTTGTAGTAGTTTTAACCGGCGACATTATGACGATGCCGGGCCTGCCTAAAGTGCCTGCCGCAGAAAAAATTGATGTCAGCGATGACGGCGTTATCAGCGGACTGTTTTAAGGAGAGCTTTTATGGAAACTTTGATAATGAAAGGCAAGCCAGTGGCGGATGCCTACCGTGAAACCATCACTGCCCGCGTGGCGCGTGCGCTGGAAAAAGGACGCAAGGTAACGCTGGCAATTATCGTTGTAGGCGATGACCCGGCTTCGCACGTTTATAAAAACCGTCTGATGAAGCTGGCTGAAAGCATGGGCATTTATGTCAAAGAGCTTTTGTATCCTGCCGACGTAGCGCAGGAGGATTTGCTGCGTGATATTGCCCGCATGAACCACAACCGTTATATTACCGGCATTTTGCCGATGATGCCGATGCCCAAGCCGCTGGACAGTGATGCCATCGGCGCAGCTGTTACGGCCAGTAAGGATGTGGACTGCCTTAACGTAAAAAATGTCGGCGATATGTATCTTGGTTACGGCAAAATGTCGCCCTGTACTCCGCGTGCCTGCATGGCAATGCTGGAGCATTACGGCATTGAACTTGCTGGCAAACATGCCGTTGTTATCGGCCGCAGCAACGTGGTAGGCAAACCGGTTGCCAACCTTTTGCTTAATAAAAATGCTACTGTAACCCTGTGCCACAGCAGAACACAAAACCTGGCGGAGATTACCCGCACCGCGGATATTATTGTGGCTGCTGTCGGCAGGCCGTGCTTTGTAACACCGGACATGATTAAAGAAGGCGCGGTTATCGTCGATGTCGGCATTAACGCCGTTGACGGCAAGCTGGTTGGTGACGTTGACCCTGCCGTTGCAGGCAAAGCAGGCGCGTATACACCGGTGCCCGGCGGCATCGGCGTGGTAAGCAATATGATGGTTATGGATTTGCTTACGCGCAATCAGTAATAAGGCGGCATGGCAAATGAAAAAAGTTTTGTGGCTGCTGTTGCTGCTTCTTTTTACAGGTTTTATCTTTTTTAATTCATCGCTGCCTGCGGAAACCTCATACAAAGCTAGCGGGCTTTTGGCTCAATGGCTGGATGGTTTTTACAGCGCAGTAGGCGACCCGATGCCGGTAGACCGTCTGGAAGCGCGTCTGCGCAAGCTGGCGCATTTAGCAGAATTTTGTATGCTGACGCTGATAATGGTTAATACATTTATCAGCTGGCGCATATCTAACCGCGTGGCTTCCGGTTATATCCTGTTTTTGGGCTTGGCTGCCGCCGTTGCAGATGAATATGTACAGCTTTCCGTTCCCGGGCGCACGGCGCAGATTACGGACATTGTGCTTGATTTCTGTGGCGTATTCATCATCTGGTGCTGCCGCGAAATATGGCTGTGGAGTAAGAAATAAAAAAGCTGCACTTTAAAAGTTTTGGCTGACATTTTAGCTGACTTTTATAGTGCAGTTTTTGTTTTTTAGAATTAGTATTAGTTCTTTGTATTTACGGTAGTATTTTTTATTTAGATATAAGTCATGTTCATTCTTTGTAACCAAAGAACGAACCAAGAAAGTTCCGCGGCTAGCTATTTTTTTACGCAATATTTTGGTATAAAAACTTCAAAAATTCGAGATTCGCTTTGCTCAAACACGATTTTTGAAGTTTTTCTTAGTGAATATTGCTAAAAATAGATACCGCGTGTTGCTTTGAGCCGAACTTTTAAGCTTTTATTATTTGGTTTATGAAATAGAACTTTATTTTATAGGTTTATATTGTGAGCAGTTTACATCTCTTTGATAAATTTACATAACTTATCTGCCGCTTCCTGCGAGGTAGACCAGCTGGTGCAGATGCGCACTGCAACCTTGCCGTCCGGAAGGTTCTCCCACAGGGCAACATTAAAGTGCTTGCTGATTTCTTCGTAAACCTGTTTCGGCAAAATTACAAACTGCTGATTGGTAGGCGATTCAACCAAAAATTCAAAGCCTTTTTGCTGCAATGCGGTTTTAATCTGCATGGCGGTATCAATGCCGTGCTTGCAGATTCGGTAATACAAACCGTTGGTAAACATGGCTTCAAACTGAATGCCGAGCAGCCTGCCTTTGGCAAGCACCGAACCGCACTGTTTCATCAGCGGGATAAAATCTTCTTTAATGGCCGGGTTTAAAATAACTGCTGCTTCGCCAAATAGCAGGCCGCATTTGGTGCCGCCGATGTAAAATACATCGCAGTTGTTGGCAATATCCTGCATGGTAAAATCGCAGGCAGGGCTGGTTAAGCCATAACCAAGGCGCGCACCGTCGATATATAAATACAGGCCGTACTGCTTGCAGACGGCGTATAAATCTTCCAGCTCCTGTTTGCTGTACAGCGTGCCGATTTCTGTCGGCTGTGAGATATAAACCATTTTGGGCATTACCAAGTGTTCGCGGCTGGGGTCGTGCAGGTATTTTTCCTGCTCGGCAGCAATCTGGGCAGCAGTAAGTTTGCCGTCTGTATCTGGCAGGGAAATTACTTTGTGGCCGCCGCGCTCAATCGCGCCTGCTTCGTGCGTGTTGATGTGGCTGCGCACAGTGCCGTAAACGCCGTGAAACGGACGCAGAGACGCTGCAATAATAGTCAGGTTGGTCTGCGTGCCTGCCATCATAAAATAAACGGCAGCATCAGGGTGGCCGCATTCCTTCTGGATTAAGGCGCGGGCAGCTTCGCAGTAAGCATCTTCGCCGTAGCCCGGGGTTTCTTCCAGGTTGGTGGCGCTTAAAACCTCTAAAATTTCCGGCGTGCAGCCGGTAGTGTAGTCGCTGGTAAAGTAATGCACTTTAAAACCTTCTTTCGTTATTTGGCACGCTTGCTGCGGATAACTTCAAAAACAATCGGAGTCAGTGAGAACAGCACAATGCCCATGGTTACATACGAAAAGTTCTGTTTGATAAACGGAATGTTGCCGAAGAAATAGCCGCCGCCCAGGAAAATAAAAACCCAGGTACAGGCGCCGGTTACGTTATAAGTGGCAAAGGTGCGGTAATGCATGCTGCCGATGCCGGCCACAAACGGCGCAAAGGTGCGTACAATCGGTGCAAAGCGTGCTAAAAAGATAGCTTTGTGACCGTGTTTTGCATAAAATTCTTCTGCTTTTTTTACGTATTCGGGTTTGATGAACCGCGAGTGCGCTTCAAGCATCCTGTGCCCGAAGTGCTTGCCGATTTCATAGTTGGATGCATCGCCGCTGATGGCTGCAACCAAAAAGATAACGGCTAAAAGCGGCAGGCTTAAACCATCGGCGGTAGCCGCCAGCGCTCCGCAGGCAAAAAGCAGCGAGTCACCCGGTAAAAACGGTGTTACAACAAGCCCTGTTTCGCAAAAGACAATAATGAATAAAAATGCGTAAATCCAGTGGCCGTAGGCCTCCATAACTACCGGCAGGTAACGGTCAAAATGCAGGATAAAATCAGCAATATGGGAATAATAAGCTTCCATCGGTTCCTCCTTAAACCAAAACTAACAATATTTTACCACAAAGGCGCGTAAAAGAATAGAAAAATAAATTTGTAAGCACAAACTAACTTTGACTGTATTAGCGCCGTTTATTGTGTTATAATATCAGTATTAAATTAAATCATCATTAAAGGGAGATTTGCATGGATATTAAACTTATACAGGAAAAAATTGCCGAATACAAGGCAAAAGGCTGCGAAGTACCCGATATGGATATGATTAAAACGCCGGAACAGATTGAAGGTATCCGCGCGGCGGCAAAAATTAACAATGCCTGCCTGGATTTAATCGGCGAAAAAATTAAAACAGGCATGACGACCGAGGAGATTGATTCTCTGGCTTATGATTTTATCATTAAAAACGGCGGCATTCCGGCCTGCCTTGGTTTTTACGGCTTTCCCAAAAGCATCTGCACTTCTGTCAACGACCAGGTTTGCCATGGTATTCCTGACAAAACAGTGCTGAAAAGCGGCGATATTATCAATGTTGACGTAACGACGATTTATAACGGCTATTATGCCGATGCTTCGCGCATGTTTATGATTGGCAAGGTCAATAAAGCTAACCAGGATTTGGTGGCGATTACCAAGGAGTGCATGCGCCGCGGCGTTGAGGCTTGCAAGCCCTGGGGCTTTATCGGTGATATTGGCGCTGCCATTGCCCCGTTTGCGCACAAGCATGGTTACAGCGTAGTGCAGGAATTCGGCGGGCATGGCGTCGGTGTGGATTTCCACGAAGAACCGTTTGTCTGCCACGACAGCAAAAAAAATACCGGCATGCTGATGGTGCCGGGCATGGTGTTTACTGTTGAGCCGATGATTAACGCGGGCCGCCGCGATGTGTTCATCGACGCCAGCAACGACTGGACTGTTTATACGCAGGACGGCAGTATGTCGGCCCAGTGGGAAAACACTGTGCTGATTACTGATACCGGTGTGGAAGTGCTGGCCTGGTAATCTTGTAATTGCTGTTTTAAAACTGCATAACCTAAAATAAAAATCCCGCTTTTACGGCGGGATTTTTTGTGCTTAAAAGCTTATTATTTTGTTTCTTCTTTTTTGGTTTCCGTTGCAGTTTCTTCGGTTGCTGCCTGGGCTTCTGCTTTTTTAGCAGCTTCTTCTGCTTCGCGTTTAGCTTTCATTTCCATTTTGGCTTCGTATAAATCGTATTCGTCCCAATCAGGATGCGCTTCGGCAATCTGGCGCTCCAGTTCTTCGTCGGCGCGTTTGGCGGCTTCCGCTGCTTCTTTGCGCGCTTTGGCTTCGGCGCGGCGTTCTTCTTTGGTTTTCTTCTTTTCTTTTACCGGCTGCGGTACGGGGTCTTCGCCAAAGCGGTTAGGCCCTTTGGTGCCGCGGAAGAAAATCAAAAATAAATTGAACAGCTGGGCAATGTAAAACAAAATTGCTGCGGCAAGGTCAATAGCGCTGTTGCCGGTATTGACGCTGCTTAAAAGCGCGCCCGTTCCCAAAAGCATCCACCAGCCGCTGAGATTAAGGTCGTGCAGGCGGCGCACACCAAGCGAAATGCTGGCAATAATCAGCGGGATATAGTAAACCCAAAATACCAGCGATTTGCGCACGTTAGTGGCAAAATGCGCCGGGTCAGCCTTTAAATGCGGCTCGGCATTGATAACGATAAGTACAAAAAATATGCTGATTGCGCCCAGCATCATCAGGCGCATAAGAAAAGGCTTGCGGTTCAGGCGGCCTTTAAAACAAAAATAATTTTGCTTAAACTCTCTTACTGTCATTAAAAAACCTCCGGTCAGATTGTGATATAAACTTTATTATTCGCCGCAGCGGGGATTATTCCTGCCTGCGGTTATGTTTTTGCTGCCAAAAAGCATGAAATTTATCTGCCAGTTCTTTTTTGCCGCATTTGGCAGGCCAGAGCTCCGTAGGCGCGGTGCGCATGGCTGCTGCCAGGTGGTCATAGGCTTCGGGGTTGAATTTTTGCAGAGCGACGAGCAGTTCTTTTGCTTCCTGGCGTTTGGTGTGCCCGTCGTAGGGGCAGGGGTTTTTCAGCGGCGTCAGCCCAAGCTGCTGAACCATGCTGATTATTTCTGCCTCGCGGTAGTATAAAAGCGGGCGGATAAGCGTAAGCCCAGTACGGCTCAGCGGCGTTACCGGCAAAAAGGTTTTCAGCTGGCCGCTGGCAACGAGGTTTAAAAAGAAAGTTTCCACAGCGTCGTCGTGGTGGTGCGCCCAGGCAACCTTGTTAAAGCCAAGCTCCAGCGCCGTGCGGTTGGTGGCGGCGCGGCGGAAGTATGCGCAGGTAAAGCAGGGCGTATTGGTGCGGTTTTGCCATGCTTCCATAACGTCAACCTTGCTGCTGTAATGTTTAAGGCCGTACTGCGCGCAAAAATTTTCCAATTCGTTTTTGGGAAACTCCGTGCTGAACATGGTATCAACGGTGTAGCAGGCCAGTTCAAATTTAAACGGCGCATACTGCTGCACTTCTGCCAGCGCGGCAGTTAAAAACATGCTGTCTTTGCCGCCGGACAGGCCAATCAAAACGCGGTCGCCGTCCTTTATCATTTCAAATTCAATTATGCAGCGCCACAGCTTACTCAATAAATCTGCTGGCACAAAGGGTTTGCGGCTCATGGCTTCTCCTTGTGAAAGTATGTACCAATTATAGCACTTATAAGTAAAAAAATAAATCTAAATAATGTTTTAAAAATTGCACTAAAAAAGATACATAATATAAAAGCCGGATAGATTTATTCTAACCAGCTTTGGTTTAAAATTTATTAAAACAGAATTAACAATTTGGTGAAGATATAAAGTGCAACAATTTATTTGAAGAAGTTTATAATGAAAAATGTCAAAAGGCAAGAAATAAAATGCTGTATTTTGCAGGAATGTGTACTTTTTTGCAAGTTAATTTAACACATCCTAAAACACTTATAAGCTTTGAAAAAATAAGGTTTAATGGTATAATGAATTTGTAATGTATAATTTAGCTTAAAAAAAGTACACTTTTTTAAAATTAACTAAAGGTTATAATTTAAAAACAAAGGAGTGCCATTATGGGTAAATACATAACCAACAAAGATGATATGAAATTTCAAAATGAAAATGCTTTAAAAACTGTATTGGTCGTAATAGAAGAAGCTGGTGCAGCTGTTAATGACAAAAGCAGAAAAATTACAGATTCTCAAATTTCTGAGGTGTTATCCGGAGCATTAGGCGTTGGCGCGGGCAGCGCCATTGGGTTTGCTGCACTTTATTTAGGTGGTTCTGTTGTTGGGCTTAGTGCCGCCGGCATTACCAGTGGTTTAGCGGCTGCCGGTGCGCTTATTGGTGGTGGAATGGTTGCCGGTATAGGAGTACTTGCTGCACCGGCAGTTATTTTAGGCAGTCTTGGAGTGGGAATTGCTTCTCATTTTAAAAACAAAAGATTAAGGGAAGCTAAAGAACTTTGTTATAGAGAAGCACTTGCAAAGCAAAATGCAATTTTAAAAGCTTTGGCTGAAGAACGCGCAGCCGATAAAGAGCGACTGGACTATTTAAATTCTCTCAATATTCTTTTGCAAGCAGCTATTCGTGATTTGGAACATGATTTAGGAATTGCATAAGGATATTATAATGAGCGAGTTCGAATATACCAAAGAAGAAAATGATAGGAACAGAGTATTGAAAGACAATTTGCGGCGGTCTGAAACTATGCTGAACGATACCTCTGTGCGCGATTTGCGTAATGATGCCGATGCAAATATTGCCGCTTCAGAAAAAATACTGCAAAGACTGGGATGTGTTTCTGAAGTAGCTGCTGCAAAAAGGCAAGCAAAAGAATGTGCTGCTAAAAGTAAAATGCAGCATAAACCTGTTGTTGAAAACTGGGAAACAATAGTGCATGAAGCAAGTAAATATACTCCGGAAAAAGTCGGCATGGAAGATATATTAACTGCTGGCGAAATTGACAATGCGTATAAAATGCGCGATGAAATTTATCGTGAGTTTTCAAAACAAACAAGCATTATAAATAAAACGGATTTAAGTTTTCTTGCAATAGCAACCGGTTTGCAGGTAGTTAAATCTTTGTTATTTCCGTATGTGGCTAAAAAATACGGTTATGGCGAAAGCTTTGACCATAAAAAAAGGCTTACACATAATGATAAAAGTATAGAGGACGCTCATAGAAAAGCAAACGATAAATTTAAAGAAACTTTTTCTGACCATAAAAATGGTTACTGGCAAAACATTTTGTATCAAACACCACCGTATGATATAACTACGGGGTCATCTGCTCTTGGATTAAATATTGGCGGTAAATATCATCGCTTATATACATTAGGGCATGATCCGGTTTTAGGCTGGTTTTTTGGAACGGCAAATATACTGACAGATATTATTACACTGACCACTTTGGAGTCTTACCGTGTAATAAGAAAACCTAAAATGATGATAACCCCACAAAAAGTGAGTATTTTGATAATGTTACAAGAAAGTTATCAGGTGGCTAAAGCGGATTATTTAAATTTGCCTGCGGCTGTATTTGCACAGGCACAGCATTTAAAATCTGATGTTAATACAAAGGTTGGGTTGCCGATTCCGATAATTTCAACAGTTTTTAAAAACTTTGCTGGTGAACTTTATAAAAATCAGTATGACGCCTTATGTGCTGCGCGTGACATTAAAATAGTAGGTGTTTCTTATATCGTTTCTATGATTTTTGACATTGTTATAGGTCTGGCGCATGGTTTGTACAGAACTGACGATGTTCCGCAAAAAATATACGAGGCAAGGACAAGAAAGATATTATTAGTTTCTAATGCTATTGCTTCTACAAGTACGATTTTAAATACCTGTATTACTAAAAATCCTAAAAATTTAGATATAGGTAGTTTGTTATCAACAATAGGGCATTTGTTTACGGATTTAAGATTTATTGCAAAGCTTGAACAGGAATTTGTAGAAAATGAAATAGGTAAAAAATTACAGGCTGAATTTGATGAAATTGACAGACTTTATGATAGTTTGTAAATAGTTATTGTAATGTAAAAAAACGGCATGGATTAATCCATGCCGTTTTAATGTTAAAAAAGTAATTTACAAATCTGTCACCCTAATACTGCCGATGCTTTTTCAAGTTCATCACGGATTTTAATATGCTGCGGGCAGGCTTTTTCGCACGCGCCGCATTTAATGCACTCGGCAGCTTTTTTCAGGCCGTGGCCGCCTACCAGCCAGTTTTCCTGGTGCTGTGCGGCAGGCTTATTTTTATACAGCGTATAATAGTTCATTGCTGTAAAGCTGCCGCTGATGCCGATGTGCATCGGGCAGACTTTGGCGCAGTAGTTGCAGGTTGTGCATGGGATAAGCGGAATTTTTGCCAGTTCTTCCTGCGCTTTTTTCAGCGTTGCTTCTTCGCCGGCGCTTAAACCTTTGAAGTCCTTCATATAGGACAGATTATCCTGCATCTGCTCAACGCTGCTCATGCCTGAAAGCACGGTAATAATGCCGTCCAGATGTGCCGCAAAGCGGATGGCCCAGCTGGCAACGGACATATCTGGTTCAGCGTCCTTTAAAATTTTATGCACGCTTTCCGGCGGATTAGCCAGCATGCCGCCTTTGACAGGCTCCATAATAACGACCGGTTTGCCGTGTTTGCGCGCAACTTCATAGCAGCGGCGCGACTGTACAGCCGGGTAATCCCAGTCGGCGTAATTGATTTGCAGCTGCACAAATTCCATTTCCGGGTGCGCGGTTAAAATCGCATCCAGTTCTTCCGGCGTGGAGTGGAAGGAAAAACCAACGTGTTTGATAAGCCCCGCGGCTTTCTTTTCCTGCACAAAGTTCCACATATCAAAATCGTCAAAATATTTGGTGCGGCTTTCGCCGAGATTATGCAAAAGGTAAAAGTCAAAATAGCCTGCGCCGGTTTGTTTTAAACTGGTTTCAAACTGGCTGACGGCTTCTTCGCGCGTTTTGCAGTTAATCCAGGCGGCATTTTTGGTTGCCAGCTGAAATTTATCGCGCGGATAGCGTTCTACCAATGCCTGGCGGATAGCGTCTTCGCTGCCGGGATAAGCCCAGGCCGTGTCAAAATACGTAAAGCCGGCTTCCAAAAACATATCAACCATTTTTTTAGTCTGTTCAATATCAATGGCTTCGCCGTTTTTCGGCAGGCGCATCAGGCCAAAGCCAAGTTTTTTGATGTTTTCTCCCAGATAAGCCATAATAACCCTTCTTTCTAAGCTTAAATTGCTGCTGGTTTTATTATACACGCCCCGGCAAAAGTTTTAAAGATTGAAGGCACTCCATGGCTATACTTTCTCTTTGCGGCAGGTTTTTCGCATCGGCTAAATCCATATTAAGCGCAAAAACATACTTGCCGCGCGGTGTTTCGGCCCAGCCAATAAACCAGCCCGCAGGCGTTTTAATGTTATCCGTTGCCCAGCCGGTTTTGCCGTGCAGCGTGTAACCCGGCGCTTTGTTTAAAGTGGTAATATCAATAACCTGCGCTTGCGTGGATTGTGGGTACGGCAGCGCTTTTTGCGACAGTGCTGTTAAAAGCTGTACTTGTTCAGCGGCGCTGATGGCAAGCGGGCCTTCCAGCCAGAAGCTATCAATCTTTGTACCGCAGGTTTCATTACCGTAATGCAGTTTATGCAGGTTGTGCTGCATTTTTGCTAAACCGATGCGGCTGGCAAGTTCCTTATAGGCAGGCACATGCGAAAGTTTAATCGCGCTGCGCAGGCTGGCGTCGCTTTTCCAGCTGTCAAGGTAAACGTTTTCGCCGTTGTATTTGTAAAATACTTCGTCCGCATCTTTTACAATGTCTTCGCTGAGGGCAATCAGGCTATTAAAAATTTTAAAGGTGGAAGCCGGGTAAAATCTTTCGTTAGCACGCTTATCATTGTGAATGTAATATTTATCGCTTGCGGTATCGTAAATAACAATGGTGCCGTTTGCGTTAGCGTGGTTAAAAACTTCTGCCAGGCGCGCATCCTCCGCGTAAGCGGATAGCGGCAGCAAAAAACAGCAAACGTAAAGTAAAAATGTTATCAGTTTCATGAATTCTCCTCAAAGAAAAAGCGCCCTTGCGGACGCTTTAAGATTTTGAAATTATTTCCAGCCTACGGTAACAGAGCCTTTGAAGTGGTCGTTGATGAACTGTTCAACTTCGGCGGACTGGTAAATTTTTTGCAACTGCTTAATGCGCGGGTCTTCGGCATTAGCTTTTTTGGTAACAAAAATATTGATATACGGGGAAGCTGCGCCTTCAACCATCAGGCTGTCACTTACCGGGTTCAGACCGGCAGGCAGTGCATAGTTGGCGTTGATAACGGCAACGGTTACGTCCGGCAGGCTGCGGGGAATGGTAGCAGCGTCAAGCTCTAAAAATTTAAAGTTGTGCGGGTTGCCGGTAATATCGGCGACGGAAGTGGTAACATCGGTAATATCTTTAACTTCAATCAGCTTTTGCTCAGCTAAAAGCAGGAGTGCCCTGCCGCCGTTGGAGGGGTCGTTGGGGATGCCGATGGTTGCACCGTCGGGAATCGGTTCGCCCTTTTTGATTTTATTGCTGTAAACTGCCATCGGGAAGTTTACGGTTTTAAAACATTCAACAAGGTCAAATTTAGGTTCTTTTTCAAGCGTTGCGTCAAGGTAGGGGCGATGCTGCATGCTATTGGCAAAAATTTCGCCCTGGTACAGCGCAATGTTAGGGGTTACAAAATCGTTGAACTCAACAACTTCTACATTAAGGCCGTCTTTGGCAGCAAGGCGTTTAACCTCGTCCATAATTTCGGCGTGCGGCCCTGCGGTTACGCCAACCTTAATGGCTTCTCCGGCAGTCGGTGCTGTTTTTTCATCGCCGCCGCAGCCAAAAACTCCAAGAGCCAAAGTGCCGATAGCCAGTGCTGCTAAAATTCTTTTTAATCCGGTCATGATTTTCCTCCTCATCAAATACAAAAGATTATAATTTATTTTTGTTCAGCTTTTTGCTGAGCGTATCACCGAGGTACTGGATAAGCTGTACCATGGCAATCAAAATAACAACGGTAACAATCATTACATCAGGCTGGAAGCGCTGATAACCATAGCGGATGGCAAGGTCGCCCAGGCCGCCGCCGCCTAAAACACCGGCCATGGCAGAATAGCCGATAAGTGCGATAACTGCAAGCGTAATGCCAAGCACGATAGAATGCAGGGCTTCCGGCAGCAGCACTTTGTAGATGATTTGCAGCGGGCTTGCACCCATGCTTTGCGCTGCTTCGATAACGCCGTGGTCAATTTCAAGAAGCGAAGATTCGATAACGCGCGCAATAAACGGCGCTGCGGAAATCGTCAGCGGCACGATGGCTGCCGTAGTGCCGATGGAAGAACCAACCAGCATGCGCGTCAGCGGGATAATGGCAACCATTAAAATAATAAACGGGGTAGAACGGGTGGCATTGACGATAATGCCCAGCACAGAGTTGACGGCCGCGTTAGGCAGTATGTGGTTGCTGCGCGTAACCGTTAAAATAATGCCCAGCGGGATGCCGATAAGGCTGGCCAGCACTGCGGAGGCAACAACCATATAGCCGGTTTCCCAAAAGGATTTTATTAAAAGTTCAATCATTTCATTTGACATAACCGATTACCTCCATTTGCAGATTCTGGTGTTTCAGGTAGTCCAGCGCACCGTCAAGCTCCTGTCTGCTGCCTTCCAGCACAATCAGCAGTGTGCCGTAAATGTTGTCTTTAAGCCTGTCGATACCGCCTGCGATAATATTGGCATCGACGCCGCATTTTTTAATCATGCCCGATACAATAGGTTTATCGGCATTGCCGCCGAAGAAAGAAAGGCGTACCACAAGGCTTGCGCCTTCCATATAATCCTGACTGACAGGTGTATCTTTAAATTCCTCCGGCAGCTGCAGTTTATTGACGCTTTTTACAAAATCCTTAGTGGTGGGGTTCTGCGGGTTGGTAAATACTTCCACCATGTTGCCTTCTTCAATAATACTGCCGTTTTCTATAACAGCCACGCGGTCGCAGATTTCTTTTACAACTTCCATCTGGTGCGTAATCATTACTATGGTAAGGTTTAAGCGTTTGTTGATGTCGCGCAGCAGGTTTAAAATAGATTTTGTGGTCTGCGGGTCCAGCGCGCTGGTGGCTTCGTCGCACAGCAGCACTTTCGGGTTGCTGGCAAGCGCGCGGGCGATGCCGACACGCTGTTTCTGCCCGCCGGAAAGCTGGCTGGGGTAATGTTCGGCGCGGTCTTTAAGCTGCACAAGGTCAAGCAGCGGTTCTACGCGTTTTTTGATTTCGTCTTTGGAAAGTCCCTGGATTTCCAGCGGAAAAGCGATATTGCCGTAAACAGTGCGGCTGGCCAGCAGGTTAAAATGCTGAAAAATCATGCCGATGTTCTGGCGCGCTTTGCGCAGCTGGGTTTCGCTCATGGCGGTAAGTTCTTCGCCGTCAACAAAAACCTGGCCTGCGGTAGGTTCTTCCAGCATGTTGATGCAGCGGATAAGCGTGGATTTGCCGGCACCGGATAAACCGATAATGCCGAAAATTTCTCCCTGGTTAATCGTTAGGTTGGTTTGCTTTAAGGCGCGGATATCGCCCGAGGCAGTGTGATAAGTTTTTTCTACATTGCGTAATTCAATCATACAGTTTCCTCTCTTTGACTTCGTATACTAAAAAACCCTTCACGAACAGGTGAAGGGTACAAGTTTTAATTGCCTCTTTCATCTGCCGGATTTTTCCGTTGGATTTGGCACCGTTTCGCGTAGGATGGTTGCCGTAGCGTCATAGGGCCAGTCCCTCGGCTACTCTTGATGAATGTTTGTATGAAGTTGATGTATCAATAATACACGGTGTTTACAAATATGTCAATAAATTTTTTTGAAAAAGCTGTAAAAATACTTGACTTTTTGTAAAATAAAGTATTAAAGTTAAAAAGGATAGATAAAATCCAAACTATAATTATAACGGGTGTTTGATAAAGGAGGACAGCCATGCCGGCAAAGACCAGGGATAAACTAACCACGCAGCTGTTTAAGGCTGTTTTAAGCTTAAAGGATGAACAGCAGTGTTCTAATTTTTTTGAAGATATTTGCACAATTACCGAACTGAAAGCGATGGCGCAGCGCCTTGAGGTTGCGCGTATGCTTGACGCAGGCTGCATCTATGAAGAAATTGTAGAAAAAACCGGCGCCAGCACGGCAACGATATCGCGCGTTAAGCGCTGCCTGGTTTATGGTGCTGACGGGTACAACTCCGTCATGCCTGTTTTAAGAGAAGGCGAAAAAAATGAAAATTGATTTTACTGCTTTAAAATTCAATGCGCATGGGTTTATTAACGCCATAGTGCAGGACGCCGCTGACGGCGAAGTGCTGTGCCTTGCCAAAATGGATGGGCAGGCGCTGGCTAAAACGGCAGAAACAGGTGTTTTGTGGCTGTATGATGCCGGAAACAAAAAGGCTTATGATGCAGCAGAAGATGGCGCACCGCTGAAAGTAACCGAAATAAGCACCGATAAAAACGGCGGTACGCTGCTGGTTAAAGCGCTGCCGCAAAAAGAAGGCCTCAGTGTATTTGAAACACCGGTATGGATGCGTGAGGGCAGCAACCTGCCTGTGCCGGAGCCAGACGGTATTCACGGCGTGCTGGCAGAGCTGTACCGTTTGATTTGCTACAAACGCAAATACGGCGGCGAAAAATCCTATACGCGCTATCTGTTTATGTCCGGTCAGGATAAGATTTTGAAAAAACTGGGCGAAGAAACAACCAGCACTGTTATTGCTTCCAAAAACGACAGCAAAAACGAAGTGCTGGATGAAATGAGCAGCCTGTGGTACCATTGCCTTGTGCTTTTGGCTTACCACAATATCAACCCGGCGGAACTTTTGGCAACAATGGGTGATAAACGCGCCAAATAAGCGGAAATATGGTGTTTATTTATCATTTTTATGGTATAATGTGAACACTTAGTAAAAATTAGTACGGCAGCCCGGTCTGCCTGCAAAAAGGAAGTGCTGAACGTGGATAAACCAGTATATGTCATCGGCCACCGCAACCCGGATACGGACTCTGTCTGCTCTGCGATTGCTTATGCGTGGTTAAAAAGGCAGCTTGGCGTTAGTGCCGTAGCGGCGCGCGCAGGTGCGCTGAACCCTGAAACACAGTATGTATTGAATTATTTTGGCGTGGAAGAACCCGTATTGCTTGAGGATATGTATCCCCGCCTGAAAGATGTTGAACTGATTGCCGTACCTATGCTGAACGGCGATACCAAACTGCGCGAGGTAAGCCATTTGTTTACCGATTACGGTGTGCGCTGCATGCCTGTTGGCACGCCGGAAAATATCGAAGGCGTTGTTACCGTTACCGACCTTGCCAAATGCTTTTATAAAGAGCTGTGCGCGCAGGAAAACGAAAGCGGCTCCGTTGATTACAGCCAGCTGCTTGACGCGCCGGTAAAAGACATTATGTCCACCAATGTTGTTGCTTTCAATAACAATGAACTGCTGGACGACGTCAAAAACGCCATGCTTGATACCAACTTCCGCTCCTACCCGGTAGTAGAAGCAGGACGCTACATCGGCATGATTGACAAAGTACGTTTGCTGAAACCGGCCAAAACCCAGCTTATCCTCGTTGACCACAACGAGCGTACCCAGGCTGTGGAAGGCAGCGAAGAAGCTGAAATCATTGAGATTATCGACCATCACCGCCTTGGCGGCATGAGCACCGCTGCGCCGATTTATATCCGCGAAGAGCCTGTCGGCTGCACGGCAACTATTATTACCAACATGGCAGAGCTGTACAAGCTTGAGCTGCCGCGTGAGATTGCTGGTTTGCTTTTATCTGCTATCATTTCGGATACGCTGTATTTCCGCAGCCCGACGACTACGCAGTTTGATAAGGATGCGGCAGCCAAACTGCAAAAACTGGCCGGCATCGAAGATGTGGAAGCTTATGCAATGGAAGAACTGAAACAAGGCTCTGTTATTGCGCGTTTAAGCGCAGATGAGCTGGTACGCACCGACCTGAAGGAATTTGACTTCGGCGAAGTAAAAGCCAGCGTAGCGCAGATTAACATTCTTGGCCGTCAGCAGGGGCTGGATAAAGTTCCGGAACTGATGGCTGCACTGGAAAGCATGCGCGAAGCTGAAAACTTTGACCTGTCTTTCCTGATGGTAACGGATATTCTTTCCGAAGCAACCGACCTTTTGGTGGCAGGCGTAAACCAGGCCAAAGTTACAGAAGCTTTCGGCAAACCGGAAGAAAAAGGCCATTATTACCTGCCGGGCGTATTGAGCCGCAAAAAACAAATCATCCCGCCTTTGACGGATGCTTTTACAAAATAATGTAAAGTTATTTACAGACAGGCAGCGTTTTATGCGCTGCCTGTTTTTGTATGCACGGATATTTTATAAAGATTCATAAATTTATGTAAAAAATGATTGACGGCTTTGTGAAATTGTGGTAAAGTGTACACATCTCCTGAAAAATCAATGAACAAAGTATACTGATTGTGGTTCGTAATGCAGAGGAAACACGGCAACTCGCGCATAAAAAACAGCAAAGGTTTACTGAGGACAGAGATTTGGAAGGCGGTAAAAAATACTTTCCTTGGAGGAATGAAAAATGAAAAAATCTTTGGTTCTCGCAATGGCTATGGCTCTTGGCGTAACTGCAAGCGCTTATGCCGCTAACCCGTTCTCCGATGTACCGGCTGGTCATTGGGCTTATGACGCTGTAAACAAACTGGCTGCAGCAGGTGTTGTTGATGGTTATCCTGACGGCACTTACGGCGGAGACAAACTGATGACCCGTTATGAAATGGCTCAGATTGTAGCTAAAGCAATGGCAAAAGGCGCTAATGTTGATAAATTAGCTGCTGAATTTGCTGACGAACTCGACAGCCTCGGCGTTCGCGTTGCTAACCTTGAAAAGAAAGCTGACAACGTAAAAATCACCGGCCAGGTTCGTGCTTCCTACAAAGATGTTGACGGTGACAGCAATAGCAACAGCATGAAACTCCGTAGTCGTCTGTGGGTAACCGGTCAGGTTAACGAAGACTGGACCTATACCGCAATGCTTCAGAACGAACAAAACTTCAGCAATGATAAAGGCGATGACGAACTTGACCTGAACCGTGCTTATGTAAATGGTCGTATTGGCGGTATTGATGTACAAGCTGGCCGTTGGGATGAAGTTCTTTTCACTGGTAACGTACTTGATAGCTATGTTGATGGCGTTAAAGTTTCCTACGGCGACAAAGTAAAAGTATTTGGCATGGCTGCTAAAGGTGCTGATTCTGGCGATAACGGACATGACGCTACCTGGTATATTGAAGATTCTGAAGACCGTCTCTATGTTGCAGGCGTAACTGCTGATATGGGACCGGTTGATGCTTATGTAGCTTATTTTGAAACTGATTCTTCTTATACTGCTCCTTATGGTGGAGACAACATGGATAAAGAAATCTGGAACATTGGCTTAAGCTATAACTTTGCTCCTGACTTTGTATTAGCTGCTGAATATATGCGCGGCAACGAAGATTATTACAACACTGACAAAGATGGCTGGTATGCTGATCTTGCTTGGAAAGGCGCTTCTGCTGATGAACCGGGTTCCTATGGCCTGCATGTAGGTTATTTTGACCAGTCTGCTAACGCTTATATTACTCCGACTACTGATGGTTGGGATCCTATTTTTGATGGTAATAATGGTGGTTACAAAGGTATGGTTTATGGCGCAAGCTATGCTTTCGCTAAAAATATTGTCGGCGTATTCAACTACTATGACTTCGAATCCAAAGAAGGCGGCAAAGACGCTGACACCATGTTCACCGAACTGTACTTCACTTTCTAATCTTAACTTTAACAAGTTTAATACGGAAAGCTTTACAAGCGGATGGCTTATGCCATCCGCTTTTTTTATATCCGCGTCAGCGTAAACAAGGCTGCATTTATAAAAGTGATCCTTTTAAGTTCTGCCGTTTGTGAAATTTTATTCAAATTTTATGAGCCGCCGGCAAAATAAAACTTTGCTTATACTATCATATTTTGGTATAATAAAAATACAAAGAATGATGGGAGTTGATTTCTGTGGCTGATGTAATTAATGCTGTATCCGGCAATAAAATGTTCCAGTTGAAACAGGCCATTAACGATTTGCGCGAGCGCCTGAAAACAGAAGAAGAACCGGAAAGAATCGCCGGTATCAAAAAAGAAATTATGGAACTGGAAACCCATTACAATATTTTGGCTGACCGTTTGAAAATGCAAAACCGCAGCATTTGATTTTGCAGTTTAATTAAATGTATTACAGCGCTTGCCGTTGGTAAAACGGTAAGCGTTTTTTATTGCCAATATACAAAAAAAGTGATAAACTATCACAGAAAATATTTATTTTTAGAAGTCTGCCTTTTTATAGAATAGTTGAAAGAACAGGAGAGTTTGCAGTTGGAGAGATTGATAGTTAAAGGCGGCAAGCGGCTTGTCGGTACGGTAAAAACCAGCGGCGCCAAAAACGCGGTGCTGCCGATAATTGCTGCTTCTATTTTGGGCACATCGCCCAGCAGACTGGATGAAATTCCGGCGCTTGAGGATGTGCGCACTATTTGTGCTGTGTTAAAATGCCTGGGCATTAAAGTTGATGCGTCTGAGCCGCATACGCTGAAAATTGACAGCAGGGAAATTACTTCCTGCGAAGCGCCGTATGAGCTTGTGCGTTCCATGCGTGCTTCGTTTCTTGTTATGGGCCCGCTTTTGGCCCGCAAAGGTTTTGCGCGTATTTCCCAGCCAGGCGGCTGTGCCATTGGCACGCGTCCGATTGATTTGCATTTAAAGGGCTTTGAGGCTTTGGGCGTTAAGATTGAGCAGGGGCACGGTTATATAGAGGCTTCTGCGCCGGACGGCATGGTTGGCGCTAATATTTATTTGGATTTTCCGAGTGTCGGCGCGACAGAAAATATTATGATGGCTGCGGCTATGGCTCAGGGCACAACGGTGCTGGAGAACCCGGCCGAAGAACCGGAAATTGTTGACCTGGCCAACTATCTGAACCAGATGGGCGCGCGTGTGCGCGGCGCGGGCACCAATGTTATAACCATTGAAGGCGTCAGCGAACTGCACGGCGTGCAGCATTCCGTTATTCCGGACCGCATTGAAGCAGGTACATATATGATTGCTGCTGCGATGACCGGCGGCGATGTTATTATCGAAAATGTGCTGCCGGAGCATCAGAAACCGCTTATTGCCAAATTGCGCGAAGCTGGCGCATTAGTAGAAGAGGATATCGACCGCATCCATGTGGCTTCTGACGGCAAGTTAAAGGCTGTGGATGTTAAAACTCTGCCTTATCCGGGTTTTCCGACTGATATGCAGGCGCAGATGATGGCGATGCTTTCTGTCGCTGAAGGCCGCAGCAAAATTACCGAAACTGTTTTTGAAAACCGTTTTATGCACGTGGTAGAGCTTAACCGTATGGGCGCTAACATTACGACTGAGGGACGCAGCGCTGTTATTACCGGGCCTGCGCATTTAACCGGCTGTACTGTAAGGGCAACCGACCTGCGCGCCGGTGCGGCGATGATTCTGGCCGGTTTGGTAGCGGAAGGCGCAACCGAAATTTGTGATATTTACCATATTGACCGCGGCTATGAAGAGATTGTAGCCAAACTTACAAAGCTTGGCGCAGATATTGAGCGCGTTGGCACGAAAGATTAAAAGTAGGTGAAGATATGTTTTTTAATAGTGTTGATATAGGCATCGACCTTGGCACTGCCAATTTGTTGGTGTATATTAAGGGGAAGGGCATTGTATTTGACGAGCCTTCTGTGGTAGCGATTAACAAAAGCAAAAATAAAATTCTGGCTGTGGGCAACGAAGCGCGTGAGATGATTGGCAAGGTGCCGGGCAATATTTCCGTTATCCGCCCGTTAAAGGAAGGCGTTATTGCTAACTACACCGTGACCCAGAAAATGCTGGAGTTTGTAGTTGCGCGTGTGGCAGGCAAAAGCTTTTTCAGCAAGCCGCGCATTATGGTAAGCATCCCTACCGGCATTACTTCCGTTGAAAAACGTGCCGTATTGGAGGCTGCTTTGCAGGCCGGCGCGTCCAAAACTTATCTGATTGAAGAACCGCTGGCTGCGGCACTGGGTGCAGGGCTTGACATCAGTGTGCCGAGCGGCAGCATGGTTATCGACATCGGCGGCGGCACGACCGATATTGCAATTTTAAGCCTGGGCGGCGTTGTTGTAGATTCTTCTATCCGCGTGGGCGGCGATGCTTTTGACGATGCGATTGTGCGTTATGTAAAAAAGGTACATAATGTGCTGATTGGTGAGCCGACGGCTGAAGAAATTAAAATGAAAGTGGCAACGGTACATTCCGAGGGCAGAAATGAAGCGATTGAAGTACGCGGACGCGACCTGGTAACAGGTATGCCGACTACTATTAAAGTAACTTCGGCAGATGCGCGCGCGGCGTTGCGCGAGCCTGTTTACAGCATGATTGCGACTATCCGCGGCGTGTTGGAAAAATGCCCGCCGGAGCTTTCGGCAGATATTGTTGACAAGGGCATGGTACTGACCGGCGGCGGCGCGCTGCTTGACGGTCTGGCACAGCTTTTGACCGATGAAACCGGCATTAAAACCACGGTTGCAGAAAATCCGCTGGATTGTGTGGCTTTGGGAACCGGCAAAGCACTGGGCGAGCTGAATAACCTGCGCCCGGGTTCGGTTATTGGCAACGATTGATTGAAGAGTGGCTTTTTGATACACAGCCTGCGGGCTGTGTATTGTTTTTCGTGGAGGTAGCAGATTAAAATGTTGAAATTTTTTGGCAGGCTGCTGGTTGCGGCAATGCTTGCTGTGTCTGTGCCGCTTGCGGCAATGGCGGCAGAGGTGCAGAATTTCCGCTTTAGCAGCAGCCCCAGTAAAATCCGCTTTGTTGTTGATGTAGACGGCAAAATTGAATACAAGGAAGTTAAAAACACCAAAAAACAACTGGTGCTGGAGTTTAACGCTGAACTTGATGATGACATAGTTTCCAAGGTTAAAGACCCTATCATCAAAAAAGCGCGCCTTGAGGAAAAGGGCGATAAAACACGCCTGATTGTCGATTTGAAGGATGAAGCGCAGCATAAGGTTTTTGTGCTGAAGCAGCCGGACCGTTTGGTGCTGGATATTTTCCGCATCCGCGTGGAAAGCACCAAAAACGATATGGGCAAGGGGCTGACGCATATTTACAGGCGTGATGATATGAATGGCCTGCCGGTAGAAGTAAATATTTTAGAAATTGCACCGAAGAACCGCTATACTTTAAAACCTTTCAGCGGCGCGGTAGATAAAAACGGGCGCGGGACGCTGCTGAAAGCCAGCAAGGCTGTCGGTGCGCGTGCTGCCGTTAACGCTTCGTACTTTGACGGTGACGGCTGGATTATCGGCAATTTGAAACTGGATGGCGAATGGCTGGGCATGGAAAGCCAGCCGCGCAGCGCTTTTGTAGTTGCAGGCGGCGAGCCGGTGATAATGCAGGATTTGGCTTATCAGGGACGCGCTTTCTTCCCTAAGCTGGGCACATTTTTAAACATCAAGGGTATTAACCGCAGCCGCATTGCCGGTGATGTAGTGTTATATACTCATTATTACGGCCCAGCTACCAAAACCAATCAGTGGGGCTATGAAATCCGTATCGCCAACAACGGCAAAGTTACAGAAGTAAGCAAAAACGGCAATATGAAGCTTGATAAAGACAGTGTTGTTTTATCCGCCCACGGCGATGCTGCCAAGGTGCTGGAGCGCGTGCAGGTTGGCGACCGTGTGCGCCTGCGCGAAACGCTGGGCAGTGACGCTGCCGATGCGGCAGAACTGGTAATCGGTGCAGGGCCTTCGCTGGTAACGGACGGCAAGGCTGATGTACGCAGTGCTGAAGAAAATATTGCCGGCGACATTGCGCGCGGGCGTGCTCCGCGTACTGCCATCGGCGTTAAAAAGGACGGCACGGTTATTTTGCTGGTTGTTGACGGGCGCAGCAGCAGTTCTGCCGGCATGAGTTTGCAGGAGCTTGCCGATTATATGGTTAAGCTGGGCGCGTGGCAGGCGCTGAATTTTGACGGCGGCGGCAGCAGCGAAATGGTGCTGGACGGTAAAATTTTAAATAATCCTTCTGACGGCAGGGAAAGAGCGGTCAGCGTTGGTTTGGGCGTGTTTCCGACCAAGGGCTGACGCTTGCCAGAAAAATTTTTAAATAGTATAATATAGCCATGCATGCCACGGCTGCGTGCGGCTGATTTGCTTAAACAAGATTGAACCGGCGTGCGGTGTTTGCCCATGCCGGTTTTGTGTTATTGATGAGGATTTTATGAGAACAAAAAAATTATTGACGGTTTTTATTTTTAATATTTTGCTTTTATTGAGCCTGCCTTTAGTGTGCGCTGCCAATGTGCCGCTGATGCCGGTGGAGGATTTGCGCCCGGGCATGCACGGCACAGGCAAGACTGTTGTAAGCGGCGAGACTATTGAAAATTTTGATGTGGAGATTATCGGCGTTACTGGCAGCGAAGCCGGTGGGTACAGCATTTTGGTGCGTACCGGCGGCGATTTGATTGAACGTAGCGGCGGCGTTGCTCAGGGCATGAGCGGCAGCCCGGTGTATATCAATGGGCGGCTGGTCGGAGCTGTGGCTTTCGGCAAAGAATTTAACGACCCGCATTACTGCTTTTTAACGCCTATCGGCAGGATGCTTGATTTACTTAACGAATCCAGTCCGCGCCCGTCGGAGTTTATCCCCAAAAGCACGATGCTGATGGCTGGCGGTTTTACCGGCAAGGGACTTGATTATCTTAACGAAAAGCTTGCACCGCTGGGCCTTGAAGCAACCGGTGCGGGCGGCAGCGGTGATTTTACATCTGGTAAAGCAATTGAACCCGGCAGCGCGATTGGCGTTTCGCTGATTCGCGGCGATATCCGCCTGGGGGCGCTGGGCACTGTAACCTGGGTAGGCGATGACGGCACTCTTTTGGCCTTTGGGCATCCATTTATGCAGCGCGGCGACAGCAATTATTTTTTGGACAGGGTGTGGATTTTAACTTCGCTGCCTAATCTGCAAAGCGCATATAAGGTCGGCAATCTGGGCGAAACAATTGGTACGGTTACGCAGGACCGCAGTGCGGGCATAGCGGCAAAAATCGGGCCGCAGCCCAAGGTAATACCGATGTATGTGGCGGTTACGGATACTTCGCGCGGGGTTAACGGCAGCGCACGTACTGAGCTGATTGATGATGATGCACTTTTGCCGGCGATGGTTGACGCTGTTACCTACAATACCGTTACGCGCGTGGCAGACAGGGAAGGCGGCGGTACAGCCCGTTTTGACTTCCGCATTGATGGGCGCAGCGCAGGCGGCGAACAGATTTTGATTAAGCGCGAGAATATGTATTATGCCGATACCGGCATTTTAAAGATGATAAGCCAGGAGCTGGTGCAGGCTGCAACACTTTTGGCACAGAATAAATTTGAGAAAATTGACATTTACAACATTGAAGCCAATGTCGCTATCGGCACAGAGCCGGAGGTGGCGGAAATTGTGGCTGCCCACCCCAAGCAGCTTACAGTGCATGCCGGTGAAGAACTGGCTATTGACGTAGAATTGCAGCCTTACCGTGCGCCGAAATTTACCAAAACCGTAAAATTTACTGTGCCCAAACAACAGCGTCCGGGCAAGCTGGCGCTGAATGTACGCGGAGGCAGCAGCCTGGCGTGGATGCAGGAACTGATGAAACGCCAGCAGGAGGAAGGCATACCGGCAGCCAAAAAGCCGCAGCGCCGCACCTTGAAGGATTTTATTGCTGATATCAACAACGCGGACCAGAACAATGAAATCATTATTGATATTGCCGCACTGCCTAACCCGGATATGATGGGCGAGCAGCAGGACCCCGGTTTTGCGGCAGCTTTGCAGGGTACGCCTGCCAAGCAGAAAACTACGGTAAACTTTATTGTGGACGGTACGGCGGATATTATGGTTGACGTTATTGATTAAAAACCATAAATATACAAAATTTACAAGGATATTTTACAAAAACGTTAAAAGCGGCGTTTATAAAAAGCAGGGAATTTTTGCTTAATCTTGAATTATATAAAAATAGCTTAAATTTATTCGGGAAAGGAAGAGGCCGATGCTGAAAGATGTTTGCGCAGCAGTGGGCAGGTTTACCATTGCCGCGTGCGAAAATACAGGGCGCATTATGCAGCTGTTTTTGGATACGGCGGCGCGCCTGAAACATGCCGATGCCCGTGAAACGGTGCGGCAGATGGCAAGGCTCGGTGCGGATTCTTTGCCCATTGTTTTGATGACGATACTTTTTACGGGCATGGTTTTTGCCTTGCAGACAGCAACGGAATTTGTACGTTTCGGCGCAGCTTCTTCCGTCGGCGGCATTGTGGCTATTGCGCTGGGGCGCGAGCTGGTGCCGGTGCTGACGGGCGTTGTCGTTGCCGGGCGTATCGGCGCTGCCATTGCGGCGGAAATTGGCACGATGAAGGTTACAGAGCAGATTGACGCTTTAAAAGTTATGGCGACCAACCCGATAACGTATCTTGTTGTGCCGCGTTTTCTAGCGGCGGTGCTGATGATGCCGGTGCTGATTGTCTTTGCCAACGGCATAGGCAATATCGGCGGCTGGGTAGTTGCGCATTATTACGCTGGCATCAGCAATTTTACCTATATCAATTCCATTAAAGTGTTTGCCGATATTTTTGACGTCACCGGCGGTATGATTAAAAGCATGGTTTTCGGCGGCATTATTGCCATTGTGGCCAGCCATAAAGGGCTGGGTGCCAAGCAGGGCGCGGAGGGCGTAGGCCTTGCAACGACGGAATCCGTAGTGCTTTCGATAATTCTGATTTTTATTGCCAACTATTTTTTGTCGGCAGTGCTTTATGTATGAGGTTAACCAATGGCAGAAGCGGTCATCAGTTTACGCAAATTGAATATTACCTTCGGTACGCACACGGTGCTGGATAACATTGACCTTGATGTTTACCGCGGCGAAACGCTGGCAATACTCGGGCCGTCCGGCACAGGAAAAAGTACGGTGCTGCGCTCGATGATAGGGCTGCTGGAACCGAACGGCGGCAAAATCTACATTCAGGGCGAGGATGTGTCGGAACTTGACGAAGATGGCTGGAACCGCCTGCGCATGAAAATGGGCATGGTGTTTCAGTATTCGGCGCTGTTTGACTTTTTGACAGTGGGCGAAAACGTGGCCTTTGGGCTGCGGCAGCATACCGATAAAAGCGAAGAAGAAATACAGCGGATTGTGACGGAAATGCTTGACCTTGTCGGCCTGCCCGGTACGCAGGATTTGTACCCGGCGGAACTTTCGGGCGGCATGAAAAAGCGTGTCGGCCTTGCGCGCGCCATTGCCGTCAGCCCGGAGATTGTTTTATATGATGAACCGACGGCGGGTCTTGACCCGATTATGAGCCATAACATCAGCCGTCTTATAAAAAAGACGCAGCAGCAGCTGCACGTTACCTCCGTTTTGGTAACGCACGATATGCAGTCGGCGTTTTACGCAGCAGACCGTGTGGCCATGCTGTACAAGGGGCGCATTGTCGCCATCGGCACAGCAGAAGAAATGCAGCAAAGCACAAACCCGATTGTAAAAGCCTTTATCGAAGGGCGCGAGATTAAAGAGCAGGTGATAAAATGAGTTCCAGCGAAGTAAAAGTAGGCGCGGTGACACTGGGCGGCGCGGCCATCCTGGCGGCGATGATAACCTTTTTGGGTACGTTCAGTTTCGGCAGCGATAAATACGATATTACGATAGATTATCCGCAGGTTGGCGGGCTGATGGCAGGCAACATGGTGCGTTATGCCGGGGTACAGGTCGGCACGGTCAAAGGGCTGACGGTCAATGACGACGGCATTGAGGTTGTTGCCGAAATCAACGACAATGTGCAGATTCCGCAGGAAGCTACGTTTTCTATCGGCGCGGACGGCATTTTAGGCGAAAAATTTGTCGATATTCAGCCGCCCCCGCGGGCAGTTAGTGCTTTTTTGGAGGAAGGCGACAGGGTTAAAGGTACGCCCGGCGGCGGATTTGATACCTTTATGAGCGCATCCGGCGAAGTGCTGAAAAAAGTGGAGAATATCGCGGATGCGCTGGATAATGTTTTTGGTGACCCTGAAGTACAGCAGTCGCTGCGCGAAGGCTTTTTGAATATGAAAGACATCAGCGCCAACATGAATGCTTTTACCAAGGTAATGGCTGATGTGGCGGTGGATAACCAGCAGCAGATTAATGTGATGGTTAAACAGCTCAGTGAGATGTCTGCACGTATGAATGAAACAGCGGACAGCATGCAGAACATTATTGCCGAGGTTAACGAAGGACACGCGGGGCAGAATTTTGCCGTAATTATTGAGAACATGGCTAAAACCAGCGCCCGCATTGAAGAAGCCAGCAAGCTTTTGGAAAAGGTTGCCAGCGACCCGCAAACGGAGGACGATTTAAAAGCAACGCTGCACAATGCGCGCGAAGCCAGCGAAAAGGCTAACCGTATGCTGGGCGTTTTGGAAACGGCCGAAATCAGCGCTGATGTTACGCACAGCGTGGAAGGCGGCGACTGGCGCAGCAATTTAGGCGTAACCCTGCGCCCGCAGGACGACACTTTTTTTTACCTGGGCGGCTATGACCTTGGCGGCAGCAACAAGCTTGATTTGCAGTTCGGCAAGGAGCTGGGCGCCGCCGATGTAAGCATGGGCGCTATGCAGGGCGAGTTTGGCGTGGGCCTTGGTTATGACGTTGCCGACCGCTTCCGCCTGTATACGCAGGTATATGATTTTGACGATGCCAAGGTAAAACTTGGCGGCGAGCTGAAACTCAATGATAATTTTTCGCTGCTGGGTGAGCAGACTGATTTGCGTCACGGCAGCAAAAACAATACCTATGTTGGTGTGCGCACATATTTTTAAAATTTTGTTAACTTTAGAAAAAATAGTTGACTTTTGCAAATAAAAAATATAAAATTTAAGCACTGACTAACCAGTCAATGATTGGAGGTAAATAGAAATGTTCAGTTATAAAAAAGCCAAAAACGTATTGGCAGCAACGGCGGCATTGACCTTGCTGTGCTCCCAGTCCGTCTTTGCCGCTACTCTGGAGCTCGACCTGGACGAAACCATTCAGAGGGCGCTTTTAACCAATCCGAATGTAAAGATTGCTGAATATAACAGAAAAGCAGCCAAGGCTGATTACAGTGCGGCTAAGAGTGCGCGTGGCATCAGCATCAGCGTTAACCATCAAACTACTCGCGGTGGTTATGCTGACCCTCAATATAACCAACAGTTAAATATTTGGACTAAAGGTATTGGTAATGACCACAGCAATTCCATTACAGCTACATTACCGATATTTACCGGCGGTGAATTGCAAGGGCAGATTGGCCAGGCCAAGGCTAATTACCGCAGCATGCTTTCTGCTGAGGAGCAGGCCTACATTGAAATGAAAGAAACTGCTACTAACGGTTATTTTGGTATGCTTGACGCAGGCAATATGAAAACGCTGTGCCAGGAATCAGTTGACCGTCTGCAGGCGCATCTGGATAATGTAATTGCCCAGTACAATGTCGGCATTGTAGCCCGCGCCGATGTGCTGCGCAGTGAAGTAGAACTGGCCAATGCCAAGCAGGATTATATCAGTGCTGCCAATTCCTATGACGTTGCAGAAGCAACGCTGAACAATATTATCGGCACGCCGCTGGATACGACTTTGATTTTAAAGGACAGTTTACAGTATGTTCCTTATGATAACGATATGGCTTATTGCCTGGCTTACAGCAAGGACCACCGCCCGGAACTTAAACAGGCGGAATATGCTATTGATGCTGCCGAAGCTGCACTGGTTGTAGCACGCAGTGGGCATATGCCTAAAATCAACGCTACGGCAGGCAATTATTGGGGCGGCGATGGCAGCAACTGGCCTGGCGATGATGACGAGAACTGGGCTGTTGGCGTAACTGCCAGCATGAACATTTTCGACAGTGGTGTAACCTGGTCGAAAATCCATGCAGCACAGGAAAATCTGGCGAAAGCCAAAGAAAGCCAGCGCCAGATTCAGGACGCCGTAGAACTTGAAGTGCGCACAGATTATCTTGGCATGCGCGAGGCAGAAAAACGCATCAGCACTACGCAGGTAGCTGTTGCACAGGCAGAAGAAGATTACCACATTGCAGTTGTACGTTATCAGGCCGGTGTTGGCACCAATATCGACGTTATGGACGCACAGGTTGCCCTGACGGAAGCTAAAACCAACTATGTAAAGGCTCTGTATGACTACAATACTTCTAAAGCAGCGCTCAATACTTCTATGGGTGTTGGCGTGCCTGTACCCGAACCGCGTACTTTCCCGGCGCCGGTTGAGGATGTTGCAGCAACGGAAAACACAGAAGCAGCCGAAGCTGAACAGCCTGCACAAGAACAGGCAGAACAGCCGGCAGCTGAAACTGCTCCGGCAGAAGAAAATGCTGTAGAGCAGGCTGCTGAATAAAAATTAAATTGCATTGAAAAGCATTGCATCTTGTAAAATTTAAGGTGCAGTGCTTTTTCTGTTTTAAAACGGCAGGAAGATTATTTTTAACGTAGAATAAATAAACTGTTAAATTATAATTTTTCTGCGGAGGCAGAGTATGAACAGGCTTTTGAAAATATTTTTGCTGGTTTTGCTGGCAACGGCGGCGCTGTATGCGTGGGCGGTAAAATTTGTCGCTCCGCAGTATCTGGCGCAGGTTCCGCAGCTGGTAGAAACCATGTCAAAAAATTATATAAACGGCACTGTAACGGTTGAGCGTTTTGACTGGAATGGCAGGCTGGAGTTTACAGCTTACGGCATTGCTGTAACAGGTGATGACGGTGCACTTATTGCTGAAATTCCGGAGGCAAAATTCGGGATTTCGCCTTTGCGTGCTTTGGCTGCGCCTGCCCGTGCCCTGAGCGAAGTTATATTGTTTGAGCCGCAGCTGTATTTAGAGATGAACGAGCAGGATGAATGGAACCTGCGTGATTTTTTAAAGCCTTCGGATTCATCGGAAACACCGTTTTATGGTTACCTGGCTTTGCAGGACGGCGTTGTGCATGTAGCTACGCCGCACGGCAGCTGGGATTTTGGCGTTAATGCTTCGGTAGATGGCGGCGGCAACCCTAATTTTGCCGTGGACGGCATTGTTGTTTGCAGCGGAGACGAATTAAAGGTTGCTGGTGTGGTTGATACTAATGCGCACGGCAAACTGACCTTAAAAACTGATAAGTTTGGTCTGACAGAATTTGCTGATTTTGCGGCGGCTTACGCCCCGATACAGAATTTTGCCGGTGAAGTTGACGGGCTGAACCTGATTTGGGAAAATGACGGCGAAAATACTAAGCTGAACGGCAAAGGGCAGGTTGCGCTTGCTGCTGAAGCGCTGCTTGGCGGCGAACCGCTGCCTGTAAAACTTGCAGGCGGGCTGGAAGTAACTGACCGCGCTGTGGAAATTGACGGCCTTACATTGACTGTTGATGATAATACAGCGGAACTTAATTGTGAGCTTGATTTTGCCGATTTGGAAAAAATACAGGGCAAAGGTGAATTAGAAGCAAAAGAGCTGGCGCTGAACGGTGAAAAGCTTACTGGTTTGCGTTTGCCGTTTACCGTTGTAGACAGCCGCGTAATGATTGACGAGGCTGGTGTTAATGTTGCCAATGGGCATTTACGCTTGGACGGCGAGTATAATATAAATGACGGTGAATTATTTGCCGTGCTGAATGCAGCCGGCATTAAGGACTTTGCTTTGCCTGAGCGCCCGGAAGACACAATTGCGCTGGACGGTCTGCTTGCAGTACATGGGCAGACAGGCATGAAGGGCGAAACTGCGCTGACGGTGGCCGGTAATATGGATCTTCTTGGCTGGCGCGATTTAATGATGAACGACGTTGATTTTGAAGCAAAAATCGGCAGCGAAAATATTATTATCGAAAAATTAGCTGCTTTTGCCGGTGACGGCGGTGCGCTTAATATGACTGGGCAGGCTGCGTTTGACGGCAGTTTCAGCGGCAGCGGGCGTATGCTTGATTTTCCGTTGGACAGTTTCTTTACGGCAGCAGGTCAGAACGGCAGCGGTACGGCAACGGCAGGCTTCCGTTTTAACGGCGATTTGAATAATATTAATTTTTATGCCAGCACGCAGGTCAAAAATATTCATCTGTTAGGGCTGGTATTTCCGGAAGCGCACGGCGAAATTGACATGACCGGCAGCGTGCTGACGCTTACTGATTACCGCGTGGCAATGGAGCAGGGCTATAACCTGATTAACGGTTATGTTGATATTGCTGGCGAGGAACCTGTGGTAGGCCTTACTGTCAGCACCAGCGGTATCCGTGCTGAGCCATTGGTAGCTGTTGCTGCGCCGGATGTAAAACTTACCGGCAATATTGATAATGAAATAAGCATTATGGGGCCTGTTTCCGCCCCTTATATTGAAGGCAGCCTAATGCTGACTGACGGCAGTGCAGAGGGATTTTTGATAGACCAGATAAGCGCAGCATATTCTTATGCGCCTGACGGCAGCGTGCGCTTGACTAACGGTTATGTAAAGGCGCTGTCCACGGAAGCTTTGCTGAGCGGTACGATGGATGCAGCGCAGAATCTTGATTTTACTGTAGACATCACAGATATGGATTTGAACGCATTGCCTATCAGGGATGAAACACTTGACCTTGACGGCTTTGCCGATGCTCACGGAAGCCTTACCGGCACACTCGCGCAGCCGCGCTTTGACGGCAGTATCAGCAGTAATTCTGTATTTATTAACGGCGAAGAACTGAAAAACATTGCCGGTACACTTACGGCGGACGGACAGCACAACAACCATGTGGAAGCGTCGTTTGAGCAGTCGCCGGACGGTTTGTTTGCTGCTGAACTGACGCTGGATGCGGTTGAGCAGAATATGTTCGGCAAGGTAGAGTTCCTCTATGGCAATCTGCGCTCTATTATGAAAATGGCCAGGGTTGACCTTGGCATAGAAGGCGTGGCAGACGGCCGCCTGAACATTAACCCTAACGGTAAAGGCAGCGGCATTTTTGCCGATATGCGCGTTTCTGAAATTAAGGTTAAAGATTTAAGTTATGACGCTATGCGTTTTAAAGGACGTTTGCAAAATGGTATTTTGAATTTTGACGAACTGAAACTTACTGAAAGCAAGCCGGAGGATAACGGTACGGCTCCTGCGGCAGAACCTGGATTTCTTGAGGCTGGCGGCTGGGTCAACCTGCATGATAATTCGTTGGCTGTTAAGGCAACGGCGAATAATGCCAATCCGGCGATTGTACCTGCGCTTTTGGATTATCCGCTGGAGCTGGGCGGCAAAATAAATATGAATGTGGATTTGAGCGGCAGCCTTGATAACCCGCAGGGTACGGCAAACCTTGAGGTTACAGACGGTTCTGTGGAGGGCATTGGCTTTGATGCTTTAACTGCGCAGATGAGTCTGGCTGATGATAATTTGAAGCTGGAAAATGCCCTGCTGAGCAAAGATATTTATAAACTTACGGCTTCCGGCGATATGCCGCTGGACCTGCTGCGCAGCCAGGAACAGCGCCGCAATCCGAACGCTGCGATGAATATCAGGATTAACCTTGATAATGCACGCCTTGGGCTCCTGCATCTATTAACGCCGATGGTAGAATGGGGCGTTGGAGAAACTCTTGGCTCCGTAACGCTGTCCGGTACGCTGGAAGAACCGTTGGTTTACGGCGAAATCCGTATGAATGACGGCTCGCTTAAGTTAAAGGATGCTTATACGGTCTTTGATAATATTAATCTGAATGTTGCATTCACCGGTAACGAAATCTCCCTTAACGAATTTTCCATGCAGATGGGCAAGGGTTCGGTAACAGCAGCCGGTAACTATGCTCTGCGTGCGGAAGAAGATAAAACTTATGTCATTAACGCTGCATTTAAAGATGCGGAGTTTGCTTCCGAAATTTTTACCGGACGCATCAATGGTACGGCAGGCATCAGCCCTCAGCGCTATTTTATCCGTACTGATACAGAAGAAGGCAGCCGCCGCGGCGGTGTGGCTTACCGTCCGTTTGTCCAGGCTGATATCCGTCTGGATGACGTGGTTGTCAATATGCCGACGATACCGGAGCTTTCGGAAGGCAGCAGTAACTATGGCATGGATGTTAAGGTGACACTGGGACCGAAAATTCACCTTTATAACAAATATTTATATGATTTGTGGCTTTTCGGAGGATTGCATGTTACCGGCAGTACAGTGTATACTAATATAAGCGGCAATGTTAAGGTAGACAGGGGTACTATTACCTATCTGCGCACGCCGTTTGAAATTCAGAATGCTTCTGTGGCATGGCCGGTGCCTGGCGATATTTTGCCAACGGTCAACCTTGATGCCAGGGCGCGTTTCAGGCGTTATGATATTTTCCTGCGCGTAAATGGCCCGCTGGAGCAGATGCAGATGATTCTGCGCAGCGACCCGTCACTGACCCAGGACCAGATTATCAAGATGCTTACTTTGCAGCGCGAAGTAACTGGTACGGACCAGGGCGTAACACAGGATGACTTCCAGAACCTGATGTCAGTTGGCCTTGAAATGACTGTGCTCGGCGACGTGGAAGAAATCTTCAAGGAAACGCTGGGACTGAATGAATTTATGATTTATTCAGGGCGTTTGCGTACAGGCCACAGCTTGACGCAGGATGGCGGCGACCTGACTGAGGATGAAAAGGACCAGTACAATATCCTTGTCAGCAAGTATCTGACTGATAATTTGCTGGTTGGCTATACAGTTAGCGACGACAGCGAACACGAAAGCATTTTTGCGCAGTATGATATTTCACGTCATCTGAGCATCAATTACGAACGCAATAAGGATTATGACACAACCGAAGACTGGTACGGCATGGAATATAAAATTACATTCTGACCGGTTTTAAAATAAAAATACTTGATTTTAAGGAAGGTATATTTAATGCTGAAAGAATATCTGGCAGAGCTGCAAAAAACGCCGTTGCTTTCACGAGAGGAAGAAGCCGGGCTGTGGCAGCGTTATGCCGGAGGTGACCGCGAAGCTTATAACAGATTGATGACTTCTTATCAGCCGCTGGTGTTTAAAATTGCTGCCGGCTTTAAACTGCCGGAGCCGCAGCTGATGGAACTGGTTCAGGAGGGCATGCTGGGACTTTTGGAAGCGGCAGAGCGCTACGATTATACGCGGGGCGTGGCTTTCAGTGTCTTTGCTATGCACCGTATACGCGGAAGGATGCTGGATTTTCTGCAGCAGGACAGCGGTGAAAAAAGCTTTTCGCTGGACGATACCAATGCTGCCGGTGTAGCCTGGGCTGACGTTCTGGCTGCTTCCGGCCGCACGCCGTTTGAAGAAGCCGAGCTGAATATGCTGACTGACAGGGTTGAGCAGGCGCTGCGCCGTCTGCCCGAAAAAGAGCAGCAGGTGCTGACAGGGATTTACCTTGAAGACCGCAGCGCTGCCGATATGGCAGACAGCATTCATGTAAGCCTCGGGCATATTTACCGTTTGCAGAAACGCGGCGTTAAGCGTATCCGCGGTATGCTTTCACACTTTATTGCCGATTTAAAAAGAAGCTAAGCCAAGAAAAACAGTGTAGTTGCACATTTTTTGCGTGCTGATTGCTTTTATTGCTGGAATATGAGAAAATATAATAAATTTTGCCATGATAAAATATCCTGAAAAAACAGATTATATATTCAATTAGTCTGTGCAGAAGGGAGTTTCAGCGGTGGCAAAGGATATCTATGATAATATAAACGATGTAAAATGCAGCCTGGACAATGCCCAGCAAAGCTTCCGCAAGAACAACGGACTGCGGGGCGAACTTGATTTGATGCTGGCAGAAGCGTCTATCCGTTATTTAAGGGAAAAACGCGGGCTGGTTTCGGTGTGGAACCGGCAAAAGCTGGCAGCTATTTTTGCAGTGCTGCTGGTTCTGGCAGGCTATGGCGGCTGGTGGTATGCCGGTGTTTCGCATGATGATGAAGCCCATATCCAGCCGGCTGCTGCTGCGCAGCCTGTTGCAGCAGTACCTGTACCAGCGCCTAAACAAACGGTTACAACCCGGCAGGTACCTGAGAAAGTTCAGGCACCGGCTGAGTCAAATACAAACAGCAATACCAGTTATAAAAATTATTTAGCTGAAGAAGATATGCAGCAGCTTGTCAGGACAGGCAGACAGGTTCTGCAGGATGCTGATTAAGTAGGGAGGATTTGAATGAACAAGAGAAAGTATGCACAGTTGTCCTTGAGTCTGGCGGCTTTACTGATGGCAGCGCCGGTATGGGCGGCAGAGCAGGAAAATTCCGCAGCTGATGTTGTTGCCAACCAGACGATGACTATCGGCGGCAAGGAGCAGATTGTCAGCCAGAAAGCATTGGAACAGATGCGTGAGGCTCAGGAAAAAGAAGGCAAATCCTTCCCTAAAAAAGGCAAGGACGGCAAATATACTTATTATATGCATAATAATCCGTCGGAGGATATTTCTGACCCTAATTATCAGGGCGGCGGTAAATCAGGCAGCGGCAGGATTGTGGAAATTGTTCCCGGTAAAGGCGTTGTGCGTGAGGGCGGCAGCGGCATAGAAAAACCGGAAGCACCTGCGCAGGAAGCTGCCGGGACTGCTGAAAGCGGCGCAGAGGCCGTGCAGGATGAAACTGCTATGGATGATGAAGCCGACGGGCAAATAACAGCCGGCCAAAATCAGCCGGCAGAAGCAGAGCTTAAAGAGCCGATGGTTCGCGAGGAAGACGGCAGCCTGCGCCCTATGACGATGGAAGAACGCCAGAAATGGCAGGCTGAGGTTGAACAGCAGCGTACAGCCCAGCAGGCAGTGCAGCAGGCTCCTCAGACCAATGCCATGGCCCAGGAACCGGTGCTTAATATGCCGATAGCGCAGCAGCGCCGTGCCAGCGAACCGGCAGCACCTTATATCGGACAGCTGGTTACTAAAATTTCTGTAACCGGCAATAAAGTAACTAAAGCTGAAGATATTGAAGCGGTTATCACAACCAAGCCAGGAACAGAGCTAACGCAGGAAGGTATTGCAAAGGATTTGCATGCCATTTACGGATTGGGCTGGTATTATGACTTGCAGCCGGAATTTGTAAAAGTGCCGGAAGGCGTACAGCTTGTTTATCATGTGTTGGAAAACCCTGTTTATAAACAGCTGGAAGTAGAAGGCAATACCAAAATTTCTACTTCTGAAATCGAAAAAATCCTTGATTTGCCAAAGGACCAAATTATTAATATTAAAGACGTTAACGTAAAGGTACAGCGCCTTGAGGCAGAATATAACAAGCAGGGCTATATCCTTGCGCGTGTTGCGGATATCCGTATGCTGCCGGATGGGACTTTGCTGCTTTTGGTTAACGAAGGTATTGTTGAAGACTTTAAAGTTAAGGGCAATGTTAAAACCAAAGATTATGTTATTACCCGTGAAATGAAGCTGAAAAAGGGCGAACCGTTCAATGCCAAGGACGCACGCCGCAGCATGCAGCGCATTTATAACCTCGGGTATTTTGAGGACGTCAACATTAAACTGAACCCTGGCCAGGAACCGAACGGTGTAGAAATTGAAATTACCGTTGTAGAAATGAACACCGGTACTTTCGGCATCGGTGCAGGTTACAGTAACGCAGACGGCTTCATCGGTATGGTTTCCGTAGGCGACAGGAACTTCCGCGGTACTGGCGACAGTGTTAACGTACGTTGGGAGTTCGGCGGCGAAGATGAAAAGAACTACGAATTCACCTATGTAAAACCGTGGATTGATGATAAAGAAACTAAGGCAACATTGATGCTGTACGATGTTACCAACGAATATGCGGATTATGATATCGACGCTAATGAAATTGCGCGTTACGATAAAAAACGCAGAGGTCAGGAGCTGACTTTCAGCCGCAAGACTGATAATGAATTTATCAGTAACTATGTAACCCTGAAAAACCGTGATGACAGTTATGAAGGTATGGCTGATGGTTATGAACAGGATAAAGAACAATATTATGAAGATGTATTCAATGACAATTATTATATGAAACCTTACTATCCTAAAACGGCAAAAGAACGCCGTGAGGAAAACTTTGGTACAACCCGCAGTATTACGCTGGGACGTGTGTTCGATTCCCGCGATAATATTTATGACCCGCATGAAGGCAAACGCATTGGTTATAGCGTAGAATGGGCCGGTCTTGGCGGCGATTTTGACTTTACCAAATTTACGGCGGACTGGCGTTATTATTACCGTGCAGGCGGTGAAAATGTATGGGCGCTGAACCTGGGTGCAGGCTGGGCTGACGGCGATATGCCTTTGAGCCAGCGTTTCTCGATGGGCGGCAGTGATACCCTGCGCGGTTACGAGGATGACCAGTTCCGTGGCAACAGTATGTTAAAAGCTACTTTGGAATACCGCTTCCCGATTATCAAAAAAGTACAGGGCGTACTCTTTACCGATAACGGTTATGCGTGGGATAAACGTTTTGAAGACGATTTTGACCTCGGCCTTATTAAAAACAGTTATGGCGTAGGCCTGCGCATCAATTCCCCGTTGGGCCCGGTTAAACTGGACTATGGCTATGGTGAAGATGGCGGAATGTTCCACTTCAGCTTTGGCGGTCAGTTCTGATTAAATTATTATGTTTTTAAGAAGTTTTATGCTGGGCTGCCTGCTGTGTGCGGCAGCTGTGCCTGCCTGGGCAGAACCTGTTGACAGCGTGCGGGTGCATATTACCGATAACGGCGGCACCAGCGGCGTGCTGTTAGACAGGATGTCCAAAAGCATGCAGGTAGTGGCAGAACAGCTTTTTGTAGATAAAGACAGCGTTAATATCAATGCTGCACGCACTGATTATGAACGCCTGCTGGCAGAGGTTGCTGACCGTGTGCTGACGGGCTATCAGATGGAAAGTGTCAGCGTTAATGCCGGAGCGGTAACAGATATTACTATGCGCGTTGCGCCGTGGAGTGCAGCAGTTGAAAATGTATTTGTTGATTTGCAGTTTTCCGGTGTGGAACCGGGAACTGCCGGGCTTTTAAAAGCGCGGCTCCCAGAACTGCAAAGCCGTATCGAAAGCATTATTAAAGGTTCTTCTGTCGATGCCAGTGACTGGGCAGGCGGTATTTTGCGCCGCATGGTTCGCACCGAGGTGGAAGAAAAACTGCCGGAATTTAAGGCTGCTGTCGATGTTGTCCGTGAAGATGACCGCACTGTGGTGCAGGTAGTAATTTATCCGGTTGGGCAGCTGGTGCAGAATGTTGATTATTCCATGACTTCGCAGTCCATACCTAACCTTTTGCTGCTGGATTTAAAGCAGCGTTATGCAAAAAAAGCAGATGCGCTGCGCGGATTGCCGGTAGAATATATCAAACGCCATCAGGCGGAGCTGGAAACTTTGCTTTTGACAGAGCTGCAAAATGAAAAATCCGTACAGATGCATAATCTGGCACCGGCGGTTAAGCTTTCACCAGGCAGTACGTTAGGTGTAGAAATTGATATGGGCTCTGACAAATATAAAATCTGGTTTGAAGGCTACGGCGATATCGGACGCAATGACGATAATATTTCCGGCCGAGCGCATATCGGCAAGTTTATTTCCAAACGCGATGAAATATTCGGTGAAGTCGGGCTGACGCTGGACGATGTGGAATGGGATTTTTCGGCTGGCTATGCGCTGCACCACGGCAAAACCACGCTAAGCTATATGCGGCGTGGTCCGGACGGGCAAAACGTATACCGCGCCGAGCATGATTTTACCAGTAAGTGGCGACTTCGTGCGGAATATTTTTCCGGTACGGATACGACAGAAATCGGTGTCCGTTACAGAATACATGAATTTTTAAGTGCCGAATACGTTTATTCCAACGATAAGCCTTATTTCCGTATTGTGGGAAATTTGTAGGCATTAGTTGAAAGATAAACGCCGGGCTGATATAATAAAAAATATAATTACATTTGAAAGCAGGGATATTTATTATGATGCAGCAATTACGCAATCCGAAAAATGTTAAAATGATCTCTTTGTTTGTTGCCGCAATTTTTGTACTCAGCTGCTTTGCCATTACGGTGCAGCAGGGAACTTTTAGCAGCATCGCTTCGGCAGCTTCTTCCGAATCTGCAATCGGCGTTGTTAATTACCAGATGCTTCTGGCCCAATCTCCGGATATTTCCGGCGTGCAGGAAGCAATGAAACAGGAAATTGCTACGCAGCAGAAAAACTTTGATGAAAAAAGCCAGAATATGAACGATACCGAAAAACAGCGTTATTACCAGCAGCTGCAGGAAGTAATTGCCAACAAGGAAAAAGAGCTCATGGAGCCGGTGTTCCAGAAAATTGAGGCAGCTATCAAAAAAGTTGCCGACAAAAAAGGCCTGGCAGTTGTAGTTGAAAAAAATACCGTAGTTTACGGCGGTCTCGATATTACTGACGAAGTGGCGAAAACCTTGCAAAGCGGAAAATAATCTAACGGGACCCGATAGGGTCCTGTTTGCTGTGGGGCTATGAAAGGAAGATAGTATGCGTTATCTGCAAATTGCATTATTGATATTCATAGCCGTATTTTGTGTCAGCGCCTGTGGCAATATGCCCGGCTCCGGCGAAAAGATAGCCTACATTAACTGGGATGAAGCTGTTAAAAGCCATCCGCGCCATGAGGCGTTAAAGCAGGGACAGGCAGAATATGACAAGCTTCTGGCTTACCGCGACCAGCAGGCTGATATTGCCCGTAAGCAGATACAGGGTCTGGCATTGCTGCAAAAAATCAAGCAGAACAGTAAAAGCAGCTATTACGAGGCTGATTACCGTACTTCGATGTATGCCAAACAGGAAATAGAACAGCATGGTTTTCAGGCTGTTGTGCAAAAGGCTGCTGCTGAAGCTGATGAAATACTGGCGGATGAGCGTGAAAACATCGAAAACAGCTATCAGCTGAGGATGTTTAACATACGTTTGCAGCTTGAGGCTGTGCGCATGAAGCCGGAAGAACGTCAGGCTTTGCAGGAGGAGCTGCACGCTATCCGCGTGGAAATGGACGGCAAGATGGCTGAGCTGAATAAAAAACGCAGCGAAATCATTGCCGAAAAAACAGCACCGGAGCGCGAGGCGATGCAGCAGCGCATAGCGGCATATGCCGCAGGTCTGCGAGATGAACTGCACGGCAAGCTGCAGGATGATATCGCCAAAGACGATAAGGATTTGCAGCAGGGACCGGAAGCATTCAGCAAGGTGCTGGAGGTAATTGATAACCGTCTGGATAAGATAAAAGAAGGCAATGATAAAATTGCCGCTGAAATCAGGCATGACATTGAAAGCAAGGTAGCGTTTCTTGCCAAAGAGCGCGGTTATACCATTGTTTTTAATAAAATTAAGGTAAATATAAAAGCAGACGATATTACCCAAGAGGTAATAAAAGAGCTTAAAAAATCAAAATAACAGGAGCGAATAAAGATGAAAAAACAAATTATTGCCGGTTTACTTGTAGCAACGGCATTGTTATCCTTTGGCTGTTCCGGTCGCAACGCTGAATTTGGCGTAGTTGATATGCGCACCGTTGAAAGCCAGGCTGAAGTTGTAAAAACCGTGCAGGAGGAAGTAACCACCAAGGGTAAGGCTCTGCAGGAGGAAATGAATACTGCACTGGAGGGCAAAACCGGCGAGGAGCGCCAGAAAGTTCTGGAGGATTATACATCCAGAATGAATGTTATCCGCTCTGAAGCCCAAAATAAACTGAAAGCAAGCCTTGATACTGCTTTGAACGAGGTTGCCAAGGAAAAAGGTTTGGGCGCTGTTTTGATTAAAGATGCCGTACCGCAGGGCGGCGTTGATGTTACGCAGGACGTAATTGCCAAAATGAAATAAAACCGGTAATATGGCGGGCGGCACTGCCGTCCGCTTTTTAAATAACCGGATTGTACAGGAGGCTGTATAATGGAAAAAACTGTCCGTGAATTAGCAGAATTTTTGCATGGCAGGCTTGAAAATGATGCGCCGGATTTAAAAATAACCGGCGTTAACGGATTGGTAGAGGCTGGTCCGCAGGATATTTCGTTTGCTGTACCGCCGCATGTGGAGCATTGCCATTTAAGCAAGGCAGGGGTTATGGTGCTGGGCTTTGACGACCCCAAACTGCCTGATAACCGCCCGGTTATCCGTGTAGAAAACCCGCGTGCTGCTTTTGCCGCGCTTTTAGAGCTGTTCCGCCACAGGGCGGATGTAGAGCGTGTTGTCAGCAACAGGGCTTATATTGCCCCTACTGCTAAAATTGGCAATAATGTGGCTGTTATGCCGTTTGCCTATATTGACGATGGTGCAGAAATCGGTGATGGCACGGTAATTTACCCGCATGTTTATGTTGGCAAAAATGTAAAAACCGGCAGCGACTGCGTATTTTATCCAAGTGCTACTATCCGCGAGGGCTGCGTGCTGGGCAACAAAATAGTTTTACAGTCCGGCGCTGTTATCGGCGGCGACGGCTTTGGTTATATTACCGATAAGAAGACCGGCAAGCACAGCTTTGTGCTGCAGGCAGGCAATGTTGTGCTGGAAGACGAAGTAGAAGTCGGCAGTAATTCCTGCATCGACAGGGCAACGGCGGGCAGCACGGTAGTCGGTGCTGGAACCAAAATTGATAATCTTGTTCATCTTGGCCATAACGACGTGCTTGGCAAAAACTGCCTGGTTGTTGCGCATGTCGGCATCAGCGGCAGCGTAACGGCTGGGGATAATTGCGTATTTGCCGGGCAGGTCGGTACTGTCGGGCATATTACAATCGGCAATAATTGCCAGTTTGCAGGCAGAACCGGTATTACCCATAATATTCCGGACAACTCCGTCTGCGCGGGTTTCCCGGCACAGCCGTATAAAGAATGGCTGAAGCAGGAAGCTAATCTGCGCAAGGTTGGCGACCTGGTGAAAAAGGTTAAGGAACTTGAAAAAGCTTTAGCCGAATTGAAGAAATAATTTGCGGGACGTGTTGTAGTTGATTGCTTATCATATTGTTAAATTTTTCAGCTGGCTGATGTGTGTATCGCCGAAGTTTATCCGCAACGGCGTGGCGCATTTTTTGGGCAGCGTAGCTGTATTGGCAACGCCTGCGTGGCGGCTAAAAATGGCAACAGCCAATGTGCAGGAATGCCTTGGCGTTGATGAAAAGCGTGCGCGCCAAATTGCCGAAGACAGCCTGCACCGCTTTGGCAGGATGATTGTGGAGGTTATGCGCTTTCCGCTGCTTAAGCCAGATAACATTGACCAGCTTGTAACGGTGGAAGGTTTGGAGTATCTGGAAGCCGCTTATAAAAAAAATAAAGGCGTTATTATGGCGACAGGGCATTTTGGCAACTGGGAACTTTTGGGAGCGACGGTTGCTCTGCACGGTTATCCGATGCTATCCATTACGCGCAAGCAAAATAACGGGCAGATGGATAAATTCATCAATGAATACCGCGAAATGGTAGGGCAGAAAGTTGCTTATAACCGTGGTAAAACAGGACTTCTGGCTATCAGCCGTATGCTGAAGGAAAAACATTTGCTGGGCGTATTATTTGACCAGGATACCAATGATGACGGCGTAGAGATTGAAATCTTCGGCAAAAAGTGCATTACGCCTTATGGACCTGCGGTGCTGTCGCGTTTATACGGCTCACCGATATTGCCCATATTTATGCACAATAACCCGGACGGTACCTTGCGCGCGAAAATTTATCCGCCGCTGTATACGCCTAAAACCAAAGACAAAGAAAAAGATTATTACGATGTAACCAAAGAACTTATCACAGTGCTGGAGCATGAAATCATTGAAAACCCGCCGATGTGGTTCTGGGTACATGACCGCTGGAAAGATGGCCGGCAGCGTTTTGCCGGTAAAAAATAAACAGCAGATTGGAGGAGAAGTATGCCGAATAAAGAATATCAGCAGACTTTAGCCAAAAAAATTTCGCATACAGGCATTGGTCTGCACTCCGGCAAGGATGTGCTGATGACCCTGTGCCCGGCAGAAGTTAATACCGGTATTGTTTTTGTGCGCACTGATTTGCCGGAACGTCCGGAGATTCCTGCACTGCCGGAGAATGTAACTTCTACCTTAAGGGCAACGACATTAAGCGCCAATGGCAGCGAGGTGTTTACGGTTGAGCATCTGATGGCAGCGCTTTCGATGATGCATATTGATAACTGCCGTATAGAAATGTCTTCACCCGAGCCGCCGGTAACAGACGGCAGCGCCGCAGTGTTCTGTGATTTGATTTTGCAGGCAGGGCGCGTTACGCAGGAGGCTGAACGTAAGGTTTACGCCATACCTAAATCTTTTGCCGTATATGAAGACGACAAATATATTACTGTGCAGCCATATGACGGCTACCGTATTTCCTTTATTTCCATCAATCCGCATCCAAAACTGGGCACGCAGTATTTTGATGTGGAACTGACGGAAGAAAGCTTTATGAAGGAAATCGCGCGGGCGCGCACTGTGGGCTTTATGCACGAAATTAAGCAGCTGCAGGCTATGGGCCTTGGCCTTGGCGGCAGCATAAAAAATGTTGTAATTTTTGATGAAGATAAGGTATTGTCCGAAATGCGTTTTGATGATGAACTCATCCGCCATAAAATTTTGGACGTTATTGGTGATTTGTATTTGCTCGGGCCTATTAAAGGGCATGTTATCGCTGTAAAATCAGGGCATGCGTTTAATTCCAAGCTGGCAAAACAGATTAAAGCCTATCAATTAAAGGAGGAAGCAAAATGACCGTTTTAGAAGCAAGTGAAATTCAGAAAATTATTCCCCACCGTTACCCGATGCTGTTGGTAGACCGCATTATTGAGCTGGAACCGATGAAACGCGCAGTGGGAATTAAAAATATTACCATGAATGAAATGCAGTTTCTTGGTCATTTCCCGGGCGACCCGATTATGCCTGGCGTGCTGATGATTGAGGCTATGGCTCAGGTTGGCGGCGTAGCCCTGCTTTATCCTGAAGAAAACCGCGGCAAAATTGCTGTGTTCGGCAAAATTGACAATGTGCGTTTCCGCAAACAGATTATTCCTGGCGACCAGGTAGTTACCGAAGCGATTATTACCAAAATCCGCGGCAATATGGGTGTTTGTGAATGTAAGGGCAGGGTTGACGGCAAGGTTGCCTGCGAATGTGAATGCACCTTTGCCATTATGGACCCGAAAGCATAATTTTTTAAAATACGTTGTATAATATTAAAAAATAAAGTAAAACAGCGTATTTGGCAGTTAACCGCTTCTGAAAGCTGATTTTGAAGGGTAAAAAGTAAATTTGGTTTGCCGAATATATTAAGTAGGTTGCAAATCAATTTAGAGGAATTTGCAGATTAAAATGAGCGGTTAATTTTGAGGAGTGAATATGATGAATTCGGTAATTATGCCTGTACATAACATCCATCCTACGGCGATAGTCCATCCTAATGCCGTTATCGGCAAAAATGTGGAAATCGGCCCATACGCGGTTATCGGCGATGACGTTGTAATCGGCGATGGCTGCAAAATCTACCCGCATGCCGTTATTCATGAGCATACAACGGTAGGTAAAAACTGTGTATTCTTCCCGGGCTGCTCTATTGGCGCAGTACCGCAGGATTTAAAATTTGCCGGAGAAAACAGCTCGACCATTATCGGCGACGGCTGCATTTTCCGTGAGTGTACCACTGTTAACAGGGCAACCGGTGAAGGCAATAAAACCATTATCGGCAATAATCTTCTGATGATGGCTTATACCCATGTTGCACATAACTGTGTGGTTGGCAATAATGTAATAATGTCTAACGTAGCGACTTTGGCAGGCCATGTAACTGTTGAGGACCGTGCCGTTATCGGCGGGCTTGCCGCTGTGCATCAGTTCTGCAAAATCGGACGCAACGCTATGATTGGCGGCCAGGCGCATGTCAATCAGGATGTACCGCCGTTTATGATTGTTTCCGGGTATCCGGCATATGTCTTCGGCCTTAACAGCGTAGGCATTGCACGCGCTGGTATTCCGCAGGCTGACCGCAGCCAGCTGAAAAAGGCCTTTCGTATTTTATACCGCAGCGGTCTTTCTTTGCAGGAAGCCATTGAAATGATGGAACAGGAGCTTGACAGCTGCGAGCCGGTTGAGCATTTGATGCGTTTCTTGCGTACTGCTGAACGCGGCATTTTAAGAACCCCGAAAAAATAAGGTGGTGCTTTGATGGAAACTGAAACACTGGGCCTGCTTTCCGGTATCGGGCATTTGCCTGTGGATGTGGCTAAATCGGCCAAAGAGCGCGGCTGCCGCATTGTGGCAATCGGCGTTGTGCCTGATATTGACCCGGAATTGCCGGAAGTAGCCGATGTTTATTACGATATTCATATCGGTAAAATAGGAAAGATTATTTCAACTTTAAAAAAGAATAACGTCAAAATTGTAACTATGATTGGCAAGGTTACGAAGGAAATTTTATATAAAAAAGGCGCAATTATCCCTGATATGCGCGCGCTGAAGATTCTGTCATCCGTACCGGACCGCAAGGATGATACGATTATGAATGCTATTGTGGCAGAGCTGCAAAGCGAAGATATTTTCGTTATGGACCAGACATATCTTATCAAGCCGCTGATGCCGGGCCCCGGCGTGCTGACTAAACGTCAGCCGACTACGGAAGAACTGGCGGATATGGATTTTGGCTATAAAATGGCGAAAGAAATAGGCCGCCTTGATATCGGGCAGACCGTTGTTGTAAAAAATATGGCGGTAATGGCGGTGGAAGCTATTGAAGGCACTGATGCCTGCATTTTGCGCGGCGGCAAGCTTGGCAAGGATGCCGTTGTTGCCAAAACGGCAAAACCGGCGCAGGATGACCGATTTGATGTACCTGGTGTCGGTACTAAAACAATTCAGTCGATGATTGAATCAGGCTGCAAGGCACTTGTGATTGAAGCGGGGCATACACTTTTAACAGAGCGCGAAGCTGTAATTAAGCTTGCCGATGAGCACGGAATTACAATTGTATCTAAATAAAATGAAAAATTATTGAGAAAAAACATAAGGCTGGACTTAAAGTCCGGCCTTTTTGTGTTATAATATATAATGAATTGGTATGCAACAAACTAAAACAGATAAAAGAAAGGAACCATTATGGCCAAAATACTTATTTCTGCCGGCGAGGCGTCCGGTGATGTTCATGCCGGCGCTGTAACGAGGGCGCTGAAAAAAATAGACCCTGGCTGCGAAGTTTTCGGCATGGGCGGCGACTGCATGCGCGAAGCCGGCGGTGAAGTGCTGTTTGATATTAAAGAACACGGCGTAATGGGTTTTATAGAGGTTGTAAAAAAGCTGCCATCGCTGTTTAAGCTGCGCAGCGATTTTGGCAGGATAATGGATGAGCGCAAACCTGATTGCTTTGTAACAGTCGATTATCCTGGCTTTAACATGAAGCTGGCCAAGCTGGCGAAAGAAAAGGGAATACCTGTTGTTTCTTATATCCCGCCGTCGGCGTGGGCCTGGAACAAAGGGCGCGCACCGAAGGTTGCTAAATTGGTTACCAAAATTGCCTCTATCTTTCCGTTTGAATATGATGTTTATAAAGAAGCTGGGGCTGATGTAGAATTTGTCGGCCATCCGCTGATAGATATAGTTAAAACAGAATTGCCACGCAAGGATGCAGAAGTTTTTGCTGGTAAGCAAGAAGGACGCAGGCTGATTTTACTTTTGCCGGGCAGCCGCCTGATGGAAATACAAAAAATGCTGCCAACACTTCTTGCAGCGGCCAAAATAATTGCTGCCCAGCAGCCGGATATTGATTTTGCTATGCCGCGTGCATCGACGATACCCAAAGAAATGCTTGAAAGCATGATTGCAGAAAGCGGATTGCATGTAAAAATTGTCGAAGGGCATATTTATGATGTAATGAGCGTGGCTGACCTGGCGCTGGCAACCAGCGGCACGGTAACGCTGGAAGCCGCTTTGTGCGGGCTGGGAAGCGTAATTGTATATAAAACTTCGCCTATATCGGCATTTATTGCCCGCCGGGTTATCAACATCCCGGATATCGGCTTGCCGAATATTGTGGCAGGCAGGCATATTCTGCCGGAATTGCTGCAGGAAGATTTTACTCCTGAAAAAACAGCGCAGGAAGCATTGCATTTACTGGAACCTGAACGTAATGCGCAGATGAAACAGGATCTGGCATACGTTAAAGAAAGATTGGGCGCCCCCGGTGCGGTAAACCGAGTTGCGGAGCTGATTCTCCGCGTAGCTAAGGAGAAAAAATGAGTTTATATTTCCGTTTGTTGAGTTATGTACGGCCCTATTTAGTGCGTATTACTATTGCGATTCTCTGCACGATGATGGCGGCAGGATGCAACCTATATCTGCCGTGGATTATTAAAGATGTTGTCGACAGGGTTTTAGTTGATAAAGATACGGTGATGCTTAACTATATAGCCGCCAGCATTGTGATAGTGTTTATTATCCGCGGTATTTTCTTTTATGGACAAAGTTATCTTATGAGTTGGGTTGGACAGAAGGTTGTCATAGATGTGCGCGGTGATATTTTCCGTAAACTTCAGCGTTTAAGCATGTCATTTTATGATAAAAATAAAACCGGTACAATTATGAGCTATGTAACAAACGACGTTGCCGCTATGCAGACTGCTATGGTAGATAAAGCAGTGGAATTTGTTACTGAAGGACTCATCCTTGTAGGCAGTATTGCGGCAATGCTATGGTTGGACTGGAAACTTACGCTGTTTACTTTCTGTACTTTTCCGGCAGTTTTATGGTGCATGGACTATTTTGGCAAAAAAATCCGCAAAAATGGCGGTGAAATCCAAGCCTGTACTGCTGAACTGACTTCTGTATTACAGGAAAGCGTTTCTTCGGCACGCATTATCAAATCTTTTGTGCGCGAAGATTATGAAACAGATAAATTTGATAATCAGAATAAAGAAAACTTTTATGCCAATATGAAAAACATCAAGCTGAATTCATTGCTGACGCCTGTGGTTGAATTTGTGGCGGCGGTTGGCGTAACCATTGTTATGTGGTATGGCGGACGCAGTGTTATTGATGGCGATATTACCGCCGGTGCGTTGGTTGCATTTTTAACCTATGCTGTTAACATTGCCAATCCGATTAAACGTCTGACTAAGGTTGCAGCAAGTATTCAGCAGGCATTGGCTGCTGGCGACCGTGTATTCGGCGTTCTGGATTTACCGGAAGCGATTCAGGAGGCTCCTGATGCCAAGGTTTTGCCGCCTGTTAAAGGTAAGGTTGAGTTTGATAATGTTAAATTCAGTTATAATCCGGAGGAAGAAGTTTTGGGCGGTTTGTCCTTTACCGTAAATCCCGGTGAGGTAACTGCTATTGTCGGACCGTCCGGCGCTGGTAAATCTACTATTGCCAGTCTGCTGCCGCGTTTTTACGATGTAACTGGCGGTGATATCCGTGTTGACGGTTACAGTATCAAAGATGTTACGCTGGATTCGCTGCGCGGGCAGGTAGGTATTGTACCGCAGGAAACCATGCTGTTTAACGGCAGCGTGTATGATAATATTTTGTATGGCAGGCTTGACGCAACGCCGGATGAAGTATTTGCGGCGGCCAAGGCAGCCAATGCTGATGACTTTATCCGTCAGCTCCCGCATGGTTATGATACGCAGTTGGGTGACCGTGGCGTAAATATTTCCGGCGGTCAGCGCCAGCGTATTGCTATTGCCCGGGCAATACTCAAAAATCCGCGTATCCTTATTCTGGACGAAGCTACTTCGGCACTTGATACCGAAAGCGAGCGCGTAGTGCAGGAAGCTTTGGACCGTCTGATGATTGGACGTACTTCCTTCGTTATTGCCCACCGTCTTTCAACGATTAAAAACGCCGATAAAATACTGGTGCTTGAGCATGGCGAACTGGTTGAATCCGGCACACATGATGAGTTAATAGCTAAGAACGGGTTATATGCCCATCTTTATCAAATACAGTACCGCAACAAGGAAACGAAATGAGGTTAGCCGATGTATATAATTTATAATTTACTTATGATTGGCGCTTTCTTTTTGGTAATGCCCTATTTTATTTACCGTTCAATCTGTGAAAAGGGCTTTACTAAAAGGCTGCGCCAGAGCCTTGGCGGTATCCGCGATGAAGAAATTGAAGGCGTGGCCCAAAAGGGATGTATTTGGATTCATGGTGCTTCTGTTGGTGAAATAGTTGCTACCAGCCCTTTGGTTAAGGAAATACGCAAGGCGATGCCTGATATACCGATTCTGGTTTCGGCTGTTACAGTCGGCGGTTATGATATGGCGCACCAGATTATTCCGGAGGCCGATGCAATCATTTATTTTCCGCTGGATTTGCCGTTTGTTTCCGAATCCGTTGTCAAACGCATCCGCCCGCGCATTTTTATGCCGGTAGAAACAGAGTTGTGGCCTAATTTGCTGCGTGCGCTGCGCGAGCGTAATATTCCGGTAATGATGGTTAACGGACGTATTTCCGAAAAATCCGTTAAGACCTACCGTTATTTGCTTGGTATCTGGGACGATATGCTGAATACGGTCAGCCGTTTCTGCATGCAGTCCAGCATTGATGCTGATTATATCCGCCACTTGGGCGCAGATACCAGTAAGATTTATATTACCGGTAATACTAAATTTGACCAGACCTATGCTGAAGTAACACAGGAGGATTTGGACGGGTATAAAAAAGAACTGGGAATTGAAGGTGCTTATCCCGTTATTGTTGCCGGTTCTACGCATCCGACAGAGGAAAAAGCGATGCTGGAGGCTTTTAAAACCATTAAGGAAAGCTATCCCAATGCGCGTTTGGTAATTGCTCCGCGTAAACCGGAACGTACCAATGAGATTGTGCGTCTGGTAGGCCATTTTGGTTATGAAGTGGGACTTCGTTCCAAACTTTTGAAGATGGAAGGCATCCGTCCGCAGTATCCGGTGTTGGTTATTGATACTATCGGTGAATTGGGCAGGATTTATTCTGTCGGAGATGTTGTGTTTGTCGGCGGTTCTCTGATTAACCACGGCGGGCATAACGTGCTTGAGCCTGCCGCACATGCCAAGCCGATTATTGTTGGTCCCAGCATGCAGAACTTTAAGGATTCCTATTCACTTTTGAGTAAGGTTGGCGCCTGCAAAATGGTCAACGGTGTGCCGGAACTTACCAAAGAAATGCTTGATATAATCCAAAATGATGAAAGACGTGCTAAGATGGGCGCGGCATCATTGCAGGTTATCAAAGAAAACCGCGGCGCTGCGGTACGCAGTATAGAATATCTCGAAGATTTGCTGCGCATTACGACTGTTCCTGCAACCGTTATGAAACGCTATCCGACCAATATCCGTAATCTGAAGGATGACGGCGGCATCAGCCTGCGCAACGGTGATTTTATTATTCAGTACGTATACCAACTGGTGCATGGGGCAGAGATTTCGTTGTTTGGCAATATTTTGCTGTTTGTACTGCGCTTTTTCTCCTTCCTGTACGAGTTTGGCGTTTGCAGTAAACTGTGGCTTTATAATGTTGGTTTCTTCCAGCAGAAAAAGCTGGATTGCTGTGTAATTTCCATCGGCAACATTACGGTAGGCGGTACAGGCAAAACGCCTACTGCGCAGAAAGTTGCCGCTATGATAAAAAGCATGGGCTACCGCGTAGTTATTCTTAACCGCGGCTACCGCTCACACTGGGATAAAGAACTTGGCGTTGTAAGCGACGGCAAGAAGATTTTTATGACGGCTTATGAGGCAGGCGACGAAGCATACCTGATGGCCAAAACCTTGCCTGGAATTCCGGTTATTATCGGTAAAAACCGTGCTGTTACCGGTCAGTATGCCGTAGATAAATTAAATGCAGAAGTAATTATTATGGACGACGGCTATCAGCACTGGCATTTGTACCGCGACCTTGATGTGGTGCTGGTAGATACTTATAATATGTTCGGCAACGGCAGCCTTTTGCCGCGCGGAACCCTGCGCGAGCCTCTGAAACATTTGGATAGGGCAGGGCTTTTCCTGCTTACCAAAACGGACCAGAGTTCGCAGTTCAGCCGTATTAACCTGCGCAAAACATTGTCCAAATACAATGGCCATGCGCCTGTTATCGAAAGTATCCATCATCCGAAAAATTTTGTGGAAATTGCAGATTGGTATAAGGGTATTCACGAAAACACGCTGGAGCTTTCCGAGCTTGAAGGCAAAAAAGTTATGGTATTTTCCGCTATCGGCAATCCGTCTTCGTTTGAACAGACACTGGCCGGTATCGGGCTTGATATACTCGAAGCAATCCGTTATCCCGACCATCATGATTATGGCATGATTGAGATGCAGTATATCAGCGAGCGCGCTGCCAGCAAAGAAGCTGTGGCGCTGATTACCACCGCTAAGGACGCGGTAAAAATTCCGACGGAATTTATTTACTTCAACAGGGACTTGCCGCTCTACATATTAAACATGGACATTATGATTACGGAAGGGCAGGACTTGTTTGAAAAAGCAATTGTCGGTGCCATCCAAAAGGAGACGAAAGAGCAATGAAGGTTTTATGTGTAATTCCTGCGCGTTATGCTTCTACACGCCTGCCGGGCAAGCCGCTGGCGCTGATTGCCGGTAAGCCGATGATTCAGCATACTTATATGCGTGCCTGCGAGGCGAAAGAACCGGATGATGTAATCGTAGCTACTGATAATGAAAAGGTTTATGATACCGTTGTAGGTTTTGGCGGCAAGGCAGTTATGACTTCGCCTGACCATCCGAGCGGCACTGACCGTCTGGCTGAGGTTGCCATGCAGTATCCTGATGTTGATGTAATTATCAACGTACAAGGCGACGAGCCGATGATTGACCCGGATATTATCGACCGTCTGGCAAAAGCCTTTGACGGCGATGATGAACTGAAAATGGTTACGATGAAAGTGCCGATGCAGGAGAGCGAATACAACGACCCGGCTGCCGTTAAGGTTGTTACCGACGATAACGGCTATGCGCTGTATTTTTCGCGCAGCCTGATTCCTTATCCACGTAATGAGGTAGAGGGCGCAAGAGTGTATAAGCACGTGGGTGTTTACGCATACCGCCGTGACTTTTTGCTGCAATATGCCGCTTTGGAGCCGACCATGCTGGAACAGGTAGAAGGGCTTGAACAGCTGCGCGCTTTGCAGAATGGCTATAAAATTAAAGTTTTGGAAAGTGATTTTCAGGGTATCGGCATTGATACGCCGGAAGACCTGGAAGCCATCAATAAACTTTTCGCCGCTAAAAAACAATAACAGATATATTATTTGACGATAAAGGAGGCAGACATGAATATAGTAACTGTTGGTAATTATAAAGTAGGGCAGGGCAATCCGATGCTGCTTTTGGCAGGCCCCTGTGTTATAGAAGGCTACGAACGCAGTCTGATGATTGGCCAACGTGCCAAAGCCATTGCCGATAAGCTGGGCATGCCTTATGTTTTTAAGGCATCCTTTGATAAGGCCAACCGTTCTTCTTATAATTCTTTCCGCGGGCCGGGCTTAAAAGAAGGCCTTGCTATTTTAGCGCAGATAAAAAAAGATTTGGGCGTGCCTATTGTAACTGATATTCACGAAACCTATCAGGTTGAGCCTGTGGCTGAAGTTGCGGATATTTTGCAGATTCCGGCGTTTTTGTGCCGCCAGACTGACCTGGTTTACCAGGCAGGCAAATCCGGCAGAACCGTTAACGTAAAAAAAGGTCAGTTCCTTGCACCGTGGGATATGAAAAATGTTATCAAAAAAATTGAAGAATCCGGCAACCATAACATTATGCTGACAGAGCGCGGCGTAAGCTTTGGCTATAATACTTTGGTAACGGATATGCGCGGTTTGGCGATTATGCGCGAGCTTGGCTATCCGGTTGTTATGGACGCTACGCACAGCGTACAGATTCCGGGCGGCCAGGGAACGTCTTCCGGCGGCCAGAGCCAGTATGTGCCGCACATGGCAAGGGCTGCTGCTGCGGTAGGCATCGACGCTTTGTTCCTTGAAGTACATGATAATCCGGCAGAGGCGCTTTCTGACGGGCCGAACATGGTTAAACTTGATAATCTTGAAGCACTTTTAAAAGACGTTTTGGCAATAGACAAAATTGTTCGCGGTTAATGCCGCTTACATTAAAGGAGTGATTTCCTGATGGAAGATAAAATGCTGGAACAGGCGCGGCAGGTATTGCGTCTGGAAGCAGAAGCTGTATTGGAACAGGTTGAACGCATAGATGAGCATTTTAAAGCTGCGGTGGAGATGATTATGGCTTGCCCCGGCCGCACGGTTATTACCGGCATGGGCAAATCCGGTATTATCGGCCGCAAAATGGCGGCTACGCTTGCCAGCACCGGCACACCGTCTTTTTACCTGCATCCGGCCGAAGGCATTCACGGTGATTTGGGCATGGTAACTGAAGGCGATGTTGTTATTGCGCTGTCCAACAGCGGCGAAACGGCTGAGGTACTGCATATTCTGCCTTCGCTGCGCAGGATTGGCGCCAAGTTGATTGCCATGGTCGGCAATCCAAACTCCACGCTGGCAAAAAATTCGGATATAGTTCTTAATGTCGGCGTCAGCAGGGAAGCCTGCCCACTGGGACTTGCACCGACTTCCAGCACTACGGCGGCGCTTGCTTACGGTGATGCGCTGGCGCTGGCGCTTTTGTCCGAACACAAATTTACCGCCAGCCAGTTTGCAGTATTCCATCCGGGCGGCTCGCTGGGCCGCAAATTGCTGCTTACAGTTGCAGACATCATGCACAGCGGCGACGAAAACCCGCTTGTTAAAGCAAATATCAGTGTACAGGAAGCACTCTTTGTCATTACGGATAAAGGCTTGGGCGCAGTTTCCGTTGTCGATGATAATAACAAAATGCTGGGCGTGCTGACGGACGGCGATATCCGCCGCGGCCTGAGCAAAGGCGTGGACTTTTTAAAACGCCCGGTTACGGAACTGATGACAGCCAGCCCCAAAACCATTACTAAGGAAAAACTGGCAGCCCAGGCGCTGCACATCATGGAAAGCAACCATCCGAAACCGATTACTGTACTGCCGGTTGTCGATGCGGAAAACCATGTTATCGGTCTTTTGCATATGACTGACCTTGTACGTCAGGGCGTGGTATAATGATGAGTGATATAAAAAATGCCGCTAAAGTAAAGCTGCTGGCTTTGGATGTAGATGGCGTGCTGACGGACGGCAGCCTGAATATCGGCGCTGAAGGAGAACTTTTTAAAGCCTTTAACGCGCGCGACGGTTTGGGTTTAAGCTGCCTGCTGCGCAGCGGTGTGCGCGTGGCAATTATTACCGGGCGCAAAAGCGCGGTTATTCACCGCCGTGCAGAAGAACTTGGCATTACAGAACTTTACGAAGGTATAAAAGATAAAAGAAAAATACTGGCAGAGCTGGCAGAAAAAGGCGGGCTTATGCGTGAGGAGATTGCCTATATGGGCGATGACCTGAATGACCTGCCTGCACTGACTTTTGCCGGTCTTGCCTGCGCCCCGGCTGATGCTGCGCCGGAAGTGCTTGCAGCAAGCAGTTTTATCAGCCGTAATGGCGGCGGGCGCGGCGCTGTGCGCGAAGTGGCAGAGCTGATTTTGAAGGCGCATGGTAAATGGAATGATATTGTAGATGTTTATATTAAGCAGGGACAGGGAGATTCACAATAATGTGGCTTTATTATTTGTTAAAAAGTATGAGCTGGGTAATCAGCCACCTGCCTTACAAGCTGGTTGTTAAAATCGGTTTGGGGCTGGGCAGGCTGTACTACATAATTGCCAAAAAGCAGCGCATCAGGGCAGAAGAAACTATTAAAGAACGCCTTGGCTATACGGACGAAGAAGCAAAGAAAACCATTCACAGCCTGTTTGTCAAACTTGGCGCAACCTTTATGGAAATTATGTACATGCCGGCTTTAAATAAAGATAATATCCGCGGGCTGGTAAGTTTTGACCGCCCGGAAGTGCTTTGGGAAGCACTTGGCGAAGGCAAGGGCGTTGTCATGCTGGCCTGCCACATGGACAACTGGGAATGGCTGGGCGCGGCGCTGGCGCTGAACGGATTTCCGCTGAGCGCTGTTGAAAAACCGCAGCCGAACCATATTTACAGCGATTTTATGAACGAGCTGCGTACCGGCGTGGGTCAGGAAATTTTCTCGCGCGGGACCAGCGAAATTTTGGGTTGTGCGCGTGCAATGAAGAAAAAACGCATGTTGGGGCTTATTGCCGACCAGGACGGCGGCTATGACGGTATATTTGTGCCGTTCCTCGGCAAGATGGCATCGACACCGACAGGCCCGGCGTATTTTTCGCGTAAGTTTGATGCGCCTATTGTGCCGATATTCATTGTGCGCAAGGAAGGCAACTACGGACACCAAGCCATTGTAAAAGACCCCATTTACTACGAAAATACCGGCGACCGCAAAGCCGATGATTATAAGGTAACTTTAAAAATGACGCAGATTGTTGAAGAAGTTATCAAAGAATACCCGGATAACTGGCTGTGGTTCCAGCACCGCTGGAATACCCCTTATACGCCGCCGGAGAAAAAGGAGCTAAAGCAGGGTGAAAAATAAAGGTTTATTACTTATTGCCGGCGGTATCGCTGTGGCGGCTGTTATAATCGCCTGGCTGATGTTTGGCGGCGAAGCGCCGAAAGATCCTGATAATATTGCGTCAAATGTCGTTAACGCAGTTGTTAAAAATACAACTGTCAGCCGCGAACAGGACGGCAGAAAGCTGTGGGAGTTTTCTGTCGATGAGCTGGAAAGCATCTCCGGTAAGGGCGAAGCAGTTATGAAAGGCGTTAAAGGCAAAATTTACCGCGAGGACGGCTCGGTGATTGACGTTGTAGCCGGCGGCGGCAGAATCAATAACGACGATAAAAATTTTGCGCTGGACCGCGGCGTAAAAGCTACATTATCCACCGGCGGTGAGATAACTGCCGAGGAGGTTGCCTGGAACCAGAAAGACGACGTTATTACGGCCTCCGGCAAGGTAAAGGTAGTAAAAGATGAGCATACGGCGCTGGCAGATAAAATTATAACCAGCAGCAAATTTGACCATTTTAAATTAAGCGGCCATGCCGAAGTACAGAAAGGGGAACTGTAATTATGAAAATAAAAACAGCTGTGGCTCTGGCGGCAGCTTTAATGCTGATTGGCGCACAGGTGCATGTACCGGCTTATGCTGCCGAAGGCGGCTTTAACGTAAAAGCTGATGAAATTGAATATGACATGACCAGCGGCGACGGTACTGCTAAAGGCAATGTGGTAATTTTGCATGACGGCGGCAAGGCAACTGCTGCTGCAGCAGAATTTAACAGCAAAACCATGAGCGGCAAACTGACCGGCGGCGTTGTTGCCGATAAGGACGATGCGCATATTACCTGCGCTACCTTTGTAATGCACAACGAAGATTATGTTTCCGCAGTCGGCCAGGCCAGCGTTACCAAAGAAGATAAAACACTGACGGCCGACCAGATTGACTATCACAGCGATGCTGAATATGCAGAAACAATTGGCTCCTGGGGCCAGCTCAGTTCTACCGACGGCAGCGTTTTAACTGCAGCGCAGATTACTTATAACGGCAAAACCGGCATGGCAGAAGCAACCGGTAATGTCGATATTGTAAGCCCGCCGCGCAATTTAACGGCATCGGCCGATAAGGCGATTTACGACACCAATAACGACGGCACTGTTGAGCTTATCGGCAATGCAACTGCAACGCAGGACGGCAACACCGTATCCGGCAATAGGCTGATTATGAATAACGCAGGCAATGCCGCTAAAGGCCAGCGCGCCGAAGCGTTTGGCAATATTAAAATAGTTTATGTCCCAAAGGAAGAACCGGCGCCGGCTGAAAATACAGCTGACGCAGAAAATACTGAAACTACGGCTAGGGCAGAAAGCACTGAACAGGTGGAGGCAGCATAGTGGTAATTGAAACAGCTAATCTTGTAAAAGAATATTCCGACAGGCGTGTTGTCAACAATGTCAGCATCCGTGTAGAGCAGGGCAGCATTGTCGGGCTTTTGGGCCCTAACGGCGCAGGTAAAACTACGACGTTTTACATGATTGTCGGCATTATTAAGCCCGATAGCGGCACGGTTACGCTGGACGGCAACGACATCAGCGGGCTGCCGATGTATATGCGCGCGCGTGCTGGTATCGGCTATCTGCCGCAGGAAGCGTCCATCTTCCGCAAAATGACGGTGGAAGAAAACATTCTTGCCATTTTGGAAGCCAACAACGTGCCTGAAAAGGAACGCTACGAAAAAATGAATGCGCTGGTAGAAGAATTCCACATTGCGCATATCCGTAAAAACAAAGGCACGGAACTTTCAGGCGGTGAACGCCGCCGCGTGGAAATTGCCCGCGCACTGGCAACCGACCCGGCTTTCATCCTTTTGGACGAACCGTTTGCCGGCATTGACCCGATTGCAGTAAACGATATTCAGAACATGATTGCCCATCTTGCGCAGCGCGGCATCGGTATTTTGATTACCGACCACAATGTGCGCGAAACCTTGAGCATCGTCGATAAGGCATATATCCTTGCCAACGGCGAAATACTGCTGCACGGCGACAGCGAAACCATCGCCAACGACCCGGTAGCGCGCAAATACTACCTGGGCGAAAATTTCAGCATGTAGGGGGGATGAAGATTGCGTTTACGTTTATTGGACCGTTATGTGTTAAGTGAATTACTGTATCCGTTTATCTTCGGTATAGCCTCCTTCTCAAGTATTTTTATCGCCAGTTCCATGCTGTACCGCATTACTCAGTACATGACCAAATACGGTGCCAGCTGGGACAGCGTGGCATGGCTGTTTTTCTACAGCCTGCCGGAGGTTATCAACTATACCTTCCCGATGTCGATGCTGCTTGCGTCCTTAATGGCATTCGGCAAACTGTCCGGCAGCAGCGAAATTATTGCAATGAAATCCGGCGGCATCAGCTATTACCGTATTGTTGCGCCGGTGCTGATTGTAGCTTTTATCGTCAGCATGTTTTCTGTCGTATGGGCAGAAAAAGTAGTACCGGCCTCCAAGGTGCAGTACACCCGTGTGCTGGAATACCAGATTAAGAAAAACACCAAGCCGAAAACGCAGGATAACGTCATCATCAAAACGATGAGCGGCGATACCCAGCGTCTGACTTACGCCCGTCGCTTTGAAGAAGAATCCGGCAGGATGATGGATATTACCATCGAGGAATTTGATAACCATAAGCTGGCGCGTATTCAGACAGCCAAGGAAGGCCGTTGGGAAAACGGTTCCTGGCGTTTGGTTGACGGCACGGTTTATTCTGTACATGACGAAGAAGGCCTGCAAAGCACGGCTAAATTTGATGAGCAGATAATTCCGCTGGACATTGCGCCGGAGCAGATTTCCTGGGAACAGAAAGAACCTGAGGAAATGACTATCCGCGAACTGCGCGAATACATCCACATGCTGGAAATGCAGGGCCAGCCGACTTCGCGCCACTGGTGCGAAATTTACATGCGCATCTTTATTCCGATGGCAAGCTTCTTCTTTGCGATGATAGGCGCGCCGCTCGGCACGCAGAAGCAGCGTACAAGCTCGTCTATCGGCCTGGGCCTGAGTATTATTGTTATCTTTATTTACTATGCGATTATGACGTTTACAACCGGCCTTGGCAAAGGCGGGGCGATGAATCCGTTTTTGGCCTGCGCATTGCCGAACATTATTTGTTTGATTGTAGGCATGTATCTGCTGCGTCAGAAGAACGCATAAAAATTTTGGGGTGAGTGTATGTTTGGGTTACGCCTGATAATTATACTGGCTGTTGTCGGCGGGCTGATTGCTTTTATCGGCGACAAGCTGGGCAGTAAAATCGGCAAGAAAAAACTGTCTGTTTTTGGGCTTAGGCCTTATTATACCTCGGTGCTGATGACGGTAATAACGGGCGTTTTGATTGCAGCGACGACGATTATCGTTATGGCAATTTCATCTGACAGCGCAAGGACTGCCATGTTTGGCATGGAACGTTTGCAGGATGAATTAAGCAGCCTTAATAAAGAAAAAACCGCAGCGTCGCTGGAAATTGAAAAGGCGCGGGCTGATTTGGCTGACCGCAACCGAGAAATAAAAGAACTGGACAGTGAAATTGACGCTATCAGCGCAGAAAAAATGCAGCTTGAAAACGAAGTAAATACCAGCCGCGAAGAGCTTGGGCGTGCCCGCATAGAAGTAAATAACCTGACGGAATCGAAAGCGCAGCTTGAAAAAGAAGTCGGGACGCTTGAGGAAACAACCGAGCGTTTGCGCCGCGGAATTGTGGCGATGCGTGAGGGTGATGTGGTTTACCGCAGCGGCGAAGTTATTTATGCCGGTGTGCTTAGCAGCAAGCTGAATGACGAAGAAAACGCCAAGCAGATGGAAATGTTCCTTAACGCTGCTAACGAAGCAGCCATGCAGCGCATGGGCATCCGCAGCGAAGAACCGGTCGGTGTTTTGTGGCTGCCAGGTGAGCTGGCTAAAGCTGCGCAGCAGGAAATTCAGGCGGCTGAAGGCAATGTGTTTGTAAGGCTGCGCGCAGTAGCCAATATTATTGCCGGAGAACCTGCAATCTGCACTATTGAGCTTGTACACAATGAATGTGTTTACCACAATAACGAACTTATTTACAGTAAACTTATTGATGTCAGCAGCATTAAATACGGACTGGACCGCGAGATTTTAAGCTTTTTGAACGCCGTAAACCATACTGCGGTGCGCGCAGGCGTAATGCCCGACCCGCTGACCGGCAAGGTTGGCAACCTTGATGCCGGGACGATGGTGCAGACCGGTGAAAGAATGGCAGACCTTGGCGGCAAGGTAATGCTTAAAGCCTATGCCCGTGGCGATATTTATACTTCCGGACCGGTGCTGCTGCGTTTAGAGGTTGAAGATGCAGACAGAGAATGAGTTTTTGCTTGGTATTGACCCGGGCAGCTTTAAAACGGGCGTGGCAAAGGTAAAGCCTGACGGCGAAGTTATCAGCGCCGAATGGGTGGAAACCAAAACACTGCCGGAGGTTTTGCAAAAGCTGAATGCGTATTATGGCGGATTTATTAAAGCCGTAATTATCGGCAACGGAACCAATACCAGGCCTGTACATAAAGTGCTGGGGCAGGTTTTTACAACCGTGCCGGTAATAGAGATTGACGAAAAGCACAGTACAGAGCAGGCGCGCACCTTATATTGGCAGCTTAACAAGCCGCATGGCTGGCGCGCGCTGTTGCCGGAAGGGCTGCGGGTGCCGCCGGAACCGTTGGACGGCTATGCAGCGGCAGTGCTTGTAAAACGATATATAGCAAAACAAAAAGACAGGGATTGATTGCCCTGTCTTTTTTTTGCAGGTATTTAAGCAGGCGGCGGCGAATACTAAAAAAGCTTTTATTTTGGAGGGGTTATGAAAAGAATTTTAGGCTTTGTTTTGGCGCTGCTGCTCTTTGTAAATACAGCCTGCGCGGAGATTGTGCATATTGATGTGCTGTCGTTAAACGATTGGCACGGGCATTTGCGTGCGGCAGACGGCTGCCCCGGTGCTGCAAGGCTGGGCGGCGTTGTGCAGGGCTTTAGGGCTAAAAATCCCGGCGGCGTGCTTTTGCTCGGTGCTGGTGATATGTTTTCGGGCAGCATTGACGCTGATGAATTTAAAGGCCTGCCGGTTGTTTCGGCAATGAACGAAATGAAATTTGCGGCTGACTGCATCGGCAACCATACCTTTGATTACGATATGCTGCTTATCCGTCAGCAGGCGGTGATGGCCAAGTTTCCGCTGCTTGCGGCTAATATAACAAGTACCAATGGAAAACCGCTGCCGTTTAAGCCATATACAATTACGGAAGCCTCTGGCGTTAAAATTGGCGTTATTGGTGTTATCGGCAAGGATGCCTTTAATAAAGTTAAGCAGGGGCGCATCAGCGGGCTGGAAATTACTGCGCCGGAAGATGCCGTTAATAAATATGTGCCGCTGTTAAAAAACGCTGGCGCGGAAGTTATTATTGTACTGGCGCATATCGGCAGTGAAGAAGTTGACGGCAAGCTGACGGGCGATATTGTACCGCTGCTTGAAAAAACGCAGGGCGTTGACGCTTTTATAACTGGCGACAGCCACATTGTTTTTGCCCGCAGCTATAACGGCATACCTGTAATTCAGGCAGGAGAATACGGCAAATTTATAGGGCATATAAAGCTGGATTATTCCACGGATGACAAAAAGATTACCGGCAGATCTGCTGAGGTTTACAAGGTTAATGACCTGCCGCCAGGCAGTGATGCAGAGCTTGCAAGGCTGCTGGCGCCGGTGTTTAAATCTGTTGATGATAAATATAACGAGGTGCTGGCACAAAATCCATCGGTGCTTAGTAACGACCGGCAGGGTGCTTCGACGGTAGGCGATTATTTTATGGATTTGCTTAAAACAGGCTTTGCGGCAGATATTGCGCTTTATAACGGCGGCGCAGTGCGGGCACAGCTGCCTGGCGGCAATGTGACGTTGCGCAATCTGAAAGAAATTTTTCCATTCAACAGCAAGCTTTATATGTTGGAACTAAAGGGCAGCGATATTCTTGCGGCATTGGAGCATGGCATTACCGGGCAGGAAATAAGCCGTATCCGCTTTAGCGGGATAAAAATAACGGCAGATTTAACTGCGCCGGAAGGCAAGCGTATAAAAAATGCCGTTTTAACGGATGGCAGTAAACTGGAAAACGATAAATATTATACCGTTGTGACCAATGATTTTATGGCAGAGGGCGGCGACGGATATGCTTCGCTGGCAAAATGGCGCAGTAAAGTGCTTTTGTGGCCGGAAGAGGATACTGATTTTTTTGCTAACCGGCTGCGTAAGTTTAAAACTATTGATTTTACAGCAGATGACAGGCTTATAATAACAGGAGGCAATTATGGAAAGGTTAATTGATACGACTTGCGGAGATTTTTTGGATGAGCTGGCTTCCAAACAGCCAACTCCGGGCGGCGGTGCGGCATCGGCCCTTTGCGGTGCGGTGGCTGCGGCCTTGACGGCGATGCTGGCGAACCTGACGCTTGGCAAAACTGCCAGTGAAAAGGGCGAGGCGGCAACGGTAGAAATTATTGCTGCTGCGGACAGGCTGCGTCTTGAATTATCGCAGCTTGCAGATGACGATGCCAAAGTGTTTGCCAAATTTATGGAAGCATATAAAATGCCTAAGGCAACGGATACCGAAAAGGCTATGCGTACAGCGGCAATAGGCCAGGCGGCTATTGCTGCGGCAGAAGTGCCGATGCAGATTGCAGATAAAACCATGGAAGTGCTGAAACTGGCGCGCAGGCTTATTGTGTTTGGCAACCCCAATGCAATCAGCGACGGTACGGTATCGGCACTCGTTGCGCGGGCAGCTATGCGCAGTGCGCTGTACAACGTAAAAATCAACCTGGGGCTGATTAAAGACGATGAATACACAGCGGCGGCGCGCGCTAAAATGCAGCAGCTGGAAGCCAAAGCTATGGAAATAGAAGCATTCGTGCTGGCCCGTACCGACGAAGTTTTAAAATAATATTGACGGCGGGGCATATTTATCATATAATAAAAAATTAGCAGGGAGAGGTGGTCGAGTGGTTTAAGGCTCTGGTCTTGAAAACCAGCGAGGTGCAAGCCTCCGTGGGTTCGAATCCCACCCTCTCCGCCATGATTTTACCGCGCCTGTCAGGGCGCGTTTTTGTTATAGGTGCCAAATGGTTTATTTTGAATATGGCGATAAGGAACTGAATTACTTAAAAAAGAAGAATAAACGCCTGGCGGCTGTTATTGAAAAAGCCGGTTATATCAGGCGCGAGCTGTATCCTGATATCTTTGTGTCCTTGGTTAATTCCATTGCCGGGCAGCAAATATCGCGTAAAGCAAAAGCAAGCGTGTGGCAGCGTTTTTTAGCTCTGCTGGGCGGTAAAGTTACTCCGCAGGCAATTAACTCTGTAACGGAAGAAGAACTGCGCTCGTGCGGATTATCCGGCAGGAAGGCCGCATACATTAAACGCCTGGCGGATAAAGTGCTGACTGGCGGGCTTGATTTGGCAGGGCTTACGCGGCTAAGCGATGAAGAAGTGTGCGCAGAACTGGTAAAGCTGGACGGCATCGGACGCTGGACAGCGGAAATGCAGCTGATATTTTCACTGGGCCGCACTAATATTTTAAGCGGAGGCGATATTGCTATTCAGAACGGCTTGAAACTTTTATATGGACATAAAAAAATAACGCCGGCACTCGTGGCAAAGTATCATAAGCGTTACAGCCCTTACGCATCTATTGCCAGCTTTTATCTGTGGGCGCTGGCTAATGGTGACGTTGATTATGAACGCCCTAAAAGAAAAACAGAAAAAAATTAAAATTATATACCGAAAATACTTGAAAAACTTAAATAAATGGTGTATACTATCTAAGTAAGTCAATTGGAGTGGTACTCAAGTGGCTGAAGAGGACGGTTTGCTAAATCGTTAGGGGGGTAACTCCCGCCAGGGTTCAAATCCCTGCCACTCCGCCATGCAAACAAGAGGCAGCAGATAATTATCTGTTGCCTTTATTTTTGTTCAGGAGGTTTTTATGTCTAAATTACGTATTGCCATTACTGCCGATACTTATCCGTATGCCAGTGATGTAACTAATCTTGTAAGGGCGCCGTTTACCGCGCGCGGTTTGGTTGATATTATTAGTGAGCTCGGCGCTTTGCCGGTTGTTTTGCCTGATGTGCCTGGTGCTAAGGGAGAAGATTACGTAGATATGTTCGACGCGCTGATTATTCCCGGCGGGCCGGATGTTGACCCGACCTTTTTCGGTGAAGAACCGTCGCTTCATATCGGCAGCACCAATTATAAACGCGACATTTTTGAGAAAGAAATTTTCAGCGCTTTTTATAAAGCGGGCAAGCCGATTTTCGGTATTTGCCGCGGTTGCCAGTTTATCAATATTATGCTGGGCGGCAGTGTTTACCAGGACTTGGCAAGCGAAAACCCGGATGCGTATATCCGCCATTCGCAGGGAGCGTTGGGCGGTTATCCTACTCACCATGCCATTATTGCAGAAGGCAGCGAGTTGTATAAAGCGCTTGGCGCCAAAGCTTATATAAATTCACGCCATCATCAGGGGCTTAAAAAAATAGGCAGGGGCTTGAAAGTTACGGCAAAAGCTCCGGACGGTGTTGTTGAAGGCGTCGAATCGGAAAACGGCAGCCAGATTGTCGCTGTACAGTGGCATCCTGAAAATATGTGGCAGGAGCATCCGGAAATGCGCAAGCTGTTTGCGGATTTTATTGACCGCGTTGCCGCAAGCAAAAATAACAGATAATATCTTATTTAAATAAGGGAGAGTTCATTTATGAGTAAGGCGAAAATGGGGTTTTGGACTATTGTGCTTTTCGGCATCAATAGCATTATCGGTTCGGGTATTTTTCTTTTGCCAAATAAGGCAGTAAGCATTATTGGCCCTGCCAGCCTTGGCGTGCTGCTGTTTGATATGCTGCTGGTGCTGGCAATGACCTTTTGCTTTGCCGAAGCAAGTGGGCTTTTTAAGGATAACGGCGGCCCGTATATTTATGCCAAAGAAGCTTTCGGCAACTTTATTGGTTACGAGGTTGGCTTTTTGACATGGATTACGCGCATTATTGCGTTTTCTACCATGGGCGTTGGTTTTGCTACGGCTTTGGGCGGCATTATGCCGGAACTCAGTACGCCGATGATGAAAAATATTATTGTTACCGTAATTTTTGCGCTTTTGGCAACAATGAACCTGTTTGGCGTACAGCTTTTTAAAGTTATTCAGAATCTTGCAACGGTTGCCAAAATTTTGCCGTTTGTTTTGTTTATCGGCATGGGTGTTTTCTTTATTGACACCTCTAATTTTACGCCGCTGTTCCCTGGCGGGGAATATACGCCGGGCAGCTTCGGTACGGCTGCCGTAATGCTGTTCTTTACCTTTACCGGGTTTGAAAGCATTGCCGTTGCGGCATCTGAAATGGATAATCCGCAGAAAAATCTGCCGAAGGCAATTTTGGTTTCAATTATTATTGTAGCGGCAATTTATTTTATGCTTTTAGCGTGCGCTATCGGTATTATGGGATACGAGCTTGCCACAACTACCGTGCCTGTACAGGAGGCCTTTGGGCGTATTGCTGGCAGCTTCGGCACCGGCATTGTTGCATCCGGCACTTTGGTTTCCATTGGTGCTTTGTGCATTAGTTCATCTTTTGTTACGCCTTACAGTTGCCTTGCTTTGGCAGAAAAAGGCATGCTGCCTGCCGTTATGACCAAAAGAAACCGTTTTAACGCACCGTATTGGTGCATTCTGACATCGACAATTATTGCCATGCTGATTGCCTATACCGGCAGCTTTACCTTCCTTGCTTCTATCAGCGTAGTATCGCGCTTTTCGCAGTATATTCCTACCTGTCTTTCAATTCCGGTATTCCGCAAAAAAATGCCGGATGCCCCGCGCGCTTTTAAAATTCCCTTCGGGCCTGTTATTCCGGCAGTCGCCGTGCTGACAAGCCTGTGGCTTTTGGCGCAGGCGCAGCCTCAGCAGCTTATTATGGGCTTGGGCGCAGCGGTTATTGCAGTGCCGTTTTACTACTTTGTTTATAAAAACAAAAAAGAGCAGGATTGATTTTACAATCTGCAAATAAAAAAGAGAAGGCGTTTGCCTTCTCTTTTTGCGTATATAGAGGTTACGGTCTTAATTTTTCCAGTTCCGCACGCACTTGCTGCATTTGCTCGTAGCTGATGCCAAGCTGCGTGGCTACACTGTCCCAGTTTGCTTCCGGCGGGTTGTGCATTTCTGCAATCTGTGCCGGGGTGCTGGTGGTATATTTGCTCATCAGTGCAGCGTGGGCAACGTCGCGCAGCGAAAAGTTTTGCTTAAGAAGCGGCAGCGAGGTGCTTTCATCGATGCCAAGTACCGTTTTTAAATATTCAGCATCGTTTTTCTCGTGTGCTGCTTTGATATCGTTAGGGGTAAGGCCCAGTTTATATTCAACGCGCGGCCAGCTGTTAGTTGTTTTTAAATCCAAAACAGCGCCCATATCCTTACCGGAGGCATAGGCCAAAAATGCTGCGCGGCGCAGTTCTTTAAAGCCCCAGCCCTGGTTATAATATTTTTCGACAGTTGATTCATCAATGCTAAAGCGTGCGCTGATGGAATTGAGTTCGTTATCTATGCGTACCTGATGCGGCACCAGACCTTCGCGTGCAGCCGGGCGCGGCGGCAGCGGTTTTGCTTCTGCAGTAGCTGTAAAAACGTCGGTTGTAAGAGGCGCGGCAAAAAGGCCTGCGGCAATTGCGAGAGTCAATAAGGTTTTTTTCATGCGGTACCACCCTTTCATAAATAAATTTGTATATAATATATTTTACCATAGATTAAAAAACACTACATGAAATTACCCGCTAAAAATATGTAAAATTTAATATTATTGTTAAACAAAAAAGCCCCGAAGTATAGCCTTCGGGGGTCTGCTGCCTATCCAGCAGAATAAGGGGGGTCATACCATTTTTAAAATGACAATGCCGCTTATCATAGTGGCAATGCCTAAAAAGCCAAGAGGTTTTATCCTGAGGCCAAAAAACAGTTTATCCACAAAAGTGGTAAGCAAAATGCCCAAAGCACCCCAAATGGCGTAAGCAATGCTTAAATCAAGTGTTATCAGTGCCTGTGCCATAAACATAAAAGCAACGCCGATAAGTGCCAGTGAGGCAAAGCCGTATTTTTTTCTGCTGAAGCCGTTGGATTTTTTTAGACAGAAGTTTGCGGTAACATCTGTAATTACGGCGAGTATAATATAAATTAGCCCCGTTGTTTTCATTTTATTCACATCCTATTTTAAAAGTGCCTTTTTTAATCATTATCAGCCCGGCGATGATGATGCCGAAAGCCATAAGTTTTACAGGCGGCATGGTTTCGTTAAAAATCAGCCAGGCCATAAACGCTGTGCCTGCAAGCCCGATGCCTTCCCAGATTGCGTAAGCTACGCTGATGGGAATTTTTTTAACGGCCTTGCTCAAGCAGAAATACGAGCAGGCCATGGTTATAATCATTACCGGATAGCCGATGAACCATTCGTGCGTTACGGAAAACTTCATGAATGTGGTACCGCATACTTCAAGCGCAATGGCTGCCAGCAGCATATAGACATGTTTCATAATATTTCACCCTTTCACTTGCGGTAAAACAATTTAACCGCTATAATAATCTTAAAGTATGGTGCTACACCATAGTCAAGGGGGCGGCTTGATTTTGTCGCAAAGATTTTTAAAAACTGGCGAGTTTGCCGCGTTTTGCAATACAACCAAAGATACGCTTTTTTATTATGACGATATCGGACTGTTAAAGCCGCTGCGCACAGCCTCCAACGGCTACCGGTATTATTCGCTGAATCAGATTTACATGTTTGATTTGATAACAACTTTAAAAGAGCTTGGACTGTCGCTGGAAGAAATAAAAAACTATATGGATAAGCGCGGCACGGACGCTTTTGTGGAACTGTTAAAAGAGCAGGACAAGCGCCTGAAAGAAAAAATTGACCAGCTTACACGCCGCCGCAGGCTTTTGCGCAACACACTGGCGCTGGCGCGCGAGGCTTCTGACGTTGAAGAAGACGTTATCACTATTGAAGAAATGCCGGAAGAATATTACATTGCCAGCGACAAGCCGGAAAACAGTTCGGAAAAAGCGCAGTTTGAAGCAATATCGCGCCTGTGGGATTATTGCAGCAAGCACAATTCTTACGATGATTTTGTAACCGGCGAAATAATAAATTACGAAAATATTAAAAACGGCAGCTTTGCTGTAAGTTCTTTTTCTTCATATATAAATAAAAAAATTAAAAGCCGCTATTTGCATATTAAACCGGCGGGAACTTATGCAGTAAAATACATCCGCAACTCTTATTATGCACTTACGGACGAATACCGCAGGTTTTGCGCAGAGATTGCAGAGCTGGGCTATACCGTGTGCGGTAATCTATATCAGAACGATATTACCAATTACATGTCCGAGCGTTATGCGGACGATTATTTAATGAGGATAGAGGTAGGCGTAAAGCGTTGAAATTATGATAACTGAAAAAAAAGAAAGCAGAAAAAATTTAAAAATATGCTTTTGGCTGACCGCATGTTTATTGGTGCTGTCGGCGGTGCCGTTTTTTGCGCCGCAGGCGGATTGGCGTGTTAAAGCTGCGCTTTTTGCTGGGCAAATCGTGCTTTTGGCACCGCTTTTGTATTATGCCAGGCCGGTTTTGCGCAGAGGCAGGCAGCTTTTGTTCAGCGGTATACCGTCAATGAGCGGACTGGCGTTTGCAAGCTGCACCGGCGGGCTTATTGCAAGTGTTGCTGCTGGCATAAGCAGCGTGCATGGCGCGGCAAATCTTAACAGCCTGTTATTTGCACCGCTGGCGCTGATGCTGCTTATAATTTTTGCCGCAGATTACGCAAAAGAACAAAGCGGCCTTGCTGAACCGGTTGAGGACGAAAGTGAATTGCCGGAAAAAACGGCGGCGTTTGTACTGCCGGTTGTGTTTGCGCTGGCAATTGCAGCGGCGCTTAGCTGGTGGTTTTACGGACTTGGCGCGGCGGCAGCGTGGCAGGTGCTTGGCAGTGTGCTTATAGCAGCAGGTGCAGGCGTATTTATGCTGGGAGAAAGTTTGCCGCTATATTATGCTGCACAAAAAGCGCAAAGCCAGGGTTACAGGTTTAACGATGCGGCTTCTGCTGCCAACAGCAGGCAGCTTACAATGGCCGTATTTGATGAAAGCTTTATTCAAACCGGTGAGCAGGAAATTACAGATGTTATCGGCGTCAGCACCAGCGAAGCACAGCTTCTGGCACTGGCGGCGGCTGTAACAAGTGCGGCAGGTTGGTCGCAGGCGGTGTTGCTGCAAAAAGAAGCTGCGGGTATGGAACTGCCGGTATGCAGTAATGTAATCAAACTGCGCGGCGGCATAACGGCGCAGTGCAGCCGTAAAAATATCCGCTTGGGGCGGTTGGCTTTTGTTGCCGGTGTGGCTAATATACCGCCGGAATTTGCCAAATGCGAAGCTGATTTTAACGCGCAAGGCAAAACTGTGTTTTACATAACTGCGGGCAGGGCTCTGCTGGGCATTATTGCTATTGGCCAGCGTATTGATATGGGCATTACGCCTGCGCTTACAGAACTTGCTGCTTTGGGCGTGCGCACGGTAATGTTTGCTGGCGGCGGCAAGCAGGCGGCAGAATACGCAGGCAGCAAAGCGGGCTTTGCGCAGACGGTAGCAGAACTTACGGAAGAACACCAAAAAGAACTGGCAGAAACCTTTTGCCGTGCCGGTGAATTTTTGGCAGTGCTCAAGCGCGGCAATGCTGCGGAAGTCCAAGTTGTTTTTTACAGCCGCCAGGCAGCGCAGTCCGGCGGGCTTGTGCTGATGGACGGAAAAATAAATAATCTGGCGGAAGCCATAAAACAGAGTAAAAAACTGCAAAAACTGTGCAGGCAAAATAACAGGATTGCTTTGTGGCTGGGCGGCGTTTGGGTGCTTACGGCGGCGTGCGTTTGGCCTTTGGTTTATAAAAGTGTGCTGCCTGGCGCAGTGCTTGCGGTAATGCTGATGTTTTCTGTCTTGGCGGTATGGCTTAACAGCCGCCATTTATAAAATAAAACTGCTGTGAAGAAATATCACGGCAGTTTTTTAATTATAAATAGAAAAAAATAAAAAATTTTTTAAAATTTTAGCACTCACCTATTGACAGTGCTAACAACAAGTGGTATATTATATTCAGAACGAAGGAAGGCCCCGAAAGAGACCGGGGCCTTCAAAAAGTTCTAAAGCAACAGCTTTTAAAGCTGCTGAAATAGATTGCAAGTTTTGAAAGGAAGTCTTTTGTTATGATGTTACCTGCTATTTTTGGTGAAAATTTATTTGATGATTTTATGGACGATGCTTTTGAAAGAAACTTTTTCGGCAACAGGAATCCGCTGTACGGCAAACACAGCAAAAACCTGATGAAAACCGATGTTAAAGAAACCGACAACGGTTATGAACTTGACATTGACCTGCCGGGCTTCAAAAAAGATGAAATCACCGCTCATCTTGAAAACGGTTATCTGACCGTATCTGCTGCCAAAGGCGTTGATAAAGACGAAAAAGACAAAGAAGGCCGTTACATCCGCCGTGAACGTTACAGCGGCAGCATGACGAGAAGCTTCTATGTTGGCGACGCTATCAGCGAAGAAGACATTAAAGCTAAATACGAAGATGGTATTTTGAGCCTGTCCATTCCTAAAAAAGACCCGAAAGCCGTTGAAGCTAAAAAATACATCGCCATCGAAGGCAAATAATTTCATAAGCTAAAGTGATTGACAGCCGTGGTGCTTAGGCACTGCGGCTGTTTTTATGTTTTATAAAACACAAAGCGGCATAATTTTGTTATGCTGCTTTGTGCCATGTGAAAAAAATCCGGCATACCTGTGATATGCCGGATTTTTTGTGTTTGCAATGCAATATAGTAAATATGAGCAGAGCGGAAGTTAGAATGTATTGCAGGGGGGGAAGTGTGTGATAAAATAGTGTCATATTATTTAAATTTGGAGAGTCCTATGCTATTTAATTCTTATGAATTTATCTTTATTTTTTTACCTGTTACTTTAATTGGCTATTATGCCGCTGCAAAATTTATTAAAAATCAGGCTGCAAAACTGTTCTTAATTTTTGCTTCTATCTGTTTTTATTCCTACTGGGATATAAATAACCTGCCCATACTTTTAACATCAATCTGTGTCAACTATTTATTTGGCAGATGGCTTACGCAAAACCGCAGCAAAAAAGTACTCATCGCTGGCATAGCGTTTAACTTGTTGTTTTTAGGGTATTTTAAATATACAAATTTTATTCTTGAAAATTGCAATTACTTATTTGATTCTGGATTTGCCATGCAAAATATTGTTTTGCCGTTGGGCATATCTTTCTTTACCTTTACGCAAACTGCTTATCTGGTAGATGTTTACCGCAATGAAACCAAAGCATATTCCAAAAGCGATTACCTTTTATTTGTAACGATTTTTCCGCATTTAATTGCCGGTCCTATTTTATATCACCGCGATATGATACCGCAGTTTTCTGAAGCAAAACGTTACAAAATAAACTATAAAAATTTAACCTATGGTATTTTATGGTTTACTGTTGGTTTATTTAAAAAGGTGGTAATTGCCGATAAACTGGCAATTTATGCCGATAGGGTATTTAATGCGGCTGATAATCTGACCATGCTTGATGCCTGGGGCGGGTCGCTTGCTTATACCTTGCAGCTTTATTTTGATTTTTCCAGTTATTCCGAAATGGCTATCGGCCTTGGGCTGATGTTTAATTATAATCTGCCGTTGAACTTTAATCTGCCTTACAGGGCGACAAGCATAATTGATTTTTGGCGCCGCTGGCACATGACGTTATCTGCATTTTTAAAGAATTATTTGTACATTCCGTTAGGCGGCAACAGAACAGGCCATCATCTGCGTAATATTATGATAACCATGTTTTTAGGCGGGTTATGGCATGGTGCAGGCTGGACTTTTATTTTTTGGGGAGTGCTTCACGGAATTTATATTTGCATAAACCATTTGTGGCGCAAAACAAAATATGTTTTGCCGCAATGGCTGAACTGGTTTATAACATTTAATGCCGTCAATATCGCCTGGATATTTTTCAGAGCAGCAAACTTTAATGATGCTATAAATATTTTAACGGCGATGTTTGATGTAAGTAAGTTTGTTTATCCGTATAGTAAATTTTTAGCAAAATATTTTGAAGTTTTTGGGGATAAAGATGCTACTTTAATAATAACTGATAATCTTTTAGTAATTTTAGGTTTAATTGCAGTTTCTGTTTTGCCGTTAAAAGTAGAGAAAATTGAGAGATTTAATGTGTATATAACAGCAAGTTTAATAGCAATGGTTTTTGTCTATACTGTATTAAAACTAAGTTCTGTCACTACATTTTTATATTTTCAATTTTAGTAAAGGAAAGTTGATAAATGAATTTTAAAAAGTGGACATATATTTTTCTTATAGAAGCTTGTTTAGCAGTAATTTGTTCTGCAAGCATAAATATAATCGTAGATCCGTTTTCCCATTACCGTAAACCACTGCCGCAATTGTTTTACGAATTATATAATGAACGTTATCAGAATGACGGTATTTTAAAGCATTTTGATTATGACGCAATCATAACAGGTACATCCATGACAGAGAATTTCAAAACATCAGAGTTTAACGCAATTTTTAATGCCAATGCTATTAAAGTACCATTTTCCGGCGGAAGTTTCAAAGAAATAAATGATAATATTGAAACAGGTTTTAAAGCAGGGCATAATATCAAATATGTTGTTCGCAGCTTGGATACTTATAATTTTTTACAAGATAAAGATAAAATGCGTAATGATTTGGGTAATTATCCTGTTTATTTATATAATGATAATTTGTTAGATGACGTGAAATATATAGTTAATAAAGATGCTGCTGAAATTTCATTGAAAATGATAAAAAATAAATTAAGAGGTAAGATTGGCGGAATAACATCATTTGATGAATATGCTAATTGGAATAATGATTATAAGTTTGGAGCTAAATTTGTTTTAAAAGATAGAAAAGAGTATAAACAACCGATAGAAGAAGCAAATTTAAGTGATAATGAGAGAAAAATTATTAAGGCCAATGTTGAACAAAATGTAATTTCGCTGGCAGAAAAGCACCCAGAAACAACATTTTATTATTTTTTCCCACCGTATAGTGCAACATATTGGGGTGAGTTATACGAAAAAGGCGATTTAAACAAGCAGATTAGTATTGAAGAATATGCAATTGAACTTATTTTACAGCAGACAAATATTAAGTTATTTTCGTTTAACACAATGACTGATATTACGACAAATTTAAATAATTTTAAAGATACGTTGCATTATGGAGAATGGATAAATACGAAAATGTTAGAATATATGAAGAATAATACAGGGCTTTTGACAAAAGGAAATTACAAACAATATATTACTAATTTACGGGTATTATATTCTAATTATCCTTATAATAGTTTATGTAAACAATAAAATTTAACGGCGTAAGTGAATTTTCACTTACGCCGTCGTTGTTTGATTATTTAATTTTTATTGCGTTGATAAGATTCACCATCTTCGGGATGAGCCGCCGCCACCGCCGCTGCCTCCTCCAAATCCACCGCCGCCTCCGCGTCCACCGCGGAACAGTGAGAAGATGAGCATGCGGGTGATAAAGCCACCGAAGAACAGGTTATCAACAATTAGTAATACTACAACTGCTGCGCCGAGCAAAAGTTCTGCCCACAGCGGCAGGCTGTCTTCCTGCTGCTTTTGTGCAGGCGGGTTATAACTTACGCCTTCAAGCTTGACGTTATATTCCTGTGCTACGGTAGCAGCTGTTGCTGCATAACCATTGACAATGCCTTTATCATATTGCCCTTCGCGGAAGAACGGCAGCATGGTCTGGTCCTGTATGCGTCCGGTCAAACCGTCAGGCAGTGCGCCTTCAAGCCCGTAGCCTACTTCGATGCGGCTTTGCCTGTCCTGCGTGGCAACTACAATCAGCACGCCGTTGTTTTTATCCTTGCTGCCGATGCCCCAGCTGCGCAGCACGTTAAGCGCATAGCTTTCAATCGGTTCACCGTCCAGCGTCGGCACGGTCAAAACGGCTACTTGTGCTGTTGTTTTGGCATCCAGCTCGCGTCCGAGCGAATAAATTATTTTTTCAGAAGCAGGTGAGATTACATCCGCATAGTCCTGCACATAAATATTGGTGCCTGCCTGCGGTTTTGGCGGTATCTCCGCTGCTTCCAGCCCTGCGGCGGCGCAGAAGGTTTGCAGCAGCACCACCAGCAGGAGTAAAACATGCTTAATCATCGTTTAAGCTTCCTTAACGCATATTAAAATTGTACCTGCGGCACAGCTTTGGCGCTTTCGGGCACTTCAAAATAATCACGCTGGGTAAAGCCAAGCATGCCGGCATAAATAACGGTCGGGAATTGTTTGATGCTGGCGTTGAATTCCTGCACGGCGTTGTTGTAATCCTGGCGGGATACGGCAATGCGGTTTTCCGTTCCGGCAAGTTCATCCTGCAATTGCGTAAAATTGGTGTTAGCTTTAAGCTGCGGATAGTTTTCGGCAACCATTAAAAGGCGGCTCAGGGCACTGCTCAGCTCGCCGTCAGCCTGGCTGGCTTCGGCAACGGTTTTAGCTCCGCCGAGTTTGGCACGTGCGTCTGCAACAGCTTTAAATACATCGCTTTCGTGGGCGGCATAGCCTTTAACAGTGTTTACAAGGTTCGGGATTAAATCATTTCTGCGCTGCAGCTGATTTTCAATCTGCGACCATTTGCCGTTGATATTTTCGTTCATGCTTACAAGATTGTTGTAGCCGCTCATTACGAGCCCGAAAATAACTAAAAGGGCTGCGATAACCAACATTAAATTTTTATTCATTTGATTAGTTAACCTCCTTAATATATTACTTATATTGTAGCTAAAACGGTGTGCCGGTGTCAACTTTAGGGGCTTGTTTTGTGTGAAAATATTGTGAGTAATCTTTAAAAAAGTGTAAAATATTTACATAAAATACACTAAAAATAGCATAGTGTATCACAAAATGAAAGTTTTTAATTTTTTGTATTGACAGGAACGGACAGGATTGCTATACTGTATTCATCTCAAATTATTAAACAAAAAACTATGAAGGGGAATAAAACGCTGAAGTTTTTAAGAGAGCCGGCGGTTGGTGCAAGCCGGTAAAGCGTAAGCGCATAGCTCGCCCCGGAGTCCTTTTTTTGAAAGCAAAGTAGGAAAAAGCGCTGGCCGGCGTTATGGTAAAGAGTATAATGTAGGGTGGTACCGCGTATTTCGCCCCTACCGGATTTCCGGTAGGGGCTTTTATATTTATCAAAACAGGGGGCGCAAAAATGGAACCGGGAGAAAAATTACGTAAAAGGCTGGCGCAGAAAGAAATACTTGTGCTGCCCGGAGTATACGATGCGTTGACGGCTAAAATAGCCGTTGCCGAAGGCTTTGACGGCGTCGTTATGGGCGGTTATGCCGTTGCGGCATCACGCCTGGGCGAACCGGATGTGGGTTATCTTTCGATGACGGAGATGGCAGATGCCGTGCGCACGATTGCAAGGGCTGTGGATGTGCCCGTGGTTGCCGACGGCGATACGGGTTACGGCAATGCGCTGAGCGCGCAGCGTACACTGCGTGAATATGAATGGGCAGGTGCGGCGGCCGTGCTGTTTGAGGACCAGGTGTGGCCCAAACGGTGCGGGCACATGGCAGGCAAACAGGTTGTAGATGCTGAACTGCACGGTAAAAAAATCCGCGCGGCGGCAGATGCCAAACTAAAAGAAAGCACGCTTTTGATTGCGCGTACTGATGCAAGGGCTGTGTTTGGGCTTGACGCAGCCATTGAACGCGGAAAAATGTATCTGGACAGCGGAGCGGAAGCCTTGTTTATTGAAGCCCCGCAAAGCGCGCAGGAACTTGAAAAAATCGCGGCAAGCTTTCCGGATACGGTTTTGATTGCCAATATGATTGAGGGCGGCAAAACGCCTGAACTGACAGCGAAAGACCTTGAAAACATGGGTTTTGACATTGTATTTTGGCCCTGCACGGCGCTGTACACCATTACCAAAGCCTTTGGCGAGGTAATGCGCACGCTGCGCTGCGAAGGGACGACCATCAGCTGTGATGATAAAATGCTGCATTTCAGCGAGTTTAACAGCTTTATCGGTCTTGATAAATACAATGAATTAGATAAAAAATATAAATAAGGGAAAGGAAGTTTTATTATGAAAATGTGGAAAAAATTTACGGCTGCGGCGCTTGTTGCAGCAATGACGCTTGTTGCAGGCTGCGGAGGCAGCGGCGGCGAAAAATCCGCTTCCGGCGGACAGGTTACTTTAAAACTGGCAACGGCCCTGCCATCCAGCCATCCGCTGGTTAAGGCCATGGACAGTTTTAAAGCCAAAGTTGCGGAAAAATCCGGCGGCAGCCTGGATGTTACCATTTATCCTGCCGGGCAGCTTTATAATGATAAAAATATGAATGACGCTGTTATTTCCGGCGGCGTAGATATGGGGCTTAACACAGTAGGGCGCTGGGCCAGCATTGTGCCTGCCATGGACGTATTTGACGTGCCGTTTTTGTTCCCCGATTACGATAAGGTAGATAAAGCGATTGACAACGGCATTGGCGAAAAACTGGGCAGCGAGCTTTTGAAAAAAGGCGTGCGCCCGCTGATTTGGGCAGATTACGGCTTTGTACAGTTTGCCAATAACCTGCGCGAGGTTAAAACTCCGGCTGATTTTGAAGGCTTAAAAATCCGCGGTTACAGCAAATATTCTTCCGAAACCATTAAGGCTTTGGGTGCATCTTCTGCAACCATGGGCTCCAGCGAAGTTTACATGGCTATTCAGCGCGGCACGATTGACGGACAGACCTCCGGTACAACCGCTATGCGCGACCGCAAAATGTATGAAGTACATAAATATTTAACCGTTACCAACCATGCTTCTCCGGAATTTTTACTTACGATAAATGAAAAATCCTATGCTAAGCTTTCCGATGCGCAGAAAAAAGCTTTGAATGATGCGGCAAACGAAGTACGCAACGATATCCGCGCCAACGCGAAGGCAGAAGACCTGAAAGCACTTGAAGATTTGAAGGCAAACGGCATGCAGGTTTATGTTGTTCCCGAAAACGAAATCGGTGCATGGCAGCAGGCAACCAAGAGCGTTTGGGATTTGTTTGTTGAAGAAAACGGCGCCTTGGGACAAGAACTTATCGACATTGCAACCAAATCCTGAGGCTTAAATTTTAAGGGAATGAGAGTGTTAACGTGAAATCATTTATCAATGTTTATGATAAAATTGTAGCGCTGCTGACCAATGTGGTCGGTGTTATTGCCGGTGCGCTGATTTTGCTGACAGGCTTTATGATTGTTTATGAAATCGTTGCCCGCAACATTTTCAACTCACCGACTGAATGGGTTATGGAAATTTCTACTTACTGCATTATTATTGCCGGCTTTCTGGGCATGGGCGTAGCGTATGCAGGCAAAAAACATATCCATGTCGATATTATCCTGACGCATTTATCAGCCAAAACGCGCTGCTATATTGAGGTTCTGACTTCTATTGCCGGTATTTATTTCAGCTTTATTTTTACAGTAGAAGCGTGGAAAATGATGCAGCTTTCGCTGGAATACAATAACTGCGCGCCTACTACTTTAAGCACGCCGCTGTGGATTCCGCAGCTTTCTTTGCCGGTTGGCATGTTTGTGCTGCTTTTGCAGATAATCGGCACGCTTTTGCACGATATCAGCAAAATTGCTGCCAATAATTTTGAAGGGGAGGTAAAATAAAATGCTTGTAATGTTTACTGTTCTCCTTCTGGTGTTATTATTTTCAGGATTGCCGGTTGCCTTTGCGCTCGGGCTTTCGGGCGTTGCCGGTATGGTGCTGTTTTTGGGCGGCGAGGGCGCACTGGCGCAGCTGCCTATTATCGGTTATAAATCGCTGGACGATTTTGTTTTAACGGCAGTGCCGATGTATATTTTAATGAGCCAGATTTTGCTGACCGGCAAGGTTGGCAACGACTTGTTTGAGCTTGCCAATAAATGGCTGCGCCATCTGCCGGGCGGGCTTGGCGTGGCGACGGTTATTGCCTGCGCTATCTTTGCTGCAATTACAGGTTCTTCCGTAGCGTGTGCCGTAACAATCGGTTCTATCGCTATACCGGAAATGCTTTCGCGTGGTTACAGCCGCCATTTGGTTTTAGGTACAGTCGCCGCTGGCGGTACGCTGGGCATTTTGATTCCGCCTTCAATACCGATGATTTTGTACGGCGCTATTACCGATGAATCTATCGGAAAACTGTTTATGTCCGGCGTAGTGCCTGGCGTGCTGCTGACAGTTATCTTTATAGCTATTGTTGTTTACAGTTCGCGCAATTTGCCTTTGCAGGAAGCGGCTTCATGGGATGAGCGCGTAAGCTCGCTGAAAAAATCATTTTGGGGCTTGCTGCTGCCGGTTATAGTCGTCGGCGGCATTTACACCGGTTCTTTTACTCCTACTGAAGCGGCCGGTGTCGGCACGGTGTACAGCCTGTTTATAACCTTCTTTGTTTACAAAACATTAACAATTAAGGATTTACCCGAAATTTTGCGCGATACAATCCAGACCAGCTGCATGATTTTTGCCATTATGATTGGCGCAAGCCTGTTTGGTTTTGTACTGACGATTTTAAATGCACCGCAGGCGCTTACGGAATACGTTGCCGAGCTTGACATGGGACGCTGGGCAGTATTTGTGGCAATTAACATTCTGCTGCTGTTCCTCGGCTGCATTCTGGAATCCATTTCCATTATCTTTATTACACTGCCGATACTGTTCCCGCTGATTATGCGCCTTGGCTTTGACCCAATTTGGTTTAACGTAGTAATGCTGTTAAACTTGGAGCTGGCGCTGATTACGCCTCCTGTCGGCATGAACTTGTTTGTATTGCAGGGCATCAGCCCGGACAGCAGGATGACGGATATTATCAAAGGCGTTGTGCCGTTCGGCCTTGCTATGGCGGCAGAAATCCTTATCCTCTGCTTCTTCCCGGAAATTGCTACCTGGCTGCCGAGTGTATTAAAATAACGGCTTGAATTAAAACTAAATTTGCAATTTTGCTATGCACCTTCAAAGGCTTTTAAAAAGCTTTTGGGGGTGCATTTTTGATTGCAGTAAGAGAAAAAGCAGGGCATTTAAAGTATTTTGTGATAAAATTTTCAGTCTGTTTACATAGCTTTGTAAAGAAAATTTTACAAATTTTACCTTTGCTTAACGAAATCTACATTTATTTTATTTTTATTTAATCTGTTACATATATTACATTTTAAATTCGCTTGATATTATACAGGCAACCAATAATTTTACGGAGGGTATGAAAATGAACTTAAAGAAAAAAATTGCCGGTGTTTTACTGGCTACCATGTGCGCAGCAGTATTTGCAGGCTGCGGCAGTGACACCAAATCTGCCGATACCGGCAGCGGCAAAAAAGTACAAATTGAATATTGGCATGTTGCTTCTGAAAGCTTTGGCGGACAAACTGTAAAAGAATTAGTTAAAGATTTTAATGAAAAACATCCGAATATTGAAGTTGTAGAAAAATATAATCCGGATATGTATAAAGGCCTTACCCAGAATCTTCAGGCAGCAATCGCTTCCGGTAAAAATCCGGACGTAGTCCAGATGGGTTGGTCTTTCCTTAACTATGCTGCCGAAAACCTGAAATATCAGGACATCAATCAGGCATTTGAAGGCGCTAAAGACCCTAACTTCTTAAAAGATAACTTCCTGCCTAATGTATTGGCTTTGGCACAAACTGACGACGGAAAACAGATTGGCGTTCCGTATTCTATTAGCGTACCGGTACTTTATTACAACCCGGATATTTTTAAAGCAGCAGGCCTTGACCCGGCTAACCCGCCTAAAACCTGGAACGAAGTTAAAGCCGCTGCCAAACAGATTAAAGAAAAAACCGGCAACATGGGCTTCTTTATGCAGGAATATGCAGATAACTGGACCCAGCAGGCTATTATTGAATCCAACGGCGGCAGCATGCTGAAAAAGGTTGACGGCAAAACTTTAGCAGGCTTCGATACTCCTGAAGCTGCGGAAGCATACCAGCTTTTGGCTGACATGGTTAAAGATGGCAGCGGTCTGCATGCTACAAACGAAGAAGGCTTCCAGGCTTACCTCAGCGGCAAGCTCGGTATGGTTTGCACCACTATCGGCAAACGTGCTAACTTTGAAAAGAGTGCTAATTTTGAAGTAATGGCTGCTCCGTTCCCTGTATTCGAAGGCAAAGAGCTTAAAGTTCCGGCTGGCGGCAATTTCCTGATGGTATTCTCTACCGATGATGCTAAAAAACAGGCTGCCGTTGAATTTATCAAATACTTGGAATCTCCTGAAGCTCTTTTGAAATGGAGCACTGGCACCGGCTATCTGCCTCCTCGCAAAGGTGTAGAAAACGACCCGAACGGCTTTAAGAAACTTGTTGATACCAACAAAAACGTACAGGTTGCCCTTTCCTTAATGCCTAACCTTGTTCCCTGGGCAAGTTTCCCTGGTGCTAACGGACTTCAGGCTGAACAGCTTCTCATTGATGCCCGCGACATTATCCTGAGCGGCAAAGAATCTGCTGCGCAGGCTCTGCATGAAACCGCAGAAAAAATTAACGCACTGATGTAATATCAGGACGATAAACTTCAGGCTGCTGCTTTCTGCGGCAGCCTGATTTTTAACTAAAGGAGAAGAAAAAATGGAAAAGAATAAATGGCATGCCTTTTTATTTTTGCTGCCAAGCATTTTCTTTTTTGCAGTGTTTTCATACTGGCCGCTGCTGCAAAATCTGTATTTAAGCTTTTTCAGCTGGAATATGGTCAGCCCCACAATGAAATTTGTCGGCCTTGAAAACTATACCGCTGTTTTAGGCAGCGAGGAACTTGTTAAAATACTTATCAATACTGTTGTATTTGTTGCAATTATGCTGGTGCTTAACTTTGTGCTGCCCTACCTGTTCTCGTTTGTGCTTGGGCATTTAATTGAGCACGGTAAGGGCTTTTACCGTTCAACGTTATTTATGCCTGCAACATTATCTCTGGCGGTTGCAAGTATTTTGTTCCTGTGGATTTATAATCCGCTGGCAGGTCCGCTGAGCATAGTGCTTTCGTGGTTTGATATAGAATCGCCGCGCTGGTTTAAAGAAAACTGGCTTGTAATTTTTGCTATCTGCACTATTATTGGCTGGAAGGTTTTTGGTTATAACCTTATTGTAATGCTTGCAGCCATGCTTGCTGTTCCTAAAGAAATGATTGAAGCAGCCAAGCTGGAAAATGCCAGCAACTGGCAGATTTTCAAGCAGATTATTGTGCCGATGACATCTTCTACTGCAATTTATGTTTTTACGATTACAGTGGTATTCGGGCTTCAATATGTGCTGGTACCGGTAAATATGCTGACGCAGGGCGGGCCTGACCAGGGCAGTTCAAATCTGGTATACATCATTTACCAGTATGCGTTTGTATTTTTCCAAACCGGTAAATCAGCTGCTTTTGCCATTATTACAATGGTTTGCTATATAGCGTTCCTGCTATTCAGGACTAAATATTTAGAGAAGAAGGTATATTATGAAAACTGATAAAAAAGAGTATTTGTGGCATATTCCGCTTTTAATTGCAGTTTTTATTCAGCTGTGGCCGATTGTTTTTATGATATCCACTTCTTTGAAAGATATGGACCAGATTTTCAGGGCTACGCTGAATCCGCTGCCGTTTCCGCCAACTTTGGCTAACTATACGACAGTGCTGGAAGATTTCCCGCTGCTGACCTATATTTACAATACTTTTATCATCGCCGCAGGCACTACTGCCATGAAAGTTATTACCAGTATTCTGGCGGCATTTGCCTTTATCTATTATGACTTTAAATACAAAGAAACGATTTTCAACAGCATGCTGCTGACGTTTTTTATTCCGGTTACGGTGCTGATTATGCCTAACTATCTGTTTATGAGTAAGATGAATCTTTTAAATCATCCGCTCGGCGTAATGCTTCCGGCTTTTGCCGATGGCATGGGTATTTTTCTAATGCGTCAGACAATGCGTGGTATTCCGAAAGCACTGCTTGAGGCGGCAATTCTTGACGGCGCTAAACCGTTTGTAATTTTACGCCGCGTAATTTTTCCATTGATTAAACCTTCTGTCATCGCAGTAGCTATTTTGTTCTTTATCAATTCGTGGAACGAATATTTCTGGCCGCTGCTTGTTTTGCAGGACAAGGATATGTATACCCTTCCTCTGGCGCTGCAAATGTTTATCAGCGCCGAGGGCGGCAGCGAATGGGGCATTGCCATGGCTGTTGCCGTGCTGACAAGTTTGCCGCCGCTGGTTCTGTATGTGTTCTGCCAGAAATTTATCCTTAATACATTTATGCAATCGGGGGTTAAAGGTTAATAATGAATAGCATAGTTTTCAATAATGTCTGCAAATCCTACGGCGACGCTAAAATTGTAAAATCACTGAATCTGGAAATAAAAGAAGGAGAAAGGCTTATTTTATTGGGGCCTTCCGGCTGCGGCAAAACAACAACTTTGCGTATGATTGCAGGGTTGGAAGAAATTACCAGCGGCGAGCTTATTATGGGCGGCAGGGTCATTAACGATGTTCCGCCCGGAGAACGCAATGTGGCGATGGTATTCCAAAGCTATGCGCTGTTTCCGCATCTTTCCGTATGGGATAACATTACCTTTGGGCTGAAGATTCAAAAACTGCCGGAAGATGAGATAAAAAGACGTACTACGGAAGCCTTGAAAATTTTGAATTTGCAGGGCTACGAAAACCATAAACCGAAAGAGCTCAGCGGCGGGCAGAAACAAAGGGTTGCTTTGTGCAGGGCTCTTGTTAAGCAATCTCCGTACTTTTTGCTGGATGAACCTCTTTCCAATCTTGATGCGCAGCTCCGTCAGCAGGCAAGGACGGAACTGGTCCGTATTCACGAAATTTATAAACCGACGATGATTTATGTAACGCATGACCAGATTGAAGCTATGACGGTTGCTAACCGTATTGTTGTAATGCGGGATGGCATTTTGCAGCAGGCCGGCACTCCTGACGTGATTTATCATCATCCAGCAAATACTTTTGTAGCAGGTTTTATTGGTTCTCCTGCAATGAATATCATTACCGGTTATTACAGCAGCGGCAAAATGAAAATTGGCGATGTAGTCAGCGACGTTCCGGAACTTTGGCAAAAGGTACTGGCAGGGCGCAATAATGTCCTCATCGGCATCAGGCCGGAGCATTTAACTCCTTCTGCTAACGGTAAAATTAAGGGCAACGTAAGTTATCAGGAAAATACCGGCAACCAGCGCACTTTAACTGTTGAAGCTAATGGAGAAACAATTTTTGTTACGCTGCCTGGCATTGGTAAAGAAATAAGCGGCAACATCAGCCTTGATTTCAACTGGGATGAAGCAAGTCTGTTTGATGCAGAAACAAAAGCAAATATTGGTTATGTACAAAAGGGTGAGATTATAAAATGAAATTTTCTGTAAGTGATTTGCCGTTTGGCAGCTTTAGCAAAGCATTTTTAAAAAATTTACCGATGCAGTATGACATTGAAATTTTTTACGAATTCGGTACTGACCATTATTGGGATTATATTTTGAAGGATTTAAAAGAACGCGACGGTGTAACTCGCCGCTTCAGCATCCATGGCCCGTGCGTTGCAGTAAACCTTGCTGACCCGAATGATACGGCGTATCTTGATGTATACGAAAAAACTTTTGCGTATGCAGCTAAAATCAATGCGGCCTTTGTAGTGGTACACAGCAACGAAGCCTGGCGCATGGCAGAAGAAAAACTGGCGGTGCAGGAACTTGTATGCGGGCGCATTGAAAAGCTGCTGAAACTGGCTGAGAAATACGGTGTGACAGTTGTCCTTGAAAATGTAGGCTTGCGTACTACCGGTACGCTGTTGTTTGAATACGAGGAATATTTAGGGCTCTTTAAACGTTTTCCGCAGGCAGCAGCGCTGCTTGATACCGGTCATGCGCATGTTAACGGCTGGAATTTGAGCGATGTGCTACGTGATTTAAATACGAAGCTTGTCGGTGTGCATATTCATGATAATGACGGTACGGCAGACAGCCATTTGCCGGTAGGCAGCGGCAATATTTATTGGGCTGAATATTTCAGCGCTCTTAAAAAATATGCACCGCAGGCTACACAGGTTTGCGAATACGCTGCAATTAATCAGTATGGCATGGTAGCAGAAAGCCTTGCCAAACTTGAAGAAATAGTCAAGTAAAAACATAAATAAGTAAAAATAAGCCGCCTTCATTATTTGAAGGCGGCTTATTTTGCTTCTATGGCGTTTATAGTACGCCCGCGTGTAACTTTTTCTTCTTTGCCATATAAAACCGCTCACAGGCAAATTATAGCGATGCAGAGGGTATATGCTGCTAAATATTTATAAGCTGTTGAGTTATAAAAATGTTATTTCATCACTGCAAACTGCTTAAGATTACCTTTAAAATAAGCGTACAAAAAAGCGGTATGGCGTTTTGCCATACCGCTTTAAAGTTTAGCGCTTTATCAGCGATTATGCCTGATGGCGAAGTTTGCGCTGAATGAATTTTACGATTTCTACGATAGGAATTACCGAGAAAGCCATGCTCATTGCGATGAAGTATTCTTCAAAGGAGATATGCTGGAATTTGAACATATCAGAGATAACAGGCATGTAAACGATACCGGTGCTGAGTACCAGAGAGAAAATCATGGAAGCATACAGGTAAGGGTTGTGCCCTTTGGCGCTGAAAATGGACCTGTGCTGGGAACGCATGTTGAAGGAGTGGAAGATTTCGGCCATTGCCAGGGTAATGAACGCCATGGTCATACCGTCAAGGCTGTCTACAATTTCCCAACGTCCGGATTCAACATAGTGGCCTACAAAGTAGGATACCAGCGTTACACCTGCCAGCATTATGCCCTGATAGAAGCAATCGAAGCCCATGCCGCCGGCAAAAATACCTTCGTTGGAAGAACGCGGTTTGCGTTTCATAATATCGGCTTCGCCTTTTTCCATGCCCAGTGCAAGTGCCGGGAAAGCGTCGGTAATGAGGTTAATCCACAACAGGTGGATAGGAAGCAGGATGGTAAAGCCCATCATTGTAGCTACGAAAATACTGATAACTTCGGAAAGGTTGGAAGAAAGCAGGAACTGAATGGATTTACGGATGTTGTCGTAAATGCGGCGGCCTTCTTCAACGGCTGCAACGATGGTTGCAAAGTTATCGTCGGCCAGTACCATATCGGCAACGTTCTTGGTAACGTCGGTGCCGGTAATGCCCATGCCGATACCGATATCAGCGTTTTTAATGGAAGGTGCATCGTTTACGCCGTCGCCGGTCATAGCGGTTACTTTGCCGCGTGCCTGCCAAGCTTTTACGATACGTACCTTATGTTCAGGCTGTACACGTGCATATACGGAGTATTTTTCAACAGCGCCGCCGTTGAATTCTTCGTCGCTGATTTCATTAAGCTGTGCGCCGGTAATTGCCTGGCTGGCATCTTTAACAATGCCCAGTTCTTTAGCAATGGCAACAGCGGTGTCGATGTGGTCGCCGGTAATCATAACCGGGCGGATGCCTGCGTTATGGCATTCTTTGATAGCGTCAACAACTTCGGGGCGAACCGGGTCAATCATGCCGGTAATACCAACGAAAATCAAATCATGTTCAAGTGCTTCCGGGCTGAAGTCCGTAGGCGGTTTTTCGTATTCGCGTTTTGCGCAGGCCAGTACGCGCAGTGCGTTGTTAGCCATGCGGCTGATGTGGCTCTGGATAAGTTCGCGTTTATCGTCGGTCATAGGCCTGATAACGCTGTTTTCATCAAGGTAATGCGTGCAGAGCCTTAATACTTCGCCCGGCGCGCCCTTGGTGAACTGTACATAATCGCAGACGCCAGGGAGTTTGAGGTATTCTTTGTTCAGACGTTCGTGAACCGTAGACATCATCTTTCTTACGGAGTCGAACGGAGCTTCGCCGATACGCGGATATTCCGGAACCAGCTTGTTTTTCGGGTTGCCGACGGTGTAGGAATAGGTTACGAGCGCAGCCTCGGTAGGTTCGCCGGTAACTTTGCCGTTGTCGTCAATTTCAGCATCGCAGCAAAGGCTCATGGCTTTTGCCAGATACGGACGGTCTTTGGTGAAATGGAAATGGTCAACAACCGTCATTTTGTTCTGGGTCAAAGTACCGGTTTTATCAGAGCAGATAATTTCGGTGCAGCCCAGGGTTTCAACTGCGGTCAGTTTGCGGATAACTGCATGGCGTTTGGACATTTTGGTAACGCCGATGGAAAGCACGATGGTAACAACTGCGGCCAGGCCTTCCGGGATAGCTGCAACTGCAAGGCTTACTGCAACCATGAAGGAATCCTGTACCAGGCGGGTGTCAATAGCGTCGGCGCGCCATACGCTGAATGCAAAGATAAATACGCAGATGACAAGTACCATGTAGGTAAGAATTTTACTGAGCTGGCTCAGTTTCTTCTGAAGCGGGGTTTCGCCTTCGCTTGCTTCGGTGATTGCGGTAGCGATTTTACCCATTTCAGTATCCATGCCTGTGCCTACAACAACAGCTTTGCCGCGGCCATATACAACAGCCGTGCCGTTATAAAGCATGTTTTTGCGGTCGCCCAGCGGAACGTCTTTTTCGTCACCGGTGGTCAGGGTATCAACCTTTTTGTTAACCGGTACGGATTCGCCGGTGAGGGCTGCTTCTTCAACCTTCAGGCTGGCGCATTCGATAATACGGGAATCGGCAGGAACAGCGTCGCCTGCTTCAAGTGCGATAACGTCGCCGGGAACGAGGTCTTCGCTCTTGATGGTGATAAGGCTGCCGTCGCGGTAAACCTTAGAGGTTGCTGCGGACATTTCCTTCAAAGCTTCAATGGCTTTTTCAGCCTTGCTTTCCTGGATAACGCCGAGAACCGAGTTTAAAATAACAACAAACATGATGATAAAGACGTCGACCGGTGATTCACCAGAGAGATAGTTTGTGATACCGGATACGACTGCTGCTACCATCAGGATGATTAACATCGGGTCAGACAGCTGCGCTAAAAAGCGCTGCAGCAGGGTAACTTTTTTACCCTCGGCAAGTTTGTTCTTGCCATACTTTTGAAGTCTTGCTTCAGCCTCCTGGGTTGTGAGGCCGTTTGGATTGGAAGAAACTTCTTTAAAAGTATTCTCCACAGATTCCAGGTAGAATTTCATTGATGTTGCCTCCCTTAATTTTTTTGAACATCTGCGCAAGCTCATAGCTTTATGACTTTAGCCCGCATGAGTCTCGTTAATTAAGGCAAACCAGGTGATTATCTCAGCCGTGCTTGTTGAGATGCCCCCGCATTTTTGCGGTAACTACTCCCTCATCATAAGTCATACTGCTATAATATAACTTATCAAAAGTATAACATTTTTTATGTAAAATATCAATGAAATTCTGTATACACGCGGACTTTTGTCAGCACAGCGCGTAAGAAAATTTAAAATTTTACTTGACTTGTTTTTGCTGTTCTGTTAAAATCTTTACATTAACCGAAAACCGAAAATCAACTAAAGGGGAGTAGTTCCCGGCAATAAGTCAACATACTAGCCGCTTGCGGTTTGGCTTATTCTTTAGCTTAACAGCTAAAAACGAGACCTTTAGCACAGAAGAAGTACGTGTATTTCTTTTGTGCTAAGGTGTCTCGTTTTTTTATTTTATAGATAAACTGGATGAGGGATGTGATAAAACGGCAGATACGCCATAACGCTGACACTTAAATTTTATTTTATGGAGATTTTAGGAGGGTTAAATTTTTATGACAGCGTTTATGACAGCATGTATTTTTGTAGTTTTGGCAGAAATGGGAGATAAGACCCAGCTTTTGGCGATGGCTTTTGCTACCAGGTATAACTGGAAGACAGTTATGGCAGGTGTTTTTGCGGCGACGGTTTTCAATCATCTTCTGGCTGTTGCAGTAGGTTCTTACTTAAATGAATTTATACCGATGGAAACCATTCAGATAGCGGCTTCCATTTCGTTTATAATCTTCGGCCTTTGGACAATCCGCGGCGACAAGCTGGACGGCGAAGATAAAGAAACAGGGCGCAGCCCGTTCTGGACAGTTGCCATTGCCTTTTTTATTGCGGAAATGGGCGATAAAACTCAGCTGGCAACCGTGGCGCTGGCGGCGCAGTTCCACACTATTTTGCCGGTATGGATGGGAACTACTGCCGGTATGATGATTGCCGACGGTTTCGGCGTTATTGTAGGCAATGTGCTTGGCAAACGCATTCCCGAGCGCGCAGTTAAATGGTTTGCAGCCAGCATCTTTATTCTGTTTGGCCTTGTTGGTTTGTACGACAGTTTTTACGGTTTGCCGTTTTAAAAAGTATATAAAGTATATAATGAAAAATCCCGGAAACCTCAGTTTTCCGGGATTTTTTGGTAATAAAAAAGCGATGGTGTTTGCCATCGCTTTTGCTATATTATGGAGAATGTATATGGAAAATAAAAAACACCGCATATTCTGCGGTGCTATTTTTTAAATGGTGGCCCCGGCAGGATTCGAACCTGCGACCTTTTGATTCGTAGTCAAACGCTCTATCCAACTGAGCTACGGAGTCACGTTTTTTATCAGCCTTGCTGCTGACAAAAGATATTATACTGTTTTATTATCGTACTGTCAAGCATATTTTTAGAAAAAATTTAAAAAATTTTTACGGCTATTTCGCGTGGATTGTCTGTATATGTTTTACAGGCAAAAAATGTAATAATTGGCTAAAATACAATCTTTTTACTGCCTGCAATGTAACTTCTATTGACTTTATAGCGGACATTTCGTAAAATTAAATCATTGAATTTGATGGAAAGCTGAAAAGAGGGGGAGGATTTAATGTCAGTTTCATTAGCAATTTTAATTTTGTACATTGTTGCGCTTTTTGCCATCAGCTGGTACGCTAAAAAGCGCAGCGAAGGCGAAGCCGAAAACTATGCGCTTGCAGGGCGCAGGCTTTCGGTGCCGCTGATTGCCGTAACAATTATCGGCCTTGCCGTCGGCGGCGCTTCTACCATTGGTGTGTCGGAGCATGCCTTCCGCGTTGGGCTTTCTGCCGGTTGGTATACCATTGCCTGGGCGCTTGGCGCTATTGTGATGGGTCTTTTTATGGCTAAAAAATACCGCGAGCAGAATATTACTACAATTTCGGAGCTTATTGAGCGCCACCATGACATGAAAGCCGTTGTGTTGGGCGTTTTTTGCCAGATTGTAATTCAGCTGGTTATTATTTCGCTTCAATATATTGCAGGCGGCAGTATTCTGCACGCTATTATGCCTGATGTGTTTGATTTTCATACCGGCATGGTTGTCAGTGCAATTGTATTTATCGGCATCACCTTTATCGGCGGAATGTGGTCAGCGTCGCTGTCTAATGTAATGAACATTGTGCTGATATACGCCGGCATTTTAATTGCCACAGTGGTGCAGTTTTACCGCGTCGGCGGGATGGAAGGGCTGGCAGCATCGCTGCCGCCGGATGTGCCCTGGTTCAGCTTCACTGAAGGCGTCGGCATGATGACAATTACCAGCTGGGTAGTAACGCTGATAACTGTAAATCTTTCTCTGCAAAGCATTTTGCAGATTTCACTTGGGGCAAAAGATGCGGAAACCGCTAAAAAAGGCTTTGTATGGGGCGGCATTATTATGCTGCCGGTAGGCGTTCTGGCTGCGTTCCTGGGCATTTGCGCCAAGGCAATGTACCCGGACGCACAGGCTGCACTGGCATTGCCGGAAGTTATCGTAAGTTTGCAGCCGGTTCTAGCAGGCATTACGCTTGCTGCGCTGTGGGCGGCAGACGTATCGACGGCATGCAACCTGCTTTTATCGGCTGGCACGCTGTTCAGCAACGATATTTACAAACGCTTTATCAATCCCGAGGCGGATGGTTCCAAGCAGATTTTAATGACCAGGCTGTGCGTTATGGTTTCCGGACTGATGACTTTGGGCCTAGCCATGACGGTATCGAGCATTTTGGGTACTATTATGATAGGCCTCAGCCTTACGGCGGCGTTCAGCGTTATTGTTATTGTGGCGCTGTTCTTTCCGCAGCACAGCTGCAAAGAGGCAGGCTTCTGGACGCTGCTTGCCGGTTTTGTAATGCTTATTTTGTGGCAGCTTGTGCCGGCAGTGCGCATTTTGCCTAACATTATTTATATGGAATGGCTGATTTGCATTATTGCTTATGCTGTGGTTGCGGTAATTAAACCCGGCAGAAAAGCGGCCTGATTTGTAAAATTTAATGAATACAGTTAAAACAGCGGCTTTGGCCGCTGTTTTTTAATAAAAAAATTTAAGCGTAAATTCAGCTTTTTAAGATTATTTTAAGATATATTTCATAAAATTGTTATATAAAATGGGGGTGTTGCGATGAAGATTTTACTGGCTGAAGACGACCTGACTTTGGGCCGGATGCTGAAAAATGTTTTAGGCAAGCAGGGCTTTTCGGTAAAATGGGTGACAGACGGAAAAGCGGCCTGTCAGGAATGTTATAAAGATGGTTTTGACGTGCTTGTGCTTGACTGGATGATGCCCAAAATGGACGGTATCAGTGTTTGCAAACAGCTCAGAAGCGAAGATTATCAGGGCAAAATTTTACTGTTGACCGCCCGTGACAGCATTGATGACAGGGTGCAGGGCTTAAACTCCGGCGCAGATGATTATCTTGTAAAGCCCTTTGCCATATCAGAACTTACAGCGCGCCTGCATGCATTAAACAGGCGTCAGGGCAGTTACATCAACGAAAATCTTGAATATAAAGGCTTTGTCCTTAAGGGCGACGACTACACTATAAGCTATAACGGAGAAAGCGTAGAGCTGCGCCCGAGGGAATATAAGCTGCTGGAGTTTCTTTTGCGCAATGCCGGCAAGATAATTCCCAGGGATGTTTTGCTGGAGCGCATCTGGGGTATTGACGGCGATATTACAGAAAACAACCTTGACGTACATATCAGCGCACTTAGGCGTAAGCTGAAAAAATTAAACGCTGGGACTTTGATTAAAACGATACGCGGAGTGGGTTATGCAGCCGGAACAGATGTCATTTGAAAGATTAAAAAGACGCTTAACCATAATTTTTGGTGGCATTTTTGCATTGGTGCTGGCAGTAGTGGTTCTGGCGTCGTCGGCAGTATTTGCCTATGCCGTTTTAAGCAACGAAGAAAAAATGCTTGTTGACGATGTGCGCGATGAATGGCGCGAATACGTCAACAGCCGGGAAGTGCCGGTAAATCCGGACGGTATTGCTTCTGGCGAGCGCATGGCGGTAATGTATGATGCCGCTGGTAACCTGATATTAGACCAGCTTTCGGAATATGTGCAGGCAGATAAAATAAAGGCTTTGCGTTCAAGCTGGCCCGAGGCGGATGGCGAAACCGCTCTGCTGTATTTTAAAGAACCCGACGGCAGCAGGCATTTTTATCTTTCCGCGCGCGGTGATAATAATGATTTTGGCGTGCTTTACACTTTCAAGGATATCAGCGATTATTACGATGCAGCTGTAAGCGGTATTTATTTTGTGCTGCTTTTGTGCCTGGCCTGCCTGACTGTGGCGTTGCTTGGCGGTTATTTTATGGCTGCCAGGGTCATACACCCGATGGAGGTTTTGTTTTTGCGCGAGCGCGAATTTACATCTGACGCTTCGCACGAGCTGCGCACGCCGCTTGCCGTTTTAACCATAGGCGTAGAAGCGCTGGAGGGCGATACCGACAGCAAATACAGCAGTTTTGCTTCCGGCATTATTGCCGATTTAAAAAAAGAAACAGTGTATATGTCGCGCCTTTTAGAAACTTTGCTGAATATCTCGCGCAGCGATGCGGGGGTTATTGTTTATGATATGCACCGTGAAAATTTAACAGCGGCTGCCCGCGGAGTTTATAAAAATATGCTGCCGCTGGCAAAGCAAAAGGGCTTAAACCTGCAAATTGATACAGAGAGTTATGTTTTTGCAAAATGCGATATCCATAAAATTGAGCAGCTTTTAATTATCCTGATTGACAATGCTATAAAATATTCCGAAAGTGGGACAATCAAGCTTGAAGTTACAAGCAATCTGCATAACGCTGTAATTAAAGTAAGCGACGAGGGCATCGGCATCAGTAAAGAAGATTCGCAGAAAATTTTTGAGCGCTTCTTCCGCGTCGATAAGGCGCGTTCCCGTCAAAACGGCGGCTTTGGCCTGGGGCTGAGTATTGCCAAAAAAATAATTTCCGCCCATAAAGGCGAAATTTACGTTAAGCCCAACAAGCCGCAAGGCACTGTTTTTGTAGTAAAATTGCCGCTGGCAAGATAAATTTAATATTGGTTTAAGGTTCAGGCTCTCCTGTTTCATAGAGCGTTAAGGGTGTTTTTATAAAATATACCCGTAAACGAAACAGGGGAGTTGATTTTTTTATGTTGCGTTACAGATGGTATATTTTTTGGGGAGCTGCTTTATTGCTGCTGTTTTTTGGCAACGGGCAGCTTTTGATTACTGATTCGGTAGAATCCAATTATGCGCTGACCGCCAAAGAAATGGTGTTGAGCGGGGACTGGGTATCCCCGCAGATTTACGGTCAGTACTGGTATGATAAGCCGGTATTTTTTTACTGGCTGACTGCCCTGAGCTTTAAAATTTTTGGCTTTACTGAATTTGCCGCACGCTTTTTCCCGGCGGTGTTCGGGCTTTTATCGCTGTGGCTTACTGTATATGCAGGCAAAAAGCTGTTTAACGAAAAAACAGCTTTTATAAGCGGCATTGTTCTGCTTACAAACACAGAGTTTTTTCTTATCAGCAAATCAATTATTACAGACAGCACGCTGTTTTTCTTTTTCAGCGGCGCGCTGGTATCTTTTTATCTTGCATACAGCACAGCAAATAAAAACTGGTATTACGGCATGTATGCGGCAATGGCTCTGGCAACTTTAACCAAAGGGCCGATAGGCTTTTTGCTGCCCGGGCTTATTATGGTGCTGTTTTTAACGGCGGCGCACGGCTGGCGCGAATTAAAACACATGAAGCTATTCAGCGGCACACTGCTTTTTGCAGTAATTGCTGTGCCCTGGTATGCGGCTATGGTAAATCTGCACGGCAGTGCGTTTATTGACCAGTTCTTCGGCACGCATAACTTTTTGCGTGCAACTGTGTCCGAACATCCGCGTGATGATGTATTTTATTATTACACACTGGTGCTGCTGTTGGCGTTCTTTCCGTGGTGCGGTTTTTTGCCGCGCGTGCTGCGCGATTGTGTTTACAGCGGCGGCGTCTGGCACAAACCGGAGGAGAAAAAGCTGTTTTTGCTGATTTGGGCAGCTACGGTATTTTTCTTCTTTCAGAATATGGCAACCAAATATCTGACATATACTTACCCGATGATGCTGCCGTTGGCGCTGTTAACGGCGGATTATATCAGCGTGTACGGCAAAAACGCCGTTAATGCGGCAGTGCTTGTTATACGCGACATAGTTTATTTAGCGCTTTTTGGCGGCGCGCTGTGGTGCTGGTTTAAAGGCCTTGCATCTACTGCTGCATTTATTTTGATTGGCGTTGTAATCATTGCAGGCGTTGCTTTGACATGGTACAAATTTATTTCCGGAAGCAGCTTCAGGCCTGCTTTTGTTATCGCCCTAACGGCGTTTGTTTTTAATTTGCTGTTAATACCGGCAGTTGCCGTACCGTTTGCGGGCATGCGCTCGGCCAAAGATGTGGGGCTGGAGCTTAAAGCAGATTACCCTGATGTAAAGGTTATAGGCCTGTACGGAAAATACCCGACTTCCGCGGTGTTTTATTCGGATAAACGGATTGTAAAACTGGTCAGCGACGGCAGGCTGGCCGAATATATGCCGGAGGCATATTCGTGGAAGGTGAAAAACGTAATGCCATTTGCCGGCATACGCGCCTACGGAGAATCTGCAAATATCGTTGTTGTTGCCGAAAAAGATATGAAAAACTTTATGAAGGAGCAGGATAAGCAGTGGTCGCTGCTTAAGGAAAAGGATGAATATTACATATTAAGAAAAGTGTAAGTCTATACCCCAAAGGCAAAATGCTTTTGGGGTTATTTATTTTTTACGTAAAATTTTTATTTTTAGCAGGTAATATCAGATTTTTGTTTAAATAATAAATATATTATATTGCATTGGCAGGTGCTGAACATGGCAAAACAAAGCAATCAAAAAGCAAAATTACTATATCTGCAAAAATTTTTAATGGAAGACACCGACGCTGAACACGGCATCACTATTGCTGAGCTGACTGAAAAGCTGGCGGCAGTTGGCATTGCTGCCGAGCGCAAAAGCCTGTATGATGATATTGAAGTGCTGCGCAGCATCGGCATGAACATCGAAACTATCCGCGGGCGCGCCAACAGCTATAAACTTGTAAGCCGCACGCTTGCGCCGCAGGATGTTGTAAAAGCAGGCAAAGCACTGAAAGAAACCGGCACTGCCGGGGCAGACGGCATTATTACTTTACTGTGCTCGCTACTTAGTAAATATGATGCCGAAACAGTTAAAACCGCGCTTGCCGCTGTGCCTAAAAAAGCAAAAGCTGCCGCAGCGGCTAAGGCCGAGCCGCCCGCAGAACCGGAAGCAGCAAAAGCGGCTGAGCCTGTAAATATGCAGGATGCAGAAACTGTTGAGCTGAAATGTGCGGCTGAATTGCAGGATGACGTGATGGCTTATCTTGGCCCAACTGCGCAGGTTGTAAAAACAAAGGGCAGCAATGTTGTTATCAGCGGACAGGCAGTATGCGGCGAAGCTTTTTATTTGCAGCTTATCAGATGGGGAAGCGGCGTTAAACTTTCTGCGCCTTCGGAACGCCGCAAGGAATTTGTAAAATACTGCAAAAAAATTATCAGCCAATACAAATAACGGAGAGTGAAACCTGGAATATGAAATTTATTGAACCTGACCGCAGCAAACAGCTTATATCGGCGCACAAGCCGAGTGATGAGGGCGTGCTTGACATTGGTTTTACCAAAGGCACTTTCAGCGACGGCAGGCCTTACCGCCTGGAATGCTGGTGCATGGAAGAACTGATTATGGCAACAGTCCTTTTGGATGAGCGTTATTTAACGGCGTGGAACCGTTTGGATTTTGCACTGCTGCTGGAACTGGAGGATGTTTTGCAATTTAAGGACGGCCCGTATTTGCAGGCTGCGCGCATAAAAGACGACGCAGGACGCGGCATCTGGGCAGTAAATGTTATGCTGAAAGATGCTGACGGGCTGCACGCGGAAATAATGCGCCCTATACAGCGTTACAGGTAATTGCAGGCAAAAATAAAAAGTCCCCGTAATTTTAAATGCACCCTGAAAGCCGGATAAAAAACTTTTGGGGTGCATTTTATTTGCGGGGATTTTTGTACAAAAATAAAATATTAAATTGATAATAGCGTATATAAAGAGAAACAGCGCTTGCAGGGGATTAATGCAAGCGCCGCTCTCTAGGAAAGCTGTTTATGATGAATTTGATGGGAAGGGTTTAGCAAGTTCTCACTTGCTATGGTTTTATTATACACATAAATTGTGACAAACAAATAGACGGAATTTGAACAGTTTGTGAAAAACTTACAGTAAGTAAAATATTTGCAATTTATGATAAGTTTAATATCATTATTATTTTTTATTTTTCTCTGTTTTTAAAGCCGGTTTGACCTTTTTATCCTTTATGCCGCAGTAAATGAAAGCTGCCAGCGCTAAAAGGAAGAAAATCAGGCTTGTGGCCTGGGCGGATTTTAAACCGAACATCAGCGGTTCTACATAGTCGCCGCGCAGCATTTCCAGCCCAAAGCGGACGGCGGAATAAAGCATGACGTACAGGCACATAACCTGTCCGCGGGCATGCCCGCAGGCGCGGAAGATTAAGAGCAGCGCAAAAATAACAACGTCAAGCTGGCCTTCCCATACTTCTGCTGGCCATAGTGGCTGTTCGCCATATGTTTTGTACGCCAGTGTACCGGCCGGATATAAAATGCCGAAGTTGCCGCCGGTAGGCGTGCCGAAAGCGTCGCCGTTTAAAAGATTGGCCATACGCCCTACTGCCTGGCCGATAAGGATGGACGGCGTTACGATATCGGCAAAGGCTACCCAGTCGATATTGTGCCGCTTGCAGTACCAGATGCCGGTCAGCACGCCGGCAATAATGCCGCCCTGCACCGCCATGCCGCCCTGCCAGACGAAGGGGATTTCCAGCAGGTGATGCTGGTAATAATCCCAGTCAAAAAAGAATACATCCCACAGACGTGCGCCGATAAGTCCGGCAAAGCCGCCGTAAATGCCGATGTCAACAACGTGTTCGTGCCAGCGTCCGTCCTGCTTGGCCAAAAAGTAAGCCACGCCGGTCGCTAAAAAAATACTCATACATAAAACCAATCCGTACATGCGGATGGGAAAATCGCCGATAAAAAATAGATACTGATGCATAACTACCTCCTGCTTGTAATAAAAAGGGCTTCTATTATTGTAGCACATGTGAAATTAATTGGCTATGCACAAATTCCTACAAAAAAAGTATGGAATTAATTCAAAGGCTGTGTTATAATGGTAACGCAATCAAAGCAAATCCTAAAGAAAGAAGGTAAATTACGTGTTAAAAATAGAGCATTTATCCGTGGCTGTCCGCGGACGCAAAATACTTAGCGATATTAATTTACATATTAAACCGGGCGAAGTGCATGTGCTTTTCGGCCCTAACGGTACCGGCAAATCCACGCTTATCGGCGCGATTATGGGTTTTGACCGTTACGAAATTTTAGAAGGCAAAATTTATTTTAAAGGACAGGACATTACAGAGATGAGCTGCGACGAAAGGGCAAGGCTCGGTATTGGCGTAATGATTCAGCGCCCGCCGACGATAAGGGGCCTTTCACTGCGCAAAATGGTTGAAATCTGCGGAGCAACTCCGGAAGAAGCAGAAACCATGGCCAAATGGATGGGTATGGATACCTTCCTTGACCGCAGCGTAAACGATGGCTTCAGCGGCGGTGAGCTGAAACGCTGTGAGCTTTTGCAGCTGATGGCGCAGAACCCTGACCTGCTTTTGCTGGACGAGCCTGAAAGCGGCGTTGACCTTGAAAACATTGTGCTTGTAGGCAAGGCTGTAAATTACATCCTGCATACCGAACCTTGCGGAGGTGCTGGATGCGACAGGCCGTGCTGCATTAAAAACCAGGGCTTTGAAGGGCATAATCCGCTGGAAAGCAAACGCAGCGGCCTGATTATTACCCATTCGGGCCATATCCTTAAATATGTTCCGGCAAGCCACGCCCATATTCTTTATGAAGGCAAAATGACCTGTGCCTGCGGCGACCCGCTTGATGTGTTGAATTGCATCGGTCAGGCCGGATATGAAACCTGTGTAAAACGCGGCAATTGTGAGGTGAAAAAATAATGAGCAACGAAACTTTAAAGGCTGCCCTTGAGAAAAAAGCCGTTTACGGCAATGACATAGATTTAAACGCTTACAGCGACACCGATAAAAATGATTTAAAAAGCGTGGAGGACCTTTCGCAGGAAACGCGCGACCGCCTGGAATATGTAGGTATTGAAACCGGTGAGGCAGAAGAAGAAAACCGCAGCGCATCGTTTGTACAGCTTGATAACAATGCGGTTGAAGTCAAGGTTAAAAAGCAAACTCCGCTGGAGCTGATGAGCACCGGCAAGGCTGCTGAAAAATATCCGGAGCTGGTAGAAAAATACTGGTGGAAAGCAGTTAAGCCTGATACCGATAAATACACTGCCAAAACTGCGCTCGAAAAAGAGCAGGGCTATTTTATCCGCGTGCGCGCCGGTGAAAAAATTACTACGCCGCTGCAGGCGTGCATGTGCATCAGCCATGACCAGCAGCTGCAGCATGTGCATAACGTGGTAATTATTGAGGACGGCGCTGAGCTGAGCATTATTTCCGGCTGTACTTCTGCCCATGAGGTTGAAAGCGGCATGCACATCGGCATCAGCGAAATGTACATCGGCAAAAATGCCAAGCTGAGTTTTACCATGATTCACAGCTGGGGCGAAAACGTAATTGTACGCCCGCGTACTGTGGCTATGGTTGAAGAAGGCGGGCAGTATATTTCCAACTATGTTTCTATCGAAAAAGCCAAGGATGTGCAGATGTACCCGACCGTGCATTTAAACGGCAAGGATGCTGTGGCGCGTTTGAATTCGATTTTGGTTGCGCCGGAAGGCTCGCATCTTGACATCGGCGGCAAGGTAATTTTAAATGCGGAAGGATGCAGAGCAGAATCCATTACCCGCACGATTTCTACCGGCGGTGAGGTTATTAACCGCGGCTGCATGACAGGTACAGTTGAAGGCATCCGTGCGCACCTGGAATGTGACGGTCTGATGCTGAGCAACAAAGGTTATATTTACGCCATTCCGGAACTTGACGCGCAGACCGGCAACGCCGAGATGAGCCACGAAGCAGCAGTAGGGCGCATTAACCCGGAAGAAATTGAGTACCTGATGGCGCGCGGTATGAGTGAGGATGACGCAACGGCAACCATCGTGCGCGGCTTCCTTAATGTTAATATCGAAGGCCTGCCTGATAGCCTGGCGAAGAAAATCGAAAAAACTCTTGACAGTTTTAAATATAACAAAGGAATGTAACAATACTTACAATAAAAACTATTGTACGCGCTGAATGTAAATGCTATAATTAGCTTAAGCAAGGGAGCTTGTGTATGTGTTAAAAGCATACACAAGCTTTTTTGTTTGCTGTTTTAGAAATTATATGAGGGGATGTGTTATTTATGACTGAAACAACTGCTAAAAAACAGGCACCGCCCGGCTTTATGAAACGCTATGGTTTTTATTTGGCGCTTATAATACTGGCGGTTATTGTCATGCTGCCGACTCCGGAAGGTTTATCGGTAGCGGGGCAGCGCATGATAGGCATAATGGTGTTTTCGGTAATTGTGTGGGCGACAACTGCAATTTCTTATCCTGTAAGTGCAGGCGTTATTATGTCGCTGATGGCGGTGCTGATTGGTTTTGCGCCTAATCCGGCAACGGGAAAGCTGTATGGTACAAGCGCCGGGCTGGTTATGGCATTGAAGGGCTTTTCTTCAACAGCCTTCTGCCTTGTGGCGGCGGCAATGTTTTTAGCGGCTGCCATGACCAAAACAGGGCTTGATAAACGCATTGCGCTGATAATTTTATCCAAAGTCGGCGCTAAGGCTAACCGTGTATTGCTGGGCGTTATTTTGTGCGGCTTTATTTTAAGCTTTTTTGTGCCAAGCACGACAGCGCGTGTAGCCTGCCTGGTGCCGATTGTCATGGGCATGATTAAAGCTTTCGGCGTGCCGCTTAAAAGCCGTTTTGCCGGGATGCTGATGATTGCCGTTGCGCAGGTAGACAGTGTATGGAACGTCGGCATTAAAACAGCGGCGGCGCAGAATATGGTTGCCGTCAACTTCATCAGCCAGACGCTGGGCGTGGATATTTCGTGGCTGGATTGGTTTATTGCGGCAGCTCCGTTTGCGATTATGATGTCGTTTGCACTGTATCATTTAATGCTGCATATCATGCCGCCGGAAATTGATGAAATTGCCGGCGGGCAGGCTACTGTCAGCAGGCTTCTGAAAGAGATGGGCAAAATCAGCGCTGACGAAAAGAAACTGCTTATAATTTCCCTGTGCCTGTTATTCTTCTGGACAACAGAGAAAATAGTGCATAATATTGATACATCAACCAGTACAATGGTTGCTATTGCACTTTTAATGCTGCCGAAAATCGGCGTAATGCATTGGGAAGAAACCGTTAACAAAATTAACTGGGGTACGGTTGTATTGTTTGGCGTAGGCATTTCGCTGGGTTCCGCACTGCTTTCCACCAAAGCGGCAACCTGGCTGGCCAACGAAATCGTAACCATTTTTGCTTTGGAGAATTCTACAACTTTAATTGTGCTGGCGATAATGGCGATTTTCCTTATTGTTATTCACATGGGCTTTGCAAGTGCAACGGGCTTGGCATCGGCCATTATCCCGATTATCATTTCTGTGTTGCAGCAGCTTAAAACTCCGGGCGTAAACGTAGTAGGCATGACGATGATTTTGCAATATGTTGTAAGCTTTGGTTTTATACTGCCGGTTAATGCGCCGCAGAACATGATTGCTTACGGAACGAATACCTTTGAGGTTAATGATTTTGTAAAATCCGGTATTCCGCTGACTTTAATTGCTTTTGCGCTGATTATGATTTTGGGCGCAACCTATTGGAGCTGGATGGGGCTGGTTTAAAAATTTTAGAACTTCCGGCATAATAAAAGAATGCAATTTTAGAGTTTTTTACAAATGAATACAATGGTAAAAGCCTGTACCGGCGTAAGTGCTGGTACAGGCTTTTTGGTTATAAATTTTCTGTTTTAAAGGTATTGTAACCTTCATAGTTATAGCTGGCGTCTATGCCTTTCATATAAACGTCGCGGTCATTGATTTTATCCGTAAGGGCAGATTGTAAAAGCAGTTTGATTTCAGTATCTTTGATTGGGCTGCGTTCCATGGCCAGCAGATAATCTTCCTTATCGACAATGCTCCAGTCAACTACTCTGCCAAGCTTTGCCTTTAGAATATGGTCAAGCCAGATGCGAGTGCTGCGGCCGTTACCTTCCCGAAATGGATGCGCTACATTCATTTCTACATATTTGGCAATGATTTCGTCAAAAGTATTCTGAGGCATGCTGCTGATGTTTTTTAACGCTTCCGGCAGATACAAAGCAGGTACAAAACGGAAATTGCCTTTCGCGATATTAACGCTGCGCATTTTTCCGGCAAAATCATAAACATCTTCAAACAGGTATTTATGTATTGCGGCAAGCGTTTCAAAGGTACCGGGCGGCAAATTATCCAGAAAACCGGAGTTAAAAAGCTGCAAGGCTTTTTGTTTTGTTATTTTTTCTTCTGCCAAAGCAAGTTGGGCTGAATTGGTAAGGCCGAGTTTATTTTCAAGCATATAGACGCTCCTTATATTTGGATACTTTTATTATAAATTAGGCGTGCATTAAAAGCAAATAAGCAATAAATTTACAAATTATTTACAAAATAAAAATAAACAGCTGGGAAGGTGCGTTAATAAAAGCGAATATAAAAGCTTCGGAAAAGGGGTGCAGTTGGTGCAGCAATACAGGTGGAAGGCCGTAAATGCTGAAGGACAAAGTTTCGGCGGCGTTTATAAGGCCGCCAGCCGGGACGACGCAGCAGCTTATGTACGCACTAATTACGGTTATTTAACATTTTTGCAGTGTGTGGAGGCAAAGCCATCGTTTGAGTTGCCTAAGCTTAGGTTTAAAAAACGCGGGCTGGGCGATGAAGAAAAGGCTGTGTTTTTCAGTCAGCTGGCACTGATGCTTGACAGCGGCCTGCCGGTGCTGAAAGCTTTGCAGATTTTACAAGAACGCCTGCCGCGCAAAACAGCGCAATTATGTAAGGATATGCAGCGCGAACTGCAATGCGGTGAAAGCCTTGCGGAGTGCATGAACAAAAACAGGGCTGCGTGGGGCAGCCTGGCTGGGGCGGTAATAGCGGCAGGAGAAGCAGGTGGCATTTTGTGCGAAATGCTGGATGAACTTGCAAAGTACTATCAATTACAGGCGCAGATGAAGCGATTTATAAAAAATATTTCTTTGTATCCGCTCTTTCTGTTAACAGCTTCGTTTGCGGTTGCGTTGATGTTTATTGTAAAAGTATTGCCGCTTTTTGCTGATTTGTATGCTTCGATGAATGCTGAAATACCTGCTTATTTAAACTTTATGTTTGCTGTGCAGGGCGCGCTTGCGGATAATTTACCGGAGTTTTTAGCGGTGCTTGCTGTTTTTGTAGTTTTGGCTGTGCTAAAGCGGCAGGCACTTATGCAGGCGTTGTTTGCCATACCGTTTTTAAAAGCACAAAAACAGCTGTATCTGGAAATACGTTTTAACAAGGTGCTGGCGCTTTTGCTGCACGGCGGCATATCATTGCCGCAGGCTGCGCAGATTGCCGGAGCGGCGTTGGGGGACGCCGGGCTGAAGCAGCAGGCAGAAAATTTTGCTGCTGACGTTCTGCGCGGCACAGCACCTGAAAAAGCAGCGCTGAATGCCGGTTCTCTTTTTGGCAGTTTAAGCACGGAATTTATCGGCGTGGGGGCTGAAACCGGGCGCTTGCCGGAAATGCTGGCGCGGGCAGCTGAGCTGTTGCAGATACGTTTTGACGATACGCTGAAAAATTTAAAGGTTGTGCTGGAGCCGCTGCTGCTGTTATTTGTAGCGGCGTTTGTTTCGGCTATTATTCTGGCTGTGGCTGCACCAATGTTTTCCCTGTCGGGAGCACTTCCCGGATATTGACAGGAAAGGGGATTTATTTTGCTGAAAAAATTAAAAGGCAATGCTGGTTTTACATTGCTGGAAGTATTGGCTGTGGTTGCACTTTTGGGCATTTTGGGCGCTATGCTGATGCCTTCGCTGGACAGTGCGGCAGACCGTGCTAAAAATGCGCGTCTTGAAAGCGACCTGGCAACGGTTGATAATGCTATTTTGCTGTACAAAATGGATAAAGGCACTTGCCCGGATGCTTTGGATGACTTGGTGGATGAATATATTGCCAAAGGCAAGGAGTTTAAAGACGCTACCGGGACGCAGTTTACCTATACACCGGCAGGCGATAAGCTAACTTATACTCTTAAAGGCAAAAATGCAGCAGGTGAGCTTGTAACTTCTGATGGCAGCAGTGCAGCTGAAGAATAAAGGCTTTGCACTGATAGAGCTTATTGCAGCGGCAGGTATTTTGGCAGGAATGGCAGCCTTACTGGTGCCGTCTTATATAGGCGTAAGCAGTTATTTGTATAAGATGCAGGCGCAGCATGCCGCGCAGCAAATGGCGGACGATATTGCTGCGTTGCAGCAGTATTCGTTTTATGATGTATCCGGCAGAAGCCGGCTGGAAATGGACAAGGACAAAGATGGCTACCGGATTTACCACGGTAAAGATGTCTTTTTGAAAAGAAATTTCGGCGCAGCCAGCGGCTTATATTTCAGCCAGCATCTTAATGACCTGAAATTTTCGCAGGAGGGTGCGCCGTCTCAGACGCTTAACTATATTATCAAATGCCGCCATGATAAGGATATCAGCTATTGGTTACAGGTGCAGCCAGTAACAGGAAGGGTTGTGTTTAAATGAGGGGCAGCAAAGGTTTTGTGCTGGCAGAGATGCTGGTGTGCCTAGCGGCTGCGGCAATGGTAAGTGTAAGTGCCGTAACGGCTTACACAAGCGGCGTGCAGCTTGTTGCGCAGCGTAACGCTGATTTGGCTGCGTTTAACGCGGCAACCGGCGCATACAGTGAGGAAGAAATGGCGGCGCTGGGTTTAGAAACAGAACGGCAGGAATTTTATTGCGAAGGCTTGGCAAGGCCTTTTTATTATGTAACGGTAAAAAATGCTGTCGGTAAGATTGCTGCTGCCGTGGTAACTGCCGGTGAATAACAAAGGCTATCTGCTGACGGAAATCTGCCTTGCCGTGGCAGTTACTTTTATTGCTGCCGTTATTATGTATAACGGTTTGTCCGGGTTTGCCCGCTCGTGGCAAAAGCTGCAAAGCGATTTGCTTTTGTACCGCGCTGCCCGTTACAGCCAGAGTTTTATTGAACAGGAACTATTTTTGCATACTGCTAACATAAAAATTACCAGCGGCAGCAACGATAAAATAGTCTGCAAAGAAACACGCGGCAACAGGCAGGTAACTTTTTACCGCAGCAGCGGTTCGCTGGCGCGTGAGATAAAATATAATTCATCCCGCGGTGTTAATCCGCTGTCGCTGACAGAAGTTACACTGGAAAGCATTAAGGCTGAACAGATTGCAGCAGATAAATTGAAGGTTACCTTACAGCTAAAGGATAATGCTGCGGGGCGCAGTAAAAAATTTACGGAAGTTTATGTAATGGCAAATGGCAGTTTTTAACAAAATTTTAAGCGACAGGCGCGGCGGCATAGGCGTTGCTGTATTGGCGGGCGTGCTTGCCGTTGCGGCCTTCCTGCATGCAGCGGCGTACTGGCTGCGGCAGGAGGCTGAAGAAACACAGCAGCGACTTGTGCGCCGTCAGCTGCAATTGGCTGTGCAGGCTTTGGCTAAGTCTGATTTTATGGACAGCACGTTGCAGAATAGTATTGAATTACCGCCGCAGAAGCTGTATCCCGGCGGCTATATTTTGCGTGCAGGCATTGATGCGGAAGAACAGAACGGCCTGGCACGCTATATCATAAGCGCCGATGCGGGCGGGCAAAGCCTTGCCTTACAGCAGCTTAAACTAAATTTGCCGCAGGACATTGCTGAGCTTGGCAGGCGTTATACACTGGCGGCAGGCAAAAAACTTACCGGTGCGGAAAATCTGCCGGAAGGCACGGCGTATGCTGATAACCTGGGCGGCATTTTGGACAGCCTTGATATTAAAAACTATGCTAATTTTAAGGAAATGGCTTTTCCAACCAAAACGGAATTTGAAGAATACGGACTTTCCGGCGCGTTATATTATGACGATGGGCATTACAGCAAAAGCATTGCCGCAGCGTCTAAAAATATCAAAGGGCAGGGCTGCCTTGTTGCTATGATGAGCATTTTTGTGGCGGATGGAACGAAGATACCTGATTTTTGCGTCATCATCAGCGACGGGCAGATTGAAATCGGCAAAAATGCCGTGCTGGGTAAAGTTTTACTTATTTCCAAGTATGATATTACAATAAAAAGCGGCGCTTCCGTCAGCGGCATTGCATTGTGCGACGGTAATTTAACCATAGAGAGCGGCGCAAACTTTACGCGTGATGAAACGGTTTTGCAGCCGTTTATAACGGCGCTGCGTTTAAAACAGCAATAAAAAATCCGCACAGAATAACCATGCGGATTGCAAATATTTTGTTTTAAGGCAGCACAAGCTGCGGCACAAAGTTCTGCGTATCGCAGCTTGTCAGTTTGTAGGTTACGCCGCGCGTTTCGCCTTCAAAAACATTGGCGGCGTCCTGCCCGTGGATGTGCCCGAATACGCAGTGCGTCACGCCGTATCTGGCAAAAAGTTCCGTAAAAATGGTAACTTCGTCTGCCTTGTATAGAGGCGGGTAGTGCATGGCGGCAACAATTTTGCTGAAGCCGGCGTTTTTGGCGGCGCTTAACGAAAGTTCCAGCCTTGTTCCTTCGCGTTCATAAATATGCTTGTCATCGTCCGTAAAATTATCGGATGAAGGCAGCAGCCATCCGCGCGAACCGCAAATAGCTGCATCGCCGCAGGCAAAAAAATTGTTCTGCAAAAACATAAATTTGTTTTCTGTCGCCTGCTGCATTTTTTTCAGGCTGGTCCACCAGTAATCGTGATTGCCGCGCAAAATTATTTTGTGTCCCGGCAAGGCGGCAATGCGGTTTAAATCCTGCATAGCAGTTTCAAGCGACATTGCCCACGAGGTATCGCCGCAGATAATGACGGTGTCCTCCGGTGCAATAATATTCAGCCAGTTACGGCGTATTTTTTCAAAATGTCCTGCCCAGGCAGGATTAAAAACCTCCATGGGTTTGGCTGGCGGCTCGCCGGATAAATGGAAGTCGCCAATGGCAAAAAGGCTCATAGTGTCTCCTTTATGTAAAATTTACTTTGATTGTATCATATTTTTTACACTTTGGCGATATTTGTACACGGCAGCAGGCTTTTATAATTGACTTTAAATCCTGTAAGCTATATAATTTTAAGGGTATTATTCTTAAAATAGCTTTATCTTTATTGTGTGAGGTTGAAAAATATGATTCAAGAAAAGTATAATCCCCATGAGATTGAAGCCAAATGGCAGAAATACTGGGAAGACAACAAAACCTTTAAAACAGAAATGGACAGCAGCCGTCCGAAATCCTATGTGCTGGAAATGTTCCCGTATCCTTCCGGCAACCTGCACATGGGCCATGTGCGCAACTATTCCATCGGCGACGTTGTTGCGCGCTTCCGCACGATGAACGGTTATAATGTGCTGCATCCGATGGGCTGGGACTCTTTCGGCATGCCTGCTGAAAATGCTGCTATCAAACACGGCATTCCGCCGAAAAAATGGACGATGGAAAACATTGCCAACATGACGCGCCAGCAGAAACGACTCGGCCTTTCCTATGACTGGGACCGCGAGGTAACTACCTGCAAGCCCGATTATTATAAATGGACGCAATGGTTTTTTGAACTGTTTTATAAACGCGGCCTGGCAGTTAAAAAGAAATCTGCCGTTAACTGGTGCAATACCTGCAACACGGTACTTGCCAACGAACAGGTTATCGACGGCAAATGCTGGCGCTGCGATAACGAAGTTGTAAAAAAAGACCTGGAACAGTGGTTCTTTAAAATTACTGATTATGCCGAAGACCTGCTGAAAGACCTTGACCTTCTGGAAGGCTGGCCTGAGCGCGTTAAAACTATGCAGCGCAACTGGATTGGCCGCAGCGAAGGTTTGGAATTCAGCTTTGAAATTCCGGAACTTGGCGAGCGCGTGCCTGTTTACACTACCCGCCCGGATACGATTTACGGCGTTACCTTTGTGGTACTTGCCGCAGAGCATCCGCTGGTTGAAAAACTGTGCGAAAACAACCCGAAAGCCGAAGAAATCAAAGCTTTCTGCGAGCGCGTAAGAAATCAGTCCGATATTGAACGTACTTCCAGCGAATCTGAAAAAGAAGGCCTGTTTACAGGCTGCTACTGCATCCATCCGCTGACCGGACGCAAAGTGCAGATCTGGATTACAAACTATGTACTTTACGATTATGGCACGGGCGCTGTTATGGGCGTACCTACCCATGATTCCCGCGACTGGATGTTTGCCGGTAAATACGGTATTGATAAAATTGTTGTAATTAACCCCAAGGATAAAGAGCTTAAATTAGAAGATATGACCGACGCCTATGAGGAAAAAGAAGGCGTGCTTGTAAATTCCGGTGAATTCAGCGGCATGGAGCTGCATGAAGGCATGGAAGCAATCAAGGACAAAATCGAAGCAATGGGCATCGGCCACCGCCGCGTTAATTACCGCCTGCGCGACTGGCTTATCAGCCGCCAGCGCTATTGGGGCGCGCCGATTCCGGTTATTTACTGCCCGGACTGTGGCGAAGTGCTTGTGCCGGAAGACCAGCTGCCGGTAATGCTGCCGGAAGACGTTAAATTCGATGCCGGTGCCGTATCGCCGCTGGCAACCTCTGAAAGCTTTGTAAATTGCACCTGCCCGAAATGCGGCAAGCCTGCAAAACGCGAGACCGATACCATGGACACCTTCCTGTGTTCTTCCTGGTACTATCTGCGTTATACCGACCCGAAAAATGCTGACGCGCCGTTCAGCAAAGCCAAAGTAAATTACTGGTCCCCGGTTGACCAGTACATTGGCGGCATTGAACACGCAATCCTGCATCTTTTGTATTCCCGCTTCTTTATGAAGGTGCTGCATGACGCGGGCCTTGTAGATTATAAAGAACCGTTCACCAACCTGCTGACTCAGGGCATGGTTATTAAAGATGGCGCTAAGATGAGTAAATCCCTTGGCAATGTTGTATCGCCGGAAGAAATCATCGGCAAATACGGCGCTGATACGGCAAGATTGTTTATTATGTTTGCCGCACCGCCTGAAAGAGAACTGGAATGGAGCGACCAGGGCGTTGAAGGCTCGTTCCGTTTCCTCGGCAGGGTATGGCGTATTGTTTACCATTATCAGGATGTGCTGGCGCAGAAGGTTACGCAGTATGACCCGGCTGAACTGAACGAAGCGGGTAAAAACCTGCGCCGTGTGCTGCATACCAGCATTAAAAAGGTAACGGACGACATTGAACAGCGCTTCAACTTTAATACTGCTATCAGCTCGATGATGGAACTGGTTAACGCTTTGTATGCTTACAAAGAAGCTGAAAAAACACCGCATGCAGGCTTGATTTTTGAAGTTATTTCCAACCTGCTGAAACTGCTTTCGCCGTTTGTTCCGCATATCACGGAAGAACTGTGGCACGGTGTAATTTCTGAAGAAGGCAGCATCCACAACGAAAAATGGCCGAAATATGATAATGAAGCCATGAAAGTGGACAGCGTGGAAATTGCTTTGCAGGTTAACGGCAAATTAAGAGGCCGCCTGGTTGTGCCTGCCGATGCGGGTAAGGCTGAACTGGAAAAACTGGCGCTTGCCGAACCGCATATTGCAGAAACCGTTGATACCGCAAAAATTGTGAAGGTTATTTGCGTGCCGGGCCGTCTGGTCAATATCGTTGTAAAACCGTAATTGGTTTATTTAACAAAAACTCCTTGGAGAAATCCGGGGAGTTTTTATTTTTTTATAAGGAGTTGAACTGATGGCGCAGCTTAATAAAAAGATTATCGCCGTTGCTGTGGCGGTGCTGTTTTGCGTGCTGGCCAGCTTTGGGCCGCAGCAGCGTGAAGAAACTGTATTGGAGGTGCAGCAGGCAGCAGCACAGGTAGAAGAAACGACAGATGCAAAAATAACGGTATATGTAAGCGGTGCAGTAGCTAAACCAGGCCTGCACGAAATTGCACCGGGCAGCCGGGCTGTTGAAGCGATAGAAGCAGCCGGAGGCATGACGGAGGAAGCTAACCTCGACAAGGTGAACCTTGCTAAAATCTGTAAAGACGGCATGCAGATAAACGTGCCTCGTTTAAGCGCTAAGGAGCTGCGCAAGCTGCAACAGGCGCAAAATAGTGCTGCTTATGGCACAACTGTTAATGCAGCGGCAGGCAGTGCGGCATTGCCTGTTGAAGCTGCTGCACCGGCTGTTGCTGACGGCGGCAAAATACGGCTGAACAGCGCTGCGGCAGAAGAACTGGAACAGCTTCCGGGCGTCGGTGCGGTAACGGCCCAGCGCATTGTAGAATACCGCAGCCAGCACGGCTTTGCCAAAATTGAAGATATTATGAATGTGAAAGGCATTGGGCAGGCTAAGTTTAATAAAATGCGCCCATACCTTGATTTATGAAGATTTGGTTTCTGCTTGCTGCAGGATTATTTGCTGCCGGTGATTATTTTGGCATTTTAGCGCCGCAGTATTTATATTTTTACTGCCTGGCTGCACTGGTGCTTGCCGTTTTGCTGGCAGTGCTGGCAAAGTTTAAGCCGCAGGGGTGTTATATAGCTGTTTGCGGTGCGGCGTTATTCTGCGCCTTTGGGCTGGCAGTTGGCAGCAGGGCTATGCAGCCGGATGCAGCGGCAATAGATAACTACGCCGGGCGCATGGTAACAGTATATGGCAGTGCCGATTTGCTCAGCCTTAAGCAGCGCGGCGACGGTGTAAGTTTTATTATGGATTGCCGCGCAGTGCAGCAGGAAAACGGCACAGTGCAAAATGCCAGCGGTAGGGTGCGCGTGTTTGCAGCCGGGGCAGATGTTTCGGATTTTGTGTCGGGCAATATTACAGTCAGCGGTACGCTGAAAGTCCTGCATGGTTTTGCCAATCCCGGCAGTTTTGATACCGAAAACTGGAATTTACAGCAGGGGCTTAAAGGGCGCATTAGTGCAAAAAAATCTGCGCTGCATATTGCTAAAGAACCAAGCATCAGCGATAAATTTTTTCTTTTTGCATATAGCTTGCGCGAAAAAATACGCAGCACTGTTCCCGGTGAAGCAGGCTCAGTGCTGTGCGGCATGGCGCTTGGCGGCTATGACGGGCTTATCGAAGCGACGCGCGAGGCTTTTTCGGCAACAGGGCTGGCGCATATTTTATCGGTTTCCGGCACGCATATGGCGTTGGTGGCAGGCTTTTTAATTTTAATTATCGGCAGGCGCGGCAAATTGCAAATTGGCATTGTGCTGGCACTGTTATTTTTGTACGCGCTTTTGTGCGGCGGTTCGGCGCCGGTGTGGCGTTCTTTTTTGATGAGTGCGATTGCATTGGCAGGCAGCGGCAGCTACAAAAAAGCGCAAAGCGGCAACATTTTTTGCGCGGCGGCGGTGCTGCTGCTTTTATACAATCCTTTATGGCTGCTTGACGTTGGCTTTCAGCTTTCGTTTGCGGCAACAGGCGGTCTGATTTTTATTTACCCGCAGTTAAAGGAGCGGCTGGCGTTTATTAAATGGAGCCTTGTGCGCGAGGGCCTTGCCATTACCTTGGCGGCACAGCTGGCCACGCTGCCGCTATTGGTATGGTATTTTAACCAGCTTTCGTTTGTTACCTTTGCCGCCAATATTTTGCTGGTACCAGCCATGGAGTTTTTGGTTATTGCTGCACTTGCCGGGTTGTGCCTGCCTTTTGCCGGTACGTTTATCATTTACGCAGCCGGGGTTGCCATGCAGCCGCTGTTAAACGCGGTACACTTTCTGGCTGGTGTGCCTGCGGCGGTGGTAAACCTGCCGCATTTGCCGCTGGCGTGCTGCGTTTTGTATTACCTGGCGTTGTTAGCCTGCTTTAAGCAGGATTGGTTTACTGCGGCGGAACGGCGTATGACGCTGCTGTTTTGCAGCCTGGGTATAACGGTTTTGCTGGCGGCTAAAAGCCTTGCGCCTATGCCTTTTACAGTGCATTTTATTGATGTAGGGCAGGGTGACGCAGCCTTGGTGCAGACCAGCGCCGGGCAGAACATTATTGTAGATTGCGGCGGTTTACAGGGTGATTTTGATACCGGCAGCCGCATACTTGTACCGTATCTGCGTTACCTTGGCATTGATAAGCTTGATTTGCTGGCGCTGAGCCACGGCCATCACGACCACGCTGGCGGCGCTGCCGGGCTGGCACGGCTGGTAAAGATAGACAAACTGCTTTTGCCGCAGGAAAAACCTTCGGAAGATGTGCAGCGGCTTCTGCGTTATATCAGACCGCAGGATATTATCACGGCTCGGGCTGGCAGCGTTTATACACTCGGCCCATGCCGGATTGAGGTGCTGGCTTCCGGACGCGGCGAGGGCGGCGGTAACGAAAGCAGCGTTATTATGCGCGTGGCGGAAAAAGACGGCAGCATTTTATTTACCGGCGACGCTGACGAAAGTATCGAGCTGGCGGCAGTGGATAAAATAAAACCTGCCGATGTTTTAAAAGTGGCGCATCACGGCAGTAATTATTCATCGACCGATATGTTTTTAAAACAGGCGCGCCCAAAACTGGCAGTGATTTCTGCCGGTGCGGGCAATAGTTACGGGCATCCGGGCAGTGAAGCCTTGCAGCGCCTTAACGCCGCCGGTGCCAAAGTATTGCGCACGGATAAGCTGGGCGCGGTAAAAGTATGCTTTGACGGCGGGCGGCTGCAATGGTATAGTTATAGATATGACAAAGAATTTTTTTAAGGTGATTTTATGGAACTGACGCCTGAAAAACTTATAGAAATGCTGGAGCAGGGCGAAGCGCTGCCTAATGTAATTCTGATGTACGGCGAAGAAAATTACTACCGCAGCAAAGCGGCTGCCTGCATAAAAAAATACGTGTTCGGCGATGTGCCTGCCGAGGATATGGAAATCAGCGTGTTTGACCGCGATACTGATTTAAAGCGGCTCAATGCCGCTGTAAATACTTATCCGTTTTTCGGCGGCAGCAGTCTGATAATAATCAGTGACGAAAAAATTTTTGCGGCCGATAAAAAACAGAAAGAAAATCTGGAAGCAATTTTGCTGAACGTGCCGGAGTTCTGCCATGTATTTATCAGTGTCGCCAAAATGGATAAACGCGGGCGAATTTACAAAAAACTGCTGGCAGACGGTGCGTGCGCCGAGTGCAAACCGCTGAAACCGTACCAGCTTAAGCCGTGGCTTGATGCCGAAGCCCGCAAACGCGGCTGCCGTTTTGAATACGAAGCCGAACAGACGGTAATGGAATATCTTTCGGCTGCCGATACTGCGCCTTTGCTTTTGCTGGAGCAGGAAATTGAAAAACTGTACGTTTATGCCGGGCAGCGGCGCATCTGGACCAGGGACGATGTGGAAGCCGTGTTTTCATCCCTGCCGGAGGTTTCGCGTTTTGCCTTGCTGAATGCCATTGCCCTTAAAAACCTGCCGGACGCGCTGGAACTTTTGCAGAACGAAAAAAAGCACGGCGGCAGCGCTATTGCCGTCAGCGGACTGATAGCTTTTCAGGTGCGGCGCTTGGCGCAGGTAAAGGAACTGGCAGCCAAAGGCATGAACCAGCAGGCAGTGGCAGCGTCGCTGAAAACTTCGCCTTATGCCGTTAAAAAGCTGATGGAGCAGTGCCGCAGTTATACAGCAAAGGAACTGGCCGGGTTTATGCTGGCGCTGGCAGATTTTAACGCGGCAATCCGTTACGGCGGCCGCCAGTTTGAAATGCTGGAGGAAATCCTCATCCGCTTTTTGGGCAAAAAGTAAAATTTTAAAAATCCGCTTGCCGGAAAGAAATTTTTTTGATATAATACAACCGTGGTCAATGGAGCCCCTTCTATTTGCTATACCCAAATAGAAGGGTCTTTTGTATTTTCATCAAACAAACGAAAGGAGCGCGGCCCTGTGCCGCAGGTGAACGAACATGATGAATCCCGATATGCTGTATGTTATTAAACCCGAAGAACAGAACAGAGCCAGACTGACTGAAATTTTAACTGCACACCCCGAGATTAAATTCGTATCTTTTATGGGTGTTGATTTTGCAGGCAACGATACTGACGAAAAAGTGCCTATCAGCCTGTTTTTGAAAGATATTGACGGCATTATGGAAGGCATGGCTGCCCAGACTGACGGCAGCTCCGTTGTGCTGACCGGCATTGCTACTTTGAATAACGCCCGCGTCGATATGAAAATCGACCGCAGCGTAAACTGGTATATTGATTATAATTACGAGCACTTTGATACCGCTACCGGCAAAATGATTGGCACGCTGCGTATTCCGTGCTTCCTTGTACATAATAATGTCCGCGTTGATTCCCGTTCCATTCTGCATGATACCCTTGATTATGTAGAACAAGAACTGACCGGACTGTTTAAAAAGCATCCGCAGATTGCAGGGCTTGAACATATCAGCGGTGAGGATATCGAAAAAATTATCTTTACCTGCGCTACCGAACTGGAATTCTGGGTTAAATCCCCGCGCGAAGATGCGCCGATTGAAGCTTTGAGTTCCTCGCAGATGATGCAGGAACAGTACTGGCAGCGCTGCCGCGGCAATGTACGCACCGCATTGGAACAGACTGTGGAAATGTTTGAAGCTTACGGCCTTGAGCCGGAAATGGGCCATAAGGAATGCGGCGGTGTCCGCGGCCAGATTGACGACAACGGCCACATGACCCACGTTATGGAACAGCTTGAAGTTGACTGGAAATACAGTTACGGCGTGCAGACCGCAGATAATGAACTGCTGGCGCGCATTATCGTAAAAGAAATTTTCCGCCTCAACGGCCTTGAAGTTTCCTTCCAGGCAAAACCGGTACCGGGTGTTGCCGGCAGCGGCGAGCATACCCATGTCGGCCTGGCGGCAAAATTGAAAAACGGCAAAATTGTAAACCTGTTTGCGCCTAAAGATATGCACAAAGAATTCCTTTCTGCCGTTGGTTACGGCTCTATGATGGGCATTTTGAAAAACTATGAAGTAATCAACCCGATTATTTCTTCAACCATTGATTCTCTGAACCGCCTGAAACCTGGCTTTGAAGCTCCGGTCTGCATTGTTACTTCGCTCGGCCTCAGCCCGGAAGTACCGTCCCGCAACCGTACAATCCTGGCAGGACTTATCCGTGATATCGACAATCCGCTGGCAACCCGCATCGAAATGCGTTCCCCGAATCCGTACACCAATACCTATCTTGCCATTGCTGCTTTCTACATTGCTATGCTGGACGGCATCAAGGCCTGCGTAGAATCAGGCAAGAGCCTGAAAGAATTGGAAAACGAGCTTTCCAAAAAAGCCGGCGAAGAAGGATTCTATCTGGAAACTGACAGGGAATACCGCAGCGAACACGACGTATTTGAAGATTACAACGAAGAAGAACGCGCGCATTTGTTTGGCCAGCCGCCTGCAACCGTTTGGGAGAATATGTGCGCTATCAAAAAATACCCGGAAAAAATTGCCGTGCTGACCAGCGGCGGTATTTTCAAAAAAGAATTTATCGATTCCTTTGCAGCAGGCGCTTTAATCCGTTGGCAGACCGAACTGCTCAACAGAATTATTCCGGAATATTACAAAGAAATCTGCCAAATGAAAAAGCTGCATGACGACGACAACCATACCACGCATGATGCAGCAATGTGGGAAAAAATCGCAGCTATGCGCAGCACCATGGCGAAAGATATTACCGACCAGCCGAGCCTGTTTACCATGACCCGCGAAGCATTTGCAAGGCATGATTTTGATGCTGCTTCCGATTTGCAGCTGGAAATGGCTGACATGATGCAGAGGCTGAAAGCACAATACAACGAATACAAACACAACATCATCGACTGAGCGGCCAAATGAGGGAAGGCTGTTTGAACCCCGGTGCTTTACAGTGCCGGGGTTTGTTGTTTAATGGGATGTATGTTACAATATAACCACAATACAAGAATGGAGTGATTATATAAATGGCTAAAGACAGTTCTTTTGACGTTGTTTCTCAGGTGGATATGCAGGAGATGGACAACGCCGTTAACCAGACTAAAAAGGAAATTGCGCAGCGTTATGATTTCCGCGGCAGCAACGCCAGCATCGAGCTGGAAGAAAAGTGCATCAAGCTGGCTGCCGAGGATGAATATAAGCTGAACGCAATTATCGACATTCTGCGTGCGCGCATGGCTAAACGCGGCATTCCCCTGCGCTGCCTGGAGCTTGGCAAAGTTGAACCTGCTACGAAAGGCACGGTGCGCCAGACCTTGAACATTTTGCAGGGTATCCCCAAGGATAAGGCTAAAGCGATTATCGCCGCTATTAAAGCAACCAAGCTGAAGGTTAATGCGCAGATGCAGGACGACCAGGTAAGGGTCAGCGGCGCTAAAAAAGACGATTTGCAAGCCGTAATCCAAACTTTAAAAGCAGGAGATTTCGGCGTAGATTTGCAGTTTATCAACATGAGGTAAGATTATGGAACAGGCAGAATTTGAACAAAGGCTGCTAAAAGTTGCCCGCGGGCTGGAACATGCCGACCTTGTTTTAAAGGGCGGCAAGGTGTTCAACAGCTTTACGGGCGAATGGGAAACTGCCGATATTGCCGTGTGCGGCGGCGTGATTGCCGGTATCGGCAGCTATAAGGGCGCAGAAGAATACAACATGTCCGGCAAGTATTTAACGCCGGGGTTTCTTGATGCGCACATGCATATTGAAAGCACGATGCTGGCTCCGCGTGAGCTGGCCAAGCTGCTTTTGTTAAACGGCGTTACCGGCATTTTTGCCGACCCGCACGAAATTGCCAACGTGCTGGGTACGGAAGGCCTGCAATGGATGCTTGACGAAACAGAAGGCATTCCGCTGGACGTATTTTTTATGCTGCCTTCCTGCGTACCAGCAACGGGCATGGAAACAAGCGGCGCAGTGCTTGAAGCAGATGACTTGCAGCCGTTTTTAAGCCATCCGCGTGTGCTGGGACTTGGCGAGATGATGAATTACCCAGGTGTGCTGGCCGGTGATGTGGGCGTGTTTAAAAAGCTGGCGCTGGTGCGCGGCGGTTTGTGCGACGGTCACGGACCGGGCGTAACAGGCAATGATTTAAATGCTTATCTGGCGGCAGGTGTCAGCTCGGACCACGAGGCTACCGTGTGGACGGAAGGGCTGGAAAAAATCCGCCGCGGGTGTTATTTAATGCTGCGTGAAGCAAGCGGCGCGCATAACCTGCTGGAGCTGTTAAAATGCGTTACGCCGCTAAACAGCCGCCGCTGCTGCCTGTCGACTGACGACCGCCATCTGGACGAACTGGTAACGCAGGGCAGCATCAACTATATGCTGGAAATCGGCGTTACGCACGGCTATCCGGCTGAAATGCTTTTGCAGATGGCGACGCTGAACACGGCCGAGCGTTTCCGTCTGTACCACAGGGGTGCGTTGGCTCCGGGTTATCTGGCAGATATTAACGTATTTACCAATTTGCAGGATTTTACGCCGCAGTTTGTATTTAAAAACGGCATAAAAGTTGTGCAGAACGGCAAGCTGCTGTGGGAAAGCGAACCATACCTTAAATCAGCTGCTGCCGGAACTGATATAAAGGACCTTGACAGCAGCAGGCTTAAAATAGCGGCTGAGCCGGATAAAAATATTAAAGTTATCCGCGTTGTGCCGGAACAGATTTTAACGGAACTGCGCACAGAAAAGCCGCTGTGCATTAACGGCGAAGCAGTGAGCGATACCTCGCGCGATATTTTGAAGCTAGCGGTGTTTGAACGCCATCACGCCACCGGCAACGTAGGACTTGGCTTTGTGCAGGGGCTGCATTTAAAACGCGGCGCTGTGGCATCTACCGTGGCGCACGATTCGCACAACCTGATTGTGGCAGGCACTAACGATGCCGACATGCTGACGGCGGCTGCTGCCCTGCGTAAAGAGGGAGGCGGCATAGCTATTGCGCTGGACGGTGAAATCAAAGCCATTTTGCCGCTGCCGTTTGCCGGACTGATGAGCGGTGAAAAACTGGAAGCCGTCAACCGCAAGTTAAAGCAGCTGCATTACTGGACGGGCGAACTTGGCGTACCAGAAGGGCTGAACATTTTTATGGTACTGTCCTTTTTGGCGCTGCCGGTTATACCGCGCCTGCGCCTTACGGATAAAGGGCTTGTGGATGTAGAAAAATTTACACAGACCGGTTTATGGGCATAAAAATACCACACTGGCTGTTTAGGCAGTTCAGTGTGGTTATTTTTTGCTTATTTTAAGTTTTCAGGTACTTCTTCACATTCGGCCAAAAGCTTTTTGGCGTCGATATACTGCGCAATACCTGCGGCAACCTTTTTGGATTCCTTCATTGCCAGTACCACGGTAGCAGGGCCGTGTACAACGTCGCCGCTGCTGAATACGCCAGCGCGCGTCGTCATGCCGTAGGGGCGCTCGCGCGTGATAACGAAGCCGCGGTCGTCAACCTGGATGCCCTTGGTGGTAGAAACAATCCTTGCGGCCGGGCGCTGGCCGATGGCTAAAATCACGCAGTCGCACGGCAGGGCTTCCTGCCCGCCTTCTTCAATAAACTGGCCGTCCTCGGTTTTAACAATATTCTGTACCAACAGGCCTGCCAGTTCGGTTTCGTCGTTTTCGCTGGGTTTCTGGCGCATGGCGTTCAGTGCGCGCATCTGCTTTTTGTTAAGGTAAGCAATCGGCTGCTGCAAAAAGTTAAACTGCACGCCTTCCTTGACGGCTGCTTCGTATTCGGACGGGAAGCAGGAAATTTCCGCTTCGGTTTTATGATATACAACCGTAACATTTTTTGCGCCGCGGCGGATTGCTGTGCGGGCAGCGTCCATAGCCACGTTGCCTGCGCCGATGACGATAACATTATCGCCGGTGTGCAGCAGCGTTTCGCTTTCGTCCAGCTTGCCGCTGTCGGATAGCACAACCATGCGCAAAAAGTAAGTAGCGGTCAAAATACCGGTCAGTTCTTTACCGGGCAAATCCAGCGTGCGCGGCAGCGAGGTGCCGGTGCCCATAAAGATAGCGTCGTAGCCCATGCCGAACAAATCGTCAACGGTGTAATCCGGTCCGATAAGCACATTGGTTTTAATCTCTACGCCAAGGTGCAGCAGCTCTTTAATTTCGCGGCGTACAACATCTTTGTTCAGACGGAATTCCGGAATGCCGAACAGCAAAATGCCGCCCGGTTCGGACTGCGCTTCAAAAATAGTTACGGCAAAATTCATTTTGGCAAGGTCGCCTGCAACGGTTAAACCTGCCGGGCCGCTGCCGATAACTGCAACTTTGCCGCGTTTGCCGGTAGAAGGCGGCAGCGGTTTCAAATTGTTTTCGTGCGCAAAATCAGCAATAAACATTTCCAGGCTGCCGATTTCGATGCCGTGTTTGTTTTTGGCCATTACGCAGTGGGCCTCGCACTGGCGTTCGTGCGGGCAAACCCTGCCGCAGATAGCGGGCAGATTGCTGCGCTCGGAAATAATTTCGTAGGCAAGCCCGATGTTGCCTTCGCTTAACGCGCGGATAAACTGCGGAATATTATTTTCTATCGGGCAGCCTGTCCTGCACAGCGGACGGGCACAGTTCAGACAGCGCCTTGCTTCGTTGATGGCTTCAGAAGTAGTCATGCGCCTGCTCATTATTCTTCACCTCGGGTTATATTTTATGTAATTTAGCCGATATTACAAATTATTGCTAATTTATTTTAGCATAGCATACAGCCTAAGTGCAAACAACTTTACAAAAGATATAAGTAAAATCAAAAATATGCAAAAGTACACTGTGGGTAATTCCTTTTTGGGGGTACTTATGGTATAATTTCTACATATATTACAATTGTTGTGATTAAGGAGAGAACAAAAATGAACAAAGACGAGCTTAAACAAAAGGTGTGCGAAGCAATCGACGCTTACCGCGAACAGATTGCCGCTGTTGCAGACGATATTGCCAATGAACCGGAACTTGGCTTTAAAGAAACAAAAACCTCTGCCAAAGTGCAGAAATTTATGGAAGGGCTGGGTCTTACCCCGCAGACCGGGCTTGCCATTACCGGCGTTAAAGCGCGCGTAAAAGGCGCAGGCGAAGGCCCGACCGTTGCTGTTTTGGGCGAGTTGGACGCAATAAGCTGCCCGGACAGCTGCAAGGCTGACCCGCTAACGGGCGCTGCCCACGCATGCGGCCATAATTTGCAGATTGCCGTTATGCTGGGTGCATGCTGCGGTATTGTAAATTCAGGCGCGGCGCAGTACCTTAACGGCGACGCTGTATTTTTCGGCGTTCCGGCAGAAGAATATGTCGAAATCGAATACAGAAAGCGCCTGATTGACGAAGGCAAGCTGCACTTTTTAAGCGGCAAAGGCCAGCTTATTTATGAAGGCGCTTTTGACGATATTGACATGGCAATGCAGATGCACGCCGATAAAAATATGCCGGAGCCGACCGTTTCCATCGGCGAAACCAGCAACGGTTTTATCGGCAAAACCATTCAGTATATCGGCAAGGCCGCCCATGCCGCCGATGCGCCCGACCAGGGCATTAACGCGCTGAACGCTGCCATGCTGGGCTTGATGGGTATTAACGCCCTGCGCGAAACCTTCCGCGAGCAGGATGTTGTGCGCGTACACCCGATTATTACCAAGGGCGGCGACCTGGTTAACAACGTACCGTCTGATGTGCGCATTGAAACTTATGTGCGTGCCAAAACGATGGAAGCAATCGAGAGAACGCATAAAAAGGTTGACGCGGCTTTAAAAGCAGGCGGCGACGCTATTGGCGCACAGGTTATCATCAATACGCTGCCGGGCATGCTGCCGCTGGCGTGCAACAACGAAATGAACAAGCTGTTTGCCGCAAATGCCAGGATTGTCAACCCACAGGTTAATATCAGGGATGCAGGGCATTTCAACGCTTCGACCGATATGGGCGACGTATCGCACCTGATGCCGGTAATCCATCCGTTTATCGGCGGTACGGACGGCTTTTTGCATACGGCAGGCTTCCATGTTGTTGATTTTGATGCTGCGGTAATTCTGCCGGCCAAGGCTTTTGCCATGACGATTATTGACCTGCTGGCTGACGGCGCAGAGCTTGGCAAAAAAATCAAGGCTGAGCATAAACCGCTGATGACTAAAGCCGAATACATTGCCAAACTTGAAAGTTATTTCGGCTGATTTTAAATAAAAGGAGGGGTTAATGTGTTTAACTTTAAGCTGCACGGCATTGTGCTTGTGCTTGTTATTGCTGCCGAGCTTATCGGCAATATTTCTTTCAAAATCGGCGTGGGCACGATTGTGCTGCTGCCGATGCTGTACGCACTTATTATGGGTATTTTTACTGCGCCCAAATTTTTAAAAATCGTTAATTTTAAGGATATGTCGGACGCCAGTTCGCTTATCGGCATTACGCTGATGCTTTTAATGGCGCGTTACGGTACGCTTGTAGGGCCGACCCTGCCGGAGATTTTAAAGGCATCGCCTGCACTGATTTTGCAGGAGTTCGGCAACATCGGCACTGTGCTTTTGGGTATTCCGGTTGCGATGTATTTTGGTTTGAAGCGCGAGGCTATCGGCGCGGCACATTCTATCGCGCGCGAGCCTAATGTAGCGCTTATCGGTGAGCGTTATGGCCTGGACAGTGCCGAAGGGCGCGGCGTTATGGGCGTTTATATCAGCGGTACTGTTTTCGGTACAATTTTCTTCGGCATACTGGCAAGCTTTGCGGCGGCGTACCTGCCTATCCATCCGTATGCGCTGGCCATGGCGGCGGGCGTCGGCTCGGCAAGTATGATGACAGCGGCAGTCGGCTCGCTGACTGTTATGTACCCTGATATGGCTGAGCAGATAGCGGCTTTTGGCGCGGCAAGCAATATGCTGTCCGGCCTGGACGGTGTGTATATGTCCATCTGGATGGCGCTGCCTTTGAGTGAATGGATGTATAAAAAGATTTATAAATTTAAGTATGGGGTTGAACCTACCGGAGAGGATGCTGCGAAATGAGTTTAAAGGACACTTTTATTGTATTGGTTATCGTTAGTGCAATGTCACTGGTGGCAAATGTTATCGGTACCCCTTACGGCGTGGTGGAATCCATCCCCGGACTGGTAATGCTGATGCTGATGGCAATTGCAGGCATTGCTATGGCTAAATTTTTACCGGGCAACATTCCTGCGGTTGCTTATGTTGTAACGTTGGCTTGCCTGCTTTCTTATCCGGGCGTGCCGGGCAGCGAATATGTAGACGAGTACGTTAAAAAAGTAGGCTTTTTACAGCTTTGCACGCCAATTCTTGCTTATGCAGGCATTGCCATCGGCAAGGATTTGGACGCTTTTGCCAAAAGCGGCTGGCGCATTACCGTAATTTCGTGCTTTGTATTTATCGGCACTTATATCGGCTCGGCGCTGATTGCCCAGGTTATTTTAAAATATATGGGTCAAATTTAACGGATTCAGCCAAAAAGATTTGAAATTTTATACGACATAAAGTACAATAAGTATAGATTTTATTTTGGAGGTAACTACCATGTCCGAAGTTTTGGCAACGGCTGAATTTTCCAGTGTAATTCATAATAACGAAGTTTGCGACGAGATTGTAAAATGGGGCAACGCCAACGGCTATCCGCTGACTAAAGCCAAACTTTACAATTTCCTTGGCGGTGCTTATGTCGGCTTTGCGCCAGGCTATATGATTAAAGCTACACGCCGTCCGCCTGTACCCGGCGGCTGGGATGTAACTGTTGAAAGTTACGAGCCTGAAACCCGCATCATTCCGCTGAATGTGAATAAAGAAACCGGCGAAGCTAACCGCTTTGTTTTAAAAATGATTGAAGAATACAAAAAAGAAGGCCTGACGATGGAACTGGCTGAAACCTGGTATGAATCTTACGGCACATACCTGCGTGACCTTAAAGTAACCGGCCATCCCATTTTAATCAATGCTTTTGAGGACTTCATCGAAAACATGCGCTGATAAAAAAAGCAATGCAGCCATTACTGGTTTGCATTGCTTTTTTTATGCCTGTTTTAAATTATTTTTGTTGTCCAGTCCTCAATGTTCCATACATCTGTTACCCAGTCTTCGTAAAATTCCGGCTCGTGCGATACCAGAAGCACGCTGCCCTTAAAATCAATCAGGGCACGTTTTAGTTCCGCTTTGGCGTCAACATCCAGGTGATTGGTCGGTTCGTCCAGCACCAGCCAGTTGACGTTTTTCAGCATCAGCTTGCACAGGCGCACTTTGGCAGCCTCGCCGCCGCTAAGTACAAATACCTTGCTGGTAATATGTTCGTTGGTCAGCCCGCAGGCAGCCAGCGCAGCGCGCACCTCGTAGTTAGTCATGCCGGGGTACTCGTTCCATACATCTTCCAGTGCGGTGTTTTCGTTTTTGTCGCGTTCTTCCTGTTCAAAATAGCCGGGTTCCAAAAACTGGCCCAGTTCAATGCTGCCGCTGATGGGCGGGATAATGCCTAAAATCGTTTTCAGCAGGGTTGTCTTGCCAAGACCGTTAACACCGCGGATGGCGATTTTCTGCCCGCATTCAATTTTAAAGCTTACCGGGCGGTTCAGCGGCGTGTCATAGCCCAGCACCAAATCTTCGGCCACAGCCAGATAACGGCTCGGCGTGCGTGCTTCTTTAAACTGGAAGTGCGCTTTCGGCTTTTCACGAGGTTTTTCTATCATTTCCATTTTGTCTAGTTTTTTCTGACGGCTTTTAGCCATATTGGTGGTAGCAACGCGCGCTTTGTTGCGGGCAATAAAGTCTTCCAGCTTGGCAACTTCCTGCTGCTGGCGCTCATAGGCTGCTTCCTTCTGCGATTTGTAAATGGCGTACATTTCCTGGAATTTATCATAATTGCCGGTGTAGCGCGTCAGTTCGCAGTTTTCTAAATGGTAAATAACGTTAACGACCTTGTTCAAAAAGCTTACATCGTGGCTGATTAAAATAAATGCGTTTTCGTAGTTCTGCAAAAATTTAGTCAGCCATTCAATATGCTCAACGTCAAGATAGTTGGTAGGTTCGTCCAAAAGCAAAATGGAGGAGTTCTGCAAAAGCAGTTTTGTCAGCAGCACCTTGCTGCGCTGACCGCCGCTGAGTTCGGAAACATCGCGGTCAAGGCCGATGCTGCCAAGCCCCAGCCCATTTGCAGTTTCTTCAATTTTGCTGTCAAGCGAATAAAAGCCGCCGTGTTCCAGCTCCGTCTGGATTTCGCCGACGGTTTCCATCATTTTATCCATTTCTTCCGGAGTAGCGTCGCCCATCTTTTCGTACAGCTCCAGCATCTCCGCTTCCATTTTGTACATACCGTCAAAAGCGGTGCGCAGCACTTCGCGGATGGTCATGCCCTTTTCTAATGTGCTTTGTTGGTCAAGATAGCCGACTGTTACTTTGCCGGGCCATTCTACCTTGCCTTCATCCGGCAGCGTGTGGCCGGTAACAATATTCAAAAAGGTCGATTTGCCTTCGCCGTTGGCGCCGACCAGACCGACATGCTCGCCGCGCATCAGCTTAAAAGAAACGTTTTCCAAAATCTGGCGTCCGCCAAAGGAATGCGATACATTGGTGACATTTAAGTAGCTCACGTTTTAGTCCTCTCTTTAAATAGCGATATGCACAATTTTATCCTAAACAGCAGTTTTTTGCAAAGGATTTTTAACGGCGGCGCAGAATATAACTTATATTTAACAAGAGAGGGCTGATAACATGATTTTTGGACATAAAACAGATATTGAAAAATTGCTGCCGTATGTAAGCGAAGATTTGCAAAAAGCGTTAAAATACCTGGCTGCGACCGATTTTAGCAAAGTGCCTAACGGCAGATATGAACTTGACGGCGATAGGATGTATGCCAATGTTGATACATACACAACAGAGGACAGCAGCAAAAAGAAACCGGAAGCCCATAATAAATACATTGATGTGCAGTTTTTAGGTAAAGGCACGGAAAAAATTTATTTTGCTCCGCGCACGGATGACGTGAAAGTTGTGGAAGATTACGCCGAAGAACGCGACCTGCTGTTTTTTGAAAATATTGCCGAAAAGGACGCTGTTATTTTAAATGCCGGCGACTTTGCAGTGCTGTTTCCGTGGGAGCTGCACCGTCCCGGATGTAATGCGCAGGAAGCGCCCTGCGACGTGCAGAAAATCGTTGTAAAAATTGCTGTAAAATAAATTTTAAAAAATTTTAAAAAAAGTGTTGACAAGAACACCTTAAAACCGTATAATAGCATATGTGGTCAGCACCACAAAGAAATTCCCCGATAGTTCAGCCGGTAGAACACCTGACTGTTAATCAGGGCGTCGTAGGTTCGAGTCCTACTCGGGGAGCCACCTGGCCGGTTGGTCAAGCGGTTAAGACACCGCCCTTTCACGGCGGTATCGGGGGTTCGATTCCCCCACCGGTCACCATTCGGGCGCTTAGCTCAGCTGGGAGAGCGTCTGCCTTACAAGCAGAATGTCAGCGGTTCGATCCCGTTAGCGCCCACCACCGAAAATCAGCAGTCTTCTTTGGAAGGCTGCTTTTTTATTTTCTTTTTTGCTTATTTGAAAAGATGAAATTCCTTTTTGGTTAATCCTTTATCGACAGCCAGGTACATATACCTTGCGGCAATAGAAGAATACGGCTTCCATTTGCCGCACTTCTTTTTGACAGCTGCGGGCGAATAATCGTCTGTTTTATAAGTCCAGCCATATCCTTGCAAAAAAGCGATATCCTCAAAGGGCAATATATCCTGCCTGTCCAACACAAATAATAGGTACATTTTTGCCGTCCACATTCCTATCCCATGAACGCGCGTTAATGTATGCAGCACAGCGGCATCAGTCATATTATCAAATTCAGAAAAAACAATATTGCCATTTTCTATTTCCTGTGTCAAACTTCTGATTGCTTTGACTTTTGCTCTTGACGTACCGATACTTAAAATCTGTTCATCAGAAAGCGAATTGATAATATCCGGACAAACAGAGCCGCCGCAAAGTTTTTTCAACCTGCCGTATATAGCGTTGGCGGCTTTTGCAGAAAGCATTTGTTCTATGATTTCATGAATCAAAAAAGAATAACCATCTTCCTGAAGTTCATAGGATATGCTGCCTATCATGGAAAAAACTTTTTGAAAACGCTTGTCTTTTTTGCATAAATATCTGATTGACGGTGTGTTTTCGTCTAGCTGCACTAATTTTGACATTTTCAGTTTCTTCCAATCCGATAAAATTTTATAACTATTTGTTTTATAATTTATCTTATCATAAAAACAGTTGTTTCTCAAAGGACGGATTTGAGTTAGAATCAGCTTTGAACAGCTTAGCAAATTCATTAAAAGCATATGGCGTATATATTTATATATCTTTGCCAAAATAAAAAACCGGGAGCAGATACTCCCGGTTTTGATTTTGCTGACCTTTATTTCAATTCAATGCTTTCGCCGACAGGCACAATCAGCACTTCGGCGCTGCCGTCTGCTTCAACCTTGGCTTTAAAAGCTTCGGGGTCCTGGGCAATCAGCGGCCAGGTGTTGTAGTGGATGGGGATAACATATTTGGCCTTTAAAAATTCGGCGGCAATTGCTGCATCGGCGGGGCCCATGGTAAAGTTATCGCCGATAGGCAGTACGGCATAATCAAACGGGTCAAGGCGCTGCAAAAGCTGCATATCGCCGAACAGTGCGGTATCGCCCGCAAAGTAAAGCTTAGTGCCGTAAAAATCTACAATAAAGCCGCAGGCATGGCCGCCTGCAACGCCGCTGCCGTGGAAGGCCAGCGTTAAGCGTACATGGCCGAAATCGAATTTGTGCGTGCCGCCAAGGTGCATGCCGTGTGCTTTTACACCGGCTTCACCGGCAAGGCCTGCAACTTCGGCGGTAGAAATTACCGTAGCGTCGCAGGCTTTTGCAAGTTCAAAAGCGCTGCCGATGTGGTCAAAATGAGCATGGCTAACTAAAATGTATTCTACGTTCAGCCCTTTCAAAGCTTCGGTGTCGCCCGGCTTAAATTTAGGGCAGCCTTCCAGGTACGGGTCAAAAATAATGTTATGGCCTTCGTGGCTGAGCATAAAGCAGGCGTGGTTGATATACTTAAAAACGGTTGACATGCAATCATCTCCTTTTGAATAACTTTATTTTATTATAACATAACGGCGAAAGGTTTTCATTTGTGAATTTGTCTTAAACAACTGTAAAACGCCTTTACAGTTTGCCGCTGTTTGATGTAAAATTTATTTGTATGTTTGCAATAATTTTTAATTAAAATACAGCAAGGAGAATGCAAGTGAAATTTAAAAAGCGTACAATTACAGCCGTAACCCTGGCGTGCTTAACGGCGTTTGCCGCCAGCGCTTCGGCATCGCCGCGCGCGGTTACTGTGCCTAAAGTTACCAAAAGCACGGTAGCAACGGCAGCGGCCAAAATTATAAAAAACAACATTAAAAAGAATAAGAGCGACAAAGCTGTGGTATCTTCCAAGCCGTCATCTGCCAAAGCAGCCAAAACAAAGGCTAAAAGCGAAAGCACTTATGATACCAAAGGCCTGCCTAAAAATTATAAAAAAATAAGTATTTTCGGCAAGGCCGAAGCTACGCCGGAACAGGCAGCGGCGCTTATTTATCTGAATAATACCGACCCGCAGCTGAACTGCTCGGTTGATGAGCTGGTGCATCTGTACTGGGAAGAAGCCGGGCGCGAGGGCGTGCGTGAGGATTTGGCATTGGCGCAGGCGATTGTGGAAACAGGCTTTTTCCGTTTTAACGGCGACGTTAAGCCGGAGCAGAATAATTTTTGCGGTTTGGGCACAACCGGAGGCGGTGTAGAAGGCGAATACTTTGACGAGCCGGACATCGGCGTGCGTGCGCATATTCAGCATTTGCTGGCTTATACTACCAAAAAGCATCCTTCTACGGATATTGTTGACCCGCGTTATGAACTGGCGCATGCCATCCGCATGGAGCGCGGCATTGTAGATACCTGGAGCGGGCTGAACGGCACCTGGGCCATGGGCAGCCATTACTGCGAAAAAATAATGCGCATTTACCAGAATATGCTGGATATGGATAAGGACGACCTGAAAGAAGCTGAAAAAGCCAAGGCTGAATACCTGAAAAATTATATGGGCAGCCATAAGGACGAAGATAAGGATAAAGATAAAGACAAGGATAAGGAAACCAAGCAGGAACGCAAGCTGACGATGCGTGAACGTGTTGAAAAGATTTTGAGAGAAGGAAAGTGATTTAATGCATATCGTATTGGTTGAGCCGGAAATTCCCGGCAATACGGGCAATATTGCGCGCCTGTGCGCAGCGACGGGCTGCCATCTGCATCTGGTGCGCCCGCTGGGCTTTTCGGTTGAAGATAAATATTTAAAACGTGCCGGGCTGGATTACTGGCACCTGGTAGACATACATTATTATGACAGCGTGTACGAGGTGCTGGAAAAATACAAGGATAACCCTAAATTTTTGCTGACTACCAAGGCGCATAAACGCTATTCGGACGTAAAATACGGGCCGGACAGCCTGCTTATTTTCGGTAAGGAAACAGCAGGCCTGCCGGAAAAACTGCGCAATGAATACGCCGATTGCTGCGTGCGCATACCGATGATTGCCGAGGCAAGAAGCCTTAACCTTTCCAATTCTGTCGCCATTGTGGCTTATGAGGCTTTGCGCCAGCAGCCGGATTTTGCCGGACTGACTGTTTAACGGAGGAAATATGATTGTTTTAAAAGAATTTGAGTTTGACGCTGCGCATTACCTGCCGGAATACAACGGCAAGTGCGAGCGCCTGCACGGGCATACCTATAAGCTGGTGGTAAAAGTGCAGGGCACGCCCGACCATGAAGGCATGGTTATTGACTTTATCCGCCTGAAAAATATCGTAAAGGAAAATGTGCTGGTGCATCTTGACCACGCCTGCATCAACGATATTCTGCCGCAGCCTTCGGCAGAAAATATCAGCGTATGGGTGTGGAATAAATTAAAAGACTTGCTGCATGCTGATAACTACGATTTATACGAAGTTGAAGTGTGGGAAACCAAAACCAGCGGCTGCATTTACAGAGGTGATTTGTGATGAAAGACGTACAATCGCAGACAGATATGCGCCGCATTCCGCTGAAACATGTCGGTATTAAAAACCTGCGCTGGCCTGTTATCTTAAAGGACAAAGAGCAGGGTGAGCAGCACAGTGTTGCCACCATCAGCCTGGCAGTGGATTTACCGCACGAAATACGCGGAACGCATATGAGCCGTTTTGTGGAATGTATGCAGACAGTCGGCGCTATCAGCCCCACAGGGCTTGAAGAAGTGCTGGACAATTTAAAAACGCATTTGCAGGCCGAAAAAGCCTTTATCCGCATGGAGTTTCCGTATTTTATTTATAAAACGTCGCCGGTAACCGGGCAGCGTGCGCCGATGGATTTGAACTGCGTGCTGACTGCCGAAAAGCAGGACGAATTTAAGCTGCGCATAATGGCGGAAGTGCCGGTGCAGACCCTGTGCCCTTGCAGCAAGGAAATCAGCGATTACGGCGCGCACAACCAGCGTGCGCTGGCGCGGATTGAAATCGAAGCGGACGGTTTGGTTTGGATTGAAGAGCTGGCAGAAATGGCCGATGCTGGTGCGAGTGCGCCGGTGTACAGCCTGCTGAAACGCCCGGACGAAAAATTTGTTACGGAAAAGGCTTACGATAACCCGCGCTTTGTAGAGGATGCCGTGCGTGAAATTGCTCTGCGCCTTGAGGCGGATAAACGCATTAAATGGTATGAGGTAACTGTGGAAAGCATCGAAAGCATCCATAACCACAATGCCTTTGCCTGTGTGGAAAAGGGCTGGCAGGCATGATTATAAAACTTAACGGACATAATTTAAAAGGCGAAATTGCCCGGCTTGGCGTACACCCCGCCAGCTGCGGCATTTTTGCCGCTAAAAGCGTAATTTTGCCGCTGAAGCTGACGCAGGTGCGCACACCGGCAGCCAATATTTTAAAGCAGGAAATGCTGGCGGCAGGCGGCGACTGCGCAGTGCCCAGCGGCTGCATTTTAAACGATACCAAATACGTCGATGCCGTACTGTTGGGCACGGTTAAGCATTACCGTATTTTAGTGCGCAAGCTGGCGCAGATGCCGTTTTTCGGGCTCTCTAAAATCCGTGAAGAATTGCAGGCGTTGCTTGCATCACAGCAGCCTGTAACGGTGCTGGCGGACGGCCGGCAGCTTGTTTATGATAAAATGCGCATTATGGGCATTTTAAATGTTACGCCCGATTCGTTTTACAGCGGCTCGCGCGTTGGCGCAGATGTGCTGGTAAAGGCAGAGCAGATGCTTAATGACGGCGCGGATATTTTGGATATTGGCGGCGAAAGCACGCGCCCCGGCAGCGACGCAGTAAGCACGGAAGAAGAAATCCGCCGCGTTGTGCCTGCCATAGAAGCTGTAAAAAAAGCCTTTCCGCAGAGCATTGTTTCTGTTGATACCTATCACGCACAGACGGCGAAGGCGGCAATCAGCGCGGGCGCGGATATTATAAACGACGTTACGGCGCTGACGGGCGATGCCGCTATGGCGCAGATAGCTGATGATGCCAAAGTGCCGGTAGTGCTGATGCACATGCGCGGCACGCCTAAAACCATGCAGCAAAACTGCGGATATGATAACGTGGTAACGGAGGTTGCCGCTTATTTAAAAGAGCGTGCAGAAAGCCTTGTAGAGCTTGGCATCGGTGCGGATAAAATTATTTTAGACCCCGGCATTGGCTTTGCCAAAAATACGCAGCAGAACCTTGAACTTTTGCAGGGGTTGGATGCGTTGACCGGCTTGGGGTATCCTGTTCTTTTGGCGGCGTCGCGCAAAACCGTCATCGGGCAGACGCTGGGCGATTTGCCGCCGCAGGAGCGCCTGGAAGGCACGCTGGCGTTAAGCTGCCAGGCAGTATATGCCGGTGCGCAGCTGGTGCGCGTGCATGACGTTAAAGAAAATCTGCGCGCCGTGCGCATGCTGGAGGCGGTTTTATGCAGGTAACGGCTTATGTGGCGCTGGGAACTAATCTCGGCAGCTTAAAGGATAACCTTGACGAAGCTTTAAAACGCCTTGCGGCAAAAGGCCTGCAAATTGTAAAGGTATCATCATATATCGACACTGACCCTTACGGCGTTACCGACCAGCCGCGCTTTTTAAATGGAGTTTGCGAGGTACGCACGGAGCTTGGCGCACAGGAGCTTTTAAAAATGCTGCTGGCAACGGAGATTGAAATGGGGCGCGTGCGCCTGCGCCATTGGGGCGAGCGCATTATAGATTTGGATTTGATTTTTTACGGCGATGAGGTCATTGACGAACAGAATCTTATTGTGCCGCACCCGGATATGCAGAACCGCGACTTTGTGCTGCGTCCGCTGGCAGAAATAGCGCCGCAGAAACTCCACCCGGTGCTGCAAAAAACTATCAGCCAATTATGGCAGGAATATTCAGAAAAGAAGGCTAACCATGAACTATGAACTTGACGCGGAACGCCTTGTAAAAAGGTTTACCGCTTATGCACAGATAAATACGGCTTCGGACGAAAGAAGCACGCAGCAGCCCAGCAGCGAAGGCCAGTGGCAGCTTGCGGAATACTTAAAAAACGAACTGAACTCGCTGGGGCTTACCGGCGTTAAAGTTACGGATAAATGCTATGTGCTGGCAGAACTGCCCGCCAATACGGAGGATGCTGCACCCGTCATCGGGCTTATTGCCCACATGGATACCAGCAGCGAGGCAAGCGGCGCAGGCGTGCAGGTTACAACGCACAAGGCGTGGGACGGCAGCGAAATCCGTCTTGCGCCGGACTGCGTTTTAAGCACGAAAAAATTTCCGGAAATGTCTGCTTATATCGGACAGGACATTTTAACGGCAGGCGGCAGTACCCTGCTTGGCGCAGATGATAAAGCCGGCATTACGGCTATCGTCAGCGCGTGCGAATATCTGCTGGCGCATCCTGAAATAAAGCACGGCAAAATTTTGCTGGCCTTTACGCCGGACGAAGAAATCGGACGCGGTACGGATGGTTTTCCGCTGGATGAATTTAAGGCGGATTTTGCCTACACCGTCGATGGCGGCGAACTGGGTGAACTAAACTACGAAACCTTTAACGCCTGCAATGCCAAAATAATTTTTTACGGCGTTTCCGTACATACCGGCAGCGCCAAAAATAAAATGCGCAACGCCGTAACCATGGCGGCAGAATGGCAAATGGCACTGCCGCAGGGCGAAAAACCGGAATATACCGAAAACTACGAAGGTTTTTACCATTGCCTGCGTATTGAAGGCGGCACCGACCGCGTAGAACTGGAAATGATTTTGCGCGACCACGATAAAAAGTTGCTGGAAAAACGTAAACAGTTGCTGCTTGATTTAGCCGCCTTTATGAACGCTAAATACGGCGCTGGCAGTGTAGAATGCAGCTTGCAGGATATGTACTGCAACATGAAGGAGTATATCACTCCGGTATTTGAAATTGTTGAACGCGCCGAAAACGCTATGCGCGAAGCTGGCGTTACGCCCAAACTGGTGCCGGTGCGCGGCGGTACGGACGGTTCGCGCCTTTCGGAAATGGGCTTGCCCTGCCCCAACATTTTTACCGGCGGGCATAACTTCCACGGGCGTTTTGAATATCTGCCGGTGCAGTCGCTTGTAAAATGCACGCAAGTATTGCTGAACATTGTAAAAGCGTAAGCAATAAAATTTAAAAGCGTTTTAGTGGCAAATAAAAACTCCGCAGTTTGTGCTGCGGAGTTTTGCTGTATATAGGGATGATTTTAAATTTTAAAATTTGGCGTTGTCTTTAAATGCACGGCCAAAATCGGCAAGCGTCAAATCAGCATAGCTGAAATCGGCGTCATCCAGCATGGCGCGGTCAAGTCGTGCGCCGTTAAGCTGCGCGTGCTGCAAGCTGGCGCGCGATAGGCTTGCCGATGTTAAATCTGCGCCGGTCAGCACGGCGTTGTTCATTTTGGCATTGTACAGATTGGCGTGCGTTAAAACAGCATCCGTCAAATTTGTTTTGTACAGCCAGCCGTAAGATAAGTTGGCATAGCTGAAATCGGCTTTTTGAGCGCTGGCGTTATCAAGTGTTGCTTCCATCAGTTTGGCATAAGCAAAATTGGCGTACTGCATATCGCAGGCGCGTAAACTGGTGCGGAACAGCGCTGCACCGCCAAAATTAGCTTTATCCAGTTTGCTGCCGTTTAAGTTGGCGTAGCTTAAATCAGCACCCTTTAAATTTGCTTTGCTCAAGGTGCAGTTTTTCAGTACAGCGCGGTGCAGATTGGCGTTTTGCAGTTTTGCGCCGGTAAAATCGGTACCGGCAAAGCGTGCGCCGTTTAAATCTGCGCCGCTTAAATCAATGCCGCTAAGGTTCAAGCCGCTTAAATCCGCGCCGCTTAAATCGCCGCCGGGGCAGCTTACGCCGCTTTCTACAAGCTGTACATGGTAGCTGTTATATGCCAGTGCCGCCGCCGGTAAGGCCAGGCAGCAAACAAGTGTCAGTAAAAATTTTTTCATATTAAACCTCATGCTTCGTTAAACATCTGCGCCAGCTTTTGGGGTTCGGCAGGCAGTTCGTCCAGTATTTGCCACGGCTGGCAGGCTGCAAGCTGCTTTTTGGTGTAGGTGCTGCCGGCAAGCACGGCCAGGCAGCGCGCGCCAATGGCTTGGGCGCATTTTATGTCGTTGGGCGTATCGCCGATAAAGAAAAGGTCTCTGCCCGTAATTTCCGCTTCGGGGTGCAGCACCTGCAAGCGCCGCAGCGCAATTTTGGCAAGCTCGCTGCGGTCTTCGCTCAGTTCGCCGCAGACGGCGTAATGGCTGTCAAAATAATTGTTGATGCCATAGCGTTTTAATTTAAAATAAGCGCCGTTTGTGGTGTTGCCGGTTAACAGGCAGGTTTTAAAGCCTTCCAGCCCGTCAAAATAAGCCAGCGTTTGCGCTACGTTGGGCATTAAACGCCCCTGGCGCTCTTTAAGGTAATGCGGCAGCAGGCGGTGGTAGTTAATCAAAAGATTGGCGGCGTCAAAGGTATGGCAGCGGCCTTTGATGTCGATGCAGATTTGCTTGATAATCTGCGAATCAGTTGCGCCTGCCAGCGGATGTGAAAATTGAAAATCCTCAACGCCGAACTGCTCTTTGATGGCCTGGCGCAGAGCATCAGCCCCTGCAAGCCCTGTAATAAGCAGTGTTCCGTCAATATCCCAGAAAATGTATTTCATTAAAACCTCCGGTAAAAGAAAAAGCTGCCTTTTGGCAGCGTTTAAATGGATTTAGGACGCATCATCAGTTTTGATAATTTTTTGCCAAGTGTTTTGGCTTTGCGTATGATTTTGGTGTGAGATTTGCGCCGTGGCTTCATGTCGCTTTCGTTGCCGAAGTCGCCGCGTTCCAGATAAGTGATTTTGGATTTATCCGGGTTAAAATAATGGCGCATAAAACGTGCCAGTCCGTCCGGGTTTGCTTCTTTATAGCAGGTAAAAATATCAATGGTGGCAAAGCCCATGTCAGGGTAAACGTGCATGGTAATATGACCCTGCTTGCAGTGCGCAAACACAGAATATTCAGCGATGCCGTCTTCGTCGTTGACGTAAACGCCGCTGGGCTCCATGCCGAAGCGCGAAGCCGCGCTGCTGAGCATGTGCTCAATGCCGATAACGTCATCCAGCAGAATATCGCTGCAATTATACATATCAATGGCAATTTGTGTGCCGATGGATTTCAAAGTAAACCCTCCTGAAAAACAATAAAACGTATTTAATTCATTATAGCCAATTTCCGGGGCGTTGTCAAAAAATTATCGCGCCGGGCGCAGTTTATTAACGGTGCAAAACATGCTATAATAAACTGAACATTTGTTTTGTACGGCGGTGAGCATGTGGAAGAATTACAGGGAACACTGGAAAATGTAATATACCAGAGCGATGACTGCGCTTTTTGCGTGCTGCGCATAAAAACGGCGGCGGGGCTTGTTACGGCAACCTATAAAGGCATGGCGCCCTACATGGGCGAAAACATTGTTTTACAGGGTGATTGGTGCGAGCATGCGCGTTTTGGGCGGCAGTTCAGGGCAGATGCGCTGCGCGTGGTTAAGCCCAGCACTACGGACGGCATTGAGCGTTTTTTGGCATCCGGAGCGGTGAAGGGCATTGGCCGTACAATGGCGGCGCGCATTGTGGCGCATTTTGGCAGCCGCACGCTGAGCATTATGGAAAGCGAGCCGCAGCGGCTTACGGAAATTGCAGGCATTGGGCGCAAAAAGGCCGAAAGCATTGCTGCGTCTTATGCAGAACTTAGCGAAATGCGCGAATTGATGCTGTTTTTGGAGCAGCACGGCGTAAGCGCCAACTATGCGCCCAAACTGGCGGCGCGTTACGGCAGCACGGCCTTGACGCGCGTGCAGGAAAACCCTTATGCGCTGGCAAGCGAGGTAACGGGCATCGGTTTTAGGACGGCGGACAAAATTGCCATGGCTTTGGGCGTAAGCCGCAGCGACAGGCGGCGCATTGAAGCGGGGCTTGTGTATGCGCTGAATATGGCAGCGGCGGCGGGGCACACCTGCGTGCCGGAAGAACTGCTGGCGCAGGAAACCGTTAAGCTATTGCAGACCGACCCCGAAGCTGTGAAAGAGCTTTTTAAACAACTGATTGACGAAGACCGCCTGCGTACGGAAGAAGTGGGCGGGCTGCGGCTGATTTATCCGGAGTATCTTTATCAGGCGGAAGTGCAGACGGCAAAGCGGTTACTAGCATTAAAGGACGCGCCGGGCAAAATCCGCAGCGTCGATGTAGAAAAAATAATAGCAGACTGGGAACGCGAGGCAGGCATTCAGCTGGCAGACGCGCAGAAGGACGCCATTCACGCATCGCTTAAATACGGCGTGTTTGTGCTGACCGGCGGACCAGGCACAGGCAAAACCACCGTTACTAAAGGCATACTGACGGTGCTTGAAAAAGCAGGCTGCCGCATTTTGCTGGCTGCGCCGACAGGGCGTGCGGCCAAACGCCTGGCAGAATCCAGCGGGCATCCGGCATTGACCGTACACCGCCTTTTGGAATACCAGCCGGACGGCAGCGGCTTTAACTTTGGCAAAAACGACAGTGACCCGTTGGACGCAGAAGCAATCATTATCGACGAAGCCTCGATGCTTGACATAACTTTAATGTACCATCTCTTAAAAGCAGTACCGGGCGGCTGCCGCCTGATTTTTGTCGGCGACGTTGACCAGCTTCCGTCGGTCGGGCCTGGTTCTGTTTTAAAAGATATTATCCGCAGTAAAAAAATGCCTGTTGTAAGGCTCGAAAACGTATTCCGCCAGGCGGAAGTAAGCCCCATTGTGCGCAATGCCCACCGTATAAATCACGGCTTAATGCCGGAATTTACCGAACACAGCGATTTTGAATTTGTAGGATTTGACAACGAATTTATGGCGGCGGATTTTGTAGCGAAGCTGTATGGAAAAATTGCGGAAGCACACGGCCTGCAATATGTGCAGGTACTTTCGCCAATGCACAAAAACCCCTGCGGCGTGCAGAACCTTAACAAAGTATTGCAGCAGCATTTAAACCCGCCCGCGGCGGATAAGGGCGAAATTGTTATGCCCGGCGGCGCGGTGCTGCGCGAAGGCGACAAGGTAATGCAGATACGCAACAACTACGAAAAAGAAGTGTTCAACGGCGATATCGGGCGCATTGTGCGCATTGACGGCGGCAGCGTAACGGTAGCGTATGATGACAGCGGCAAACCTGTTTTTACCTCGTTTGAGCAGGAATACGAATACGCAGGCATTAGCGGCAATAAGGTGGTGTACACCTCCGCCGAAACGGACGAATTGCAGCTTGCCTACGCCATGAGCGTGCATAAATCGCAGGGCAGCGAATATCCGGTCGTAATACTTTTAATGGTGCCCGGGCACTATATTATGCTTCAGCGCAACCTGTTTTACACCGCTGTAACCAGGGCGCGGCAAAGGGTAATTATAGTGGGCAGCAAAAAAGCAGTGCAGACGGCCGTTTTAAACGACAAAACGCGCAAACGCTACTCCCTGCTGGCAGAACGCTTGCAGGAACAGGCAGACTTATTTTAAATAGATTGGTGATAGTTTGAACTTATTGCAAAAATGGTGGCAAACGCTGGTAAGCGTGTTTTTTATGCAAAACTGTGCGGCTTGCGGCATTGAAGTAGAACGCGGCGTATTTTGCCCAAAATGCCGCAGCGTAAATTTAAGGCTTGCGCCGATGCCGGGGTTAAAACACATTGACGGCGCATTGATGGGCTATAAATATGACGGAGCGTTGAAAGATATGCTGCACAGGCTTAAATTTGAAGGCGAGCAGAAATTTTTGCAGCCTTTGGCCGAAGAAGCGGCGTTTATGGCTGTGGATTATGAAGCACGCAGTTTTGATGTGGTTACATCCATACCGACGGACGCACAGCGGCGTAAAAAGCGCGGCTTTGACATACCGGAAGCCATTTTTAAAGAAGCCTTGGCCCGGCACGGCAAATGGCAGCCACATGTGCTAAGCCGCATAAAGCCGACTGCACCGCAGTACGGCCTGACACCGGGCGAACGCCGCGGCAACGTGCGCGGCTGCTTTAAAGCTGAAAGCAGCGTCAGCGGCAAAAACATATTATTAGTTGATGACATATTAACAACCGGCGCAACGCTGGAAGAAGCCGCCAAAACCTTAAAACTGGCAGGCGCAAAAAGTGTCCACGCCTTAACACTATGCGGCAGTTTGGAAAATTTTAGGGAGTAAAAAAGACAGGAAAGCATTTTGCTTTTCCTGTCTTTTTGTTTAAAATTTTAAATTTTTAAATAAGTTGTCTGATTTACTGTGGAAAAAGCCGCCTTCAACCATTATCAAAACAACTGCATTAGGATCATATTTTTTTAGAAGTTTTGGCATATTGATTTCTTTTTTCTTTTCGGCACAGTCGCGGTAGTGTGTTGACACTATTTGTTTAACATTTTGTGATAAATATGGAACCATATAGCTGCTGTAAGAATCACCTAAAATTAAAAGTTTAATATCATTATTAGCGGTTTTATTGGTTACAATACCTTCGCCTTTTACAATCGGACCCCATAAAGAATCATTAGAAACTACTTTTTTAGCTTTTGAGGTTTTACCTGTATAACAGTCGGTTAAATAAATTTCATCCGTATATTCTTTGCTCCACGGAGCTTCTGTTTTACTGCTATAAAATATGCCGAGCTGGCTTGCATAGGAATGTTCTTTAGATGCTGTTATTGTTGTGCCATCAAATTTTAAACCTTTATAAAAATCTTGCTGCAAATCATTTTCCAATTTATTTAAAAGTAAATCAGCGGCTATTGAAGAACCGTAGTAGCTCCAATGATGATCATCGGGAAAATATAAATCATCAGTATTATTTTGCCGTTGGGTTTTAATCTGTTCTGCAACAGATAAGTAATTGATGCCATTTGCTTTAAATAAGTTTTCTGCCTGTTTGTGCCAATATTCGGGAGCTTTGTATTTTGCCTGAATTTCTGCCGGAAAATAATCACGGTAAATTGATTCTTTATTAGGAGCAACGATAATAATGAAATCTTTACCATTTTTATGGCAATAATCCTGTAAGGCTTTTATTTTAGCCATTTTCTCAGTAGGTGTATTAAAATTGTTTATGCAGCTGGATTTGTTTAATAACCAATTATCTGTACCCAAGACTAAACTATCACTTAAGACTATGCCCATAGCAAAATTAACGCCTTTCCAATATTTTATAGCTTTGTCTCTTTTTCTCAATCTATCTTGATACCATTTTTCAAATTGAGTATAAAATTCTTTGTTTTTTAGTGATTGCGTCGGTCGCGGTGTGATTTTGCGGTTTTCGCGGGCTACAATTTTGGCATTTTCTTCACTTCTCGGCAGTCCACTATTTGGGTAAACTAAAAATGCGGCAAAAAGTGTAAAAAATAAAATGCCTATGACCTTTTTTATTGTACTAATTTTTATTTTCATGCTGCTACCTCAGAACCTAAAGTAAATAAATGGGTTATAAGTGTTGCTCATAACGCTCATAACCGAAAGCCCAAATAATAAAAATGCGCAAATATAGCCAACTGTTTTAAAGGCTATAAAGCTGATTTCTGTTTTGGGGCGCATTACTAATTTTTTATAGGGCGTGCGCCAGTCAATAGAAAAGATAATGCCGAAGATAATGGCAATTAAAATGTCATTCTGTAAATATTCTGCTGCTGTTTTTGCACTGAAAGAAGCGAAATCAAGCATTTGCTGCCAGTAATTTAAAGCGTAGCTTACATTGTCTGCTCTAAATAAAACCCAGCCGAAAATAATAACAAGCAAGGCGTAAAAATGAGCTAATACATTTTTATTTTGCAAGAAATTTTTTAAAAATATGCTTTCAATGATAATAAAGATTCCGTACCATGCACCCCACAGCACAAAAGTCATATTTGCGCCGTGCCAAAGGCCGGAACAGAGAAAGACGAATAAAATGTTAAAGTAATATTTTATTTTGCCGCTGCGGTTACCGCCAAGGTTAATATAAACGTAATCGCGCAGCCATGTAGAAAGCGAAATATGCCATCTGCGCCAGAACTCACCAACAGTTTTAGAAATATACGGATAGTTGAAGTTTTCTTTATATTTAAAGCCGAATAAAGCTGCCAGACCTATTGCCATATCAGAATAACCGCTGAAATCAAAATAAATTTGCAGCGTGTAGCAAACTGCGCCCAGCCAGGCTGTCGCCATATCTATGTTAGCGGCAGGAAGTGCAAAAATTTTATCAGCCGCTTTGGCAACAGTGTTAGCAATCAGTACCTTTTTGGCAAAACCAAAACAAAAACGGCGGATGCCGTTACAAAAGCCATTGATGCTTACTGTGCGGTGCTGAAATTGTTTTTGAATATCAATATATCTTACGATAGGACCAGCAACAAGCTGAGGAAACATCAAAACATAGGTCATAAAATTAAGCAGATTTTTATCTGCTTTCATTTTACCCATATAAACATCAAAGGTATAGCTTAATACATGGAAAGTATAAAAGCTGATGCCGAGCGGCAGAAGAATTTTATCTACCTGTGATATTTGATAGTTAATGCCGATAAATGCTGTTGTTTTATTAAAAATATCAATAGAAAAATTCCAGTATTTAAAATACCATAATAAACCAAGGCAAATAGCCACGCAAATAAAAAGAAAGAGTTTTTTCAGCTTTTTTCCTTTTGATTCACTTATTAGGGCATCTTGTATTTTATGGTCAATACGGTTAAAAATAAGTGCCGTACAATAATTTAAAAGTATAACTCCGTACATTAAAAAGAGCATACGTTGCTCGCCAAAAAAGTAGAACGCAGAGCTCATTAAAAACAGAAAAGCATTTCTGTATCTTTTTTGCATAATAAAATATAAACCGAGTGTAAACGGCAAAAATAGAAAGAGAAATACAGGCGTTGTAAAAACCATAAAACCATCCTTTGCTAATTTTTATAACAAAAAAGTGTACTTTTTTGCAGGTTAATTTAACATATTTTAAAATGCCTTTAATCCTTGAAAAAGCAAGGTTTAATGGTATAATAAATTGGTAATGTTTAATTTAACTTAAAAACAAAAAAGTACACTTTATAGTAAATCAGGAGGATTACAATATATTGTTCTTTTCGTAATGCTGGGCGCGGTAGCGGAAGGTTGTCAGCGGCATGCTGCACTCTTTGGCGGCTACGGTGCCGGTTATTTTACCGGCCTTCCATTTTTGATAGGCTGCGTGGAAATTACCCGGCAGCGGTTTGGGCGGCCTGCCAAAGCGTATGCCGCGTGCTTTTGCGGCGGCTATGCCTTCTGCCTGACGCTGGCGGATGTTGATTCTTTCATTTTCAGCGGCAAAAGAAAGTACCTGCAAGACTATATCGCTTAAAAATGTGCCCATCAGGTCTTTGCCGATGCGCGTATCCAAAAGCGGCATATCAAGCACAACAATGTCAATCTTTTTTATTTTGGTAAGGTAACGCCATTGCTCTAAAATTTCGGCGTAGTTTCTGCCCAGGCGGTCGATGCTTTTGATATAAAGCACATCGCCTGTTTTTAGTTTGCGCAGCAGTTTTTTATATTGCGGGCGTTCAAAATTTTTGCCGGACTGCTTATCAATGTATAAATTTTTGCCCGGTATCTGCATTTTTTCCATTACAATAAGCTGCCTGTCTTCGTTTTGGTCATAACTGCTTACGCGGATATAGCCATAAATATTATTGGTCAAACTACATACCTCCTAAAAAGTTTATCTAACCATAAAACGGTATTTTGGTAAGTTTTGTTAACCATCAAATAAAAATAAGCATAAAAAAACAGCTATGAAGTTTTTCATAGCTGCTTTGGTTTATAATTTTAGTTTTTGCCGCTTATGCCGTATTTGCATTGTGTGCGCAGGTCAATTTCAAAAATCCTGTTCCAGGGCAGGCGGCTTTCGGTATTGATGACAGTTAAGTAATAGTTGTTTGTGCCGTCGCTGTAAAAGGGTGTGCAGCCCAGATTTTGATAAAGCAAGCTGCGCTTTTGGCTGTAAATAAAGCCTTCGATAATATTTTCGGCAAAGGTTTTGTAGCTGGCTGTAAGTTCAACAGGGTCTGCGCCGCGCAGTTTCAGTTCGCTGCTTAAACGTGCGTGCAGAAGTTTTTGATAGGCAAAGTCGTCCAGCAGGCGGGCCACTGTAAAATTAAGGTTTTGCGCGTAAAGGCTTGGTAATTGCTGCTTGGGCAGGATTTTTTGCTGGCCGGTAAAAATTGCGCTTTGCGCGATTGCTGTGCCTGCCGCGTTGCCGAAGGTATTCCAGGCGGCGTAGGACGCAAGTTTATTGATGGGGACGCTGTCAGTCAAAAGTTTTGGCAAAAGCATTTGGCTGCTTTCGTAATCGTCGCTGCTGTCGATAACGGCAACATTTTTACCTTCATCAAGCAGTTCACACAGGCGCTGCGCCATGGCGGTTGTTGCCGGGTGTTTGGCGTTGCCGCAATGCACAAACAGTATTACATCGGCGTCAGTCTGGTTATCTGTAACTGTGCCGCCGCAAAATTTAATTTTGTCAATCAACGCTGCTTCCGCCGTTACCGCCATGTAGGGCATAATGGCAACAGCCGCGTTGGGAGTAGTATATTCGATATAATATTTTGGTTTATAATTATGTGTGCTGCAAAAGCGGCGTGCTACCAGCATCTGGGCAATTTCGTCCGCGCCGCAGGTGCTAAGGCTTTTGCTGTTTAAGCCATAGCGGTGCATATAGGCATCTGCGTGGGTGCGGTTGCGGTTAGGCAGTCCAAAGGGCTGGGCATCGTCCTGCCCGATGATGAGTGTGTAGTTTTTTGCTCCGCATAAGGCGGCAAGCTGTTTGTTAAATTCGTTGTTATTCTGGTAAAGCACATTATATTTTTCCAGGATTTCTGCCGGAATTTTAGCTTTGATGGCTTCCAGTTCTCGTGTAGAATGAAAATCGCTGAATTGTTCTACAATGTCCTGCAAGGTAGAATAACGCATCAGGTGCCACTGATACCAGGCATCGGGCAGCAGGCTGTCGCTGACGAGCAGGCGGGGTATGATGGAAAATACGGTAACATCAGCACCTGGCGGCAAATTGGCAAGCGTTTTCAAAAAGGCGGCTTCATCAGCGTTTATGCCAAGCGGCAGGCGCGAGCCGAGCAGCCCGCCGTGAATTAAAAGGTCGCCGGAGATAACGGCGGCAGGATAATTTTGTATGTTTTTATTAAGCCAGTCCGTTAATTTTGTGCGGTTGGCTGGCGTGTGATAGTTGTCAAGAAGCCCGTTTGGAGGTACAATTACATCTATGGAGGCAAGCCTGCCTAAATCCTGTGCCAGAGTGGTGCAGGGCGGGCGGCTGTCCAGCGGGAGCAGAAGCATTTTATCCTGCATGGGCAGCGGCGCGGGCGCGTAAGGCGTGCTGGCAGGCAAACTGAAAAAGTAAAAAAGATAGCTGCAAATGGCGAAGAGAAAAAGCCAGAAGCATTTTTTCATGAGCGTCCTCCTTTGCAGCGTATGATTATAGATATTATATTACAAGTACGGAGTTTTTTAAATGAGGATTATTACAGGCAAAGCGCGCGGGCTGAAGCTGACAACGCCGAAAAACTGGGATGTGCGCCCGACGGCGGACCGCGTGAAGGAATCGCTGTTTAATATTATCGGCAGCAAAATTGCAGGTGCAAGGGTGCTGGATTTGTTTGCCGGTACAGGCAATCTTGGTTTGGAGTGCTGGAGCCGCGGGGCGGAGCATATTGTTTTTACGGATATGAGCCGCGAGTCGCTGCGCCTTGTGCAGAGTAATATTGCCAAATGCCGCGCGGAAAATGAAACGGAAACGCTTTTAGGCGACGCCGTGCAGCTTATTGACAGGCTGTATAAAAAAGGCTTGCGTTTTGATTTTGTTTTTGCCGACCCGCCCTATAATAAAGGACTGGTGCAGGCGGTTATAGCTGCGCTGGCACAAAGCCCGCTTTTAAATGACGGCGGCTATCTTGTGGCAGAACATTCGGCGCATGACGATATCGGCGTAATGCCGGAAAATTTTGAGCTGGTGCGCTGCCAAACCTACGGCGAAACAAAAATAAGTTTTATTCGTTTTGCAAAAATATAAAAATATGTTACAATTGGTAAAAGGTGTGGCAATTTAAAGGATTATTAAATTTAATGTAGAATATTGCCATATAATAACTGTCTGCAAAGCAGATGTTTTAGGAGGTCAAAATTGTGCGCAGAGCAATTTGCCCGGGTAGTTTCGACCCGGTAACCAAGGGCCATTTAGATATTTTTGAACGGGCAAGCCAGATGTTTGATGAGATTGTCATCAGTGTGTTCCACAATCCGGGAAAGGAAAAGGCTATGTTCAGCATGGAAGAACGTGTTGAAATGCTGCGCATGGCGACGGCGCATATCCCGAATGCCAGGGTTACCTGCTTTTCGGGCCTGCTAAACGAGTTTTGCAAGCAGGAACAGGCGCCCTTTATCGTCAGAGGCTTGCGTGCTTTTACTGATTTTGAATATGAGTTTCAGCGTGCGCTGCTGATTAAAAAAATTGATAACAATCTGGAGACGGTTTTTATTATGACCAATTCCAATTATTCGTTTTTAAGTTCGTCCGGCGTGCGCGAGCTGGCTACGTTCGGCGGCTGCATTCACGGCCTTGTGCCCGAAAATGTAGAGGCGCGCATTAAGGAGCTGCTGGCTGAAAAACAGTTATTGGTATAGAAAGAGGATGGTACGATGATTGACAAAAGTACAAGTGCAACCTTAGACAGAATTTTTGACGAAATGTATAATCTTATTTCTGCTGCCAGCAGGATTCCGCTGACTGATAAAATTATCGTGGAGGAAAGCGACCTGGCAGAAATCCTTGATGACCTGAAGGAAGCCATTCCCCGCGAGGTTAAAAGCGCTGCCAAGCTGCTGGAGGAGCAGAAGGCTATTGTAAACAAGGCGCATGAGGATGCCGATAACATTGTATTGCAGGCTAAAACCGAGGCTGACCGCATTGTGGAAATTGCCAAGGCCGAAGCTGAGCGTTTGCTGCGCCAGGAAGAGGTTGTGCAGCAGGCACAGGCTTTTGCCGAAGATGTTAAAAATACGGCTTTGCGCAATCAGCAGGAGATTAAAGAAGAAGCCGATGCGTATGCCGAGCGCGTAAAAATGGATGTGCTGCAATATGCCGACGATATGCTGGCATATTTAAGCGGCAATTTGCAGTCTGCTTTGCAGGGGCTGAATGATAACCGTGCGTCCGTTAACGATGAACGCCGTAAACTTGCTGCGCCGCAGAATGAATATTACGGCGATGAAGAACCGGAAGACGAAGAAGAAAAATAATACCAATAATAAAAGCCGTTTACCGACATGGGTAAGCGGCTTAATTTTTTTAGCGTATAAAATGGGGCGAATTATAAAAATCGCTGTTATAGTTGTTTTGGTGGTTTGGGCGCAGCAGTCCGGCAATGTTGGCGGCGCTGGTATCAAGCTGTAACTGCCGGATTATTTTGGCGTCGCGTGCGTCATCGCCGGTGCGGCAGTTTTTAAAATTGCGTCCAAGTTTGGTAATGATGGGCAGTTTTGCTGTTGTGCGCATTTGTGAAAGCAAGTTGCTGCCGCGGCTGTTAAAGGCAAGCAGGCGCAGATATTGCGGTTTGGCCTGTGTTAAAAAATTTTTATTGGTATCAAGTAAAAGCTGCATTAAAAGGCGGCGAATGCGTGATTTGGTATAGCGTTTGGTTGCGGCTGCGTCAACAATTTCTTGTAATGATGAAGCAGCGGTCAATTGTTTTAAGCGGTGTTCCAGCCCTTCGCTGCATTCGCAGGTAGCGGCAATTTGCTCCGGCGTGAGCATTTGCAGCCGGTAAAGCACTAATGCGTTTAAAATATTCTGGTCATAGCCAAGCAGGCCGTTTGAGCCTGCTTCTTTAATAAGCTGCTGTATCTGCGTGGGCAGCTGCTGCAAAATTTTATCCGTCAAGCCATTTGCGTTATATTCCGTGCGGATGGCGCTGGCACTGGCAAAGCTTTGGCTAATGGCTGTGTCGTTATAGCCTGCGCCGCAGCGGCGGATAACAAGCGGTTTGATGTCCGGCGCGTATTTTTGCAGGGCGCGGCAGTATTCCAGCGCCAAAATGTCGTTGGACTGGTCGGCGGCAAAGCTGATGCCTGCGTCTTTTAAAAGCTGCGATTGGGCAACGGCGTAGGAACTGCCGCTTTGAATTATATCACGCAGTTTGTTTTGGCTGCCGTTGATGTAAGCTGCTGCCTGCATGAGCGTGTCTGCGTCAGCGGTTTCCGCCCCGAAGGCGAGATATTTTATAGCGCCTGTTGCTGCTAAAAGCTGTACTGCGCCGCAGGCAAAAAATTCTGCGCTGCGGCAGCTGAACGCTGTTGGCAGTTCAAAAACGGCATCAATGCCGCAAAGCACGGCGCAGCGTGCGCGCAGCCATTTGGAGGCAAAAGCAAGCTCGCCGCGCTGCACAAAACTGCCGCTCATCACAGCAACGGCGGGCAAGTTTTCTCCCGCCAGGCGGCGTGCTTCGGCAAGGTGCAGGGCGTGCCCGTTGTGGAAGGGATTGTATTCAGCTATAATGCCGATAGAATTTTTCATAGGTTCTCCATACAAAGTTTTACTGGCAGTTGAAAGTTTAATAGTGTATACTGATAGTATATTAGAATTTACCCATTAGTGCAAAATTTTTTTAAGGGGTGAAAATAGAGTGAAGGTTTTTGTTGTTAATTGCGGAAGTTCTTCTATAAAATATCAGCTGATAAATATGGACGACAAGTCTGTGCTGGCTAAAGGGCTGATTGAACGTATCGGCATGGACGGCTCGGTGCTGAAGCATACGCCGGAAGGGAAATATACCGTTGATATTAATGTGGATGTGCCCAACCACACCTTTGGCATTAAGCTGGCGGTAGAGGCGCTGACCAACAAGGATTACGGCGTTATTAAAAGCATGAACGAGATTGACGCTGTCGGGCACCGCGTTGTACATGGCGGCGAGCGTTTTGCAGAGTCTGTTCTGGTGACTCCGGATGTGCTGGAAGGCATCAACGAGTGCGCCGAGCTTGCGCCGCTGCACAATCCGTCCAACCTTAACGGCATTAAGGCTTGCATGGCGCTGATGCCCAATGTACCGCAGGTTGTTGTTTTTGATACGGCTTTTCATCAGACGATGCCCAAGGAAGCATATTTGTACGGTCTGCCGTATGAGCTGTATGTAAAATACGGCGTGCGCCGGTATGGTTTTCACGGCACTTCCCATAAATTTGTAGCGCAGGAGGCTGCCAAAATGATGGGCGGCGAAACGGCAGATTACCGCATTATAACCTGCCATCTCGGCAACGGCTCCAGCGTTGCGGCCGTCAAATACGGCAGAAGCATCGACACCAGCATGGGCTACACACCTTTGGACGGACTTGTTATGGGCACGCGCTCCGGTGAGATTGACCCGGCAATTATCCCGTTTTTGATGGAAAAAGAAAATATGGATGCCGAGCAGATTGACGATTATTTAAACCGCCGCAGCGGTGTTTTGGGCATCAGCGGGCTTTCCAGCGATTTCAGGGATTTGGAAAGCGCAGCGGCGCGTGGCGACGAACGCAGCCAACTGGCGATAGATGTTTTTGCGTACCGCGTTAAAAAATATATCGGTGCTTATACGGCGGCGATGGGCGGCGTTGATGCAATTGTTTTTACTGCCGGGCTTGGAGAAAATTCACCGTCCATGCGCGAAAAAATCTGCGAAGGGCTGGAATACCTCGGTACCGGCATTGATACGCAGAAAAACAAGGTCCGCGGCAAAAATCAGGAGATAAGCATCGACGGCGCCAAGGTAAAAATTTTCGTTATCCCTACCAACGAAGAACTGGTAATTGCGCATGATACGGTCAATATCTGCCGCCGCATTATAAAATTGTAAGCCTCCGGCAGATAACAATTACTTGACAAAGCCGCTTTGCATCGCTATAATTGATACGATTGGTGAAATATGATAAGAATAAATGTCGCAGAAATCAAAAAAAGACTTGTCGGCAGTAAGAATTTTTCGTATGAGCTGACGCCGGACGAACTTAACATTATGGAAACGGATTTAAAAGTGACTGCCCCTATTATTTTGGAGGGCATGGTAGAAAACGCCGGTGACGTAATATTGCTGAAGGCTGACGTAAAAACGGAAATTGAACGTACCTGCGGACGCTGCCTGAAGGTTTTTACAGAGCCTTTAGCCGCGCAGGTTGTCGAAAAATTTTACCCGGCAGGCGCAGAAAACATTGAAAATGATGCTTTTATCTATGAATCAGATCTGCTTGATATAACAGAGCCTGTTCGAGAGAGCCTCCTTTTGGCAGTTCCCTTGCAGTCACTTTGCAGGGAAGATTGCCGTGGGCTGTGTCCGGTCTGCGGGGCTGACAGAAATGAAGGCGACTGCGGCTGTGATACAACTACGGTTGATCCCAGACTGGCGGCATTAAAGCAATTCATCAAAAATTAAATTTTGCCTTATGCTTGAGGAGGTGTACAACGATGGCAGTACCAAAAAGAAAAATGTCTAAAGCGCGCCGTGATTCCCGCCGTGCAAACTGGAAGCTTACCGCTCCGGGATTAGTTGAATGCCCGCAATGTCACGAAATGAAAATGCCGCACCGCGTTTGCCCTGAATGTGGTTATTACAACGGCAAACAGGTTGTAGCGAAAGACGCTGAGTAAAAAATACCCCTTAAGCCATTGGCTTAGGGGTTTTTGCTTTTATTGGCAAAGTTAAGTAAGGAGGCCTTGAGGCCTCTTTTTTATTTTTGACAATTTTATAAAAGCCAGGCTGATAAATTTTTCTTGCATTTTTCGTTTTGTACGATTATAATAAATCCAGATATTAGGAGCAGGTATTAAAATAAGGTGATGTTATGAATTCTGCTAAAAAAGTAATACGGCATGAGCGCTTGTTTAAAATGCTGCAAAAAAACCCTTTTTTAACGGATGAGCAGCTGGCTAAGAACCTTGCGGTAAGTATTCAGACTATCCGCTTGGACAGGCTTAGCCTTAACATCCCGGAGCTGCGCGAGCGCACGCGGCAGATGGCCGAAAAGGCGCAGGTAAAGCTTAAAGCCATTGATAAAAAAGATATCGTCGGCGACTTGATTGACCTGGAGCTTAACCACTCCGGCATTTCCATGATGAAAATAACTCCTGATATGGTGCTTGAAAAAACAGGTGTAGCCCGCGGTTATTATATGTTTGCCATGGCCAATACGCTGGCTTTAGCCGTTGTGGACGCCGAAGCGGCGCTGACCGGTGTGGGCAATGTAAAATACAAGGTGCCTGTTTACGCCGGTGCTACTTTGGTTGCCAAGGCAGAAGTTATCCGCAGGGAGTTTAACAAATATATAATTTGGGTTAAAATAAGAAATAACAACGAAGAAGTTTTCCGGGCAAAATTTATTATTGTACCCTGCCCGGACGAAAGGACACAGGCAAATGAAAATCGCGCTTGATGTAATGGGAACGGACTATGGCCCGAAAGAACTTGTGCTTGGAGCGGTACAGGCTGTAAAAGAATTTGATTGTGAGATTGTGCTGGTAGGCGACCCGGTAATTATCAAAGACCTGCTGCACGAATATAAAGCAGATGACGAAACAAGGCTTACTATCTGCGAAGCGACGGAAGTAATCAGGATGGATGAGCATCCTTCGATTGCGGTAAAATCCAAAAAGAATTCGTCCATTGTTGTGGCAACACGCCTTCTGCGCGAGAAAAAATGCGACGCACTGGTGTCTTCCGGCAGTACGGGCGCAGCAGTTGCGGCAGCGCTGTTTTATCTGGGGCGCATTAAAGGCATTGAACGCCCGGCGATTGCAACGCCGATACCGAACCTTACCGGCACGACTGTTCTTCTTGACAGCGGCGCTAAGGTTGACGCCAAGCCGGAGCACATGGTGCAGAGCGCACTGATGGGCAGTGTGTATTCCGAGCTGATGTTCAATGTCGATAAGCCGCGTGTAGGCCTGCTGAATATCGGTGAAGAAGAAACCAAAGGCAACGAGCAGGCTTTGGCAACATATCCGCTGCTGAAAGAAGAAAAGCATATTAACTTTATCGGCAACGTAGAAGGCCGCGACATCAATAAAGGCACGGTAGATGTAGTTGTGTGCGATGGTTTTGTCGGCAATGTTGTTTTGAAGTTTGCAGAAGGGCTTGCAAGTGCTATAATGATAGTAGTTAAGGACGCCATTTTGCAGGGTGGCTGGAGAGCAAAGCTCGGCGGTTTTCTCCTGCTTCCTGTACTGAAAGCGCTGAAAAAACGTGCTGACGTTACGGAATACGGCGGAGCACTGCTTTTGGGTGTCAAGGCCCCGTTCATTATCTGCCACGGCAACAGCAAGGCTAAGTCCATTACCAGCGCTATCAGGGTGGCAATTAATTTTGCCGAGCGCGATGTAGTAAAACATATAGCAGAAATCGTAATTAAAGAAGAAAGTAAAGAAACGAGGACAGATAAATGACTAAAGCTGTAAAACAAGTAGGTATTTTGGGTGTAGGCAGCTATCTTCCCAGCAAGATTTTAACTAACCACGACCTGGAAAAAATGGTTGACACTACCGACGAATGGATTGTTCAGCGTACCGGTATCAGAACCCGCCATATTGCAGCTCCCGAGCAGGCAACAAGCGACCTGGCCCTGATTGCTGCAAGGCGTGCCCTGGAGGACGCGGGCGTTACTCCGGCTGAAATTGACCTTATCATTGTTGCAACGGCTACGCCTGACTACGGTGTATATCCTTCTACTGCCTGCCTTGTGCAGGACAGGCTGTGGGCTCAGCATGCAGCGGCATTTGATATTTCCGCAGGCTGCACCGGTTTTGTTTACGGTGTAAGCGTGGCAGCACAGATGATTGCCAGCGGCCTTTATAAAAAAGCGCTTGTAATCGGTGCAGAAACTCTTTCACGCATTCTGAACTGGGAAGACCGCAATACCTGCGTATTGTTTGGCGATGGCGCCGGCGCAGCAGTATTGGGCGAGGTTGAAGAAGGCTATGGCATTTTAGGTCTTGACCTTGGCAGTGACGGCGCTGGCAGCGTGCATCTGTACCAGCCGGCAGGCGGCAGCCGCAAGCCGGCCAGCCACGAAACCGTTGACGCTAAAGAACATACCGTACACATGAACGGCAACGAAGTATTTAAATTTGCCGTTAAGATTATGGGTAAAACGGCTAAAAAATCCCTTGAGCAGGCAGGCCTGACCAATGAGGATATTGATATGCTGGTACCGCATCAGGCAAATATCCGCATTATCCAGTCCGCAGCCAAGCATTTTAAAATGCCGATGGAAAAAGTTTGGGTTAACATTGATAAATACAGCAATACTTCCGCAGCGTGCATTCCTATCGCTTTGACGGAAATGCAGGACCAGCACGCCATGAAAAAAGGCGACAACCTTTTGCTTGTTGCTTTCGGCGCAGGCCTTACGTGGGGCAGTATTGTACTTAAATGGTGCAAATAAACGACGGAAGAGAGGCTTTGTGAATGAGTAAAGTAGCATTTATTTTCCCCGGCCAGGGCTCGCAGAGCGTTGGCATGTGCAAAGATTTGTACGACAATTATGCGTGTGCGCGCAGAACTTTTGAAGAAGCTGACGACGCTTTGGGCTTTTCTATCAGCAAATTGTGCTTTGAAGGCCCTGAAGACCAGCTGCGTCTGACATTCAACACTCAGCCGGCTATTTTGACTGCCAGCGTTGCCTGCGCAAGAGTGCTTGCCGAAAACGGTGTAACCTGCGAGATTGCCGCAGGCCACAGCCTGGGTGAATATTCCGCACTGGTACAGGCTGAAGCGCTGGACTTTGCAGATGCTGTACGCATTGTGCGCAAGAGAGGCCAGTTCATGCAGGAAGCTGTTCCTGTCGGTGAAGGCAGCATGGCAGCAGTTCTTGGCATGGATACCGAAAAAATCGTTGAAATCTGCCGCGGCATTGAAGCTGAATGCGGCGAAGCCGTACAGGCAGTAAACTTTAACTGCCCCGGCCAGGTAGTAATTGCCGGTGCTGTTGGCGCAGTTGATAAAGCGCTGGTTGCTTTGAAAGAAGCCGGTGCCAAACGCGCAGTGCTTTTGCCTGTAAGCGCTCCGTTCCACAGCACTCTGCTCCAGCCTGCTTCCGAGCGTCTGGCAGAAGTGTTTAAAACCATTACCTTCCATGATGCCAAAATTCCTGTTATGGCTAATGTAAACGCCGAAGAAGAAACCAAGGCTGACGTTATCCGCGAAGCTCTTATCCGCCAGGCGGCAATGCCTGTGCTTTGGGAAACCGGCGTAAGAAAAATGATTGCAGGCGGCGTTGATACCTTTGTTGAAGTTGGCCCGGGCAAAGTTTTGTGCGGTTTCAACAAAAAAATCGACAGAAGCGTAACTTCTTTGAATGTAGAAGACGAAGCAAGCCTTGCAAAAACACTTGCTCATTTCCAGGAGGTACGTTAAAATGCAGTTAGAAGGCAAAGTAGCTTTAGTTACCGGCGCTTCCCGCGGTATCGGCAAAGCCATTGCGCTGATGCTTGCCGAAAACGGCGCGGATATTGCCGTAAACTTTGCAGGCAGCACCACTGCAGCTGAAGCAGTTGCTGCTGAAATTGAAAAAATGGGCAGAAAAGCAATTCTTGTCCAGGGTGATGTTTCCAAAACCGAAGTTTGCGCAGAAATGGTAGAAAAAGTTGTTAAAGAGCTGGGCCATATTGATATTCTTGTCAATAATGCCGGCATTACCCGCGATACTCTGCTTCTGCGCATGAAAGAAGAAGACTGGGACGCAGTTTTGAACACTAACCTGAAAGGCGTATTTAATTGCACCAAGGCTGCTGTTAAATATATGGCCAAGCAGCGCAGCGGCAGTATTGTAAATATCAGCTCTGTTGTAGCTTTGATGGGCAATGCAGGACAGGCTAACTATGCGGCTGCCAAAGCCGGTATTCTGGGCTTTACCCGCAGCGTTGCCAAGGAAATGGCTGCGCGCGGCATCCGCGTAAATGCTGTTACTCCGGGCTTTATCAAAACTGATATGACCAGTGTTCTTTCTGAAAAAGTTGTAGCAGCTATGGAAGCTTCTATTCCGCTTGCCCGTTTGGGTGAACCTGAGGATATTGCCAAGGCGGTTTTGTTCCTTGTGAGCGATAATGCCGCTTATATAACCGGCCAGACTTTACATGTCGACGGCGGTATGGTAATGTAATAGTGTATTATCAAACTACCTTGGAAGGAGGTGAATCGTAATGAGCACTTTCGACAAAGTTAAAGACATCACTGTAGAACAATTGAGTGTTGACCCGGAAGAAGTAAAAATGGAATCTTCCTTCATCGACGATTTGGGTGCAGACTCTCTGGATATCGTTGAACTTATCATGGCTTTTGAAGAGGAATTCGGTGTAGAAATCCCTGACGAAAAAGCAGAAAAAATCCGCACTGTTGCGGACGCAGTTAAAATGTTGGATGAAGAAAAATAATTTATCCGCAGTTTGGCGGGAGGCGGTATGCCTCCCTGCCACTTTATGTAAGTAGCATCTTAACCAGAAATGGGGGATATTTGTTGAAATTACCAGTGCTTAAAATAGGTGATAAAGTAGCTGAAATGCCTATATTCCAGGGTGGCATGGCAATCAGGCTTTCTACTGCGCGCCTGGCTGGTGCTGTGGCACGCGAGGGCGGTGTCGGCCTTGTGGCGGCATCAGGCCTTGAGCTTGATGAGCTGCGTCAGGAAATCCGCCTTGCAAGAAAGCTCAGCGAAGGCAAGGGTATGATTGGCATTAACGCTATGGTGGCAGCACGCGCTTTTGCCGACCTTATTACAACAGCGGCTGAAGAAAAAGTGGATTTGCTTGTTGCCGGCGCCGGTTTTTCAAGAGATATTTTCGCCATCGGCCGCGCCCACAATGTAGCAGTAGTTCCTATTGTTTCTTCGGTCAAACTGGCCAAGATTTCCGAAAAACTCGGTGCTTCGGCTATTGTTGTAGAAGGAACGGAGGCAGGCGGCCATCTTGGTACGCAGGAATCCATCAAAACCATTTTGCCGGATATCGTTAAAGCGGTTAACATCCCTGTTATCGCGGCAGGCGGCGCAGTTTGCGGCGCTGATGTGGCAGAGCTTCTGAAGCTTGGCGCTAACGGTGTGCAGATGGGCAGCCGTTTTGCTGCCAGTGAAGAATCTAACGGCGCACCGGCTTTGAAGGAATTTTACCTGAAGATGACTAAAGAAGACGTTGTGCAGATTGACAGCCCGGTTGGTTATAAAGGCCGCGCAATTTTAAATCCGTTTGCACAGAAAGTGCTGGACGGCACACAGCCAAGGCCTGTAACCTGCGATGCGTGCCTGAAGCATTGCTCGCGCAGCTTCTGCATTATCCGTGCTTTGACACGCGCTCAGCAGGGCGATGTTGAAACCGGTCTTGTGTTTACCGGTGCCAATATGTGGAAGATTAAAGAAATTCTGCCTGTTAAAGAAATTTTCAGAAGGCTGAAAGAAGATATAGAAAAAATTTAAGTTTGAGGTGATTTGTTTTGAAGAGAAGAGTTGTTATAACCGGCGTGGGCGCAATTACCCCTATCGGCAGCGGCAAAGAAGAATTCTGGAATAATCTGGTAGCAGGTAAATCCGGCATTGGGCCGATTACCCAGTTTGATGCCAGCGAATACGGCACCAGAATTGCCGGTGAAGTAAAAGATTTTGACTGCACCAAATACATCGACAAAAAAGAAGCCAAACGCATGGACCGCGTTACCCAGTTTGCTGTTGCTGCGGCTAAAATGGCTGTTGAAGATGCAAAACTTGACCTTGCTTCCATTGACCCTGTAAGAGCAGGCGTTTGCGTTGGCAGTGGTATCGGCGGTATGCACACCTATCTGGAACAGACTTTGAAATTTGCTGAAAAAGGCCCGTCCAAAATCAGCCCGTTCTTTATTCCGATGGAAATTCCGAATATGCCGGCCGGTCAGATTTCTATTGCGCTCGGCTTTAAAGGCCCTAACATGGCGATTGTAACCGCTTGCGCAACCGGCACCAACTGTGTTGGCGATGCTTTCAGGATTATCCAGTACGGCGATGCTGACATTATGATGGCAGGCGGCAGCGAAGCAGCTATCAATCCGCTGGCTGTTGCAGGCTTCGGCAATATGAAAGCACTCTCTACCAATAACGAACATCCTGAAAAAGCTTCCTGCCCGTTTGACAAAAAACGTGACGGCTTTGTTATGGGCGAGGGCGCAGGCGTTCTCGTTCTGGAAGAACTTGAACATGCATTGAAACGCGGCGCTCATATCTATGCCGAAATTGCAGGCTATGGCATGACTGCCGATGCTTACCATATTACTGCTCCGGACCCGAGCGGCGAAATGCCGGCTGAATGCATGGCTCTGGCTATCAAAGATGCAGGCATCAGCCCGGATGAAGTTGATTATATCAACGCACACGGCACTTCTACTCATAGAAATGACTTGAATGAAACTATTGCAGCCAAGAAAATTTTTGGCGACCATGCTTATAAAATGATGATTAGCTCCAACAAATCCATGACCGGACATTTGCTTGGCGCTGCTGGCGGTGTTGAAGCTATTGCAACCGCACTGACGATTGATACCGGCATTGTTCCGCCGACCATCAATTATGAAGACCCTGACCTTGAAGAAGGCCTTGACCTTGACTATGTTCCGAATGTTGCGCGCAAAGCTGAAGTAAGGGCTGCGCTTTCCAACAACTTCGGCTTCGGCGGCCATAATGCATGCATTCTTCTTAAAAAATATAAGGCATAAGCAGAAACGGTGATTGCTATGCAAAGTAAGCGTAAGGAAGAGCTGCTGGAGTTTTGCAGGCAGCTTGGAATTACCATGGACAATTTAGAACTTTTGAATACGGCGCTGACGCATACATCCTTCGCGCATGAGTCGAAGGAGCAGCCGCGTCCTGTTCATAATGAACGCATCGAGTTTTTGGGTGATTCCGTGCTGAGCATTATTGTCAGCACTTATATGTACAAAAACTTTCCAAAACTAAATGAAGGCGAACTGACAAAACTGCGCGCGCATATTGTTTGCGAAACTTCACTTGCGCAGTATGCACATAAAATTTCGCTGGGTAAGTATTTAAGGCTTGGCAAAGGCGAAGATTTATCCGGCGGACGCGAGAGGGCTTCTATCCTTGCAGATGCTTTTGAATCGGTTTTGGGTGCGTATTACATTGACCAGGGACTCTCTGCGGCAGAAAAATTTTTGCTGGGGCTGATGAAATCTGAATTAGATTTTATCTGTGAACACGGAATTTATTCTGATTATAAAACACGTTTGCAGGAAATTGTGCAGCGTGACGGCGATGTAGAAATCGTTTACGAACTGACGGATTCCAGCGGCCCGGAACATAACAAGTCCTTTACTACCGTGGTTTCGGTAGCCGGTAAAATTGTCGGCAAGGGCGTTGGGCACAGCAAAAAAGAAGCTGAGCAGCATGCAGCTAAAAGCGCTTTGGAAAAATTAAAAAAATAAAACTTACGGCTTTGGGTATAAACTCCCAAGGCCGTTTTTTATTGCCTGAATTGCTTTAAATGTTGCGCGTGCCTCAGCAAAAAAGTATACTTATTATAGTAAACAAATTTAAAGGAACGAAAAATGAGTATTATTCCGATTTTTATTCCCCATGCTGGCTGCCCCCATCAGTGCGTTTTTTGCAACCAAAAGAAAATAAGCGGGCAAAAAATTGCTTCGGCGACAGCAGTGCGTGAACAGATAACAAAATATTTACAATGGGTTAAACCCGGTCCAAATAATGAGGCGGCATTTTACGGCGGTTCTTTTACCGGGCTTGATGCTGCTTTGCAGGAGGAGCTTTTTGTTCCGGTTGATGAGCTTTTGGGTACAGGCGTTATCGGCAGTGTGCGTTGTTCGACTCGCCCCGATTATATTACGGCAGAGAAACTGGAACTTTTAAAACGGCATAATGTAACTACGGTTGAACTTGGAGTGCAGTCGCTGGACGACAAGGTTTTGGCTTTGGCAGAGCGCGGGCATGATGCTGCAAGTGTCGCCAAGGCAGTGCAGCTTTTGCGTGCTTACGGTTTTAAGGTTGGTTTGCAGCTTATGTGCGGCATGCCAGGGCAAACGGCGGCAAGTTTTTTTGACACTGTTGCCAAAAGCATTGCGCTTAAGCCGGATATGGTGCGTTTATATCCGCTTTTGGTTATTAAGGATACGCCGCTTGAAGATAGTTATAAACGCGGTGATTTTACGCCGCTGACGGTTGACGAAGCAGCAGAGCTTTGCGCTGCAGCCTGGGAAAGTTTTACTGCAGCAGGCATTAAAGTTATCCGCACGGGCCTTCAGCCGGACGAAGAATTGTGTAGCCCGGGCAATATCGTGGCAGGGCCGTTTCATCCCGCCTTTGGCGAAATTGTAAAAAGCATGGTGCTGCGCCAAAAACTGACGCCGGAGATTTTAAAAATTTTGCAGAGCGGAAGTAAAAAAGTAAAAATTTATGTGCCGCATACTTTAGAAAGCAAACTGCGCGGACAGAAAAACGCCAACATAAAATATTGGCAGAGCCTTGGCGCACAGGTTGAAGTTTTAAGAACGGATGACGGTCCGTTAAAAGCGGAGGGTGCAGAAAATGAGTGATATTTGCAGATGTTTTGCGCCTGTGGCGGATGATAAGAGCCGCATTTTGATTTTGGGTTCAATGCCTGGCGAGCGCTCACTGGAATTGCAGCAGTATTACGGGCATAAAAATAACCGCTTTTGGCGGATGATGGCTGAACTTTTTAACAGCGGCATACTGCCGGACGATTATGAAGAACGTAAAAAGATGCTGCTGCGTCACGATATTGCTTTGTGGGATGTAATCGCTTATTGCCGCCGCGAAGGCAGCCTTGATTCTGCTATCCGCGAAGAAGAATACAATGATTTGACAGGCTTTTTGTCAGCGCATAAGCAGATAAAAAGAATTTGCTGCAATGGCGGCAAGGCTTACAGTGCTTTGCAGAAATATTGCCACTTTCACCTATTGGGAACGATAGAAATTTTGGCTATGCCTTCAACAAGCCCGGCAAATGCAAGATGGAATTTAGAAAAATTAAAAGAAAAATGGACGCCTGCACTTTTGAATTGACCTGAAATTTAAGAAAATTTAAAGGTTTTTTATTTGCTTTTTAAAATAAGATAAAAAATTTATTGCCAAGAGCTTTGGAAAAGGGCTTAAAATGGCACTTTTTAGTGTAACGAATATTACAGAACAGTAAAATGAAACACTAGGGAACGTGGTAAAAAAGACGCGCCTGTAATGGGGCTTTACGCCTGCAAAAAAAGTTGCAAAAAATATTGACAAGCCTTTTTTGTAATGGTACAATATATCAGTATCACGGAACAGTTATGCCCTTTTTCAGGAGGATGGCCCGATGCTGAAGCAGTTAACAGAAGCAACTAAACATGTCGTTGGTGTTAAACAAACGGCAAAAGCGGTTGAAAAAGGAACGGCGAGGCTGGTTTTTATAGCAGCCGATGCCGATATCCGCATAAGCCGCCCGCTTTTGGAACGCTGTGAAGCCGCCGGTGTTAAAGTAATAACGGCGGAAACAATGCAGGAACTTGGCAAAGCCTGCGGCATCCACGTCGGGGCTGCTGCCGCCGCGGTGCTTAAAGACTGATAGGGACTTCTTAAAAGAAGTTTTTATAATCATTCAAATCTATTTATTCGGGAAGGAGGTGCCGATATGCCTACAATTAACCAATTAATCCGCAAAGGCAGACAGGTTGCAGTTGAAAAATCTACCGCACCGGCATTGAAAGAATGCCCTCAGAAACGCGGTGTCTGCACCAGGGTTTATACCACAACCCCTAAAAAACCTAACTCTGCTCTGCGTAAGGTTGCTCGTGTCCGTTTGACCAACGGCATCGAAGTTACCGCATACATTCCGGGTATCGGTCACAATCTGCAGGAACATAGTGTTGTCCTGATTAGAGGCGGAAGGGTAAAAGACCTTCCGGGCGTGCGTTACCATATCATTCGTGGTGCACTTGATACTGCTGGCGTTGCAAACCGCAACCAGAGCCGTTCCAAATACGGCGCTAAACGTGCTAAAGCAAAGAAATAAGCAGTAAACAAAGATTGACACAACGAAATGATTAGGAGGGAAACACATGCCTAGAAAAGGCCCTGTTACTAAAAGAGACGTACTGCCGGATCCGGTGTATGGCTCCAAATTATTAACCAGATTCATCAACAAAATCATGCTTGATGGCAAAAAAGGCGTTGCAGAACGCATTGTATATGATGCTTTCGATCTTGTCCGTGCTAAAACCGGCAAAGATCCGCTTGAAGTATTTGATGCGGCTATGAAAAACGTAATGCCGCTTCTCGAAGTACGTGCCCGCCGCGTAGGCGGTGCTAACTACCAGGTTCCGGTAGAAGTACGTGCTGACCGCAAAACCACTCTTGGTATCCGCTGGCTGGTAAATTATTCCCGCCTGCGTGGTGAAAGAACCATGTATGAACGCGTAGCCGGCGAAATCATGGATGCCGCAAACGGCACCGGTGCTGCTGTTAAAAAACGCGAAGATACCCACAAGATGGCTGAAGCAAACAAAGCGTTTGCACATTACCGTTGGTAAAACCCTGATTTTTATTAGAGGGAGGATTAAGAAGTGGGCAGAGAATTTCCACTTGAGAAAACAAGAAATATCGGTATCATGGCTCACATCGATGCCGGTAAAACTACCACGACCGAACGTATTCTGTTCTACACCGGTAAAACTCATAAAATCGGCGAAGTTCATGAAGGCGCTGCCACCATGGACTGGATGGAACAGGAACAGGAACGCGGCATTACCATTACTTCTGCTGCTACAACCTGCCACTGGAAAGGCCACCGTATCAACATCATTGATACCCCGGGCCACGTTGACTTCACTGTAGAAGTTGAACGTTCTCTGCGTGTTCTTGACGGCTCTGTTGCAGTTTTCTGTGCTAAAGGCGGCGTTGAACCTCAGTCCGAAACCGTATGGCGCCAGGCTGACAAATACAATGTACCGCGTATGGCTTATGTAAATAAAATGGATATTACGGGCGCGAACTTCTATAATGTAGTTCAAATGATGAAAGACCGCCTCGGTGCTAATGCAGTACCTATCCAGCTTCCTATCGGCTTTGAAGACAGCTTCGAGGGCATGGTTGACCTGATTAAAATGCAGGCAATCGTTTATGGCGACAAACTCGGCAAAGATGAAGAGTTTGTTGAAATCCCTGAAGATATGAAAGAAAAAGCTGAAGAATATCGTCAGGCTCTGGTTGAAGCAGTTGCTGAAGCTGATGACGACCTGATGATGAAATATCTTGAAGGCGAAGAAATTACCGAAGAAGAACTTAACGCCGGTATCCGCAAACTGACCATTGCTTGCAAAATGACTCCGGTATGCTGCGGTTCTTCTTACAAAAACAAAGGTGTTCAGCCTTTGCTTGATGCTATCGTAGCTTTCATGCCGGCTCCTACCGACATTCCTCATATCAAAGGTATCAATCCTGAAACCGGCGAAGAGGATGAACGTCCTTCCAGCGACGATGAGCCGTTTGCAGCTCTGGCATTCAAGATTATGACTGACCCGTATGTTGGTAAACTCGCATTCTTCCGTGTATATTCCGGTACTCTTGATTCCGGTTCTTATGTTTATAACTCCACTAAAGGCAAACGCGAACGTATCGGCCGTATCCTGCAAATGCATGCTAACCACCGTCAGGAAATTGACAAAGTTTACGCAGGCGACATTGCAGCAGCAGTAGGTCTGAAAGATACTACTACCGGCGATACCCTCTGCGATGAAAAAGCTCCGATTATCCTCGAATCCATGGTATTCCCTGACCCGGTTATTTCCGTAGCTGTTGAACCGAAAACCAAAGCTGACCAGGAAAAAATGGGCATTGCATTGCAGAAACTTGCTGAAGAAGACCCGACCTTCCGTGTACGTACCGATCCGGAAACTGCACAGACCATCATCTCCGGCATGGGCGAGCTTCACCTCGACATCATCGTTGACCGTCTGCTGCGTGAATTCCACGTTAGCTGCACTGTTGGCAACCCGCAGGTTGCTTACCGTGAAACCATCCGCAAATCTGTTAAGGCTGAAGGCAAGTTCGTTCGTCAGTCCGGTGGTAAAGGTCAGTACGGCCACTGCTGGCTGGAACTTACTCCGCTGGAACCCGGCGCAGGCTTTACCTTCGAGAACAAAGTTGTCGGCGGTGCTATTCCGAAAGAATACATTGGGCCTGTTGAAGCAGGTGTTAAAGAAGCGATGGAAAACGGCGTAGTTGCTGGTTATCCGATGGTAGATATCGGCGTTACCGTTTACGATGGTTCTTACCACGAAGTCGACTCCTCTGAAATGGCATTTAAGATTGCCGGTTCCATGGGCTTCCGCGCTGGTGCGCTGAAAGCTGACCCGGTTATCCTTGAACCTTACATGAAAGTAGAAGTTACCGTTCCTGAAGAATACATGGGCGACGTTATCGGCGACCTGAACAGCCGCCGCGGACGCATCAACAGCATGGAAGCACGCAACGGCGCACAGGTTATCGACGCATTCGTTCCGCTGTCTGAAATGTTCGGCTATGCAACCGATCTGCGTTCCAAGACTCAGGGCCGTGGCAACTACTCCATGGAAGTTGACCATTACGAAGAAGTTCCTAAAAATATTGCCGAAGCAATTGTTGCTAAAAACAAAGGCACTCAGGCCTAAGAATTTTACCGTCCAAGGAGGAAACAATAAATGGCAAAGCAAAAATATGAAAGAACAAAACCCCATGTTAACATTGGCACCATCGGTCACGTAGACCATGGCAAGACCACCCTTACCGCAGCTATCACCAAAGTTCTTGCAGAACACGGCGGCGCAGAATTCATGGATTACTCCATGATCGATAAAGCTCCTGAAGAAAGAGAACGCGGCATCACCATTAATACCGCACACGTTGAATATGAAACCGCAAAACGCCACTATGCACACGTAGACTGCCCGGGCCATGCCGACTATGTTAAAAACATGATTACCGGCGCAGCACAGATGGACGGCGCAATCCTGGTAGTATCCGCAGCTGACGGCCCGATGCCTCAGACCCGCGAACACATCCTGCTTGCCCGTCAGGTAGGCGTACCTGCAATCGTAGTATTCCTGAACAAAGCAGATATGGTAGACGATCCGGAACTGATTGAACTCGTAGAAATGGAAGTACGCGAACTGCTCTCCAGCTACGGCTTCCCCGGCGACGATATTCCTATCGTAGTAGGTTCTGCACTGAAAGCCCTTGAAGGCGACCCCGAATATGAAAAGAAAATCATGGAACTGATGGACGCAGTTGACGAATACATTCCGACTCCGGAACGTGCAACCGACAAACCGTTCCTGATGCCTGTCGAAGACGTATTCACCATTACCGGCCGCGGCACAGTAGCAACCGGCCGTGTAGAACGTGGCAGCGTAAAAGTAGGCGACACGGTAGAAATCGTAGGCCTGAAAGAAGACAAGAAGAGCACGGTAGTAACCGGCGTAGAAATGTTCCGCAAACTGCTTGACGAAGCAGTAGCAGGCGACAACATCGGCTGCCTGCTGCGTGGTGTAGACCGCAAAGAGATTGAACGCGGCCAGGTACTTGCAAAACCGGGTACTATTCATCCGCACACCAAATTCAAAGCAGAAGTATATGTACTGACAAAAGAAGAAGGCGGCCGTCACACCCCGTTCTTCAACGGCTACCGTCCGCAGTTCTATTTCAGAACGACTGACGTAACCGGCGTAACCGAACTTCCGGAAGGCACCGAAATGGTAATGCCTGGCGATAACGTAACGATGGAAGTAGAACTCATCACCCCGATTGCTATTGAACAGGGCCTGCGTTTTGCAATCCGCGAAGGCGGCCGTACTGTTGGCGCCGGTGTTGTTACCGCTATCGAAGAAAAATAATTTTATAAGGATCCCATCATAAAATAGATCCCGTTATGAGGGGCTGAAAAACCGCCCCTCATATTGTTATGTTTATCTGTATGGCCCTGCGATGATGTGAGAGGTTGCTTGCCTGTTTAGACAGGGAGATTTTCACGGAGTATGTCCGTTCTTAGAAACTGGGCGATTAGGAGGAAATGTTTTAATGTCGAAATCACAGAAAATCAGAATACGCCTCAAAGCGTATGACCACAAAGCACTTGACCAGAGTGCTGCCAAAATCGTGGAAACTGCGAAACGTACCGGTGCTCAGGTTTCCGGCCCGATTCCGCTTCCTACCGAAAAAAATATCTATACGATTCTGCGTTCCCCGCATGTTAACAAAGATTCCCGTGAGCAGTTTGAAATGCGTACTCACAAACGTCTTGTAGACATTCTGGAACCGACCGCGAAGACCGTTGATTCTTTAATGCGTCTTGATCTTCCCGCCGGCGTAGATATCGAGATTAAACTGTAAGGAGGAGGTGCGAGAATGGCTAAAGGAATCTTAGGTAAAAAAATCGGTATGACTCAGATTTTTGAAGCTGACGGCAGATTGATTCCGGTAACTGTTATTGAAGCCGGTCCCTGCGTTGTCATTCAAAACAAAACCGAAGAAAAAGACGGCTATAACGCTGTACAGCTTGGCTTCGGCGAAGTAAAAGAAAAACATACCACGAAACCGATGAAGGGCCATTTTGACAAAGCAGGTGTTGCTCCTGTAAAATTTGTCAAAGAATTACGTTTGTCTGCTCCTTCTGAATTTACAGTAGGCGATAAAATTTCCTGCGACATCTTCGCTGCCGGCGAATTGGTTGATGCAACCGGTATTTCCCGCGGCAAAGGCTTTGCAGGTACCATTAAACGCCACAATTTCGCTCGTGGTCCTATGAAACACGGTTCCAAATCCCATCGTGAACCTGGCTCCATGGGTCCCATGTACTCCGGTCCTGGCGGTCGCGTAATCAAAGGCAAAAAGCTGCCTGGACGTATGGGTAATGCTCAAGTAACCGTTCAACGCCTGACTGTAGCTAAAGTTGACGCTGAACGTAATCTTATTCTGGTTAAAGGTTCCATTCCGGGAGCTGCCGGTTCTTTCGTTGTAGTTAAAGAAACCGTAAAACCCAATAAGAAATAAGAACATAAGCGAAAGAAAGGAGGATGCTTCTAATGCCGAAGTTATCAGTATATAATATCTCCGGTCAACCTACCGGTGAAGAAATAGAATTAAATGAAGATGTGTTTGGCGTAGAGTTTAACGAAGCTGTTGTACATCAAGCAGTTGTAATGCAGCACGCTAACCAGCGCCAGGGCACTGCTGCTACCAAAACCCGCGGCTTTGTACGCGGCGGCGGCCGTAAACCTTGGAAACAGAAAGGCACTGGCCGTGCACGCAGCGGTTCTACCCGTTCTCCTCTGTGGGTAGGCGGCGGCACCGTATTTGGCCCGCAGCCCCGCAGCTATGATAAAAAAATGCCTCGTAAGGCACGCCGTCTTGCAATCCGCTGCGCACTGAGCGCTAAAGTTGCTGCCGGTGAAATGGTAGTGGTTGACGGTCTTGCATTTGATGCACCGAAAACCAAAAACGTTGTAGCAATGCTTGCTGCATTTGATGCTGCAGACAAAAAAGCTCTTATCATCACCAACGGTGAAAATGAAAATGTTGAGCTTTCTTCCCGCAACATGCCGAAAGTAACCGCACTTTCCAATGCATGCCTGAACTGCTTCGACTTGCTCAACAACAATAAAGTATTCCTGGCTAAAGATGCTATTGCCAGAATTGAGGAGGTGCTCGCATAATGGCAACCAATCCTCGTGATTTGTTAATCCGCCCTGTTATCACCGAAAAAACTTCCGTAATGATGCAGGACAACAAATATACCTTTAAAGTGCCTCTTACTGCTAACAAAACTGAAATCAGACAAGCGGTAGAGAAAATTTTTAACGTAAAAGTTGAAAAGGTAAACACCGTGCGCGTACTTGGCAAAACCAAACGCATGGGCAAATACGTTGGCAAACGTTCCGACTATAAGAAAGCTATCGTGAAGCTGGCTGAAGGCAATACGATTCAAATTTTCGAAGGAATGTAATTTAACGTAATAAGGAGGTAAAATTAAATGGCTATTAAAAGCTTTAATCCGTATTCTCCTTCGAGACGCTTCATTACAGTGTCTACCTTCGAAGAGATTACGACCGATAAGCCGTACCGTCCGCTTGTAGAAAAACTTCAGAAACATGCTGGACGCAACAACACCGGCAAAATGACCGTTCGCCATCAGGGCGGCGGCGTTAAAAGACAGTATCGTATCATCGATTTCAAACGCACTAAAGACGGTATTCCGGCTCGCGTTGCTACCATCGAATACGATCCTAACCGTAATGCACGCATAGCTCTTGTAAACTATGTTGACGGCGAAAAACGCTACATCATCGCTCCGCTTGATTTAAAAGTAGGCGACATGATTGAAAGCGGCCCGGAAGCCGATATCAAAATCGGTAACTGCCTGCCGCTGAAAAATATTCCGCTTGGCACCACCGTACACAATGTTGAACTGAAAATCGGCAAAGGCGGCCAGATGGCACGCAGCGCCGGCGCTTCCGCTCAGCTGATGGCAAAAGAAGGCGATTATGCACTTCTCCGTCTGCCTTCCGGCGAAATCCGCAAAGTTCATATCAACTGCCGTGCTACCGTAGGTCAGGTTGGCAACATTGATTTTGAAAACATCACCATTGGTAAAGCCGGCCGTAACCGTTGGCGCGGTATCCGTCCTGCTAACCGCGGCGTAGTAATGAACCCGAACGACCATCCGCATGGCGGTGGCGAAGGCCATTCTCCTGTCGGCCGTAAACGCCCTGTTACTCCTTGGGGCAAATGCGCTTTCGGTACTCGTACCCGCAAGCAGAAAAAAGCTTCCAGCAAGCTGATTGTAAAACGCAGAACGAAATAATTAGCAGGTTAAAGAAAGGAGGCCCAAATAGTGTCCAGATCAATCAAAAAAGGACCTTATGTGCATGAAAGTCTTCTGAAGAAGATCGAAGCCATGAACGCTTCTAACGATAAAAAAGTTGTAAAGACCTGGTCTCGCAGCTCCACTATTCTTCCGGAATTTTTAGGACATACTATTGCCGTTCATGACGGCCGTAAACATGTGCCTGTATTCATTACCGAAGATATGGTTGGCCATAAATTGGGAGAATTTGCTCCCACCCGTACTTACAAAGGTCATGCCGATAAAAGTACGGCTTTAAAATAAGGGGAAAGGGGGCAGATAGCATGGAAGCAAAAGCTGTTGCAAAATATGTTCGTATCGCGCCGCGCAAACTGCGCATCGTGATTAACCTTATCCGCGGCAAATCCGTGGGTGAAGCATTCGCGATCCTCAAACATACCCCGAAAGTTGGGTCTGAGGTAATCGAAAAGGTACTGCGCAGTGCAGTTGCCAATGCAGAGCATAATTTCGACATGAATGTAGATGACCTTGTAGTATCCACTTGCTTTGTGGATCAGGGTCCTACCATGAAAAGAATTCATCCGCGTTCCCGCGGACAAGCGTTTAAAATTTTGAAACGCTCCAGCCACGTAACCGTAGCAGTTAAAGAAAAATAATATCCCGAAGAAGGAGGGAAACGATAGTGGGTCAAAAAGTTAATCCGCATGGTCTGCGTGTGGGCATCATTAAAGGTTGGGATTCCAAATGGTATGCCGACAGAGACTATGAAAAATTCCTGTTAGAAGATATCAAAATCCGTGAATTTATAAAAGACAAACTGTTCTTATCCGGTATTTCCAAAGTAGAAATCGAACGTGCATCCAACAGAGCACGCATTTCTATCCACACCGCTAAACCCGGTATGGTAATCGGCCGTCAGGGCAGCAACATCGAATTGCTCAAAAACGATTTGAAGAAAATGACTGACAGCGTAATCGACATCAATATCGTTGAGGTTAAAACCCCGGATATGGACGCAACCCTTGTTGCAGAAAACATCGCTTCTCAGCTTGAACGCCGTATCGCTTTCCGCCGCGCTATGAAACAGTGCGTTGGCCGTACCATGCGTATGGGCGCTAAAGGCATTAAAGTACAGGTTGGCGGCCGTCTTGGCGGTGCAGAAATTGCCCGCAGCGAAAGCTACCGCGAAGGAAGCATTCCTCTGCATACCCTGCGTGCTGACATCGACTACGGCACTGCAGAAGCACATACCACTTACGGCCGTATCGGCGTAAAAGTATGGATTTATAAAGGTGAAGTCCTTCCTGAAAGTAAAGAAGTAGCAAAAGCTGCTCCGACGAAGGAGGCATAAGTTAATGTTATTACCGAAGAGAGTTAAACATCGTAAACAGCACAGAGGCCGTTTGACCGGACGTGCAATGCGCGGCAATAAAATTGCCCATGGCGATTACGGCCTGGTAGCACTTGAACCGGCCTGGATCACCAACCGTCAGATTGAAGCAGCTCGTATCGCTATGACCCGTTACATCAAACGTGGCGGCCAGGTATGGATTCAGATTTTCCCTGACAAACCTATCACCGCTAAACCGGCTGAAACCCGTATGGGTAGTGGTAAAGGCTCCCCGGAATACTGGGTAGCAGTAGTTAAACCCGGCCGTGTAATGTTTGAAATGAACGGTGTATCCGAAGAAATCGCTAAAGAAGCTATGCGTCTTGCTAGCCACAAACTGCCGATTAAGACAAAATTTGTGACCCGCGCACAGCAAGAAGCTGAAGCTGCCGCACAGGAAAAGGGTGGTGAAGCTTAATGAAAACTGCAGAAATCCGTGAAATGTCTGCTGCTGAATTAGACAACAAGCTGGCAGGTTTAAAAGAAGAACTCTTCAACCTGCGTTTTCAAATGGCAACCGGACAATGTGAAAACCCGATGAAAATTCACGAAATCAAAAAGTCCATTGCCCGTATCAAAACCATTCAGCGCCAGCGTGAATTAAACGCCTGAGTGTGTTTGAAGTATGAAGAAGGAGGAAACAGTTGTGACCGTTGAAAGAAATTCGCGTGTTACCCGTATTGGTAAAGTAGTTAGCGACAAAATGCAGAAAACCGTCGTTGTTGCTGTTGAGCGTTTTGTTCAGCATCCGCTTTACAAAAAAGGTGTTCAACATACTATCAAATTCAAAGCTCATGATGAAAATAACGAAGCGCATGTTGGCGATACTGTCCAAATTATGCAGACCCGCCCGTTGTCCAAAGATAAATGCTGGCGTGTTATTGAAATTTTAGAGCGTGCAAAATAATGAATTCTGCCGATTTTATTGATTGGCAAGGGAGGTAAAACCATGATCCAACAACAGACTATTCTTAATGTTGGTGATAACACCGGCGCTAAGAAAGTTATGTGCATCCGCGTATTGGGCGGTTCCTACCGTAAATATGCTAATATTGGCGACGTAATCGTGTGTGCTGTAAAAGATGCATCACCCGGTGGCGTTGTAAAAAAAGGTGACGTTGTAAAGGCAGTTGTTGTTCGTTCAGCTAAGGGTGTCCGCCGTCCGGATGGTTCTTACATCCGCTTCGACGAAAATGCGGCAGTTGTAATCAAAGACGACAAAACTCCGCGCGGAACCCGCATCTTCGGGCCTGTTGCCCGCGAACTCCGTGAAAAAGACTTTATGAAAATCATTTCTCTGGCACCTGAAGTGCTGTAAGAAATCTGATTGAGCACATAAGGAGGTGTACCTGAATGACAGCTGTAAAAATGCACGTCAAAAAAGGCGACAAAGTTCTGGTACTGTCCGGTAAGGACAAAGGCAAAGAAGGCAAAATTATCCTGGCTATGCCTAAAAAATCCAAAGTTGTCGTTGAAGGCGTAAATAAAGTAAAACGTCACACTAAACCGACTCAGAGCAATCCGCAGGGCGGCATTATCGTTAAAGAAGCTCCGATGGCTTCCGCAAAAGTAATGCTCGTTTGCCCGCACTGTCAGAAACCGACCCGTATTAAAAAAGTTGAAGTTTCCGGCAGCTTCGTAAGAGCCTGCAAAAAATGTGGCGAAGTAATAGATAAATAATCCGGGAAAGGAGGAAATGTTTGAATGGCAAAAACAAGATTGCAAGAAAAATATTTGTCTGAAGCTGTTAAAGGCCTGATGGACAAATTTAACTATAAAAACGTTATGGAAATTCCAAAAATCGAGAAAGTTGTCATCAATATGGGCGTTGGCGAAGCAGTTGGCAACAGCAAAGCTCTGGAATCTGCGGTTGCAGACCTGACCGTAATTTCCGGCCAGAAACCGGTTATTACCAAAGCTAAAAAATCCATCGCAGCTTTCAAACTGCGCCAGGGCATGGCTATCGGCGCAAAAGTAACCCTTCGCGGCGACCGCATGTACTACTTCCTCGACAAACTGATGAACATCGCGCTGCCGCGTGTACGTGACTTTCGCGGTGTCAGCCCGACTGCATTCGACGGCCGCGGCAACTATGCACTTGGTTTGAAAGAACAATTGATTTTCCCGGAAATTGACTACGATAAGATTGATAAAGTACGCGGAATGGATATCATCATTGTTACGACCGCTAAGACTGATGAGGAAGCAAGAGAATTGCTGAGAATCCTCGGAATGCCGTTCAGCGCATAAGTTAGGAGGGAATACTTTGGCTAAGAAAGCCTTGATTGAAAAGTGGAATAAAGAGCCGAAATTTAAAGTACGCCGTTACAACCGCTGCAAAATTTGCGGCAGACCCCATGGTTATATGCGTAAATTTGGCATCTGCCGTATCTGCTTCCGTGAATACAGCTATCAGGGCGCTATTCCGGGAGTTACCAAAGCAAGCTGGTAATACAGCATTTTAGGAAGGAGGGTATTAAAGTATGGTAATGACTGACCCGATTGCCGATATGCTTACCCGTATTCGTAACGCAAATTCGGTTCATCACGATAAAGTTGAAATCCCGTGCTCTAAAATCAAAGTTGCTATCGCTGAGATTTTAAAGAACGAAGGTTTTATAAAAGATTTTGAAGTAGTTGCTGATAATAAACAGAACGTTATCCGCGTCAGCCTGAAATATGGTGCCAACAAAGAGAAAGTTATTTCCGGCATTAAACGTATTTCCAAACCCGGTCTGAGAGTTTACTCTCAAAAAGACCAACTGCCCAGAGTTCTCGGAGGTCTTGGCATTGCAGTAATCTCTACTTCCCAAGGCCTTATGACTGATAAAGCAGCACGCAAAGCCGGCCTCGGCGGCGAAGTGCTTGCATACGTCTGGTAATACTGAAAGATAGGAGGTGCTCATAAGTGTCTAGAATTGGTAAGCATCCAATTACCGTGCCTGCTAACGTAACCGTTACCATCGAAAACAACCTGGTTACCGTTAAAGGGCCTAAAGGCGAACTTTCCCGCCAAATTTCCAAAGATATGAAACTTACCATGGAGAACGGCGTTATCACCGTTGAACGTCCGAGCGACGACAAAGAACATCGCTCCCTGCACGGTCTTTCCCGTACTCTCATCAATAATATGGTTATCGGCGTAACCGAAGGTTTTTCCAAATCCCTGGAAATCACCGGCGTAGGTTACCGTGCCGCTAAACAGGGTAACAACATCAACTTCACCCTTGGTTTTTCCCATCCCGTAGTAAAAGAGCCGCCTGCTGGTATTACCTTTGAGGTTCCGGCTCCTAACAAAATCGTTGTAAGCGGCGCTGACAAAGAAAAAGTCGGTGCAGTTGCAGCAGAAATCCGCACTTTGCGTCCGCCTGAACCGTATAAAGGCAAAGGCATCCATTATGAAGGCGAACGTATCCGCCGTAAGATTGGTAAAGCAGGCGCTAAAGGCAAGAAGTAATTTCTAAAGGAAGGGAGTGAAACTCTTGCTTAACAAAGTTGATAAAAACGCGAAACGCCAGAAACGCCATCTGCGTGCCCGTCAGTACATTTTCGGCACCGCTGAAAGACCGCGTCTGAACGTATACCGTTCTCTGGCTAACATTTACGCTCAGGTTATTAACGACGAAACTGGCGAAACCATTTGTTCTGCCAGCACTGTTGAAAAAGATAGAAAAGCCAACAACGGCGGCAACGTAGAAGCTGCCCGCGAAATTGGCAAAGCCATTGCCGAAAGGGCTTTGGAAAAAGGTATTAAAGAAGTAGTATTTGACCGCGGTGGTTATCTTTACACCGGCCGTGTAGCAGCTCTTGCAGATGCAGCCCGTGAAGCTGGACTGCAATTCTAAAAGAAGGAGGAATAATAGTGGCTAATTTCAGAAATGAAGAAAGCGACTTGAAAGAGAAAGTCGTGTTCATCAACCGTGTTGCAAAGGTTGTTAAAGGCGGACGCCGTTTCTCCTTCTCTGCACTTGTTGTGGTAGGTGACGAAAACGGCCATGTTGGCATGGGCCTTGGCAAAGCGGCAGAAGTTCCCGAAGCTATTCGCAAGGGTGTAGAAGACGCTAAAAAGAATTTGATTAATGTTGCTCTGGTTGGTACAACCATTCCGCATGAATGCATTGGTGAGTTCGGCGCTGGCCGCGTATTTTTAAAACCGGCTGCAGAAGGTACCGGCGTTATCGCTGGCGGTCCTGTCCGTGCCGTACTTGAACTTGCAGGCGTGCGTGACATCCTTACCAAATGCCAGGGTTCTAATAACCCGAATAACGTAGTTCGTGCAACCATTGAAGGTCTTCGTTCCTTAAAGAGTGCTGAAACGGTTGCTGCACTCCGCGGCAAAACCGTTCAAGAAATTTTTGGCTAAGGAGGAAGCTCGATGCAACAACTTAAAGTTACGCTGACCCGCAGCCTTATCGGTTATCCGCAAGACCAGCGCATGACCGTAAAAGCTCTGGGCTTAGGAAAAATTAATTCTACTGCAATAAAAGACGATACCCCGGCAATCCGCGGTATGCTTCACAAAGTAAGACACCTTGTGAAGGTTGAAATCGTTGAAGCTTAATGCGAGGAGGTGCAACAGATGAATCTGCATGAATTATCACCTGCACCGGGTTCCAAAACCAAGCATGTACGCGTTGGCCGTGGTTTGGGTTCCGGTCTTGGTAAAACATCCGGCAAAGGCCAAAAAGGACAGAAATCCCGCTCCGGCGGTGTAAAACGTCCGGGCTTTGAAGGTGGTCAAAGACCTTTGTATCTGCGTTTCCCGAAACGTGGTTTCTACAATAGATTCGGCTCCGATTATGTTGAAATTAATGTTGGCAGCCTTAATTGCTTTGAAGACGGCACAGTAGTTGAACCTGTAATGCTTATCGAATGCGGCATGATTAAAAACATCCGCGACGGTGTCCGCATTCTCGGCAACGGTGAACTGACCAAAAAGCTTACCGTTCAGGCTATGGGCTTCAGCAAAACTGCTGAAGAAAAAATTATTGCAGCCGGCGGCAAAGTAGAGGTGATTTAAAGTGTTGTCAGCCCTCGCAAATCTTTCTCAAGTAACAGAACTCAGGCGTAAAATCCTTTTTACTCTTGCCATGTTCGTAGTTTTCAGGGCTGGAACACACATCCCTGTTCCTGGCGTTAACGCAAGCATGATTGAGCAGCTTTTTAACAGCGGTAACCTGCTGGGCTTGCTTGATATGTTTTCTGGCGGTGCCTTGAGCAAATTTTCTGTTTTTGCGATGAGTATTACCCCGTACATCAATGCTTCCATTATTCTCCAGCTTCTTAAAGTCGTTGTTCCGACTTTAGAGCAATGGAGCAAGGAAGGTGTTGAAGGCCAGAAGAAGATAACCAAAGTTACCAGATACGGTACGGTTGTCCTGGGCTTCATCCAGGCATTGGGTATGGCTTATGGTTTAAGGATGGCAATTAACAATCCGGGCATTTTCTCGATTCTCTTGATTGCTATTACCTTAACTGCCGGTACTGTATTTTTGATGTGGATTGGTGAGCAGATTACGGCTAAAGGCGTCGGCAACGGCATCTCGCTGATAATCTTTGCAGGTATTGTTTCCAGGATTCCTGACGGGCTCAACGTAATCTATCAGTATTTGCAGGCCGGAACAATCAATGCTTTAAATGTACTTTTATTCGCTGTTATTGCAGTTGCCATGATCGTCTTTGTAATTGCAATTACCCAGGGAATCCGTAAAGTACCGGTTCAGTACGCTAAACGCGTGGTTGGCCGTAAAATGTACGGCGGTCACTCCAGCTACATTCCGCTGAAAGTTAACCAGGCCGGCGTTATTCCTATCATCTTCGCTTCGTCCATCTTAATGTTCCCGGTAACTATCGGGCAGTTTGTGGACGTTGCATGGATTAAAACCGTTGCAGGCTGGTTTGCATGGGGGTCCCCGTTGCAGACTACTTTGTATGTATTGATGATTTTGTTCTTCACTTATTTCTATACTGCTGTAAGCATCAATATTAATGACGTGGCGGACAACCTCAAAAAATACGGCGGCTTTATCCCGGGATTGCGCCCCGGTAAACCTACCAGCGATTATCTGGATAAAATTATGACCAGAATCACGCTTGCCGGTGCAATTTTCCTTTCGCTGATTGCGCTGATGCCGAATGTTATCGGTTGGATGACCGGTATCGAAGGCGTTTACTTCGGCGGTACCGCACTGTTAATCGTTGTTGGTGTTGCGCTTGATACTATGAAGCAGATTGAATCGCTCGTACTCATGCGCCACTATCAAGGTTTTATGAAATAGGAGGAATCAGGAAATGCATATTATTTTAATGGGACCTCCGGGTGCCGGTAAAGGCACTCAAGCAGAAAAATTAATTGCCGAATTCAAAATTCCCCATATTTCTACCGGGGATATGTTCCGCGCAGCTGTAAAGCAAGGCACGGAGCTCGGCAAAGAAGCAAAAAAATATATGGATGCCGGTCAGCTTGTTCCTGACGTTGTAACCATTGGCATTGTCCGTGAAGGATTATCCAAACCGGAATGTGCAAACGGTTTTATCCTCGATGGTTTTCCGAGAACGGAAGAACAGGCAGTTGCACTTGACGGCATTATGAAAGACCTGGGCATAAAGATGACAGGCGTTATCAATATCGTAGTTCCCGATGCTGAGCTTGTTGGCAGGGTTACCGGCAGACGCATCTGCAAATCCTGCGGCGCTACCTATCATGTAGCCTTCAACCCCAGCAAAGTGGAAGGTATGTGTGATAAATGCGGCGGGACGCTTTATCAACGTGACGACGACAAGGAAGAAACAATAAAGAACCGTCTGGAAGCATATCACTCCCAGACCGAGCCTTTAATAGAGTACTACAAAAAACAGGGATTATACCATGAAATCAACGGTATGCAGCCGATTGACAAGGTATATGCCGATGTTAAAGCTAGTCTCTCTGGCAACTGAGCAAGGAGGTATTGAGCGTGTCCAAACAAGACGTAATTGAGGTTGAAGGCACAATCTTGGAATCTTTGCCCAATGCCATGTTCCAGGTAAAATTGGAAAACGGCCATGTTATTCTGGCACACATATCCGGTAAGATACGTATGAACTTCATCAAAATTTTGCCTGGCGACAGGGTTACAGTGGAGCTTACTCCGTATGATCTGAACCGTGGAAGAATTACTTACCGTTTTAAATAAGCAAGACAGGCAAGAGGAGGTTAAAAAATGAAAGTCAGACCGTCTGTAAAGCCAATATGTGAAAAATGCAAAGTCATCAAACGTAAAGGCCATGTTATGGTAATCTGTGAAAACCCGAAACATAAACAAAAACAAGGATAAGAAGGAGGTGCGCTTTAATGGCACGTATTGCAGGTGTCGATTTACCGAGAGATAAACGTATTGAATACGCTTTACCTTATATTTATGGCATCGGACTTACTCTGTCGAGAGAAATTCTCGCAAAAACCGGTATCAATCCTGATACACGCGTTCGCGATCTCACCGAAGAAGAAGTTGCTAAAATCCGTGAAACTCTTGACGCTGATTATAAAGTAGAAGGTGACCTCCGCAGAGAGGAATCCCTCAACATCAAACGTTTAATTGAAATTGGCAGCTACCGCGGCCGCAGACATCGTATGGGTCTGCCGGTTCGTGGCCAGAACACCAAGAACAATGCACGTACCCGCAAAGGTCCTAAACGTACTATTGCCGGCAAGAAGAAATAATCAGTGAAGGAGGGATATACGAGTGGCTGGTAAAAAAGTAGTTCGCAAGCAGAAAAAAGTTAGCAAAAATATCATCAACGGTGTAGCTCATATCCGTTCGACTTTCAATAATACTATCGTTACTATCGCTGATACCGAAGGTAATGTTCTGAGCTGGGCATCCGCAGGCGGCCTCGGTTTCCGCGGCAGCCGCAAAAGCACTCCGTTCGCTGCACAGATGGCTGCTGAAGAAGCAACCAAAGCAGCTATGGAACATGGCCTGAAACAGGTTGAAGTTTATGTAAAAGGCCCCGGCGCCGGCCGTGAAGCCGCTATCCGCGCACTTCAGGCTGCTGGTCTTGAGGTTAACTCCATCAGGGACGTAACCCCGATTCCGCATAATGGCTGCCGTCCGCCGAAACGCAGAAGAGTATAATTGGAGGTGTAGCATAGATGGCAATTGATAGAACGCCTGTCCTCAAAAGATGCAGATCTTTGGGCTTAACTCCGGCATTTCTGGGCATTAGCAAAGAATCTCACCGTCAAGCTAAACGCACTAACAGAAAAAAGAGTGAATATGGCATTCAGTTAACTGAAAAACAAAAAGCAAAATTTATTTATGGCCTGCTGGAAAAACAATTCCGCAGCTATTATGACAGAGCTAAAAAAATGGAAGGCATCACCGGTGAAAACCTGCTTATCCTTCTGGAAAGAAGAATTGACAACGTAGTATTCCGCCTTGGTTTGGCAAATACCCGCCGTCAGGCCCGCCAGATTGTAAGACATGGCCATATCGCCGTTAACGGCAAACGCCTTGATATTCCTTCCGCTCTGGTAAAAGCAGGCGATGTAGTTTCCGTAATGGAAGGCAGCCGTTCCAAAGAATATTTCAAAGGCATGGCTGAAACTCTTGCCGGCAAAACCGTTCCGGCATGGTTGATTCAGGACGCTGAGAACCTCGGCGGCAAAGTTGACCGTTACCCGACTCGTGAGGAAATTGATGTTCCTATCGAAGAACATCTCATCGTTGAGTTGTACTCCAAATAATAGTTTGAACATCTTCATGCCACCATATATTGGGCGTATTGTGGTAATACGCAAAAGAAGGAGGCTTTCCATATGATCGAATTAGAAAAACCAAAAATGGTCACAGCTGATATCAGCGATGACGGGCGTTATGGTAAATTTGTTTGGGAGCCGCTTGAAAGGGGCTACGGCATTACTCTCGGCAACAGCCTTCGCAGAGTATTGCTGTCCTCACTGCCGGGCGCAGCAGTAACCAGCGTTAAAATCGAAGGTGTACTGCATGAATTCTCTACAATTCCTGGCGTCAGGGAAGACGTTGCAGACATTATCTTAAACATCAAAGGCCTCTGCCTTAAACTGCACAGCGATGAGCCGAAAATTCTGCGCATCGAATGCAGCGGCGAGCAGGAGGTTACGGCAGCTAACATTATTGCCGACGCCGATGTCGAAATTTTAAACCCTGAACTGCACATTGCCACGCTGGATACTGATGCAGTATTCAACATGGAAATCAATGTAGACAAGGGCTTGGGATATGTACCGGCAGATAAGAATAAACGTGCGGATCAGCCGATAGGAGTTATTCCCGTTGATTCCATATATTCTCCTATTACCAGAGTGAAGTTCGGTGTTACCGATACTCGCGTAGGTAATGTTACCAACTATGATAAACTGACTTTGGAAGTATGGACAGATGGCAGCGTAGAGCCTGATACCGCAGTAAGCATGGCATCCGGCATTATGATTGATTATCTGAAAATGTTCCAGCCGGCAGCAGAAACTGCCTCCGGCATTATTACAGTATCCGGCGGTACGGAAGAAACCGTTGCAGAAGAGCAGGGCGCACAGACTGGTACGGGTTCCATCTCTATTGATGACCTTGACCTGTCCGTCCGTTCCAACAACTGCCTGCGCCGCGCCGGCATCAACACTGTACAGGAACTTGTCCAGAGAACCGAAGAAGATATGATGAAAGTGCGCAACCTTGGCCGCAAATCGCTTGAGGAAGTTAAAAAGAAACTTAACGACCTTGGCCTTTCCTTGCGCAAAAATGAAGAAGAATAAGAAGGGGGTCGGAAACAGATGGCATACAGAAAACTGGGCCGCAATTCCAGCAACCGTAAAGCTTTGTTCCGCAGCATTTTAAGTTCTTTCTTCAAACACGAGAGAATCGAAACCACCGTAACTAAAGCTAAAGAAGTAAGCAAACATGCTGCTAAACTCATTACTTTGGCTAAACGCGGCGACCTTCATGCACGCCGCCTGGTAATGGCTGAGCTCGTGGACGAAGAAGCAACAAGAAAACTGTTTAACGAGATCGCTCCTAAATACGCAGACCGCCAGGGCGGCTTTACCCGTATTTATAGAGTTGGTCCCCGCCGCGGTGACGCTGCTGAAATGGCAATTATCGAGCTCATCTGATTGGTATAAACAGCTAATATACAAAAAGACAGCGGGAAATCCGCTGTTTTTTTGTTTACCCAAACATTTAATTTGATTTCGCCAGCCAGAAAAAGTTGGCACAGTTACATAAAATTGTGTAAAATAAAAGCACAAATAAATTATGATTGGAGGCATAATGATGAGCGAAAACAGCAAAGTTAAATTTACAACCAATAAAGGCGTGTTTGTTGCCGAAATTTTTGAAGATAAAGCGCCGATGACAGCCAAAAACTTTTTGGATTTGGTAAATAAAAAATTCTATGACGGTGTTATTTTCCACCGCGTTATTGATGGTTTTATGATTCAGGGCGGCGACCCGACCGGAACCGGTATGGGCGGCCCCGGCTATAAAATTAAAGACGAATTTGGCGAAGGCCTTAAACATGACGATGAAGGCGTTCTTTCCATGGCAAATGCAGGCCCCAACACCGGCGGCAGCCAGTTCTTCATCACGCTGGCACCTACTCCGTGGCTCGATGGCCATCATGCAATTTTCGGCAAAATCGTTGAGGGGATGGATAGAGTACGTTTAATCGGCGTAGTGCCGACTGATTTTAGAGACCGCCCGATTGAGCCGGTTGTTATGGAAAAAGTTGAAGTTGTAAAATAATGCCGGCTTATGTATATATGCTGCGCTGCGCAGACGGCACGCTGTACACAGGTTGGACAAGTGACCTTGTACGCCGGGTAAAAGCGCATAACAGCGGGCATGGAGCCAAATATACCCGCAGCCGCACGCCGGTAACGCTGGTTTACAGCGAAGAAGCAGCAGATAAGCCTGCTGCGTTAAAACGCGAATACGCTATAAAGCAGCTTAGCCATGAACAGAAAGAAAAACTGATAGACCGTAACAAATTGAACACTATTTACTGAAAATATTGGTAATTTTGCCTAAAGTAGCTTGCTTTATTTATACTGATAGGTTATAATAGGCAAAGTGAGTGTGAGAAAGAGTGTTCTTGCACTTAAGTAACGATATTTAGGAGGCCCAGAAGATGACTGGCAAAGTAAAATGGTTTAATGCAGAAAAAGGTTATGGTTTCATTGAACGCGAAGAAGGCGGCGACGTATTTGTACATTTTTCCGCTATTCAGTGCGATGGATTCAAAACCCTTGAAGAAGGTCAGGCAGTAGAATTCGACGTAGTTGAAGGCCCGCGCGGTGAGCAGGCTGCCAATGTTGTTCGTCTGTAATATATAGTTATTAATCCCAATTAATTATATAGAATCGGCTTATGAACAAAATGGAACGCATTTTCTTTGGAAGATGCGTCCTTTTTATTTATGTTTGCCGGTGTAAATGTTATAATTAAAATAACATTTACAATAAAAGCAGGTATTATTATGAAATTTTTAAAAACTATTTGCGTGCTGTGCCTTTTGCTTTGCAGCTTTACCATGCAGGCAGCGGCAGCCGGACCGGACGATAAAGAAAAAATTATAAAAGATTATTACTTTAACCAGGCGGTAAATATTGCCGCAGGATTGTGTATTGGCATTTATGACCCGCAGCAGGCACCGGAAATTGCTTATCTGCGCGATTATGGCTGGGAGATTGTTCCGTTTAAGCTGAAAGACGGCAAAGTTGACAGCAGCATCGTCGTTGCCAAAAATTACGATAAAATTCATGACATAGATTTTTATGTGGTTGGCTTCCGCGGCAGCGCCAATAAAAGCGACTGGAAGATAAACCTTGATACAGAGCAGGTTCCCTACGGCGGCAGCAATTTAGAGGAATTTATAAATTTTGCACAAAACACCAAACCTGATGAAAATGTGCCGATGGTGCATAAAGGGTTTAACAATTATGTAAACACCGTTTTAAATGCCACCATGCAGGACGGCAGCAGCAGTAAAAAATTTATTGATGAAATAAAAAATAACCCCAAGGTAAGGGTGTTGCTGACTGGGCACAGCCTAGGCGGCGCAGTGGCGACATTGACAGCGGAGCGGCTTGTAAGCATGGGTATTGAAAAATGGCGTGTGCCGGTTATTACTTTTGGTGCGCCTGCCATCGGCAATGCAGCATTTGCCAAAGCCTACGGCGATAAAATTGTGCTGTGGCGCATAACCAATACGGCAGACCCTGTACCCGGCAGCCTGCAAACATTTTTTGGCGGTTACAAGCAATTTGGAAAACAGTACAAATACAGCGTATCGCCTAAACTTGCAACGCAGCAGCACGACATGGCTATGTATTTTGATGTATCCGTACATAATTACTATGATGTACTGCATAAAGCGCAGGATGCAGGGCTGATTGCCAAAACGCCGATGCAGCAGTTAAACGGCAGCGAGCCTTTGGTTGCAGTGTGGATTGGTCACAGCAGCGCGCTTGAAAAGCGCCCGTATCTGCCGGATATTCAAACATTTTTGCTCACAGAATACCAAAACATGCTGCCGCGCTATATCATAATGGACGACAACATCAATCTGAGCAATGGAGATTTTTACCCGATGGGGTATTTTATCCGCGAAGCGCAAGGCATGGGGGCAGATTACATAATTATTGCCGAGATGGATGGGCATCAGCCGCAAAACAGCGAAAACTGGTATATTAACATGAACCAGAGTGTATTTAACGCTAACGGCGGGCTTGTTAACGTCGTCAGCGTATCTAAACTTGTATCACCGGTATCGGGCAATATGCACGCAGCTGTTTACGCCGTTAAAGAAGGGCGGGCCCAGCTTAAAAAGAGCCTGCCGTTTATAAAAACAATATATAATATCACACCGCAGTGGGTTAGATTGGGAGAGGACGAAAATTGAAGGAAGAAGCCTTAAAAGAACTGTACGGCCAGCTTAACAAATGCCGCGAATGTAAATTGTGCGAATTTGCCAAAGGACCGGTGGGCTGGTTTGGCTGCGCCGAAACGCCGATTGTTTTTGTGGGCGAGGGTCCCGGCGGCGTCGAGGATGATTACGGCTGTCCGCTGATTGGCCCTTCCGGCCAGCTTCTGGACAAAGCCTTGTGGGCAACCAAAATGACGAGGGATAGGGTAATTACTACCAACATTGTAAAATGCCGCCCCAAAGGCAACCGCACGCCTAACCTTGCCGAAGCAGATTTTTGTGCCCAGCGCTGGCTGGATAAGGAACTGGAGATTTTGCAGCCTAAAGTTATTGTAGCTTTGGGCAGCGTGGCACTGCATTACCTGGGTAATCCGGATATGCGCATAACGCGCGACCGCGGCAAATGGTTTAAAACGTGCCAGGGTTACGATTGCATTGCAACTTATCATCCGGCCTATCTTTTGCGCCTGGCCGACCCGCATGTTTTAAATCACGCCAAGTGGGATGTTTTTTACGATTTGGAAGCAGCACGCAAAAAAGCAGAAGAAGCTGTACCGGATTACAAATTTATGAGTGAGCAGAAAACAGACCTTTTTAAGCTGTTCAGAAAAAGATAAAAGTTTTGTAAAAAATCCGTAGTTAGGGGTTGCTAACTACGGATTTTTATGTTATACTTCTAACTGTGAGTTAGATTAAGCTAACCAAGTATTCTAAAGAACCTTCTTCTTTTGATTACTGCTTAAATAACTGCGCTTTGACCAATGCCCCTCCTGCGGAATATTTGGTTAGCAATCTTTCTTTTTTTGGTGATATGATGGCACAAGGAATTCTCGGCTTTAACAATATGGACGAATTTTTCGCCTTTCATGCGGCGCCTGCCATTGCCGGCATAAAACCGGCAAACCTGTTCAGCTGTCCGGCCAAGCTGCTGCCGCAGGCTGATGAAGTGCTGGCGCATTATGCTAGGGAATTTTGTGACAGCAGCACACGATTCAAACTGCTGTGCCGCTGCCGTGAGCATATCCTGATTTTGGTTTATGACAGTAAACTTTTGGATGAGTTGTTTCAAAAGCCGGTTACCAAAAATTATCTGGCGCGTTACGGATATGATAAGGATATCAGCGCAAGCGGATTTTTAAATAAACTGGCGCAGAAAATAGCAGCAGAAGAAAGTTTTCCCCATGAAATTGGTATCGTTCTTGGCTATCCGCCGGAAGATATAGAAGGCTTTAAGCGTTATAAAGGCCATAATTTTAAATGCTGCGGTTACTGGAAAGTTTACGGTAACGCAGAGCGCGCACAGAAACTGTTTGACGCATACACGCTGTGTCGCGAAAAACTTATGCAGGCATTGCAGACAGGCGCAACCTTAAAGATTGCCGCCGCTGCCATATAAAGGAGGTTACTACCTATGGAAATTGCTGTAATTTACTGGTCCGGTACGGGCAATACGCAAATGATGGCCGATGCCGTTGCTGAAGGCATTAATGAAGCAGGCGGACAGGCTGTTGTTAAAAACGTAAGCGAAATTACGCCCGACGAAGCGGCCGCTTATGATAAAATTGCTTTTGGCTGCAGCGCAATGGGCGCTGAAGTTTTGGAAGAAAGCGAATTTGAACCCTTCTTTACCATGCTTGAAGATAATCTGAAAGGCAAAAAAGTAGTGCTGTTCGGCTCTTACGGCTGGGGCGGCAGCTACATGCAGGACTGGGAAGCCAGAGTACAGGCAGACGGCGCAGAACTTCTGCATCCGGGTGTGCTGGCAATGGGCGAACCAGATGACAGCGCCAAATACGAATGTAAAGAACTTGGCAGGCTGCTTGCCGAAGCTTAATTTGTTTTGCGCATAAACGGCCCTCCCCGTTTATGTTTGATCCATTTCTCCATAAAGCAGAAAGAACGCCTCTAATTGTAGGGGCGTTTTTCTGTTTTTTGCTATAAATTGGTAAATAATTTGCAAAATAGATTGTAAAAAGTATTTTTTAGTATATAATTAAAGTAAGACGAAAGAGGTAATTTATGGAAACTTTATTAGCGATAAAAAATCCTGTGCTTCTGGCACTGGCATCAACCTGTTTTACCTGGTTTATGACGGCGCTGGGGGCAGGGATGGTATTCTTTTTTAAAGAAATCAAAAAAAGCGTGCTTAATATGATGCTTGGCTTTGCTGCGGGCATCATGGTGGCGGCGTCCTTCTGGTCACTGCTTGAACCGGCTATCGAAATGGCCGAGGCTGCACCCATACCGGCGTGGATGGTAGCGGCAATAGGCTTTATGGCCGGTGCCGGCTTTTTGTGCCTTGCCGACCACGTCATGCCGCACGCTCATTTTTTTGCCAAAGAAGGCCAGGTCGAAGGCATACCGACTCATTTAAAACGCAGCATACTTCTGGTATTTTCCATCACGCTGCACAATATACCGGAAGGTCTCGCTGTCGGTGTAGCTTTTGGCGCAGCAGCAGCGGCGGGCAGCGAAACTTCGATTTTATCCGCATTAGCGGTAGCAGTTGGCATTGGCCTGCAAAACTTTCCGGAGGGCGCAGCGGTATCCATTCCGCTCAGGCGTGAGGGCGTAAGCCGTTTTAAAAGCTTTATGTACGGGCAGGCATCCGGCCTTGTAGAACCTATGGCAGGCGTGCTGGGCGCGTGGGCAGTTGCCGAAATGACACCTATTTTGCCCTATGCACTGGCTTTTGCGGCAGGCGCGATGATTTATGTAGTTGTAGAAGAGCTTATTCCCGAAGCGCAAAGCGGCGGTGAACATGAAAGCGCAGATTTATCGACAGTTGGTTTTATAGTAGGCTTTACTATAATGATGATAATGGACGTTGCACTTGGTTAATCAAAGCAGCAGCTTTGAAATAAATGGTTAAAGCAAATTATTTAAGGAGATGAACGAAATGGCAGAAAAAAGATTTTTTGTTTGTAAGCACTGCGGCAACATGGTTGGCATGATTAAAAATGCTGGTGTGCCGATTATTTGCTGCGGCGAGCCGATGGCAGAGCTTACGGCAAACACGGTTGAAGCATCGCAGGAAAAACATTTGCCGGTGTACGAAATGGACGGCGGCGTGCTTAAAGTTAAAGTTGGCAGCGCAGAACACCCCATGATTGAAGAACATTACATTGAATGGATTTATGTAGAAACAGAGCACGGCGGACAGCGCAAAGCACTTAAACCGGGCGACAAACCTGCGGCAGAATTTGCCTTTGCCGGCGGCGATAAACCCATTGCCGTTTATGCTTACTGCAACCTGCACGGCCTTTGGAAAACGGAGATTAAATAACAAGTAGTGTAAAAGTAAAAACACGGGTGCTAAGCCCGTGTTTTTTACTGTATAAATATCTTTACATAATTATGCAATTTTGTTAAAATAACATTTGTGCTGCCATAACGGTAGGCGGTTAGCCCTCCAGCGGAGGGACTGTGACCCTCCGTATTATAGAAATCCGGCCAAGCCGGAAATACTATTAAGGAGGGGATAACGTGGATATGCTGGCGTTTCTTGCGGTAGCAAGTTATACAATAGCAGTTTTTTCTTTGGGTTATTCCCTTGGAAAAGACTTGTCCCGAAAAAACAGATAAACCGCCACAAGTCCGGTAAATTGTGACGGTTTATCCAAAACCAAAAATCAATTTTAAGGGCTAGCCGTCTATCGGCAGCACATTTTCTATAACTATTATACGCAAAACAAAATAAAAAGTAAAGCAAAATAAAGCTGCCATACTTTTCAAACAAATAAAACCGGTTTAATTCAGCTTATTTTTGCTTTTAAATTTTTTAACGCCTGCTTGTGGTGCTTGGTTACCATAGCAGGCGTTATTTTATATTTGGCGGCAATTTCCTTACCGCTGTATCCGGCAAAATACATTCCTTTTATTATATTGCGCTGCTTTTCAGTCAGCTTTTTAAGCGCTAACGCCAGCAAAATTGCAAGCTCCTCGCGCTCTATTAAATTATCAGCAAATACGGATGCCTGTTCTTCATCAGCACTTGGCAGGGAAGCTTCGGTGTTTTGCTTCTCCCAAGCTTTCTTCACCGCATCGTACAAAGCATAATGTACGCGGCAGCGGATATAACCAGCAAAATGCTCAAAATCCGCACCGTTATACGCCATCACAATCTCTATAAACTTTAAACGCGCAAGGCTGAGCCCTTCTTCATAGCCCAGTGCATTATAAAAAATCTCGCGACGCATTTCTTTTTTAAACAAAGCCTCAAACATTTCGCAAAGCTTTGCCAGCGAATTTTGGCATCAGTTTTGCGATTTATTTATTAAATCCTTTAATAAATCAGCCTGGCTATCTGCCTGTGGGCGCAAAACCTGCCTGCGCATCTTTTTGGGAGTAATAGCAGTGTCTTCCGGGAAGGTTAAAAAATTGTTGTTGAGTCGGTTCATAAAGAGCCCCTTTCACAATTAAAATTTTAGCAGTCCTAAAGGTGCGCACCAAAAGCGACGTGAGTGTTATTATAGCGGCTAAAAAAGAATTTGGCAAGCCCTTTGGCAGAAAAATTTTACAATTTTTATAAAAAGACAAAAAGTTGTTAACACGCATCACATAACAAACGGATTACCGCAGCCTGCGGCGCCGCGCAAACTGGCCGGTAGGGAAAAGTTTCCCAAGACCAGAAAAAGTTTAGTCACACGCCGACTGAAATGTCTTGCGGGGGGGTAAACATATGGTATAATTTCAGTAGCGCAATTTATGATTTAATATAAACCAATTAGCGCCAAATTATCTTAAGGAGATGTTTATGTTGAAAAAAGCAAACAAAAAACTTGCAAGTGCCATCATTTTAAGTTTAATGATAGCTGTGCCTTTTAGCGCAAGCGCTGATGAAATTGCTGTTACGGATGGGCAAACATTAGAAGGTCCGCAAACAGCAAATTCTACTATTAAAGGCACGGATGGGACTGAGAATATTACTTTTGAAGGCGATTCTTCAAAACAGTTTTCTTTATCTGGCGTAAGCGGGAAAGCTTCTGTTGAAAATGTTAATGACATTACCCTTACAGGTACGTGGGGCGGAGATGGCAGCGTCTTTTATACAAATGGTAGTGGCAGTGAAATTAACATTAATGCTAATGGCGATATCAGAACTAGTGATGTTGCATCTGGAACAATGCCGTTCCATGCAATGGGTGGTACAATAAACGTTTCTGCTAATGATATTTATATTGCCAATGTAGGTAATGCAGTTTTTGCACAAAGTAATGGTGCTGGCGCATCAGGTGAAATCAATTTAAATGCAACGGGAGATGTTTATTTAAGTACTAATAATGGTGTTGCAGTTGGTGCAGCCAGTCTTTCTGAAGCAGATACAGCATCTAAAGTTAGTATTACAGGTAATAATGTAACTATAGAATCTAATACTACTGGTGTTTCTGCTTATGGACAAAAATGGGACAATAGCAGTGATCTGAAAAATAAAAATATAGTTACAATTAACGCAACTGAAAATTTGATTATTAATGCCCAAACTGCTGTTAGGGCAAATAACGGTGATGGCGAAAACGAACAGGGCGTAACAATTGATGCTAAAAATATTGAGTTAAATGGCAATATTGTTGCTGATAAAAATGGTGAAATTACTGTTGGCGGTGAAAAACTTCAGCAGGCAGTTATTAATGGTAATGTAACTTCTAATGAAAATTCTAATGTTGCAATTAACTTAGGCACTAACGGCAGCTTTACCGGTACTGCTACTATGAGTGACACTGATACCAATGCTAGCACTATTGATTTAAATTTGGGTACTGGTTCTACCTGGAATGTAACTGGTGACAGCGAAGTTTCTACCATTAATGGTAAAGATGGTAATATTGAGGTTGATAGTACTGATACCAAAGTTGCCGTTGGTAAAAATGATAGTACAGGTTTAACACTTGTAGGCACAAAAGAAGTAACTAACAGCTTTGATTCAGATAACGTCGGCGCAGGCATGCAGTCTTTGGCAGATGTATTGACAATTACTAATGGCGATAAAGAAGTTACCGTAACCGCATTAGAAGGTGATGTACTTGGCGAAATTACTGCAAAGACCGATGCAAACGGCGACATTGTAACCAGCACCATTGCAAAAGAAACCAATACTAAAACCGCAGGCATTGGCGAACTTGCTAACGTAGCATTTATGGCTTGGCGTGCAGAAAACGACGAAATGCACCAACGCATGGGCGAACTGCGCAGCAGCACCGGTGAAGCAGGTATCTGGGCACGCATGAAACGCGGTGAAAGCGAAAGCGGCGACCTTGATATTACCAACCAGTACAGTACCTATCAATTAGGTTATGACGAAAAAGTAGGCGACAGCAACTGGTACATCGGCGGTGCCATCAGCCGTACCGAAGGCAAGAGCAGCTTTGCAACCGGCAGCGGCGAAAACCAGTCCACCGGCTTTACCGTATATGGTACTTATGTAGGCGATGACGGCCAGTACCTGGATTTAAGCGCAAAATATGCACGCCTTGATAACGAATTTGACGTATTTGGCCGTGACGGCGTAGAAACTACCGGCGATTACAGAAACAACGGCTACGCATTCAGCGCAGAATACGGAAAACGCATTGCAGCAGCAAATGATTTCTGGATTGAACCTCAGGTACAGCTGACCTACGGACATTTAAGCAGCGCAAACTACACCACCAGCCGTGGAGTAGAAGCAGCACAGGACGCAATGGACAGCGTAGTAGGCCGTGTCGGCTTTGCGGTTGGTAAAGAAATCGGCGCAGGCGATGTATATGTAAAAGCAAGCTACCTGTATGACTTTGACGGCGACACCAGCGTAACTATGAGCAAAAACGGACAAAGTGATACCTACGAACAGGACCTTGGCGGCGGCTGGTTTGAATTTGGCATTGGCACAAACATCAACATCAGCGAAACTTCGCACCTGTATTTTGATGTAGAAAAAGCTGTCGGCGGCGATATTGATACCCCGTGGCAGTGGAACGCAGGCGTAAGATTTGACTTTTAATTAAATATGTAAAAATATAGGGGTCAGTTTTGGCCCCTATATTTAAAAGTATATTTTTGTATAAAGTGCTTTATGTAAAATCCTTGAGAGTGTGAAATGTATGTTGAGTGAAAATTTTCCGTTGACTGAGGCGGCTTTAAATAAATTGGTAAATGGCGGCAGCGTGGAATTTTGTTTGTACACACCGCGCAGCCGTACAGGCATGCGTACCTGGGAACTAAAAATAAAAAATCCCGACAACAGCCGGGAAATGATAGTAATACGTGATTACGGATTTGAGATAAAAACAGAAACAATAAAAATACATCCGTTTAAAACACGGGCAGAAAGAAATGCTGAAATTTTGCGCCTATATAACGAAGAAAATCTGTCTCAGACATTTTTGGCAGATTTTTTTGGCATATCTCAGCCGTCTGTGTCGTTGATAGTAAATAAAAATAATTAAAGACAAATGAAATAAGCGCGTTTTAGCTGTTGCCAAAACGCGCTTTAACTATCTTTACAGGTTTATACTTTTCTGTTAAAATACTCTTTGTGCTGCCATAACGGTAGGCGGTTAGCCCTCCAACGGAGGGACAGTGACCCTCCGATAAAATAGAAATCTGGCTGAGCCGGAAATACTATTAAGGAGGGGATAACGTGGATATGCTGGCGTTTCTTGTGGTAGCAAGTTATACAATAGCAGTTTTTTCTTTGGGTTATTCCTTTGGAAAAGACTTATCCAATAAACAGAAATAACCGCCCTCATATGCCCAAGAGTTGCGGTTATTTCTTTAAAAATAACTAATATAAAGGGCTAACCGTCTATCGGCAGCACATTTTCTATAAATATTATACGCAAAACAAAATAAAAAGTAAAGCGTATGACGGCAATTAAAGGATTTAACTTTCCTGCGACGAAATATATATTTAATAAACTTTCTGCGCAGGAGGGATTTATATGAGTGAATTAAGTGAAAGAATCGGCATGGCTGCCGGTAATGCTTTTAAAAGCGGTTTTAACTGCGGCGAGGCGGTTTTGCAGGCTTACCGCACTGAAGGCGGGCTTAAAATCAGTGATGAAACCTTGCGCATGACTACGGCGTTTGGCGGCGGCATGGGGCATGCGCGTGCAGTTTGCGGTGCGCTGGTAGCTTCCATTATGGTTATCAGTTATTTTGTTGGCCGCACCAACCCGCAGGAAAAGCCGTTGCCGGAGGTTTATCCGTACAGCAAGGAGTATCACGATTTGTTTGTTAAGGAGTTTGGCTCATCTGAATGTAAGGATTTGATGCCTTATGAGTTTAACACGCGCGACCATTTGCTGAATTGCTTGAAGCTGGTTAACCGTATGGCAAAATTTTTGGCAGAATATCTTGAAGCTAAGGGCTTTTTAAAATAATTTAACATTTCTTACAGCACCGTTTGGTAAATTTACCGGACGGTGCTTTCTTTTTACATGGCTTTTACCAGATTTACATTAAATTTTTAAAAGTTTTGCTTATAATAAAGCCAACCTAAAAGCAATATATACAGAGTGATTTTAAAGGAGGACAAAAGTTTTATGAATTTTATCAGCAAAAAAAGAAAAACTGCTGCCGCTATTTGCGCATTTTTGAGCATTTTTGGCTGTGCCGCAGCTGCAAACGTATATCTGCCCAGCCATGTTGAAGCTGCAGGCTACACTGTACAGGAAAAGAGCCCTGTAAACCTGATGCCTATTAACCGCGCTAAATTTTTAAAAGGCCAGCGTTTTGATTTGCAGGTTGAAGTTAAGGGCTTGGCAAATGATTTTAAAGTTACCGTTGACGGCGTTGATGCTGAAAAATATTTTGGCAAAACCGGCACTGTTAAAACTGCTGACGGTGTAACTATTTACTGCATTCCTGATGTTGCCTTTACCAAAGCAGGCGCTGTTAAAGTAGAAGCTGTTGCTGACGGCAAAAAGAATGTTGCAAATTACACTGTAACTGATGCCAAAGCTAAAAAGAAAGCTAAAAACGTAATTCTGTTTGTTGGCGACGGCATGAGCCTGCAAGCCCGTGAAATGGCACGTATTCTTTCCAAAGGACTTTCCGATGGTAAATATAACGACCTTTTGAATATGGAAAAAATGCCGCACATGGCAGTTATCACTACTTCCGGTTATGATTCTCTGGTAACTGACTCTGCTAACAGCGCATCTGCTTATGCAACCGGCCATAAATCCGTAAACAACGCTATGGGCGTATATGCCAACAGCACCAAAGACCCGTTTGATGACCCGAAAGTAGAAAACATCATTGAGTTGGTTAAACGTACCAAAGGCATGGCAACCGGCATTGTTTCGACCGCTAATATTACCGACGCTACTCCGGCAGCTATGCTGAGCCATACCCGCCGCCGTGCAGAACAGAACTTCATTGCTGAAACCATGACTGAAGATTACCACCGTCCGGACGTTATCATGGGCGGCGGCTCCCGCCACTTCATTCCGATGAATGTTCCTGGTTCCAAACGCAAAGATAATGTAAATGTTGTAGAAAAATTCCAGGAAATGGGCTACACCTTCTCCGGCAACAGAACTGAACTTTTGAACACTCCTGCTGATGAAGATAAAATCCTTGGTCTCTATCAGCTGGATAACATGAATGTATATATTGACCGCGCTATGCTTAAAAACCCGAAAGTCCTGGGCGGCTTCGACGACCAGCCGGGCCTTGTTGAAATGACTGAACGCGCTATTGACACCCTGAGCAAAAACGAAAACGGCTTCTTCCTGATGGTTGAAGGCGCTTGCGTAGATAAACAGCTGCACAACATGGATTGGCAGCGTGCTGCTTACGACAACATCGAACTTGACCAGGCTGTTGGCGTAGCTAAAAAATTCGCTGCTGAAAACGGCAACGATACTTTGATTATCGTAGTTGCTGACCATGCACACGGTGCAAGCATTACCGGCACTTACCACGAACTGGACGGCAAAACCGGCCGCGAAGCAGTACGCACCTATGCAGCAGCAGGCTGGCCGACTTTTGAAGACCGTGACGGCGACGGCTATCCTGACAATCCGGACCCGGATGTAACTTTAGCAGTACATTTTGCAAACCATCCGGATACCAACATTGACTATAAATTTAAAGCAGAACCGACTTCCCCGGCTATTATGGCTGGTGACAAAGCTATTGCCAACCCGAAAATGAAGGGCGAATTTGCACCCGGCAATATTCCTTACGATGAATCCCAGGAAGTTCACTCCGCCGATGATATCCTGCTGAACGCTATGGGCCCCGGCAGCGAATATTTCAACGGCGTAATGGACAACACTGAAGTGTTCTTCGGTATGGTAAGAGCCCTCGGCATCGACGGCACCAAAAACGCAAAATAATAAAAGCTTGGAGGCAGGCAGATGAAAAACTTAATGAAAAGTTTTCTGCTTTCGCTTCTGCTGCTGGCAGCCGGTATGTTTACGGCTACTGACTTGCCGTTAAAGGCGGTTCAATGCGAACCGCCTTTTTTGTGCAGCAGGGCAGAAGCAGCAATAAATATGACTTTTGACGAGATGTATTCCGGCGTTTCTTCGCTGGGCATTACCTTTTCGGACAAATTGAAAAATGCCCAGGGGCAGACGGTGCAGATGGCTGGCTTTATGGCGCCGCCGCTGACACCGACGATTAACTTTTTTGTACTGACGCGCGAGCCGATGAGCATTTGTCCGTTTTGCAGCACGGATGCCGACTGGCCGGCAGATATTGTTGTTGTGCAGCTGACTGAGCCTGTGGTGGCATTGCCGTTTGACAGGCCTATCAGCGTAACCGGCACGCTGGAGCTGGGCACGGAAGTTGACGCGGAAACAGGTTTTGTAAGCCTGGTGCGCATTCAGGCACAATCGCTGGAGGCATTATAATGCTGTTAGAAATAAAAAACGTGTTTAAACAGGTAACTGAGCCTTCGGGCGAAGTTATTACCATCAGCCATGCAGAAGATTTAAAGCTTGACAAGGGTGGACAGATGCTTTTGACCGGGCCGAGCGGCAGCGGCAAGACAACCTTGCTGCACATGATTGCCGGGCTGATGTCGCCCAGCGGCGGCGAAATTTACTTTGACGGGCAGCGCATCGACAACATGCCGGAGCGTGAACGCGATTTGTGGCGTGCGCGCAACATTGGTTATGTGTTTCAAAAATTGAACCTTATTGAAGCGTTGACGGCGGAAGAAAATATTTTGCTGGCAGGTTATTTTGCGGGCGGCAATATGGCAGAACTTAAAAAACGTGCGCAGATGCTGCTTGAGCGTGTGGGCCTGGCTTCTAAAAAAAATGTGCTGCCCGGCAGGCTGAGCATCGGCGAGCAGCAGCGTGTTGCCGTTGTGCGCGCCGTTATCAATCAGCCGGTGCTGCTTTTGGCAGATGAACCGACGGCGAGCCTTGACGCAGAAAACAGCCGTATAGTGCTGGGGCTTTTGCGCGGGCTGTGCAGCGAAAGCGGCACGGCGCTGATACTTTCGACCCACGATGAGAGTGTAAAACAGCAGTTTGACGAATGGTTTGACATTAAAGGCGGGAGGTTTATCAATCATGGGCATAATTAAAATTGTACGCCGCAATATTATGTTTAAACCACTGCAAAGCCTTATCGCCTGCTGCGTGGTAATGGCAAGCATCGCCATGGCGGTGCTGGTGCTTTTAATGGCAGACGGCGTGCACAGCGGGCTTTCTGCGGCGGCAGAGCCGTTTCCGATTGTTGCGGGTACTAAAGGCAGCCCCAATCAGCTGGTGCTTAACACGGTATTTTTAAAGGACATGCCGATGAGCAACATCAGCTATGCCGAAGTAGAAAAGCTGCGTGCCAATAAAAATGTCGGCATGGCTATTCCCTTCGGCTATGGCGATAATTACCGCGGCTTCCGCATGGCGGGCACGGAAAAAGAAATTTTTGATTATGTAATAAACCCGCAGCGCGGCAAATGGCTGGCTATTGCCGAAGGTCGTGCTTTTGAAGCGCCGTATGAGGCTGTTTTGGGCGCACGCATGGCGGCGATGACCGGCATGAAAGTAGGCGACACCTTTAAAACTTCGCACGGCATGGTAGAAATACCCGGCAGCAAAGGGCATGCGCAAAGCTATAAAGTTGTAGGCATTTTGCAGCCAGTTAACGGACCGTATGACCAGAGCATTTTAACGGACATTCACAGTATCTGGGAGGCACACGCAGGGCACGGCGCGGCTTCTCAGGGCGTGACGGCGGTGCTGGTTAAACCGAGCGGTTATGCACAGGCTCTGGCGCTGCTTTCGCAGTACCGCAACAGCAAGGAAATGCAGGTAGTGTTCCCTTCGCAGATTATTATTGAACTGTTTTCCGTGATGGGCGATGCCGAAAAGGTACTGCAAATTATCAGCTATGCCGTTATTTTGCTGGCGCTGATTATCATTGCCTTTACAACTTATTGGGCGGCGGCCATGCGCAGGCATGACAACGCCATTATGCGTGCTATCGGCGCTGGGCAGAAGGAGATTATCAAAATCAACTTTTTGCAGGGTATGCTGCTTTCGTGTATCGGCGTAGTGGCTGGCGTAGCGGCAGGGCACGGTGCGTTTGCGGCGCTGGCGCATTTGCTGCAGCAAAAAACTGCCGTTACCATGGCGGCTGGCTTTACCATACAGGAAGGCATCCTGGTTTTGGTGGTTATCCTTGCGGCGGCTGTGTTCAGCTTTATCCCCGCGGCAGCGGCTTGCAGGCGGCAGGCTGCGGATGATTTATAAAAATTTACCTTATTTGGATTGTATGTTATAATTAGGTAACATCGCCAAAGGAGGATATATTATGAAGCTGAAAAAAACTCTGGCACTTACCATGGCCGCTATGGCTGTATGCGCTTCGGCTTTTGCCGGCGTAATGGTTAAAGATTATGACGTTAACGAAGATTGGGTAAAAATGCAGGTGCCGCAGGTTAAAGGCGCTGGTTCTGTTGCTGATACCAAAATAAACAATGCGCTTAATTTTAACGCTTTGATGCAGCTTTATTCGCCGCTTCCGCATGGCGACAGAGGGAAGGAGGCAATGCGTGCCTCGTTTGAACAGAGCTTTGAAGGCAAAAACATTAAAGAAGCACGCGAATTTGTTGAAGATGTGGGCAGCGTTGCCAACTATACTCTGCGAGCTTACTGGAACGAGGCCAGAAGCCTTGGCGGCAGCCTGGTTGAGCGTTATGGCCTTGACGGTAAATATAATGTGCTGTATAACGGCGATAAACTTTTATGCGTTGAGCAGCAGGGGTATCTTTTTACCGGCGGCGCGCACGGCAATACCTTGTATAACGTGTCTGTTTTTGATTTAAGCACCGGCAGGGAATTGCAGCTTGCTGATATGTTTAAGCCAGGCAGCAATTATCTGCAACGCATCAATAAGGTGGTTGCCAAAAAGGTTGCGGAAAATTCCAATATGTTTTTTGGACCGGTTGAAGTGAAAGACGGCGATAAATTTTACTTCGACGGTAAAGCGTTGGTCATTGTTTATGCACCGTATGAGGTTGCCCCTTATGCAGCGGGCATCGTCAGGTTAGAAGTTCCGGCTGACGGCCTGAAAGATATTTTGCTTTACTAATCTGCGTTAATAAAAATAAAATTAAAACTGTTTATTTTACTGCACTTAAATGTTATAATTAAGGTAGTTAACGGAGACTCCACAGGGTATCTGTGGGGTCTTTTGTTTTAAATATCCCCTTGTGGAGGAGAGTGATTTTATGGAAAAGAACGAAGTTCAGAAGAAGGGTTTTTTCGATAAAGCGATGGACTTTATCGAAAAGATTGGCAATGCAATGCCTGACCCGGTCAGCCTGTTCATTATCCTGGCGATTGTGGTTGTAATTTTGTCTGCAATTTTAGGCAGCATGGGTTACAGCGCAGTGCATCCCGGCACAGGCAAAACCATTCAGGTTATTAACCTCTTGACCAAAGACGGCATCCGCGATATGTACAGCAAGGCCGTAAGCAACTATTCAGGCTTTGCACCGCTGGGGATGGTGCTTGTTTGCATTATCGGCGCGGCCGTTGCCGAAAAGAGCGGTTTTTTGGTAACCATGATGAAAGAGGTTATGGGCGACGCCAAATCGTGGGTTGTAACCTTCGCTATTATTTTTGTTGCCATTAACGCCAACCTTGCGGGTGATGCCGGCTTTATAGTTATGCCGCCGCTGGCTGCCGTTATTTACATGGGCATGGGGCGCAGCCCGGTTTTGGGCATGATTGTGGCATACGCCGGTGTTGCGGGCGGTTTCAGCGCCAACATTATGCTGGGCATGACGGACGCTTTGGCTTATGGCTTTACCGAAAACGCCGCACGCATGATTGACCCTAATTATTCTGCGACAATGGCTATTAACTGGTACTTTTTAATTGCTTCCTGCTTTGTGCTTTCTATTTTTGGCACGATAGTTACGGAAAAATTTATGGTTAAGCGTTTTTCTGTAACCAAAGAAGAACTTGCTAAATATAATTTTGACGAATCCGAAGGCAAAGTTACGCCGGAACAAAAACGCGGCTTAAAATGGGCTGCTATCGGTTTTGTTATTTTTGTAATTGCACTGGTTGCTGCCTGCGTTGGCGATGACCCGCTGCTGGCAGACCCGAAAACCCATTCCGTATTGACAAACGGCTCTCCGTTTATGAGCGGCATTATTTTAACTGTTACTATTGCGCTGTTTGTTGTTGGTGCGTGCTATGGCTTCGGCTGCGGCCGTTATAAAAACGACAGGGATTTGTTTGCCGATATTACCCAGGGCTTTAAAGATATGGGCAGCTACATTTTTATGTGCTTCTTTATCGCTCAGTTTACCAGCTATTTTGCCTGGAGCAACCTGGGCATTGTTATGGCAATCAAGGGCGCAGAGGCCTTGCAGGCAATGAACTTTACCGGTGCGCCGCTTTTGGTTGGCCTTATCTTCGTATCCTGCATTGTTAATATCCTTATCGGTTCTGCTTCGGCAAAATGGGCTATTCTGGCGCCGATTTTTGTGCCGATGCTGATGCTGATGGGCTTTGACCCGGCGGTAACGCAGGTTGCTTACCGTATCGGCGATTCTATCACTAACCCGCTGTCTCCGCTGTTTCCGTACTGCCCGGTTATTTTGGGCTTTGTACGCAGATACGCGCCGGAAATGGGTTTGGGCTCTGTTATAGCCAACATGGTTCCGTTCTCCGTTACCTATGCGGTTATATGGATTATCCAGCTGTTAATCTGGATTTTCCTCGACCTGCCTCTGGGCCCGGGCGGCGGTATTTTCCTCAACTGATTATATTTTGATTATTTTAGCGGCTTCCTTTTGCGGGAAGCCGCTTTACAGGAGCATAGCTATGTATTACACAAAAATTGCAATTTCCATTCATGGCGAGTCGGCGCATGGCTCAACGCCGCATCTGGGCAAGGATGCCATTGTGGCGGCTTCATCCGTAATTTTAAATGCGCAGACCCTTGTCAGCCGCATGAACAACCCGCTTAAACCGCTGGTGCTTACCTTTAGCGGCGTTAACGGCGGCACGCAGTTTAACATTATTACCGATTTGGTAAAACTGACGGCGTATTTATATGCCGGAGCGGCGAGCGATTTAACCGGAATGCAGCCTAAACTGACAGCTATTTGCCAAAGTACGGCAGCGGCATTGGGCTGCACGGCAGAACTTGACTTTGGCAGCGTTTGCGAAGGAGGTGCGGCAGAATGAATTTTAAAGAACAGGCTTTGGCCGAAGAAAAATACATTTTGGAACAGCGCCACTGGCTGCATGCACATCCGGAACTTGGCACCAAAGAGTTTAAAACAACAGAACATATTGTAAACGAACTGCAAAAATCCGGCATTGATGTACAGACTTTTGACGATATTACCGGCTGCATCGGCACGATTAAGGGCGCATACCCCGGCAAAACGGTTATGCTGCGCGCCGATATCGACGCACTGCCGATACAGGAAGAAAACGAGTGCAGTTTCTGCTCGCAGAATGCTGGCGTAATGCACGCCTGCGGGCACGATTGCCACACGGCAATGCTTTTGGCAGCAGGCAAAATGCTGGCGGCGCATAAGGACGAGCTGCACGGCACGGTTAAGCTTTTGTTTCAGATGGCGGAAGAAATCGGCACGGAATCGCGCCATTATGTAGAAAAGGGCTGCCTGGACGATGTGGACGCAATTTACGGGCAGCATGTCTGGTCGCTGGTGGACAGCGGCAAAGTAAGCATCGAAGATGGCGAGCGCATGGCTTGCAGCGACCGTTTTACAATTAGCATAACCGGCAAATCCGCGCCGGCGGATAAACCGCAGGATGGCAAGGATGCAGTGCTGGCGGCGGCAAATGTTGTTATGGCGCTGCAAAGTATAGTAAGCCGCATCAACGTGCCGCAAAATACCCTTGTTGTAACCACCGGCATGATGAACGGCGGCAGCAGCGAAGCAGTTGTAGCTGATAAGGTAGAACTTGTCGGTACGGTACGCACTTTTAACAAAGCGTTCCGCAATGGCATGCCGCAGATGATTGAAGATATCGCCAAAAAGGCGGCTTTGGTTTATGGGTGCGAAGTAAGCAGCACATATTTCTTCGGCCCCGCGCCGCTGATTAACGAACACCACGAGCTGAACGAAATTGCTCGCAATGCAGCAGTAAAAATTATGGGCGAAGAAGCGCTTTGCCACTTGGATAAAATGACAGGCGCAGAGGATTTTTCGGTATTTATGGAAAAGACCAAAGGCGTTTACGGCTTTATCGGCGTGCGCAACCTTGCCAAAGGGCTTAACTGCGTACATCATCACCCCAAATTTGTTGTGGATGAAGACCAGCTTAAATACGGCGCGGCAATTTACGCGCAGTTTGCTTACGATTATTTGAACAGCGATGTAAAATGAAAAAGTTATGTAATTTTATTTTAGTGCTTGTGCTGCTGGCAGTTTGCAGCCTGGCGGCAGCGCAGGCGCCCGATTATAAGGATAGCGCTGCCTGGGCCTACTGGCGCGTGGGCGAAAACAAGGCGGCGGATTTGTTTATGATTTGCCCCACGGTTGATTTGGGTGCCGACGGACACAAAAATATGAGCCTTGACGATGCGCAGATTAAAGGAAACTTTACCGGCGCACTGAATATGCAGCGCGGTATTTATGATGGCGTTTGCCGCATGTATGCGCCGTATTACCGCCAGGCAACGCTTGCGGATTATATTTTGCCGCCGCAGGAAGCAGCGCAGTATTTTGACCTGGCGTACAGCGATGTGCGCGCGTCGTTTTTATATTATATGCAGTACGAAAATAGCGGTCGCCCGTTTGTGCTTTCCGGCTTTTCGCAGGGCGCAGAGATGTGCCTGCGCCTTTTAAAGGAGTTTGGCAATACGGATTTTGTTAAGAACAATATGGTGGCCTGCTATGCTATCGGCTGGCGTTTTACGCCGCAGGAGGCGGCGCAGTATCCGTATATCCGCCCGGCGCAGTGCGCAGATGATTTGGGCACGGTAATAATGTTCAATTCGGAAGCGCCGGAGGTAACAGGCTCGATGCTCGTCCCGGCAGATGTAAAAACCTTTGCCATCAACCCGCTTAACTGGCGCACGGACAGCAAACCTGCGCCAAAAGAACTGAACGCCGGTGCATGCTTTACGGATTACAGCGGCGGTATTACAGCCGAATTGCCGCATTTTACTGGCTGCTATATCGACGGCAAACGCGGCGCGTTAAAGGTTACGGACGTGGATAAAACTAATTTTCCGCCCGGCTTGCCGCTGTTTGCAGACGGCATTTACCATATTTATGACTATCAGTTTTTTTACCGCAATTTACAGCAAAACGTAAATCTGCGCATAAAAACCTTTATCGGAGAAAGGCGGGTACAGCATGCAGCATAAAAACAGCTTGCCGCAGATAAAAATTCTGGCAACAGGTGGCACAATCGCAGGCAGCGCAGAAGCAGCAGATAAGCTGACCGGATATACAGCAGGCGCACTTGGCGTAGAAAGCCTTATTGATGCTGTGCCGCAGCTTGCTGAAATTGCCGCAATCAGCGGCGAGCAGCTTGCCAATATCGACAGCTGCAATATTACAAGCAGCCTGTGGTTTAAGCTGGCGGTGCGCTGCAATGAGCTGATGGCTGATGACAGCACGGACGGCATTGTCATTACCCACGGCACGGATACGCTGGAAGAAACCGCCTATTTTTTGAACCTGACCGTTAAAGGCTCTAAACCCATTGTGCTTACCGGTGCGATGCGCCCGGCAACGGCAATCAGCGCGGATGGCCCGCTAGACTTGCTGAATGCAGTTAAAACAGCGGCGTCGGCGGAAGCCTGCGGGCAGGGCGTGTTGGTAGTGATGAACGATATTATTATGGCGGCGCGTTATGCCACTAAAACCAGCGCTTTTAAGGTAGAAGCTTTTCAGGCGCAGCCTTATGGGCAGCTTGGCACTATCGCCGGCGGCAGGGTTTATTTTGAAGCGCAGGTCAAAAAATGCCATACGGCGCAGTCGGTTTTTGCAGGTCAAAACTACATTTCCTTGCCGCGCGTGGATATTATTTACACGCACTGCGACGATGACGGCGTGCTTACCGAAGCAGCAATCAAAGCCGGTGCCAAAGGGCTTATCTATGCAGGCAGCGGCATGGGCAGCATCCACCGGGGAGCAGAAAAGGCACTTATGCAGGCAGCGGCGCAAGGCATTGCCGTTGTGCGCAGTACCCGCGTCAGCGAAGGGCGCGTTTTGCCTGCTAACCCCAAATGGGATGCTGCCGGTTTTATCAGCGGCGGCAATTTAAATCCGCAAAAAGCGCGCATTTTATTGCAGCTTGCGCTGACGCAAACCAGCACTCCGGCAGAAATACAGCAGATTTTTGATGAGTATTGATAGATAAGCTCTGAAAGGAGCGGTAAAAATGAAAATAATTTATAAACTCCTTGTGCTTTTGGCAGCGCTTTGCGGCAACCGCTTTTGCCGCCTCCGTAACGGATAATGAACACGGCGTGTTAAAGCTGGACCGCAAAAACATTGATGCCCTGCCGGATAATTTTCGTACATCGGTCTACTCGTTCGAGACCGGCCTGCGTGAGGGCAAAGAGCCTTCGCGCCTGGGTATGGATGCGCTTAACATCTCCGGCAGCAGGGCTTTTTCAGAGCTGGAATTTGCAGAAATTTTAAAGCATATCCCGGCCGCGCCGGATAAAATTTATGTTGTTGACCTGCGCGGCGAAAGCCACGGCTATATTAACGGCAGTACCGTAAGCTGGTACAAGCCTAACGACTGGGGCAATAAAGGGCGCGCACATAAAGATATTGTTGCAAGCGAGCAGCAAATGCTAAACGAAATTGCTGCTGTGCCGTTTATAAATATCGGCATTTTGGGCGCTAATAAAGAAATCGTGCCCGGCAGACAATATACCTGGCCGGTAGCAAGCGCCGTTACCGAACAGGAAATGACGGCAAAGCACGGCACAAAATATTTGCGCCTTACCTTAACTGACCATTTAACACCGCACCACCTTGAAGTTGACCGTTTTGTGCGTTTTTATAAAACACTGCCGGAGGACGTATGGCTGCACTTTCACTGCTTTGCAGGTAAGGGGCGCACCACAACCTTTATGGTAATGTACGATATGTTAAAAAACGCAGATAAAGTTAGTTTTTACGATATTGTAATGCGCCAGTTCGCCATCGGCGGCATTAACCTTTTAGCGTATGACCCCAACAAACCGGCCTGGCGGCAGGACGAAGTCAATAAACGCATTGAGTTTTTAAAAGATTTTTATCAATATGTAAAAGCAATCCCCAAACTCCAAAAATCGTGGACGCAATGGGCAACAGAAAACAATATCGCCCTGGCGGATGAATAAAACACAAGCCCTTTCCATAACGGGAAGGGCTGTTTTGTTATAATATAAGAGAAAGTTTGGTATAATAATAGCAAAAGATTGAAACGAGGTTTTATCATGCCGTTACAAATTGTTGCCGCCGATATTACAAAAATGAAAGTTGATGCTATTGTTAACGCTGCCAATAACAGCCTGCTGGGTGGAGGCGGCGTTGATGGCGCAATCCATAAAGCCGCAGGGCCGCAGCTTTTGGAGGAATGTTTAAAGCTGAATGGCTGTAAAACCGGTCAGGCAAAAATAACCGGCGGCTATAACCTGCCTGCCAAATATATAATCCATACCGTCGGTCCGCGCTGGATGGGCGGCATTGCTGGTGAAAAAGAAGCGTTAATTTCCTGCTATCGCGAAAGCCTGAAGCTGGCAATGGAATATAACTGCGAAAGCGTTGCGTTTCCGCTGATTTCTTCCGGCGTTTACGGCTACCCGAAAGATAAAGCGCTGGAGGTTGCCGTGCAGGCGGCGGAAGAATTTTTGCGCACGCATGATATGACGGTGTATATAGTTATTTTTGACCGCAAAGCCTACCGTATCGCCGGCGCGTTGTATCAGGACATTGAAAGCTTCCTGGCAGAAGATTTTGCAGATGAAGAATTTACTTGCCAGCTAAAAAATATAAATATAGAAAAGGTTTGCGAAGCAGCCTATTCTTTTGCGCCGGGTACTTACAAATATGGCGATTTGGAAAAATTTGTGAGCCGCACTGCTGAAAGTTTTACGGAAATGCTGCTGCGCAAAATTGACGAAAGCGGTATGACTGACGCTGAGTGTTACCATAAAGCCAATCTTGACCGAAGGCTGTTTTATAAAATCCGCAAGGATAAAAATTACCGTCCCAGCAAACAGACCGCAATTGCCCTTGCCATTGCGCTGAAGCTGACGCTGGAAGAAACGGGCGAGCTTTTGGCGAAGGCTGGTTTTGCTTTGTCGCCGTCGCAGGTTTTTGACAGGATTATTGAGTATTTTATTCTTAACGGCAGGTATGATATTTACGAAATCAATACTGCGCTGTTTGCGTTTGACCAGCCTTTACTGGGCGCGTGAAATGTCGCCTGGCGGGCGACCAAAGCTGCTTTAAAAAATTTTACAATATGGTTGTAAACAAAAATGTTTGCAGCCATATTTTTATTTTGGGAGGCTTTGATTATGAAAGGCAATTTTACGGAACTTGTATTTATTCTTGACCGCAGCGGCTCAATGGCAGGGCTGGAAGCCGATACTATCGGCGGTTTTAACGGTATGCTGCAAAAGCAGAAAAAGCAGGATGGGTATGCGCTGGTAACGACCGTGCTGTTTGATGATAAAATTGAAATCATTCATGACCGTATGTCGATTGAATGTGTAAAACCGCTTACGAACGAAGATTATTTTGTGCGCGGCTGCACTGCGCTGCTTGATGCTGTCGGTATGACGGTGGAGCATATCAAAAATATTCACGCATGCAGGCGGGCGAGGGCAGAACCTGCTCATACGCTTTTTGTAATTACAACGGACGGCATGGAAAATGCCAGCACAAGATACAGCTATGCGCAGGTTAAACGTCTGATTATGCAGCAAAAAGAGCGCGGCTGGGAGTTTTTGTTCTTCGGTGCTAATATCGACGCTATCAGTGTCGCTGCTGATTTTGGCATCGCGCCGGAGCGCGCAGTTAATTTTAATAATGATGCCAAGGGAATTGACCTTAATTTTAAGGCGGTAAACGAAGCGGTATGCTGCCTGCGCACCGGCAAACAGTTAAAAGCGGATTGGAAAAAGAAAATCGACGAAGATTTTGCCAAAAGAAGAAAATAAAATTTTTATTAAACTTCGGCTAAAATGTAATAATGTTTTAAAATAGCCGAAGTTTTAGAAAAACAAAAGGCCTGCTTCTGTATTTGCAAAAGCAGGCTTAAACTTTATGTGTATATAAAACTGGTGCACCTGAGAGGAGTCGAACCTCCGACAACCTTGCTCCGGAGGCAAGTGCTCTATCCACTGAGCTACAGGTGCACTTATAACATTTGCATTATACCATAATTAACAAATTTGTACAATCTTGCAGCGGCACAGCTGACAGCTTTTATTTTGCAGAAGCTGCTTTTTGTGTTACAATTAGCTTATTAAAATTAAACGGAGATAGTTATGCAAAAAATAAAATGGCAGGAAGGGCTTGCTGCGATTATTTTAATATGGGCATTATGGCATTATGAGCTGACGCTGGAGCTTTTAGGCACGGCGCTGGGTATTTTGATGCCGTTTATTTTGGGCGGCGCCATTGCATTTGTCGTCAACGTGCTGATGGACGCACTGGAACGCGGTTGGCAGCTTGCGCTGAAGGATAAATTTGTCGCTGCCAAAAGGCCTGTTTGCTTAACGCTTAGCTTTGCGCTGATAACTGGCGTTATTGCGCTGTTGTTTATCAATGTTGTGCCGGAACTGCACAACAGCATAAAAGTGCTGGCAGCGAAGGTGCCGGAGGCGCTGACAAGATTTAACATATACCTGCATGAACGCATTGCGGTGTGGGATTTGTCTGACAGCGATATTGCCTACATTCAGCAGGAGTGGAAGGCACTGACAACGGCGGTAATTGCCTTGTGGGAGAGCAACAAAACCGCTCTGCTTTCGCGCACCTGGAATATGACAACTTCCTTTGTCGGTACAGTTACCAATATTGTTATCGGCGTTGTGTTTGCCATATATATTCTGCTGGATAAAGAGCGCTTGGCGCATAACAGCCGCCGCGTTGTTTTTGCTTTTTGCAGCAAGGATAACGCTGAATATCTGCTTAATGCAGCTGCGCTTGCCAAAAAGATTTTTGCCGGTTTTGTCGGCGGGCAGTTATTGGAAGCGTTTTTGCTGGGACTGATGTGTTTTGCCGGTATGCTGGTTTTGGGCATGTCTTACGCGCTGGTAATTTCTGCGCTGGTGGCGTTTCTGGCATTGGTGCCGATTGTCGGTACGATGATTAGTGCCGTTATCGGCTGCATTTTTATTTTGATTTCTCAGCCGGAAAAAGTGCTGCTGTTTATTATCTTTTTTATTGTTTTGCAGCGCATTGAGGGCGATATTCTGTATCCGCGCGTTGTAGGCAAATCTGTCGGGCTTTCCGGCTTGTGGGTGCTGGCGGCGGTAACGGCAGGCGGCGGGCTGTTTGGTGTTTTAGGCATGATTATCAGCGTGCCGCTGTGTTCTGTATGTTATGTGTTGTTTTCTGATGCGGTTAAAAGACGTTTGACGGTTAAAAATTTAAAAGACATTTAACTTTATGGAGGATGGATAAATGAAGAAAATTGCGGTTTTGCGCTGCCTGCGTGTAAGTGCTTCCTGTACCGGCAGCGGCTGCCTGCGGGCGATGAATGAAAAGACCGGCGCTTTTGAGCGTTATGGTGATGAAACTTTGCAGGCGGTGGCGTTTTTTACCTGCAACGGCTGCAAGGAAAACAAGCTTCCCAATCAGGAGGGTATTAACAAGAAGATAGAGCGCATTAAAAAGATAAATCCGGATGCGCTGCACTTAAGCAACTGCACGATGCCGAAGGATGAGGGCGGCAGCCGTGTAATCTGCCCCGTTATCAAAAAGCTGGAGGATGAATTTACGGCGGCGGGCATAACGGTAGTGCGCGGGACGCATTGATTTTTGAAGAAAGAAGGTGGCTGCAACGGCAAAGATAATTATTTCGGCACTGAACCCGGAAGAAACACGCATGGGTATTGCGGAAAACGGCCGATTAATGGAATATATTGTAGAGCGCAACAGCGGCGCGCAGCTTGTCGGCAGCATCTTTTCGGGCCGGGTGTGCAATGTTGTGCGCGGCATTCAGGCGGCGTTTATCGACATCGGCCTTGATAAAAACGCTTTTTTGTACATGGGTGATAAAACAAATGTTACCGAAGGGCAGAAAGTGCTTGTAGAAATTACCAAAGACGCACGCGGAACCAAGGGTCCTACGGCGACGCTTGATTTATCGCTGCCGGGGCGTTATGCAGTGCTACTGCCGGGGGCAGATTATACCGGTATTTCGCGTAAAATTACTGACGCTGCCGAGCGTGCGCGCCTGAAAAAAATTGCAGAAGAAGTAACGGGCGGCTCGGTAGGCGTGGTAATCCGCACCAATGCGCAGGGGGCGGCGGAAGAAGCGCTGCGGCGCGATGTGCAGCAGCTTATGACCGACTGGCAGATTATACAGGCCCGTGCCAAACTGGCCAAAAATCCGCAGGTTTTGCACCGTGAGCTGGATATTTCTATCCGCATTGTGCGCGATTATTTAAACCCCGGCATAGATGAAGTTATTGTTGATGATGCCGCTGTTTATAAGCGCCTGGCTGAGCTTTTTAACGGGCTTGCTGATGGCTGTAAGCTGACGCTGCACGATAAGCAGACGGATATTTTTACTTATTACCGGCTCAGCGACGATATAGCGTCCATCAGCGATAGGCGTGTGGATTTGCCGAGCGGCGGCTACCTTATTATAGATTATACCGAAGCCATGACGGTGATTGACGTTAACAGCGGCCATTTCAGCGGGCGCGAAAGCCTTGCCGAAACCGTAATGCAGATTAACCGCGAGGCGGCGGCGGAAATTGCCAGGCAGCTGCGGCTGCGCGACATCGGCGGCATAATTGTGGTTGATTTTATCGACATGGACAAAAAAGAATACCGCGAAGAAATTATGTCGCTGCTGCAAGACGCTTTGCGCGCCGATAAAATGAAACCCTGCGTGCAGGATATGACGGTGCTGAACCTGGTGGAAATAACGCGCCGCAAAGCACGGCAGAACCTTTCGGCGGTGCTGTATGCCCCATGCCCGGTCTGCCAGGGCAGCGGCAGGGTGCAGTCGCAGGAAACCATCGGGCTGGAAATAAAACGCCGCTTGCGGACGCTGCTGGCCAAGCCTTGTGCTCCGCGCAGCATTTTAATAATGGTCAGCCCATGGCTTGCCGAATGGCTGAACCATAAAGTGATAAAGCAATGGGAAAAAGAACTTAACTGCACGCTTGCCGTAACGGCAGAACCGCGCTTGCAGCTTGAAACTTTTTCGCTTTTGGACAACACCGGTGTTGACAAATAACGCTGGTTGTGGTAAATTATTCCAGTATAGACTGATTGAGTCTGTCCCCAACCGCACAGAGAGGTTCCGTAAACTCCGGTGGAGTACCGTATTTGGCGAGTATATTACAAGGGAGGTGCAAATAAATGTACGCAGTTATTAAAACCGGCGGTAAACAGTACCGCGTTGCCGAAGGCGATGTATTGAACGTTGAAAAACTGAATGCAGAAGCTGGCAGCGAAGTTGTATTCGACGAAGTTCTTACCGTAGTTAACGATGCTGATGTTAAAATCGGCCAGCCTGTAGTTGAAGGCGCAAAAGTTACTGCTAAAGTTGTAGAGCAGGGCAAAGGCGAAAAAATCCTCGTTTTCAAATACAAAGCTAAATCCAACTACCGTAAACGCCAGGGCCACCGTCAGCCGTTTACTAAAGTAGAAATCTCCAAAATTGAAGCATAATGGTTAAAGTCAATATTTACCGTGATGAAAACGGAAATATTATCTCCTACGAGGTAGTAGGGCATGCCGGATGCGAAGATGAGGACGGTTACGACCTTGTCTGCAATTCGGTTTCCGTACTGACGCAGGCTCCGCTTATTGGTTTGGAGCGTTACCTGAAACTTAAGCCGCAGTACACAGTAGACGAAGAAAGCGGCATCTTTACATTAAAGCTTGACAAAGCGGACAGCAGCACGCAGGCGATACTCGAAACGATGTACCTTGCACTGCAAAGCGTAGAACGCCAGTTTCCGCAGTTTGTCAGAGTGAAAGCCATCAGGAGGTGAATACCGATGTTTGAACTGATTCTTCAATTACATGCACATAAAAAAGGTACCGGCAGCTCCCACAACGGACGTGACTCCAACTCTCAGCGCCTCGGCACCAAAGCACATGAAAGCCAGGTTGTTACCGCAGGCAGCATTATCGTCCGCCAGCGCGGCACCCGTTTCTATCCCGGCAACAATGTAGGCATGGGCAAAGATTACACCATCTATGCCAAAGTTGAAGGCCGCGTTAAATTTGAACGCAAAGGCCGCGACAAACGCCAGATCAGCGTATATCCGGTAGAAGAAGCAATGTAATTTGCACTTAACCCCAGAGCGTAGGGCTTTGGGGTTTATTTTTATACAGTTTTTAATAAAAGTTTTCTATTGAACTTGTAAATTATTTGTAATTTTTATCTTTTTACTGCTGTTTTGCCTTGAATTAAAATACCGGAAATGATATTATTAAGCTATAAACAGTAATTTTTTAAAGGAGTGATATAAATGGCAGCATTACATTTGGAAGCAGCAGATTTTAAAAAAGAGGTTTTGGAAGCTCAGGGCAAAGTTTTGGTTGACTTTTTTGCGACCTGGTGCGGCCCGTGCCGTATGCTCAGTCCGATTATTGACCAGCTGGCCGATGAACTGGCTGACGTTAAGGTTTGCAAAGTTGATATTGATAAAGCTGAAGCGCTGGCAAACGAATATAAAGTAGAAGTTGTACCGACCCTGATTGTTTTTGAAAACGGCCAGGTTGTTAAAAGCGCCAGCGGCGTAATGCCCAAACCTGTAATTATGGATTTGCTGAAATAAGGTGTTTTTATGGCAGAAAATGTAACTGATATTATCATTATCGGCGGCGGTACTGCCGGTATGACGGCGGCTGTTTATGCAGGCAGGGCCGGGCGCAGCGTTAAAGTGTTGGAGCAGACTATTCACGGCGGGCAGATTATCAATACCTCGCATGTGGAGAATTTCCCTGGTTTTGATAACATTGCCGGATTTGAGTTTGCAACGGCGCTGTATGACCAGGCGGTAAAATTCGGAGCTGAATTTGTGTACGAAAAAGTTACCGGCATTGAGCTGGACGGCGATATAAAACGTGTGCTGACTGCTAACGGGCATTATGATGCCAAGGCAGTTATTATTGCAACCGGTGCCCGTCCGCGCCCGATTGGCGTAGCCGGTGAAGAAAAATTTGTCGGCAGGGGTATTTCCTTCTGCGCAACTTGCGATGGCGCTTTTTACAAAGGCAAAACAGTTGCTGTTATCGGCGGCGGTAATACGGCGCTTGATGATGCTGTTGTACTTTCGCAGCTGGCGCAAAAGGTTTATCTTATTCACCGCCGTCAGGAGTTCCGAGCAGAAAAACAGCTGGTAGAAAAAGTGCATAAACCCGAAAATATTGAGTTTATTTTGGATACTGTCGTTACCGGCGTTAAAGGCACGCAGCGTCTGGAAGCGCTGGATCTTGAAAAAAAGGTCACCGGCGAAAAATCCGAACTTGCAGTTGACGGCGTGTTTGTTGCTATCGGCCAGATGCCGGAAAACGACATGTTTAAAAATGTGGTAGAGGTTGACCCGGCCGGTTACATTGTTGCCGGCGAGGATTGCCATACCAGCTGCCCGGGTATTTTTGCGGCAGGCGACGGACGCACCAAAAAAGTGCGCCAGCTGACTACTGCTGCTGCCGACGGAACTGTGGCGGCACTGGCAGCCAGTGAATATATCGGATAAAAAATATTGATTATGTATAAAAAACAAGCACCGATGGGTAGTTGAAATTCATCGGTGCTTGTTTTCTATTGTTGCGATTATAAAGCTTAGCTGAAGGCTTTATTTTGATAATTGGTTTAATATTTCCCCACGTTTTACGTTTTTGAACATTAATTTCTTTTTGTTTCTTTTTTGAAAGCTTATTGTACGCTATAAATTTTTGCATATATACCTCTCCTTTTATATATTAGCCATTATACAATATCAAAAAGAAAGTTTCAATATTATAATTCTTATATGAAAGAGATATTAATTTACATAATTGTAAAAATTTTGTATAATTAAGTAGATAATTCAGAAAATTCTAGGAGGATTTATGAAAACTAAATATGAAAATAATATAAGGAAGATTCTTTTTATAGAAGTATTGCTATTATTTTTGATTTATATATTTCAATTGATAGATGCAGTGATTTTACCTAATTGCGTTATATTATTGTTGTTAGCTGTACTTATGATAATGATTCCAACTTTATTGCTAAAAATTATTCCATTAAAATGGAAGATATCAGCATTGACTATTTCGTTTATAGTTGCTTCTGCAAATTGGATTTTTGTTAGTTATAATTCATTTTATGATGGTGTTGCATTTAATTTATATAATGAAGCAAATGTATTGTATACAAGTACATCAATGATACTTAAAAGTACTATTCCAGATAACGAGAAGAAAAATTTATTAAAAGCTATGTATGAAAAATCTTTTGCAGAGATTACTGTTGAAAAAAATGATAAACCATTTGTATTTGCAGAATCTAAAAGATCGAAAGATGAATACCAACTTGAACCTATAATTGATACACGTTATATTTTTACAGACAATGGCAAATACAATTTTAAATATTCTTATGCAAATCAACCATTTCTTAATGTAGGGCTAACCAGAGCTATTTCTTTTTCCGTGTTTCCAGATATTATAACTAACGAAAAATTTAATAATTTTTATTATATAAAAAATAAGCTGTATAATCGTAGCATAACTTTATGGTCAGCTTTTATAATTTTATATTTTTTATTTCTTAGCATAGCATATTATAAAACTAAAATAGATAGAAGCAACGAAAATATTGCAGAAATTTATAAATATATGCATTTGCAGATGGTGAAAGATATAAATAACATAACTACATCTAAAGCAAAAAATGTACTTCAGGATTTATTGACTAATTGGAATATGAAGCAAATTTCTAGCAGTGAATATGAAACTACATATGAAGCAGCTTCTGAAGCAGCTAGAAGTACAAAGCATGATTTGGGACATAAATGGACTGATAAAAATGAATTTTATTTGAACAATAAGGAAGATATAAAACCTTATATTACAGAAATATTGAATGATTTAAATGATATTCCTAAGGTAATTTCTATTAGGGCACAAAAATATTCTATTGGGGATATTTTAGAAAAATTAAATGAAATAGATTTTATAAATGGCTCACAACGAAAAGAGCGAGGCTTAAATTTTGTTTATACGCCTGTTAGTTTAGATTTAGTTAAGGAAAATGAATATTGCGAAGTTAATTTAGAACGTATCAAAAGCATAGTCAATAATTTAATAGGTAATTCTGTAGAAGCTACAAATGTTTTAAAAAGAAAATTTAGAACCAAGCATAAGTCGTATGAAAGAAATATTCATCTTAAAACTGACATAAAACTTATAGATGGAAAGAAATATTTTATTATTTCTATAAAAGATAATGGCGGTGGCTTCCCAGAACCAGATAAAATTTACAAAGAAATTGTAGTTAGTAGCAGAAAAAATGCAGATGGAAGTGTAAGGGTGGGTGAAGGAACAAGTTACATTAATTTTTTTGTGCATTTATATAATGGACATATAGAAGCAGAGAATTATTTAGCAGAAGAAGATTTAAGTGGAGCAAGCACCAAAATTTATTTTCCAATAATTTTTTAAATTAAATTTAGAGGAGCGGTAATTTATGGAAAAATTTGTTGTTGGTTTAGCTGATGATATGCAAAATATCCATGATATGGTTGAGAGTTTTATAAAAAGATATGATGAACTTATTCAGTTAGAACATTTTTATTTTACTAGCGAAGTGGAAGATTTTCTATATGAAGTAGCAGATGGTATAGATATGCTTTTTTTAGATGTTCTTTTTGAGGGGAGTACAAGCGGAATTGAAGCATTACCGACTATTAGGGAATATGCTCCTGATTTGCCAATTTATTTATTTACTGGTGAAGCCATTTCAATAGATATTACAATGGCTTTATGCGAAAAATACAATATTGAGTTAGTAAAAAAACCGGTTGAAGAAGGTGAAATATTATCAAAAATAATTTCCGTCAAAAAAAATTATGATAATTATAAAAAAATACAAGAAAGTTTAGATGAATATAGTCAGTATATTGATTTGATTGAAAAAGATAATCAACGATTAAACTTGGAAAAAGCTTTAGAGCAGGCAAATTTTAAAAATTATATAGACCAAATAAATTCACGTTTAGAATCAAGTAAACAACTCCCTAAAAGTGTTTACACTCTTGTGCAGGAAGTATTCCCTAATTTAGTTTTTTCCCCCTATGTTTTGGTAGAAATGTTAGGTAAAAATTTTGATAAAGGAATTTATAAGATATTAAAACCATTAAATGATAGAACAATATTACCTGCAGGCGCTAAAAAGAAACATTTTGTTGAATGGGGTGTAGATAATTTATATGAATACAGAATTTCTAAAAAAAGCCGTGTTTTTGTACAGGAAATTAGTGGGCAAAAACCTTTGATTTATGCTATTGATTATAATCATGATAAACATTAATAATGTGGTGTTGCTATGAGTGCTTTTGTAGTTGGGATAGCTGATGATGAAGATTATCTTCATAATAGCGTAAAAAAGTATTTAAATATTTATGATCCGAAAATAATAGTGAAAGATTTTTATTTTACTAGTGAAGTAGAAGATTATTTGTATGAGTTTCCGGATGGATTAGATGTATTATTTTTAGATCAGCATTTTGAAGGGAGTACTTCTGGACTAGAGGCTTTGCCTGTTATTAGAGAATATGCACCACAAGTACCTATAATTTTGTTAACTTCAATGGAAATAGATGTTAATATTTTAATTGCAATTAGCGGAAAATATGATGTAGCATATATTCCTAAACCAATAGATATAAAACAATTGGCTATAAAGATTGAAAATGTAAAGAAACAAAGGAATGTACATTGTGAATGGCAAAAGAAATTTGAATTGTCCCTGAAATTGCTGTCTAAAGAAAATATATATGGATTAAAAGAATATATAGAAGATGAGTTAAATAATGATGAAAAAACATTATTGTATAATTTTGAAAAAATACTCGAATCAATTAAATTATGCGGCAAATATGAAATTATAAAACAAAACATTGAAAATTTTCTTAATTCAATAAAAATATATGAAAATAATAGAAATAATAGAAATAATATTTTTAATAATTCATTCAGAGAAAAACGAAATTTTCAAAAAGCATTTTATTATATTTTAGAGAACATAGGGCTATTAATTGAATATAACGAAAAAATCTCATTACCGTGTAAAATTATTAGATGGTGTGTAATTAATGGTTATTTACAGCAAGCAATTACTTTTTATATTGAATGGTTGCCTATTTATTTATTTGATTCTCATTTGCTCGAAGTTACGGATATAGATGTTGTAAAAACCTGTCAGTCAAATAAACATTCTTGGGAATCATGGCAACGTTATTTTATAAGAGAATTTAAATATAAAGGCCGCCAGCAGCAAAAGAAAAATGATTTTTATAAAGAGATTCAAGAGGTTATATTAAAATTTAAAACGTTATCAGAGTTAGACTATATTGAAAAAGATAAAATAATGTATTCATTAGCTACGGAAAAAACTTTAGTAGGAAGTTTGACGAAAGAAATATTAGAATTTGTTGAAAAAAATAATAGTAATTTTGTTTTCGGAATTATAAATGCTCCAGATTCCAGAATATATAAAATTTTGAAATACGCTTGCCCAACTAATACTACTTTCATAAATTTTTTGAATAAAAGATTAAAAAATGAAAAAGATATTAAAAATATTATAATAAAGTCTATAATAGGTATAAAAAAGCAAAAATTGAGAGATATTTTGATATTTTATGATAAAAATATGGATATACCATCAAACAGCGAAAACGAATTGATTAATATTGTTAAATTTGATGGTGATATGTCTATTCAAAATAATTATTTAGAAATGTTGCACAATAATGCAATTAAAACTGATATTCCTATACAAAATTTAATTAAATTTATTGAGCAGTACAGGGAATATAATAAAAAATTTCGTAATCAGATTAATCATGCTAATAGTGATTTCACTGAAAATATGAATATCTCTATAATAGCAGCTTCTGTTATGGAAAGTATAAATTTGATTGATGTTGATTTTTAATATTTTTATCGCAGCTAAGTTAAGAACATTTAATTCTTATAATAGGGGCAAGGTGAAGACGATATGAAAAAAGTAATTTTAATTATTTCTTATGTTTGTATAATTTTATCATCATTGTTTTTTGTAGGATTTAAATATAACGATGATGTAATGTGCGGAGTTGTTATTACTGTTTATGATGGAGATACCATTAAATTGAAGACTCATGACGAAGAATATAAAATAAGATTTAATGGTATAGACGCACCAGAATATGATCAAAAATATGGAGAAGAAGCTAAAAACTATTTAACATCTTTGATTAATGAAAAAGATATATGTATTAAAATACATGGTGTAGATAAATATAATAGGTTATTAGCTACAGTTTTTTATAATGCAGAAGATATAAATTATAAAATGATAAAAGCTGGTTATGCGTGGCATTATAAATATTATGACAGTAACAAAAAATATGAATATGCTGAACTTGAAGCGAAAAATGAAAAATTAGGTCTATGGAAAGATTTGATGCCAGTTCCGCCATGGGATTATCGGCATAATAAAAAATATACACATTAAAATTTGAATATAAAAAATTAACCTAATGTTTTATTAGGTTAATTTTTTATATCTTTAGTAAACCTATTTACATTTTTAAGTTAACGATGTATAATGTGTTTGTTAACCAAAATAACTACAAAGGTTTACCAAAGGAGAAGGGATTATGAACTGGATAATTGAACTGGCAGATAAAGTTTTGGGCGGCGGCGAGATAACACGCGCTGAGGCTGAACGCCTAATTAACGTGAGCGATGATGACACAATGCTGCTTTTAGCAATGGCTGATAAAATCCGCCAGAAATTCAACGGCAATGCGGTGGACTGCTGCGCGATTATTAACGGACGCAGCGGGCGCTGCCCGGAAAACTGCAAATTTTGCGCACAATCGGCGCATTACCATACCGGCGTTAAGGAATATCCGCTTTTGAGCGAGCAGGAATTTGTTGACGCTGCTAAAAAGGCTAAAGCCGCCGGTGCGGTAAGGTTTTCGATTGTAACGAGTGGCAGGGGGCAGAGCAAGGCGGACGATTTTGACAACATCTGCAAGGCGCTGAAACGCATTAAAGAAGAAGTCGGTATAGAGGTTTGCTGTTCGCTTGGCATTTTGACTGAAGAGCAGGCAATTAAGCTGAAAAAATTAGGGGTTACGCGCTATCATTCCAATCTGGAAACAGCGCCGAGCCATTTTCCGGATATTTGCAGCACGCATACTTACGAAGACAAAATGTTTACAATACATAATGCGCAAAAAGCCGGGCTGCGTGTGTGCAGCGGCGGTATTTTCGGGCTGAACGAAACGCCGGAGCAGCGTGTGGAAATGGCGTTTGAGTTAAAGCGCCTGGGTATCGACAGTGTGCCGCTGAATTTGCTGACGCCGATACCGGGTACGCCGTTTGAAAACAACAAACCGTTAAAACCGCTGGAGATTCTGCGCGCTTATGCTGTATTCCGTTTTGTACTGCCTAAGGCGCTTATCCGCACGGCGGGCGGCCGCGAGGTTAACCTGCGCGATTTGCAGTGCCTGGCGCTTAACGGTGGCTTAAACGGCATTATGGTTGGCGGCTACCTGACAACTGGCGGACGCAGCCCGGAGGCCGATAAGGTAATGATTAAGGATTTGGGGCGCACGGTAACGCACCCTGTTTTGTAAGGGGTGGCATTATGCTTTACAGTATTAAAATGCGTTCGGCGCAGGGCGGAGCGCACGAATGCGGCGGCAGGCATATTTCCGGTGCGGAGCGTATTTTGCCGGGCGAGCAGCTTGATTACGCCGTGCTGACTATGCTGCACCGTGCGCGTGAGCATGAACGCGGCTGCGCTGATTTTATCAGCCTTAAGGTTGAAGAAATTAAACCGCAGGAAATTATATATAAACCGCTGCTGCCGTTCAGCACCTGCCAGGCAGCGAATGCTGCCGAAGGGCACAGGGCGGCGATTGATGAATTGGTTCGTGCCGGTGTAAGCTTTAAGGCGGCGGCGCGAGGGCTGGCAATGCTTAATGGGCTGGCAGACAGTATGCGCGGCGCGATGGTTGTAGATTGCGTTGACGGTACGCGCCTTGACGGTATGGGCGAGCGTGGTGTGCGCGCCAGTAAGATGGACTGCGTAAACAGCCGCGGCTATGATGAATATTTGCAGCAGTGCGGTTTGACCGGCGACCATGTGCGCGAGGCGCTGGTGCTGGCAAGCAAGGTTGCCGGTGCGGAGGGGATGGTTGCCGAGCTGTGCTGGTCGGACGACCCTAACTATGTAACTGGCTATGTGGCTTCTCCGCTGTATGGTTACCGCCGCATACCGGTAATGAAGGAACGCGGCAACGGTGTGGGCGGCAGAATATTTTTTGTGCGCCCCGGTACGGATTTGCACAAGTTGATTGACTATCTTGAAGAACAGGTAGTAATGATAAAACCGGAGGGGGAGCAGACATGCTGACAGAACGCTTGAAAAAAGAGCTGGAAAACGCTTATGCACAGGGTCTGCGCCGCACGGTAGACGGCTTGCGCTTTAAAACGGCGGTCCGCGCCGCTGACGAAAGCGGCAGGGAATATCTGGTTTTTGCCAGCAATAATTATCTGGGCCTGACACATGAACCGGAAGTTCAGCAGGCTGCACGTGACGCTGCGCGCTGGGGAACCGGCAGTACCGGCAGCCGCCTGACGACCGGCGCAGCTTTTGAAACAGGCATATTGGAACGCGAACTGGCGGAGTTTAAGCATGCTGAAAAAGCCTTGGTGTTCAATACCGGCTATATGACTAACCTGGGTGTGCTGTTTGCGCTTGTCAAGCCGGGCGATGTTGTTTTCAGCGATGAACTGAACCATGCCAGCATTATTGACGGCTGCCGCATTGCCCGCGCCAAGACTGCAGTTTATAAGCATAATGATATGCTGGATTTAGAGCGCCTGCTTTGTGAAACGCCGGTGCAGGGCGAACGGTTTATCGTTACCGACGGTGTTTTTAGCATGGATGGCGATATTGCGGACTTGCCGCAGCTGGTGCGTCTGAAAGAACAGTACAACGCCTGCCTTATAGTTGATGATGCCCACGCAGTCGGTGTAATTGGCTGCGACGGCAGCGGCACGGCGGCACATTATAATTTGCAGGGGCATGTTGATATACAAATTGGCACGCTTAGTAAAGCGCTGGCGGCAGAAGGCGGCTATGTGGCGGCAAACGGAACAATTATAGAATATCTTATCAATAAATCACGCCCTTTTATTTTTTCAACGGCGCTTCCGGCTACGGTAACGGCATCGGCGCTGGCTGCACTGCGTTTATTGCGGCAGCAGCCGGAAAAATATCTGGGCAGGCTTAACAAAAACTCGGCGCTTATGCGCAGCCTGCTGCAAAAAGAAGGGCTGGAAGTTATAGACGGCATAACGCCAATTGTACCGGTGCTTGTGGGCAGCACGCAAAAAACAATGCGTTTTATGGATGCTTTGCTTGATGCCGGCATTATGGTGTCGGGTATACGCCCGCCGACGGTGCCGGAAGGTACCAGCCGCCTGCGCGTAACGGTAACGGCGGCGCACAGCGCGGAAGAAATAGAACTTGCTGCCCGGACAATGGGAAAAATCTGGCGGCAGCTTAACGGATAGGCGAAAGAAGGATAGCTATGAAAGCAATCGGAATAACGGCAACGGATACAGAGTTTGGCAAAACGGTTGTCAGTTCCTGCCTGGCGGCAGGTTTTAAACAGCTGGGGCTGGATACCGGCGTTTTTAAACCGGCGGCTTCCGGGTGCGTGCGCACTGCGGAAGGCAAATTGGTTTCTGAAGATGCGGAAATGCTGATGAAAGGCGCAGGGCTGCCCCAAGCAGAGCATGATAAAGTGGTGCCCTATGTTTTGGAGGCGGCGCTGGCACCGGCGAAAGCAAGCAAACTGGCAGGCATTAGCCTTGACAGCAGCGTTATGGAGCAAGCCGCCCGCAGGATGATTGCCGCGCATGAAGTAACTGTTGTCGAAGGCGTCGGCGGTATTTCCGCGCCGCTGACGGATGATTATCTTGTAAAAGATTTTTTTAAAGCGCTGGGGCTGCCGGTAATTATCGTAGTCAAACCGCTTCTTGGCAATGTCAACCACGCTGTGCTGTCGGCGTATTATGCGCAGCACGAGGGGCTTGATGTACTTGGTTTTATCGTTAACGGCTGGGATGAAGCGCATGCCGGTGTATTGGAGCGCAGCAATTTATATTATTACGAAAAATTGACGGGCCTGCCTGTGCTTGGCAAGCTGCCCGTTTTGGATAAAGCACTCTTTAGCGGCAGCAGCATGGAAGAAGCAGGCAAAATTGCAGTTGAGAATATTGACCTGAAACGCATTTACAATATGTTGGGAGATGGCAAGCGTGAATAAATGGGAAGAACTCGACAAAAAATATATCTGGCATCCGTTTACGCAGATGAAGGGCTGGGTAGAAAATCCACAGCTGGTTATTGAACGCGGCGAAGGCGTTAAACTGTATGATACCGAAGGGCGTGAATATTACGACGGCATTTCCAGTCTGTGGGTAAATATTCATGGGCATCGCCGCAAGGAGATTGACGATGCTATTAAAGAGCAGATTGATAAAATTTCGCATTCTACACTGCTTGGGCTGATTAACCAGCCGTCGGCCGAGTTTGCCGAAAAGCTGGTTGAAATTACGCCTGAAGGGCTGGACAAAGTTTTTTACAGCGACGACGGTTCTACGGCAGTAGAAGCAGCGGTAAAGATTGCTTTTCAGTACTGGCAGTTTAAAGGCAGGCCCGAAAAGCAGCATTTTATTAACCTTGGCGATTCGTACCACGGCGATACGGTGGGCGCTGTCAGCGTAGGCAATATTGATGTGTTCCATAAAGTTTATAAACCTTTGCTGTTCGGCACTAAAAAAATGACCTGCCCTTCCTTTTATCACAGCAAACTTGGGTTTAAAACCGAGCAGGAATTTTTAAACTATCTGCTCAATGAATTGGAAGAATACCTTGCCGCTAACAGTGATAAGGTAGCGGCGATGATTATTGAGCCGCTGGTGCAGGCGGCGGCCGGTATGCTTATGCAGCCGGAAGGCTATATCAAAGGCGTGCGCGATTTGACCAAAAAGTATGACGTACTGCTGATTGCTGATGAAGTTGCTACCGGATTTGGCCGTACCGGCAAAATGTTTGCCTGTGAGCATGAAGGCGTACAGCCTGACATGATGTGCCTTTCCAAAGGCATTACCGGCGGTTATCTGCCGCTGGGCGCAACAATGGTAACGGATGAAATTTATGATGCCTTTTTGGGCGAACCGGAAGAATACAAAACTTTTTACCACGGGCACAGCTACACAGGCAACCCGCTGGCGTGCGCAGCGGGACTGGCAGGGCTTGAGATTTTTGCCAAAGACAAAGTTATCGAAGGACTGCCGCCTAAGATGGACGTTATAAAAAAATATATGAACCGTTTCAGTCAGATGCGTTATGTGGGCGATGCGCGCCAACGCGGCATGCTGGCAGGCATTGAACTGATGTATGACAAAGAAAAGAAGCTGCCGTTTAAACCGGAACTTTTAATTGCCGGAGGCATTTGCCAGA
>QAMT01000013.1 GCA_003150755.1 Phascolarctobacterium sp. | reverse complement strand
TGGGTTCAGAACGTCGTGAGACAGTTCGGTCCCTATCCATCGCGGGCGCAAGAGATTTGAAGGGGTCTGCTCCTAGTACGAGAGGACCGGAGTGGACGGACCGCTGGTGTACCAGTTATTCCGCCAGGAGTACAGCTGGGTAGCTACGTCCGGACTGGATAAACGCTGAAAGCATCTAAGCGTGAAGCCATCCTTAAGATGAGATCTCTCACAGAGCAATCTGGTAAGACACCTTAAAGAAGATGAGGTAGATAGGCCGGGAGTGTAAGTGTAGCAATATATTGAGCTGACCGGTACTAATATGTCGAGGGCTTGACTTTGGAGTTTCTTCTATATAGCTTTGAGGGTTCGCCTCAGAAAAAAGGAAAAAGATATATATATCCGGTGGTAATGGCTAAGGGGGTCCACCTGTTCCCATCCCGAACACAGAAGTTAAGCCCTTATACGTCGAAAGTACTTGGCTGGAAGCGGCCCGGGAGGATAGATAGCTGCCGGTTGGACAAATAACCCATACCTAATGGTATGGGTTATTTGTCTTATATGCTTTAGCGATGGTTCTGAGCGACGAAGGAGCGAAAGAACAACAACCACCAGCTATGCTGGTGAGATTAAAATCTTTAGATTAAAGAAAAATTCCTCCAATGATACAATAATGTAGTTCGTCAGCTGCATTATAAAAAGAATTGGAGGAATTTTTTATGAATAATAAAGAAAGTTTAGCACACACATCCTGGAATTGCAAATTTCATATAGTATTTGCACCAAAGTATAGGAGACGGGAAATCTATGGAGCATTAAGGAGAGATATATAGGGAGAATATTGAGAATGCTTTGCGAAAGGAAGGAAATAGAAATAATAGAAGCAGAATGCTGCATAGACTATGTACATATGCTAGTAAAAATACCACCGAAGTACAATGTGTCACAGATAGTAGGATACCTCAAGGGAAAAAGTTCACTGATGATATTCGACAGGCATGCCAATTTAAAGTATAAGTAAGGGAACAGGCATTTCTGGTGCAGAGGATATTTTGTGGATACAGTAGGTAAAAACACAAAGAAGATAGAGGAGTATATAAAAAATCAAATAACAGAAGATATAATAGCGGACAGAATGAATATGAAAGAGTATGTCGACCCGTTTACGGGCAAGCCAGTGGAAAAGAAGCAATAAAAAAGCCTCTCATGAGGGGCTGTGAGTAAAAGTAATTGCAGCTGACGAATAAAAATCAAGCATCTTGAGATGCAGCTGTACCAGCCGCTTCGAGCGGCGAACAAACCGCCGGCTGAGCCGGCGGTTTTGATTTCTTGTATCTATTTTTAGTCCTAACCTTTTAAACATTATTTTTAATTTTCTATATATGGCATTTGCATTTTTTATTTGCCTTTATTTCTGCTTTCATTTACAATTATGGTAGATTACTTTGTGGTTGAGGTGCAGAAAATGGAATTAACAGAAGTAACCAAATTCAGACGAGAAGTTTTAAAAAATATTGCCAAATTTACATGGAGCGGCAATTTGCCCGAGCATGTATATGATATTTTATATCAAACTGTTACAGAAGATACTCCGCGCGTTCGCTGCTGCGTGCATAAGGAGCGCGCTGTTTTAAAGAACAGGATTGACATGGCACTTGGCTTACATACCGGCATAAACATCGTCGATGCGAGTAAAAAGGCTTTAGCTGAGCCATTAGACAGAAGCCTGCCTGTCATTGATGTTTTGCCGGAGGCTTGCGATAAATGCCCGATTGATAAATTTCTTGTTACAGATGCCTGCCGTCATTGTGTGGCACATAGATGTATAAATAAATGCCCGCGTAAGGCAATTTCCATTTATCAGAACCGTGCCTATATTGATAAAACAAAATGTGTGGAATGCGGCATGTGCAAAAAAGTCTGCCCTTATGGCGCAATTATTGAAATCAGCCGTCCGTGTGAACGTGCCTGCGTGCTTGGTGCAATTACGGCCGGTGCCGATAGAAAAGCCAAAATTGATTTTAACAAATGCGTACAGTGCGGCGCTTGCCGCAGTGCATGTCCGTTTGGCGCTATTGATGAGCGCAGTTCGATTGTGCAGGTTATAAAGGATATTAAAGCTGGCAAGCCGGTTTATGCTTTATTGGCGCCTTCTTTTGTAGGGCAGCTTGGTTTAAAGGTTACACCGGCACAGGTTGTAGCAGCCTTGCTGAAAGTAGGTTTTACTGCCGTTAAAGAAGTCGCAATCGGTGCAGATTTAACTGCTGCTCATGAAGCAAAAGAACTGGCAGAGAAAGTTCCGTCAGAACAAAAATATCTGACAAGTTCTTGTTGTCCGGCTTTTGTAAATATGATTAAAAAGCATGTTCCTGCCGCTGCAAGTAAAATTTCGCAGACTGTATCACCTATGGTGGCTTGCGGGCGCTATGTTAAAGAAATAAATCCAGAGGCAATTACGGTGTTTATCGGTCCGTGCATCGCCAAAAAGGCAGAGGCTTATGCTAATGCAGATGCCATTGATTATGCTATGACTTTTGAAGAAATGGCCTGCCTGCTTGAAGGTGCAGGCATTGATGCCGGTGCTTTACAGGTTGATGAGTTCAGCTCGGAAGCATCGCTGTATGGTATTTCGTTCCCTGTTAGCTGCGGTGTAAAATCGGCAGTTGTCAATGCTTTAGGTGAGCAGGCTAAAAACCTTAAAACGCATTATGCCAGCGGTTTAGAGCGTTGCCTGACTGAAGTGAAACAGCTTGAAGATGGCAAACTGGATTGCGAATATTTTGAAGGCATGGCCTGCGACCGCGGATGTATGGATGGCCCAGGCAGCATGGCGGATTATAATATTGTAAATATGTTGCTGAAAAAATATGCCGCCGCCAGCCCGCAGAAAAACGTCAGTGATGACAGCGAAGCTGCAAAAGTTAAAGATAAAATAAATATGGATGTAAAATAACACAAATAAAACATATTTGCCGTCTATAATAGGGGCAAATAACGGAGGTGTTAGTATGAAAAAAATTACATCATTGCTGGCAGCCGCGTTTTTAGTTTTCAGCGTTGCCGGTACTAATCTGGCAGCTGCGGCAGAACCGAATACCATTGCGGTAAATGGCATGGCGGAGCAGGAGGTTGCTCCTGATATGGCATATGTCGATATTGGTATTAACGTTGCTGCGGACGACGCTGAAACGGCACGTGCCGAAGAAGCCAAAATCGCGCAGCAGATACGCAGGTCACTGCTGGGTCTTGCTATTACCGATAACGATTTGAAAAATACCGGTTATTACCTGCACCAGAATTACAGGATTGACCGTGACGGCAAACGCACGCCTGATAAATATATGCTTAATTCTTCAATGCAGATAACCGTTAAAGATTTGGATAAACTTTCTCAGGTGATTGATAACACCGTTAAAGCAGGCGCAACCAATATCAGTAATATAACCTTTGCTTTAAGCAGCAAAAACATTGTTCAGCGCCAGCTTTTGGCAGCGGCGGTAGAAAATGCACGTGAAAAGGCCGCTGTGGTTGCCAATGCAGGCAGCCGCACATTGGGCAGTATGCTCAGCGCAGATGTAAACAGCGTTGACGGTGCAGCTGTTGTGGCTTACGGTGCCAATAAGTTAAGAAGCAGCGCGCCGATGGCGGACGAAGCAGCGACGGAACTTGCACCGGGCAAAATCAAATTAAACGCGCGTGTGCAGGTTGTGTTTGCATTAAACTGATATAAAAATATAGCAGCGTTTCTTTGGATGATTCCGGAAGAAATGCTGCTTTTTTATTGCAGAAATAACTAAAATTATGAACGTTTTATATGGCAAAAAGCGAACATATGTGTTATTATATTTATATAAATTTGAGGAGGATTTGCCATGCTGCGCTGGATTATGCACGCCGATATGGATGCTTTTTTTGCATCGGTAGAACAACTTGACAACCCGGAATTAAAAGGCTTGCCTGTAATTGTCGGCGGTTTAAGCGGGCGCGGCGTTGTATCCACCTGCTCTTACGAGGCACGTAAATTTGGCGTACATTCTGCCATGCCGATGCACATGGCAAGACGCTTATGCCCGCAAGGCGTGTTTATTGCCGGGCGTATGCGCCGCTATAAAGAACTGTCGGACCAAATCATGGAAATCTTTCATAGTTTTTCGCCGCTGGTAGAGCAGCTTTCAGTAGATGAGGCCTTTTTGGATGTCAGTGGTATGGAAGGTTTGTACCCGGATGTTGTGACGCTTGCCAAAGCCATTAAACGCAAAGTTTATAACAATACCGGGCTGCGCGTTTCTGTCGGCATTGCGCCGAATAAATTTTTGGCCAAACTTGCTTCGGACCTGGAAAAACCTGACGGGCTGGTGCTGATAAAACACGAAGAAGCGGCTGCGTTTATTGCCCCGATGCCGGTGCGTAAAATTTTTGGCATTGGCAGGGCTGCCGAAGCCGAGCTTTTAAAATACGGCATTGATACCATCGGCAAAATTGCTGCCGCCGATATAAAAATTTTGCAGAAAGTTTTTGGCATTAACGCCCAAACAGTGCATGACCTGGCGCGCGGCATAGATAACAGGCCTGTTGTTAACGAAACAGAAGCCAAGTCGATAGGCAAGGAACATACCTACGATAAGGATTTATATGCAAATAGCGATTTGCGCAAAGCTGTGCGCGATTTATGCGGCGAAACAGGCTGGCGTTTGCGCAATCACGGCCTGATTGGCTACACAGTTACGTTAAAGGTAAAATTCAGCTCGTTTAAAACGATTACACGCAGCATAACATCGGAAATGCCGGTTGCTTATGACGAAGAAATTTACGCTCTGGCGCTGAAGCTTTTGCAGCAGGTAAAATTTACAGAAGGAGTGCGGCTTTTAGGCGTTAGCATTTCGCATCTGGAAAGCGAAGCCGCCGCGCCGGTTTTAAATTTTAACGACAGTGAAAAACTGAAAAAACGCAATGCCGCCGTTGATTTTTTAAAGAATAAATTCGGCGAAGGAATTATCAAACGCGGCTGAAAAAGGCAAAAAAATAAAGCCTGCAAGTTTTTGCAGGCTTTGTTATATGGAAATTATTCCATTGCATTGACTTTTTTAGCAAGTCTGGATTTTCTGCGGTTGGCAGCGTTTTTGTGGATGATACCTTTACGAGCTGCTTTATCAATTAAACCGGATGCAGTTACATAAGTAGCTTTTGCATCTTCTTGAGTGCCGGTTTCAGTTAAAGCAACTACTTTGCGGGCAATGTTACGGATTGCAGCTTTAACAGGTGCGTTTTTTGCACGGCGTTCTGCATCAGTTTTTACACTACGTACGGAAGATTTAATGTTCGGCAACGAATTCACCTCCTACCATCAATTACCTTTACCAAGTAATTTTACCACAAAGTAAAAGCATGTGCAAGGGATTTTTTAGATAAATCGTGCCATAGCACCAAATTTTGCGGCAGCGCTTAAAATGCAGCCTACTTGCAGGCGCAGGGCTTAAAATGATATAATAATTAGTCAGATAAGTTTTTTATAAGGAGAACGCAATGGATCAAAAACATATACGTAATTTTTCGATAATTGCCCATATTGACCACGGTAAATCCACGCTGGCCGACCGCCTGATTGAATACACCGGCACGCTCACCAAGCGCGAAATGGAGGAGCAGGTGCTCGACTCGATGGATTTGGAGCGTGAACGCGGCATAACCATCAAGGCGCAGGCTGTGCGCAGCATTTACAACGCCAAGGACGGTGAAGAATATATGCTGAACTTTATTGATACGCCTGGCCATGTCGATTTTACCTATGAGGTTTCGCGTGCCCTTGCGGCCTGCGAAGGCGCGCTTCTGGTTATCGACGCGACGCAGGGCATTGAAGCGCAGACGCTGGCCAATGTTTATCTTGCACTTGATAACGACCTGGAAATTGTGCCTGTAATCAACAAAATAGATTTGCCCAGTGCCGACCCGGACCGTGTAAAGCACGAAATTGAAGACGTTATCGGCATCGACGCATCGGAAGCCGTACTGACAAGCGCCAAAACCGGACTTGGCATTGAAGACGTTCTGGAAGCCATTGTGGCAAGAATCCCTGCGCCTTCCGGCGATGCTAAAAAGCCGCTGAAAGCGTTGGTGTTCGATTCTAAATTTGACGCTTACAAAGGCGTAGTTTTGTATTTCCGCGTGATTGACGGCGTTGTCAAAAAAGGCATGAAAATCCGCATGATGGCAACCGGCGCCGAGTTTGAGGTTACAGAAGTCGGCGTGTTTAAGCCTAACCCCGTTGTTGTAGATGAGCTGGACGCAGGACAGGTAGGCTTTTTGGCTGCCGCCATTAAAAATGTTAAGGATGCGCGCGTCGGCGATACGATTACAGACGCCAACAACCCGGCGGAAGAAGCTTTGCCCGGTTACCGCAAAGCAACACCGATGGTTTACTGCGGCCTGTATCCGGTAGAAAATTCGGATTATGATAATCTGCGCGACGCACTTGAAAAATTGCAGCTTAACGATGCTTCGCTGGTGTTTGAACCGGAAACATCCGTGGCATTGGGTTTTGGCTTCCGCTGCGGCTTTTTGGGGCTGTTGCACATGGATGTAATCAAAGAACGCCTGGAGCGCGAATATAACCTGGCGTTAATTACTACTGCGCCTAACGTAATTTATGAGGTTTTCCGCACTAACGGCGATGTGGAGCTGGTGGATAACCCGTCCAACTTCCCCGACCCGACGGTGATTGACCACGTTGAAGAACCGTATGTAAACGCTACAATTATTGTGCCGAAAGATTATGTCGGTGCGGTCATGGAGCTTTCTCAGGAAAAACGCGGCGAATATGAAAACATGACCTATCTTGATGAAACGCGCGTGATGATTCATTATGCGCTGCCGCTGAGTGAAATAATTTTTGACTATTTCGACCGTTTAAAATCCGCAACACGCGGTTATGCTTCGCTGGATTATGAGCTGGCAGGCTACCGCATGAGCGACCTGGTAAAGGTTGATATTCTGCTGAACGGAGACCCGGTAGATGCGCTTTCTGCCATTGTTCACCGCGAAAAAGCGACGGTGCGCGGACGCCAGCTTGTTGAAAAGCTGCGCAGCCTGATTCCGCGCCAGATGTTTGAGATTCCGGTACAGGCAGCAATCGGCAATAAGATTATTGCCCGCGAAAACGTAAGGGCACTGCGCAAGGACGTACTTGCAAAATGCTACGGCGGCGATATTACCCGTAAACGCAAACTGCTGGAAAAACAAAAAGAAGGCAAAAAACGCATGAAACAGGTAGGCAGCGTAGAACTGCCGCAGGAAGCTTTTATGGCAATACTGAAAATGGATTAAAAAATAACACGCAGGAGCAAAATCCTGCGTGTTTTAATCTTTGCGGGCGAATCAATCGTCGATTTTAATTCTGCCTTTTTGGTTTTCGTAGTCATCGACTACCCATTTTAAAATCTGCTCAATTTCTTTATTGACTGAGCGACCGTTGTTTTCGGCGATAATTTTCATTTTTTTCATTATAACGGGGTGGATGCGCAGGCTGAAACGTGCCGGTTCCATAAAAACAGCTCCTTTATTTGTGATGTCATAAAAATATCAAAACGCTTTTATATGATGCCATTATACATAATTTGCAAATTTTTTGCAAGCTGCCGGAAAGTTTTCACCGGCAGGCTTGTAAAGATATGATAAAATAAAAATAGTGCAATAAATTGGAGGTAAACTATGAAGCTTGAAGTAAATAAAATTTATAGCGGCTTTGCCGTAAGGCGTGCCGAATATGTTGAAGAAATCAACGCCGATGCGTATTTAATGGAACATGAAAAAAGCGGAGCAAGGCTTTTGTATCTGGCCTGTGATGACGATAACAAGGTGTTTTCCATAAGCTTTCGCACTCCGCCTGCCGATGACACGGGCGTAGCGCATATTTTGGAACATTCTTCGCTGTGCGGTTCGCGTAAATATCATTTAAAAGAGCCTTTTGTTGAACTTGTCAAAGGCTCAATGAATACGTTTTTAAATGCGATGACTTATCCGGATAAAACCATGTATCCGGTTGCCAGCCGCAACGATAAGGATTTTAAAAACCTGATGGATGTATATCTTGACGCTGTGTTTTATCCGCTGATTTACGAAAATCCGTACACCCTTTTGCAGGAGGGCTGGCATTACGAAATTGCCTCTAAAGACGGCGAATTAAGCTATAACGGCGTTGTATATAACGAAATGAAGGGCGTATATTCTTCGGCGGACGCGATTGCCGAAAACGAAGTTATGCGCGCGCTGTTTCCGGACACTCCGTACCGCTTTGAATCCGGCGGCTATCCGGCTGCAATACCAGGGCTGACGCAGGAAGCATTTGAAAACTTCCACCGCACCTATTACAGCCCGGAAAACGCATTTATTTATCTTTACGGCGATATGGATATTGAAAAAACGCTGGCTTATCTTGACAGAGAATACCTGTCGGCGTTTACCAAAACCGGCTGCGTAAATTCCGAAATCCCCATGCAGCAGCCGTTTGCCAAAACCAAAGAAGTCAAAGCCTTTTATCCCGCCGGGGCGGATGAAGATTTAACTGGCAAAACTTACCACGAACTTGATATTGTGTGCGGCGATGCGCGCGACGCTAAAACTTCGCTGGCCCTGCGCCTTTTGGAAACCGTGCTTTTGGAGGGCAACAGTGCGCCGCTGCGTCTGGCGCTTTTGGAGTCGGACATTTGCAAAGATGCTTACGGCCAGTACACGGGCAGCCTGCGCCAGCCGGTGTTTGCGGTTAAGGTTTCCGGCTCGGAGGAGGACAAACGCGACGAGTTTATCAGCATTGTGTACCGCACGCTGCAAAAACTGACGATTGAAGGCATCGATAAAGAGCTGCTGGAAGCCTGCCTTAACATGCTGGAGTTTAAGCTGCGCGAGGCTGATTTTGGCGCTTACCCGAAGGGACTTATTTACGGCATCGGCGTGATGGATACCTGGCTGTATGACGGCGACCCGCTTGACGGCTTGCGCTACAATAAAATGCTGGCCGAACTGCGCGACGGTATTAACACCGGTTATTTTGAAAACCTGATTGAAAATTACCTTTTGGATAATACGCATAAAGTGCTTTTAACCTTAATGCCTAAAAAGGGTATGGAAGAAGCCGAGCAGGCAGAACTTGCCACTAAAATGGAACAAATCAAAGCCGGTATGACGGATACTGAACTTGATGAAAAAATTGAGCAGTGCCGCACGCTGCACGAGCGCCAGGCAACGCCGGACAGCCCGGAAGCATTGGCAAGCATTCCGCTTTTAAAGCGCAGTGATATCCGCCGTGAATCGGAAAAATTAGAAGGCGAACTTTCGCAGGAGGGCAGCAGCGAATTTTTGTATGTGCCTGCCTTTACCAATAAAATTGCTTACCTGAACTGGTATTTTGATATGAGCGGCATCGACGGCGCGCTTTTGCCGTACTGCTATCTTTTAAGCGATATGCTGGGCAAGGTTGACGCAGGAAAATACACCTATCAGCAGCTTTCTACGCTGGGGACCAAGTACACGGGCGGCGTGGCGTTTCAGGTTCACGCATATTCAGCGGCGGAAAGCGTTAACGATTACACTGTTAAATTTACCGTTACCGCCAAAGCGCTTTTGCACAACCTGCTGCATTTGTTTGAAATTTTAACCGCCATTGCTACCGAAAGCCGTTTCGACAGCAAAAAACGCCTGCGTGAAGTGTTGGACGAGGTTAAAAGCGATTGGGACAGCAATTTCTTCAGCCGCGGGCAGACTGTTGCCTGCGCCCGCTTGAACTCTTACTATTCGCCGGCGGCGCGTGTTAACGAGCAGGATTATTATTCTTACTACGAATTTTTAAAGGCTTTGGCCGATGATTTTGACGCGCGTGCTGATGAAGTGCTGCAAAAATTAAAGGCGTTGCTGGGCGTATTTTTTGCCAACGGCAGATACCTTTTGGCGTACAGCTGCGAAGAAGCTGACCGCAGCGAGGTTTTGCGGGCCGCCAAAGAATTTGCCGAAAACCTGCCGGAAGCACAGGATTTAGGTGCGGTTAAACCGCTTGCCGCACCGGGATTAAACGAAGGCATTATGACGCCGGGCAAGGTGCAGTATGTCGCTGCCGGCGGCGATTTCCGCAAATTCGGGCACAGCTTTACCGGCTCGATGAAAGTGTTGGAAACTGTTCTGCGTTATGAATATCTGTGGACCAAAATCCGTATTCAGGGTGGCGCTTATGGTGCATCGGCTGTGTTTGACCGGAACGGCAGCATGTATTTTGCGTCTTACCGCGACCCGAAACTTGCCGAAACGCTGGAAGCATACCGCGGGCTGCCGGATTGGCTGGAAAAACTGAATCTGCCGGAACGCGAACTGACAAAATATGTTATCGGCACTATCAGCGCGGCAGATGTTCCGCTGACTAATTCCATGCGCCTTTCGCAAACGGCGCTGGCACATATTAAAGGTGTAACGCAGACCATGCGCCAGCAAACGCGCGACGAGGTTTTGAACCTGACGAATGATGACTTGAAACGGCTTGGTAAAGTTGTGCGCGATGTACTCAGCGACAATTATTTGTGCGTTGTTGGCGGCAGCGGCGCAATAGAAGTCAATAAAGCTGTGTTTACAGAAATAAAGCATGTTTAAGGTGATACAATGATTATCAGCGCCAGCAGAAGAACGGATATACCTGCCTGTTATGCCGGGTGGTTTATAAACCGCCTGCGTGCAGGCTATGTGCTGGTGCGCAACCCGATGAACCCGCGGCGCATAAGCAAAATAGCGCTTACACCGGACGTGGTGGACGGGCTTGTTTTGTGGACCAAAAATCCGCTGCCGCTGATACCGTATCTTAATGAATTAAGTGCTTATCCGTATTATTTTCAGTTTACACTGACTGGGTACGGCCGCGATATTGAGCCGGGCCTGCCGGATAAAAAGCGTGTTTTGCTGCCTGCGTTTAAGCATTTGGCAGAGCGCACCTGCAAAAAGCGTGTAATCTGGCGGTACGACCCGATATTTTTCAGCAATAAATATACGCCGGAATATCATTTATCCTGTTTTGAAAAAATGGCAGCGGAATTTGAAAACTATACTGAACGCTGCATTATAAGTTTTATGGATAGCTACTGCAATACCAGGCGCAACGAAAAACAGCTGGCGGCGGTAAACGTAGGTGATGAAGCACTGCATAGTTTGGCCGCACAGCTTTTTAAAATCGCCGCAAGGCATGGCATAAAATTGCAAACCTGTGCTGAAAGTATGGATTTTGCTGACATTGGCATTACGCAGTCGGCGTGCATAGACAAAGCGCTGCTGGAAGAAATTGGCGGCTTTAAACTGAACGTAAAAAAAGATGCCAATCAGCGCGCTGAATGCTGCTGCGCCGAAAGCATCGACATCGGCGCTTATAACACCTGCCCTAATGGCTGCCTGTACTGCTATGCCAATTATAACGCGGCGATGGTGGCGAAAAATTATGCCAGCCATAACCCGGATGGCGGAATGCTTTTTGGCAGGCTGATGCCTGGCGATATTGTAACGGAGCGCAAGGTAAAAAGCTGCAAAATAACAGAACAAAATTTATTCTGACGAAAATTAAAGCGCAAGGCTTAAAAGGCTTTGCGCTTTTGTGTATAAAAAACTGTAGATAACGACAAATTTATGTATTATATATCATATACTAAAAGTGATATAATATAATTTATCGAAAGGAGATGAGGCCAATGAAATTTTTGGCGGCTGTATTTACAGCCATGTTTATGTTTGCCAACGTGGTTATGGCGGCGGAGTTTCCGGCGCAGGTAAAAACTGCGGAAGGCGTTGTTCAGGGTGCTTATGATGATAGTTATGGCATAGTAAAATGGCTTGGCATACCTTATGCACAGCAAGCGGACGGAGATAACCGTTACGAACTGCCGCAAAAGGCGCAAAAACACAGCCAGGTGCTGGACTGCACCAAGCCTGCCCCTGCCAATTTGCAGTTTAACGGCAAAACCGTTGTTGGCAGCGAAGGCGTTTTAACGCTGGATGTTTACCGTCCGGATACCAAAGAAAAAAATCTGCCGGTGCTGGTATTTCTGCACGGCGGCAATAATCAGACCGGCAACAGCCTGATGTGGGTAGGCGATAAATTTGCGCGCGAAGCCAACGCTGTTTATGTATCGGTGCAATACCGTTTAGGGCTTTTGGGCTTTAATAACCTGCCCGCGCTGGAATGCGGCAATAAGCTGGCCGACAGCGGCAACTACGGCTTTATTGACCAGGCTTATGCGCTGGACTGGGTTAAAAAGAATATTGCACGCTTTGGCGGCGATGCCGGTAATGTTACGGTTTCAGGTTTTTCCGCAGGTGGGCGCGATGTAATGGCGATGCTTATTTCGCCGTATTTTAAAGGCAAATTTGATAAAGCACTTTCTTTCAGCGGCGGTTTAACGGTTGCTGATTTTGAAGAAAGCAGGCAGATTATTGCCCGGAACCTTGCGCCGCTTGTTGTTGCCGATGGCATTTGCGACGATGAAAAAGCAGCGGCAGATTGGCTGTTAGGCAGCGGCGATAATGTAAAAAGTTACCTGATGGGAATTTCGGGCGAACGTTTAGTGTCTGTAATGGCGGGAGCGCTTATCAGGATGAAATCCTTCCCGCACCTTTACGGCGATGGCAACCTGCTGCCGAAGGAAGGCTTTGCAACTGAAAAGTTTAACAGCGTACCGCTTTTGATGCTGGCAAGCAGTGATGAATTTACTTCATTCCTGGCCCGCGACGTATATTTTAAAAACAGGCTTGATAAAGTTATGACCGACCCGCAGACCAAAGCAGAATTTGTGTTTGCTAATAAATACGGCAGCAAATTTTACGGATATTTTAACGGGCAGGAATCAGCCGAAGATATCTACGCGCATTATAAAGCGCCGATGTATGTCTGCAAATTCAATTTCGGGCATAATCCTGCCATTGTCGGCGAAGAATATGCAATTAAAACAGGCGCTATCCATGGTATCTTTTTGCCGTTTTTGACGGACCAGCCTTATCCGTACACTAAAAATACGGATGTATTTACTAAACCCGGCCCGCAGGAATTAAGCAGGATATTTATAGCTTCGATTGCAGCATTTATGCGCACCGGCAACCCCAATAATGCACTTTTGCCGGAACAGTGGCAGGCGTGGACGCCGGAAAACCATGCGGAAATTGTGTTTGATGCTAATCTTGAGCATGCCGATGTTTATCTGAACCACGATACAACAACTTACGGCGGCATTGTTGCAGAACTGGAAGCGGATAACAGCGTCGATGCTGCAACCAAAGACTACATCATAAAAAATGTGCTGAACGGCAGATGGTTCAGCGCAGGGCTTGACGCTAAATACCAAAACCAGAATTAAACCATAATAAAAAGAGCTTACACCGCTTAAAATGCGTGTAAGCTCTTTTTTATTTTTATTGAATTGTTACACGGAACCTGCACTTTTCACCGCCGGTTAAAACAGTTTCGATAATTTCTACATTAATTTGTTTATCCGGCTTTAATTGCTGCAAAATATATAAAATGCTTTGCCTTGAACATTCACAATGGGCAGGATTGGTTATTTTGCCGGATAATACTTCCGGGCAAACACATTTTGGATAACCTATTTCATAAATATGTCCGGCTTCAATTATATTTCCGAAAAATATATCTGTATTGCCATATTTTTTGTACTGCTTATCTAAAATGCAGCCACATTCTTCAAACTGTTTTTTCTGCAAAGGCAATATCGTGTTCTTAACGCAATTTATAGCTTTTGTTTTATAGTCCATTTTGTACTCCTATGTTGTTTTATTATTCCAAAATATCTAATTCATTTTCATCAAGCAAAAAATTGATTTCTGCTAAATTTTTACCGTGTTCAATGCCATAATAAATTAAACCGTCGCGGCGGTCGCGTACATAAAGCGGGCGTTCTTTAGCATATTTCAGCAAATTTTGCGTTTCGGCAATGCTTGCCTTGGCGGCGATAGCAAAAATTATCAGCTTATCGCGCCCGGGATTTTTTCTGCCGCTTAAAATATGGTAGGCGTAAGCCCGGTCTAAATTAGTTGCGGCAACCAGTGCGGCTTTATTTATATTTTTGCTTTTCATAAGGAAGTTCAGATAATCAACCGCCGAAGGAAAAGCAAGTTCACCGTCATTCTTGCGGCAAAACTCGTCAAACGATTTGGCGCGCGTCAGTTCACTTTGTAAATCCTCAGTAGATTTATCCATAATACACCTCACAATTTTTGTATGCTATAATATTATACAACAAATCAATTGGCGGAAGCAAAATGAACGGAACAGCAGAATTTATTCAAAACAATTTTAAAAGCATAGCAGTATTAAAATCAAACTCCGGCGGCATAACAGAACTTGTTACCGACAGCACAAATGCCGTGTATATCCGCAAAACGGTCAATTCTGCCGGCTTGCCATACCAGGCGCTGGCGCGGATAAATTGCCCTTACCTGCCTAGAATTTACTATTGCGCAGAAGAAAATAACAAAACTTACGTGATAGAAGAATATATTAACGGCACTAATTTGCAGGAGCTGCTGGAACAGCAAAGAAAGTTCAGCGACAAAGAAGTGCTGGAAATTGCTTTGCAGCTTTGCGATGTTTTGAGTACGATTCATGCGCACGGTATTTTGCACCGCGACATTAAACCCGGCAATATAATTTTGCAAAACGGCAAACCCTGGCTGATTGATTTTGGAGCAGCCAAAATATTTAGCAGCAAAGACCGTGATACCAGGATTTTAGGCACGCCTGGCTTTGCGCCGCCGGAACAGTACGGCTTTAGTTCGACAGATACCAGAAGCGACATTTACGCTTTGGGCAAAACTATGGAAGCCTTGCTTGGCGATGGTTACAGCGGCAAATTAAAAAGCGTTATAGAAAAATGCACGCAGTTTGACCCGCAAAACCGCATTGCTAACGCCGGTGAGCTTAAAAAACTTTTGCTGCAAACGCAGGCAGGCACAAAAAGGCGCATAATAGCGGTAGCAGCAGCTTTAGTAATTTGCGCAGGCAGTTTTTATTATTTTAACAGCCAGCAGCAGGATATTAACATACCGCCACAGCAGCAAATACCGGCAGAAGATGTGCAGCCAAAAGAAAATATACAGCCAGAAACAACTATACAACCTATACAACCGGAACAAAAAGCAGCACCAAAGATAAAAAATGAATCGCCGCCGCAAATAACGGCAGCCGTAACAGCTAAAAACCTTAATTTTACCATCAGTACAAATCCGCTTTATCAGCTTGCCAGAGAGCAGGGCAAACAAGCGGGGCTTACATTGTTAGAACTGCCGCAAGGGCAAATACCGGTTTTTACCGTGCAAAATAACAGCACGCAAGAGCTGCAAAATCCTCAACTGGTAATAGAATTCAGCAATATTTTGGTAACCGGCAATAACCTAACGGCAAATTCGTGGGGCGGCAGGCAGCTTAACTGGCAGCTTGTAAAAAATAATCAAGGCTACGCCGGGCAAATTATTATCCGCTTAAGCGGAACAATACCTGCCAATGATTATTTTGAATTTCCGCTTGCCGGGGCAGTGGCAAACTATTACCAATCCGGCAGCCCGGCAGCAGCAAAGGTTACTTTAACGGCAGATAATTTGCAGGCAGCAACGCAAACATATAATATAAAAATAAACTGATTTTTAAGCGCAGACTAACAATCTGCGCTATTTTTGTGTCCTTTTGGGACACCGCTGAAACGCCGGTTTTTATTACAATAGAAGTAAATAATAAGCCGCAGAGTTGTAAGAATTATTCTTGCAGGAAGAAAATTAAACTTAAAAAGCGCCGGGCATAAACTATCAGGGCTAATTTTAAAACTATAAATGCAAGTTGGCGGCTTATAGAGGTGGCATAATTAAATAAGGTTGGTGATTGAATGAGCGGAGAAAGTGAAAAATACAGAAAAATCGGCGCCAAAATTAAATTTTACAGGCAGCTTAAAAATATCGGGCAAACGGATTTGGCTGGCAAAGTTGGCATAACTTCGCAGTATTTAAGCAAGATAGAATGCGGCAAGCAAATGCCGAGCCTGCAAGTGCTTTTGCTGATAGCCGAAAAGCTGGAAATTGATGCGGCGGCACTGATTAGCGACAATGTGGTGTGAAAATGCTTGAAGGCGTGAAATGCAGAGGTGATACTCAAAATAATATTATAGTTTTTGGAAAATAATATATTTAAAGGAGAGGTTGTTATGAAAACTTAAAAATTTTATTTATGCTTGCTGGTATTTGTGTGATGTGCTTGTTTAATACAAGTACTGTAAATGCGGAAAATTGGATATATAAGGATACATATAAGAACGCGCAATGGGATGCTGATTCTGTATATTCTGATGATTATGGCAATATTATTAATTTTACAATGCAATTTTATAATCACCAAAATGACACAACAACATTTTATTTAGCGCAAATTCATAAAAGAGAACTGCTTAAATTTACATACGGCCGTATTTATGACGCTAATGGTAATTTATTAACTGAAAGCCCTTTAAGTATGATTTATCCTGTCAATACTTATGCAGAGAATAGTATGTTTTTTGATATAGTGCAGTATTATAACAAATATGTAAAAAGATAAATATTTTGCGGAGGTAAACAGAATGGATGCACTTTTAATAGTTTTATACGTTTTTTTAGGCTATAACGCCAATCAATATTTGCGCAGAACCTTGTTAGGTCAGGTCGGCGTAATTTATTTCAATACGGGCTATTATATTTTAAAAGAAATTATTTGGGCAACTCTTTTGGGGATATTCACTATTCCGCTTGCTGTTGTTGTTTTTACTTTTAAGACATTTATTTCAGGTAAATAAAATGGAGGCTGATTTATTATGACAGAAGCACAAAAATATGTATGTCCTAATTGCAATGGGCTGGTAGATTACGGAACAAAGTTTTGCCCGCATTGCGGTAACGCTTTTGGCAGTTGGGGTGAAACACCTGTTATAAATCCTGTAACTGCAAATACAAACAATCTTATAACAGAAGCTGAGTATAGGTTTTCAAAAGGTAAATTGATTCATGCTTTGGTCAGCATAGTTACTTTTAAAGGTACGCAAGTTACTGTACAGCAAAAATGTAATTGGCTTGGTATTTTTAAAACAAATTCAGGGTTTGCACAATTTGATATTATGGACATAGAATCCATTTATATTAAAAAGAGTTATAACGGTAAATTTGTATTTATGTTTATACTTTGTTTGATTGTTACTTTTTTGGTTACAGAATGGTTAATATTGCTTATGACGATTATGTTTGGGTTTATGATGCGTGATAAGGCGTTAATTGTTAAATATAAAGGCGGTTATTTAAAATTAATGGATGATAAAGATTTTTATGGTACCGGCCGCCATGACGACCCGCAAAAAGTGCTGGACTATATCAAACAATACAATCCTGATTGTGTGCATGTTTTAATGGATTAAGGAGTTGAAAGCTATGGACGAGCAAAAATATATATGCCCTAATTGTAACGGGCTTGTGGATTACGGCAGCAAATTTTGCCCGCATTGCCGCTATGAATTTGGCGAGTGGGGCGCTGAAAATAACGCAACCGGGCAAACTTCGAGTGATGAAGATATTTTTAAAGAAAGAAATAAAAACAGGGCAATTATATTTGCCGCGTTTTTACTGATAATTGCCGGTGCCGTTTATTGGTTTATGCGCGATGATACCGAAAAGCTTGTCCGCGATGCGATTGCCAGCGGAGATATGACACCTGTTTTTAACCTTTACCGTAATGCGTCAGATGAAGATAAACCGCAGATAGCTTATGAGATTGCCGACGCAGCTTTTGATATTACGATTGATGAGGTTGAGAGCAGCGACAATGTAAAGCCGCTGAAAAAATTATATAATGCTGTAAATAATCCTAAAAACGCTAATCTGCAAATTGAAGCTGGCGGCAGGGATGAATATATGTCGCCGTTTGTGGCACTTGTTAAATATGCTTATGTACAGTCGCAGTTAGATGAAATGCTGACGCAGACCAAAAACAGAATCAGCAGTTATCTGCCGCTGGATAAAAATATTGACGCAAGCAGTTTAAATCCGCGGGAAATCAGCAACCTTTATGCCTGGGTTGATGAGATGTATAACGGTGGTTATGTGTTGTATGGCACACGCAGATTTTTTTACGAAACGCTGCCAAATTACCGCAACTGCCTTGGCATTTTGTATCTGCCAAATGGAGCTGACGGCAGCGCGTTGCCGGGTTACGCCTATAACACAGATGTTTTGCAAATTGGCACAACAAGGTTAGAGTGGCAAAACGGCAGAAGCCAGACTGTACCGGAATATCTTGCGGTAGACCCGGAATTTAAAGATGAACTTTGGAAAAATAGGTCACTAAATGAAGTTTGCAAGCCGCTTGACAGGGTTAAAGAAGATTTGAACACTATGCACGATAATTTAAAACAAATTAAAGAGCATTATAAAACAGTAACACCCAACCTTAATTTTGATGGCTTGAATTTTAATTCTACTGAAAATGAATTTTATAGCAAAGCACCGCTTAAATTAGTAAAAGGTGAAGGTACAATCCATATAACCAATGTTTTTGCAAACGGAATTGCAGTAGATTTTATGCCGTATTTTAATAATCGCGTGCAGGATTCTGTAATAGTTACAAGCAGTTTCACTGGCAGTTTAAGCAACGGTATAAAAATCGGCGATAGCCAAAATGATGTAGCAACAAAAATGCAGCAATATTACCAACTGGAAAGCAATAATAAAGAATGGCTAAGTTATTTGATGCCTAACGGGCAGGTGTTCAGTTTTAGATTTTATAACGGCCAGCTTGATGAAATAACAATCAGGGAAGTTCCGGGGTGGAAAAATTAACTAAAACATATTGACCGCTGATAAATTTTATCGGCGGTTTTCTTTTTAAATGCAGTAAAAATAAAAAAGCAAACTATATACATAAAAAAGCAATCTATAAGTGCAAAATTAAAAACAAAAAATATGAGAAAATTTAATATAGAGGTGAGAACAGCCGTGTTTGCAATGAAGTACAAAATGATAGGCTTAAAAATTGCATATTACAGAAAGCTGCGCGGCTATACTCAAGGCCAGCTGGCAGGTAAAATCGGCATCAGCACTACATATCTGGGGCAGATAGAACGCGGCAACAACGGCAAAAGTTTTTCGCTCGAAACCCTACTTTTAATCGCCACAGGGCTTGATGTTGATGTAATTTTACTTTTAACCGGCAATGAAAATATTTAACAGGCTTTATATTAAATTTTAGCTTAATGAAGGTATTTTATATAAATTGTAGAATTATATAAAAGTTAAAATGTTTATTTTGCAGATATTTGTTTGAGCGGATATCTGCAAAATTTTGACATAGCCAATAATTGGATAAGTAGTTTTGTAAAATAAAAATATACCAAACTTTTTGAAAGGTAACATAAAAATGACAGAACTGCAAAACACAAAAATTGCTAAAGACCGTTTGCTTAATATGTACGCTACACTTGCCGAAGGTAAAGTATTGTATAAAGAACGCGAAGCAGTGCGTTTTAACTGCTCGCTGCGTTCTATACAGCGTGATATTGAAGATTTACGGTCTTTTTTTGCTGACCAGAGTGAAATAACCGGAGTGGTGCAGGAACTTATTTACGACAGAAAATTAAACGCTTATCGCCTTGTACCGCCGCTGCGCAATCTTTTAAGCAACGAAGAAACCTTTGCCGTTTTAAAAATTTTGCTGGAAAGCCGCTCGCTGACAGAAGCGGAACTGTTTCCCATTTTGCAAAAGCTGATAAGCTGCTGCGTGCCGCCTGATAAGCAAAACCAGGTAAATGACCTGATTGCCAACGAAAAATTCCACTATGTAGAGCCAAGGCACAAAAGCAAGCTGCTTTTAAAGATGTGGGAACTTTCGCAGGCGATAAGGGAACACAAAGAAATTGAAATTACCTACAAACGCCAAAGCGGCGACGATGTAAGCCGTACACTAAAACCGGTGGGGATAATGTTTTCGGAATTTTATTTTTACCTGGTCGGGTTTATTGATAAAGCGCAGGAACAGAAAGAATTAAAATTTGAAGTAGAAAATGACCCGTTCCCGACGATTTACAGAATAGACCGCATAAAAGAATACAAAATCACTGATAAGCATTTTAATGTGCCATATCAAAATAGGTTTGAAGAAGGCGAGTTCCGCAAACGTGTTCAGTTTATGTACGGCGGCAAACTGCAAAAAATTAAATTTTGGTATAAAGGCCTATCGGTAGAAGCGGTTTTAGACCGGCTGCCAACTGCAAAAATATTACAGCACGACGCCAACGGTTATTTAATAAGCGCCGAAGTTTTCGGCAAAGGCATTGATATGTGGCTGAGAAGCCAGGGCGATTATATAACTATTGTAACTAATTAAAAAATTTTAGAGAGGAAGAAAACATGGAAACGATGAATTCTAAACAAAATCTTTATGAAGTGGATAATATTGAAGAATTTGATTTTGATGTATTGGAGGCGCAACTTGAAGCAAAATTAGAAGAAGATTTATCAGCATATAAATTTTTAGAAGAAGAAAAAGAAAAGATTGGTAATCCTGATGCTCTTACACAGGTAATCTCTAACGAAATTTGGAAACAATTCGCTAATCAAATTGGCCTCGATATTACTAACGAAACTTTAATTCAAAAATATGATCGCGAGCATCCCGAAACGTACGATGAAGTTAAGGATAGAGTTATGCGGGATCCTAAATATAAAGAAGCTAATAAAGAAATGAAAAATAAACAGCAAACGGGTAATTTAAAAGATGCTTATACTGGGAAAAAAATAAAAAGAGAAGATAAAGCTAATTTAGATCATGTGGTTTCCAGAAAAGAAATATTTGAAAATCAGAGAAGAAAACAAGCTAATTTAAGCACAGAAGAATTAGCAAATAAAAAAGAGAATTTAAAACCTACTAACGAATCTCTCAATAAAAGTAAAAAAGATAAAAGTGTTGACGAATACCTTGAACACAGGGAACAGAGAGAAAAAGATTTAAAAGAACAAAATAAGAGAGCTAATAAAAAAATAGATGAATCTAATATGTCACCCGTTGAGAAAAAAGCCGCTAAAGAAAAAAATAATAAACGGTTACAGGATAAACTTGATGCTGATGATGAAAGAATGAAAGAAGCTGATAAGAAAGCGCGTAATGCTATTAATAAAGATATTGCAATTGGTGTAACAAAACAAGTTAGTAAAAAAGCTTCAATTGACGCTTTGAAACAGATGTCGATAGAGGCTCTATTTGCATTGTTAAAGGAAATAATGAATGGTTTGATTCGCTTTTTTAAATCTCAAGCTAAATCGTTCAATAGTTTTTTAGAAGAAATGAAAAAGTCAATTCGTAATTTCTTTAATAAAATAACAAGCTTTTTAGAAACTGGTGCAACAAGCTTTGTCGGAACTGTTGTTTCTGAAATTTTTGGGCCTATTGTTAGTTTGTTTAAAAGACTTGCAAGTCTTATTAAGCAGGGCGTTTCTACAATTTGGGAAGCTATAAAATATTTAAGAGATGAAAAGCATAAAAATGAACCTTTTAGTATTAAAGTGGCGCAAGTTGGTAAAATTATAGTTGCTGGAATGGTGGCTGGAGGAGCTATTTTTGGCGGTGAAGTATTTGAAAAATTTTTAATTACTGTACCAGGTATGCAAATACAGATACCAATGATTGGTACACTGGCTAATATAATAGGGATGTTTTTGGCAAGCGTTATTAGTGGTGTTGTTGGCGCTATAGCTTTGAATTTAATTGATAAATTTATAGCTAAAAAGCAGAAAAGAGAAATTTTAGAAAGGATATCAGAAAGAAATAATAATATATTAATTGCACAGAGACAACTTTATGAAGTTTCTGAAGGGAAAATGTTTCAAACAAAAAATAATACCAATAATAATATAAATGAACGTCATAATTATGCTTATAGTCAAATAAATAATAGTTTGGAAAATATTGAAAAAAATTTAAATAATGATAAATATGGACAAGAAAGTTTGGATAAAATTGAGACTGAGACAGATTCATTTTTAAAGATAATTAAGGAGTGGTAAATGTGCAAAAGGCTATTATAAAGAAACATAATTTTGATGATGCAAAAAATAGGATTAAAGAATTTTCAAAACAAGTACCTGCAGAAATAGAAATAAATACTGTACGTTGGAATGGTGATTCGTTCTTTGGTGAACTTTTTGATACAGACCATAATGTTACGGGCAGTGAATTTAATAATAGAATTAGAGTAATACAAGAACATTTAAGGAATTTGAATGCAAACAATATTAAAGCTATTCAAGAATTTAATGAGGTCTATAAAGCTTTTGATTTGCTAGATAAAGAATATATTAATGCAATTTTAATAAATATGAAAGGATTAGAGGAAACTAGTGATGTTATAGCAAAAGAACAGGAAAAAATTAATAGGATTATTAATCATCAGCAAGAAGTAATTCAAATACTAAAAATATTTAAAGAAAAAATAGATGCTTTTAAAATTGCAGATATAAAAAAAGCAGTTTGTGATGATAAGGGGAATTTTTTAAATATTTCAGCTAATTTAGATTATATTTATAAAACTCTTGAAATTTATAATAAAAAAATTAATGAGTTGCTTGCTGTATTGCCCAAATTACCAAAATGTAAACATTTAAAAGATATAGATGAAATTTGGAAACGCTCTGAAGAAAATATTAATCAAATAAAAAAATTAAAAATGGATATAAGTGAAATTATTAATCAATTTGAGTCAAATGAAAAAAAGCAAGCTTCTAGAAATTTAAAATTTGAAGAAACTATAAATGATATTAATGTTTCAATTAATAGTTTAAATGAAGCATTAAAAAAGCAATTTAGAAAATTAAATGATACTATTCAAAAAAATGAAACAGAACAAATTTCTAATATTTTTAAATTAAAAGAAGAAATAGATAATATTAATAGTTCAATTAAACAAGACAAGCAGGATTTTGATAATGTTATTAATAATATTCAAAAAGAACATAACATAACTTTGCAAAAATTACAAAATAAATTAAGGAATTTAACAATAATTACTGGAGGTGCATTAGCATTATCTTTAGTTACATTGATGATGCTTTTTCAAAGATAAAAATGAAGGAAAGATATAAAAACGAATTAATTAATAATGCATTAAAATTAGATTTAATTACAAATTCATTTGATAGGATTAATAAATCTGTATTATCAATAGTTGAAAATAACAATGCAGAAGCAATTAAATGGCTGTTGATCACAATTTCGAATATTATAGTAAATAGTAATTATAATAATGATATAAAAAAATTAGCACAATTAGTTCATTCTAATTTATTAGAATATTATGGCTATATTCATTTACAAAATCTTTTTAATATAGATAGTAAAATAAATGAAGATAAAAGATCTCTAGAAGAACTGTTGATAGATTTAAATTCATTAGTTGGATTAAAAACTGTGAAAGCTAAAGTCAGTGATTTAATATCTTATCAAAAAGTTCAGAAATTACGAAGAAATAATCATTTGTTTTCGCCTAAAAATACACTTCATCTTGCGTTCATGGGCAACCCTGGAACCGGTAAGACAACGGTTGCCCGTATTGTTGGTCATATTTATAAGCAATTAGGGCTGCTTTCGAAAGGTCATTTTATTGAAGTTTCGAGAACGGATTTGATTGCTGGCTATCAAGGTCAAACGGCGCTGAAGGTTAAGCGTGTTATTGAACAGGCTAAAGGCGGAGTTCTTTTTATTGATGAAGCATATAGTATTACTGAAAATGAGCATAGTGATTCATATGGCAGAGAATGTTTGACTGAATTAACAAAAGCTTTAGAAGATTATAGGAATGATTTGGTTGTTATTGTTGCTGGGTATACAGAACCAATGAAAAAGTTTTTTGAATCAAATCCTGGCTTAAAATCTCGTTTTAATACATTTATTGAGTTTCCGGATTATGATGTGGAAGAATTAGAAAAGATACTTGATGCTATGTGCGTAGAAAATGATTACATTATTGAACCTAAAGCAAAAGAATCTATAAAAGAATATTTGACAGAGTGCGTACAAAAAAAGGATGAAAATTTTGCTAATGGTAGATTGGTAAGAAATATTTTTGATGATTTAGTTATGAGCCATGCCAGAAGAGTAGCAAATCTTTCAAATCCAACAAAAGATGATTTAGAACTTATAATTAATGATGATTTTCTAAACAGATAAATAAATGACAATTCAAGAACAATAATTTGAATAAGTTAATTAATTTCTCCGAGATAGCCAATATTTGGCTATCTCGTTTTTTATACTATAAGTACGGAAGCAAGGTTAGATGTTTAATCCGTAATAAAATTTTTAAGGAGTTGGTAATTATGGCATTTCCGGTTGCATGGGCAGTAGGCAGTTTTATTGGTGGGCTTTTGGCAAAGGGCATTTATGATGAAGTGTTTGCCGATAGTTATGATGAAGATGAAGAGGAGAAAGAAGCGGCGGGTTATTCTGACGATGTGCTGACGGCGCTTTTTGATAAGCTGCAAAAGGCGGGCGACGCTAAAGGTTTGTATGATTTTGGCTGCATTCTGGAGAATGAAGATGAAGAGTGGGCTAAAAAGTTTTTTGAGGCGGCAGCAGATATGAATTTTGCTATTGCCAAAAATAAGCTGCGCACAATGGAAGAATAAAATTTGCGAGATAGTCAGTAATTGGCTATCTCATTTTTGTTTAAAATAAAAGCAGCCTTTGCGGGCTGCTTTTGTGCGTTATAAGGTGTAATGGTAAACAAAAAAGCTTCCGGTATTCTCGGAAGCTTACAATTTAAAACTTTGGTGCCGAAATCCTAATACTCGTTGCTCAATAAAAAGTCTGCAATGTGCATGGTTTTAATGCCTTCATAGTTGCCGCTGGCAAATTCGTCAGTTCGTAATACATATTTTGGGTAATTATCTTTAATATCAAGCAAACGCTGGTATTCACGCATTTCTGTTTTATCAGAGGCAATTTCTTGCGTTACCTGCACATAAAGTTTATCATTTTGCTTTTGGGCTACAAAATCAATTTCAGCGCTACCAATTTTGCCTACATAAACATCGTAGCCGCGGCGCTTTAATTCAAGGTATACAATATTTTCAAGGCTTGAAGCTACAGAATCAGGTGTATAACCAAGTACGCTGTACCTTAAGGAAGTATCGGCTAAGAAAAATTTTTCCTGTACTTTTAAAATTTCTTTGCCTTGCAGGTCATAACGGGAGCATCTGTGCAACAGATATGCTTTACAAAGTTTATCAAGATAATTATACACAGTTTCATTATCCAATGAACGTTTTTCAGATTTTAAATAATCTGAAATAGATTTTGCCGAGAATGTATTGCCGATATTATTAAAAGTATATTTCACTACTCTTTCCAACTGATCTATTTTGCGTATTTGGTTTCTCCTGACAATATCTGAGAAGATTGTAGAATTATATATGTCGCGTACTATAGTGTAGATTTCATCCTGGGTAAAATTTTTTAAGCAAGTAGCCGGAAATCCTCCGTAACGGACATAATTAACGAGTTCTGCATGTTGGTTATCAATGTTTGTATATTGCTGTTTAAATGTTAGGTATTCAGCAAAAGATAGAGTATAAATGTGAAATGTAATATAACGGCCGGTTAAATAAGTAGATATTTCTGATGACATCATTCTGGAGTTAGAACCGGTAATATAAATATCAGTATCAAAATCTGAAGCTAAAGAATTTATTAATTTTTCCCAACCGTTTATTTCCTGTACTTCGTCTAAAAACAGATATGTTTTTCCTGAATGTTGGAGTTTTGATTTTATGAGATTAAACATTTCTTTTGCTGTCATATCTTCATATTCCATAGAATCAAAACGATATGAAAGGATATTTTCAGCCGGAACATTATGTTCTTTTTGCAATTTTTGCATAATCATTTTTAAAATAGTTGATTTACCGCAACGGCGTACACCTGTAAGTATTTTTACAAACGGTGTGTCTATATAAGGTGATATTCTATCAATATACATGGGTCTTTCAATCATAGTAATTACCTCCTACATATATTATTATATCGCAAAAATAATAAAAACACAAAAGTTTTGCGATTATAAACCGCAAAACTTTGAAAAATTTAAATATAAATGAGATGAAAAAATCATGACCATCAGTTTGACGGGTGGTCATGATTATAGGCGTGGTGTAAGTAAATAAACAAAAAAGCTTCCGGTATTCTCGGAAGCTTACAATTTCAAATTTTGGTGCCGAAGGCCGGACTCGAACCGGCACGTGGGGTAACCACGCTTGATTTTGAGTCAAGTGCGTCTGCCAATTCCGCCACTTCGGCACGTTTTTATCCGCGTTTATCACGGAACAATAATAATATTACCACGGCGGCAATGGTTTGTCAACAAATTTTATTTTAGGCGCTGTGTTTGCTCTGCTGCGGTAAAGTTTTGGCGGCAAATATAAAGCCTGGGCGTTTAATTTTATCCGCGCAAGCTCAAATGGGCGGCGGTGTTAAATTTAGTTTAGTTTTTGAGTGCTGTTGTAAAATATTTTTGTTTTTTATTTTTAGCTTATTTTGATATAATATAAGCATAACAACATAAAAGAAGGATTGTGCAATGAGAGTTAAGTTTGATGAACCTTTAAAAATCAGCGGGCCTTACGGCGATATGGAGGCTAAGTTTCAGCCTTGCCAGGATGATGAGGCTCCGAATAATTTACTTATAATGGCGCATGGTTTCCGCGGCAGTATGGAGGGCGGAGGCAGGGCGGCGTATTTGTCGCAGATGGCGTCGATGTTTGTGAATGTTTTGCGTTTTAATTTTACGGGCAGCCAGATTCTTTCGCATCAGATTGAGGAGATGGAGGCTGTTTTGGATTTTGCGCAGAAAAAGTATCATAATCCGCGTTTGTTTTTGCTGGGGCGCAGTATGGGCGGCGCGGCTTCGCTTGTTACGGCATCGCGCCGCAGCGATATTGCGGGGCTTGCTTTGTGGGCAACGCCTAGTGATTTGCACGCTACGTTTAAAAATGCGCTGGGCGATGAGAATTACAGCCGTTTAAAGGGCGGCGAAACGCTTGATTTGGAAGATGAGCGCGGCAGCATTACGCTGACACCGGATTTTGTGAGCGACCTTGACAAGTATGATTTGCAGCAGATGCTGAGGGCGTGGCAGAAGCGCCCGCTTTTGATAATTCACGGCAGCAATGATAAAACGGTGGATGTAAGCCAGGCACAGCGCAGTTTTGCATTTGCAGGACGCCCTAAAAAGCTGGTTATTGTGCCTGGGGCAGACCACAGTTTTACCAACCACAGCAATAAGGCGGCTGAGGAGGTTATTACCTGGCTGCGTGCACATTTATAATTTTTGACGCGGGTTAGTTTAAAGAGGTATAATATATTTATACGCTATTTTAAATGGAGGGAATAGTTTTGAAAAAACTGTTGTTGATGATAATGCTTTTGTGCAGTTTTGCTGTAAGTGCTTGCGGCAGCGAGCCGGAGGCAGAAAAACTGCCGCCTGCTACTGCGGTGTTTGAAACCAATATGGGCAATTTTGAGATTGCGCTGGCGACTGATTTAGCACCGAATACCTGCAAAAATTTTATTGACCTTGCCAACAAGGGTTTTTACAACGGCGTTATTTTTCATCGTGTTATTGATAATTTCATGATTCAGGGCGGCGACCCTACCGGTACGGGCATGGGCGGCCCCGGCTATACGATTAAGGATGAGTTCAGCAGCAAGCTTTTGCATGACGGCCCGGGCGTGCTTTCGATGGCTAATGCAGGGCCTAATACGGGCGGCAGCCAGTTTTTTATTACGCTGCGCGATTGCCCGTGGCTGGACGGCAAGCATGCTGTGTTTGGCAAGGTAACCAAGGGCATGGATGTTGTTTATAAAATCGGCCATGTGGCGACTGATGCCAACGACAGGCCGCTGAAAGACGTTGTTATTGAAAAGATTACGATAAAAGAGTGATGAAAGGAGCGTTTAATGCATAGCGACGGCTTGATTGAAGTAGCTGACCAGCAGGAGATGCTGGCGATTTTGGGGCGCAATGATGAGCTTTTGCGTGTGATTCAGGATTGCTATGACGCTAAGATTGTGGCGCGCGGCAACACGATTGCTTTTAGCGGCGATGAGAACGAGGTTAAGCAGCTTGAGAGCCTGTTTAAGGAACTGCTGTTTTTAGAGCGTCAGGGAGCTGCGATAACGACGCATGATGTGCGTTACAGCATCCGCATGATTGCCGAAGCGCAGCTTGACGCGCTGCACCGCATGTATGCCGATACGATTATTGTTACGCGCCGCGGCAGGCAGGTTAAGGCTAAAACGCTGGGGCAGTGGAACTATATCGACGCTATCCGCCGTAATGCGATTAGCATAGGCATTGGCCCTGCGGGCACGGGCAAAACGTATCTGGCGGTTGCGCTTGCGGTTAAGGCGCTGAAAAACAAAGAGGTTGAGCGCATTATTCTGACGCGCCCTGCGGTGGAAGCCGGCGAGAAGCTGGGCTTTCTGCCGGGCGATATGCAGGATAAGGTTGACCCGTACCTGCGCCCGCTGTATGACGCGCTTTATGATATGCTGGGCAACGAAACCTTTCAGAAATATATTACCCGCGGCACGATTGAGGTTGCGCCGCTGGCTTATATGCGCGGACGCACGCTGAACGAGGCGTTTATTATTCTGGACGAAGCGCAGAACACTACGCCGGAGCAGATGAAGATGTTTTTAACGCGCTTTGGCTTTGGCTCGAAAATGGTAATTACGGGCGATGTAACGCAGATTGACCTGCCGGGCGGCAAAAAAAGCGGCTTGAAGCAGGCGGCTTATGTTTTGCGCAACACGCCGGGCATCGGCATAGTAAATTTTGGCGAAAGCGACGTTGTGCGCCACGAAATTGTCGGTGCGGTAATCCGCGCGTATGAGGAGTACGAAAAGGAAAAGCACAAACGGGAGAAAAAACATGCTGATAACATTGGAAAATGACCAGGATAAAATTGTAATAGATAAAGCGCTGCAAGACAGGCTTATTGCCGGGCTGAACGCCGTGGCGCGCCTGCATGGGCTGACGGAGCAGACAGAGGTTGATATTACTATTGTCGATGACGAAGAAATTCACCGTCTGAACCGCGAGTACCGCAATGTGGACCGCCCGACCGATGTTTTAAGCTTTGCGCTGGACGAAGGCGACGAAGAACCGGAACTGATTGACGCGCCGGAAGAACACCTTTTGGGCGATATTATAATATCCGCCGAAACGGCGCAAAGGCAGGGCGAGGAGTTTGGCCACGGGCTGACACGCGAGATGGTGTACCTTGCCGTGCATGGGCTGCTGCACCTTTTAGGCTATGACCACATGGTTGAGGAAGACAAGGTTATTATGCGCGCCAAGGAAGAAGAAGCCCTGCGCGAGATTGAGTTAAGCGAAGAATTTTTGGAGCAGAAATGATGGACGCAGAAACAAAAAAGCTGTGGCAGGCGGCGCTTGAAGTGCGTAAAAACGCTTATACGCCGTATTCAAAATTTAAAGTTGGGGCGGCTTTGCTTGCCAGCAGCGGCAAAATTTATACCGGCTGCAATGTAGAAAACGCCAGTTACGGGCTGGCCTGCTGTGCAGAGCGCAACACGATTTTTGCAGCAGTGGCGGCGGGCGAGCGCAGTTTTGAAGCGCTGTGCGTCGTTGCTGAAGGCGCAGAGCCTGTTGCTCCGTGCGGTGCGTGCCGCCAGGTAATTGCCGAGTTTGGCATACCTAAAATTATTATGGCTGATTTAAACGGTAATATTAAAATAATGACGGCAGATGAGCTTTTGCCATATAGCTTTAATGCCGCCAGCATGGATAACAAAGGAGAGAAGTAAAATAGATAAGAACAAGCATTGTACCGGTTTTGCCGCTATGGTCGGCAGGCCTAACGTTGGTAAAAGCACTTTGACAAACGCGCTGATTGGCGAAAAAATCGCGATTATGAGCGACCGTCCGCAGACGACGCGCAATAAAATTATGTGCATTTTAAATACGGATAACGCACAGATTATGTTTTTGGACACGCCGGGCATCCACAAACCGCACCACAAACTGGGTCAGTATATGGTGCGCGCGGCAGAAAGCACGCTGAAAGAAGTTGACGTAATTTTATTTGTAGTCGATGTCAGCGAAAAGCGCGGCGCAGGCGAAGATTACATTATTGAGCAGCTGAAAAAGGTAAAAACGCCGGTAATCCTGGTTGCCAATAAGGTCGATAAGCTGGAGGATAAATCCAAGCTGTTCGGCATCATTGCCAATTATGTAAACGATTATAATTTTGCTGCCGTTGTGCCGGTATCTGCCTTGCAGGATACGGATTTTAAAGGCCTGGTGGAAGAAATTACCAAACATCTGCCGGAAGGCCCCGCCTATTATGACGAGGACATGATTACCGACCAGCCGGAGCGCGTAATTGCCGCCGAAATGATTCGCGAAAAGGTTTTGACCAACACGCACGACGAAATTCCCCATTCCGTAGCGGTAGAGGTTGAAGAGTTTAAGGTGCGCGGCAATAATGATATTTACATCCGCGCAACGATTTTTGTAGAACGTGAATCGCAGAAAGGCATCGTTATCGGTGCTAAAGGCGGTTTGCTTAAAAAAATCGGGCTTGAAGCCCGCAAAGATATTGAAGCGCTTTTGGGCGACAAGGTATTTTTGGATTTATGGGTTAAGGTTAAGCCGGACTGGCGCAACAAGGATAAGGCGTTGAAGCAGTTTGGCTATACCGTGTAGTTTTTTGAGTTGGGAGAGATGACTTATTGACAGTCACGTGGCGGATTTATTAAAGGTTTTAGCCGCCCTTTTAATTACAGGTTTAAACGCATTTTTTGTAATTTCGGAGTACGCGCTGGTAAGCATACGCCCGGCGCGGCTTGAAGAAATGATTGCCGCCGGCAACAGCCGTGCGGAGCTTGTTTTAAAAATGACGCAGAAGCGCGATACGTATTTAAGCGCCATTCAGCTTGGCATAACGGCGTCGTCGCTGATTCTGGGCTGGTTCTGCGGGCCGGTTTTAGCCGGGCTTATGGCAGACTGGTTCGACCTTATCGGCGAGCACTGGTATGACGACGGCGTGGTTGTTTTATGCACGTTTTTGCTGATTGTGTTTGTGCATGTGGTATTTGGCGAGCTGGTGCCGCGTGTCATCAGCCTGGCGCATGTTGAGCGCGCGGCGATGATGATTGCCTACCCTTTGATTTTCTTCTATTATTTAATGTACCCGCTGGTAATTTTCTTTAACAATGCTTCGCACGCGGTGCTGAAGCTGTTGAAGATGGATAAGGTGCCGGTGGAGGATATATCGCGCAGCGAAGAAGAACTGCGCATGATTGTAAGCGCCAGTGAGCGCGGCGGCAAGCTGGACCACATGGAAAGCCGCCTTTTGGACAACGTGTTTGACTTTGCCGACCGCGTCGCGCGCGAGGTAATGGTTCCGCGCCAGGATATGGTGTGCCTTTACGTTGAGGACAGCTTTGAAAAGAACATTCAGAAGGTGCTGGCAACGCGCCATACGCGTTATCCGCTGTGCGAGGAGGATAAGGACCACGTTTTGGGCGTTATCCACGTGCGCAGCCTTTTGAATGTGTCGGACGAGGACAAGGCAAGTTTTGATATCCGCTCGCGCATGAATTCGCTGACGGTTGTGCCGGAGAGCATGGAGATAAGCAAGGTTTTGCAGACGATGCAGCAAAAGCGCGTGCAGCTTGTTGTTGTTGCCGATGAGTACGGCGGCACGGCGGGCCTTGTAACCATGGAGGACCTTCTGGAAGAAATCGTCGGGGATATTCAGGATGAGCACGACGAGGACAAGGAAGAAGAAGTTGTACACCGCGCCGACGGCACTTACGAGTTTGCCGGCATTGTGCTGTTGGACGATATTCAGGACTTTTTGCATATTAAATTTGAAGAACCGGAAGAAGATACTATCGGCGGTTTGGTGTTTGGGCTTTTGGAGCGCAAGCCGGAAATTGGCGATAAAATTGAAGTTGACGGCTGGTGCTTTGAGGTGCTGCGCACGGAGGGCTTCCGCGTGACGCGCGTGCGTGCCAGCAAGCTGCCGGAGATGCCGGTTTATGCGGACGAATAAAAATGACTGACAAAAGTTTCAGCGATGAAGCGATTATTTTAAAAGTAAAAAACTGGCAGACTGCGGATAAGTACGCAGTCTGCTTTTCGCGCGGGCACGGCAAAATCAGCTTTTTGGCGTATGGGGCGCGCTATGCGCGGACTAACGGCGGCAGGCTGATTCAGCCTTTTGCGGTGCTGGATATAAATTTTTTCAGCGGCAAGAAGCTGGACACCCTAAAAAGCTGCGAGCTTATCAGTTACCCGGCGCAGTTTAATTTGCAGCAGATGGCTTATGCCGCGCTGATTGCCGAGGTTACAGAAAATTTAAGCGAAGAGCATCAGCCGCAGGAGGAAGTATACGAGCTGCTTTTACAGGCGCGTGAGGTACTTTTAAAGCGCAACCCGCGTCTGGTGGCGCTGTCGTTTATCGTTAAGCTGCTGTTTTTAACCGGCATCCTGCCGCAGTACCAGACCTGCGTCAACTGCGGCAAGCCTGCGGAGGGCGACGCGCATTTCAGCGTGGTGCAGGGCGGCTTAATATGTAGTGATTGCCACGGCGGCGAGGAGCTTTCCTTCAGCCGTGAGGCGCAGGATTTTTTGACGGAGCTTTTAACGCTGGATTTTAAGAACCCGCAGCCGTTTACGGTGCGCGGCGGCACGCTGATGGAGCTGGAAAAGATTTTGCAGCGTTTTATTGTGTACCAGACGGACAAACCGCTTAAGAGTTTGGACTTTTTAAGCCAGACGGGCGTTTAAGCATTGACAAACGCCCTGTTATTTGCTATATTTTTGGGTAAGCAATGATAAGGAGTAGTAACCGCATTTTCAGCGAGCCGGGACGGTGTAAGCCGGCGCAGGCGGCGAAGGCGCCTTGGAGCATAAATTTTATAAACATCGAGGCGGGCTGCAATTTTGCGGCCAAGCAGGGTGGAACCGCGGAGACTATGCCTCCGTCCCTGTAACTATTTTGTTACAGAGACGGGGCTTTCGTTTTTGTAACAGCAAATGCAGGAGGGATACTATGGATTTTCAGACAATTATTTTGAAACTGCAAAAATTCTGGGGCGCACAAAAATGTATTTTGACCCAGCCCTATGATATTGAAAAAGGTGCAGGCACGATGAACCCGCGTACTTTTTTGCGTGTGCTTGGGCCTGAACCCTGGCGCGTGGCTTATGTAGAGCCGAGCCGCCGCCCGGCAGACGGACGCTACGGCGATAACCCGAACCGTCTGTTCCAGCATCATCAGTTCCAGGTTATTATCAAACCTTCTCCGGACAACATTCAGGAGCTGTACCTGCAAAGCCTGGCAGAACTTGGCATCCATCAGGATGAACACGACATCCGATTTGTAGAGGATAACTGGGAATCCCCGACTTTGGGCGCGTGGGGCCTTGGCTGGGAAGTTTGGCTGGACGGCATGGAAATTACTCAGTTTACCTACTTCCAGCAGGTTGGCAGCATCGACGTTAAGCCTGTCAGCGTAGAAATTACGTATGGCCTGGAGCGCCTTGCCATGTACATTCAGGGCGTTGAAAACGTATTTGACATTCAGTGGGTTGACGGCGTTACCTACGGCGATGTTTTCCATACCAACGAGGTTGAGCAATCCTATTACAACTTCCAGGTAGCTGATACCGATTTACTGTTTGATTTGTTTGATAAATACGAAGCTGAAGCAAAGCGCGTTATCGCTCTGGGCTATGTGCGCCCGGCTTATGATTACGTGCTGAAATGCTCGCATACCTTCAACCTGCTCGATTCGCGCGGAGCTATCAGCGTAAGCGAAAGAACGGCATTTATTGCCCGCGTGCGCGCTATGGCAAGGCTGTGTGCGGCAGCGTATGTTGAACAAAGGGAGAAGCTGGGCTTCCCGATGCTGAAAGGGGAGAATTTATAATGGAAAAATTATTGTTTGAAATTGGCACAGAAGAAATTCCGGCGAAGTTTATGCCCGGCATTTTAAGACAGCTTAAAGAGCTTACCGCAGCAAAAATGAAAGAGCTGCGTATTCCGTTTGAAGAAATTACCGTTTACGGCACTCCCCGCCGCATGGCTTTTATTGCAAGCGGCGTTGCGGAAACTCAGGCTGACGTTGTTGTAGAAGCCAAAGGGCCTTCCGTAAAAATTGCCTATGTAAGCGGCGCGCCCAGCAAGGCTGCGCAGGGCTTTGCCCGCGGCCAGGGCGTGGACGTTAACGACCTTGTTGAGCGTGACGGCTATGTTTACGCAGTTAAGCATCTGGCAGGCCAGCCGGTTGTAGAACTTTTGCCGGGCCTTTTAATGGATATTTTAACTTCGCTGTCCTTCCCCAAAACCATGCGCTGGGCAGATTATGACTTCCGTTTTGTACGTCCTATCCGCTGGCTGGTTGCCCTGTTTGGCGAGCAGGTTATCCCGGTAGAAATCTGCGGCGTTAAGAGCGGCAAATTCAGCATGGGCCACCGTTTTATGCAGCGCTCCCTTAAAGAAGCTGCCGAAAGCGAAGGCTTAATCAGCGCTGCGCTGACTAAAATGGGCAACAAGGTTTACAGCGCGCTGGCAGGCGTTAAAGGTGCTGTGGAAATTCCTTCGGCCGGTGATTACAAAAAGGTTATGTATGATAATTTTGTAATGGTTGACCAGGATGAACGCCGTGCGCTGATTTTGCAGCAGATTAAGGATTTGGCTGCGCAAAACGGCGGCGAAGCAGAGATTAACGAGGACCTTCTGGAAGAAGTAAACTACCTTGTTGAATGGCCGACTGCGCTGTGCGGCAAGTTTGAAGAAAAATACCTGCGCTTGCCGAAAGAGTGCATTATTACCCCGATGCGCGAGCATCAGAGATATTTTCCGGTGCTGGACGAAGATGGCAACCTGCTGAACAAGTTTATTACCGTGCGCAACGGCGGCAGCGAGCATATCGACATTGTAACCCACGGCAACGAGCGCGTGCTGCGTGCGCGTTTAAGCGATGCTGAGTTCTTCTTTAACGAAGACCGCAAGCTGAAACTGGAAGAACGCCTGGAAAAACTAAAAACCGTTTCCTTCCAGGAAGGCCTCGGCAATATGTACGACAAGAGCGAGCGTTTGGTTAAACTGAGCGAAATGCTGCGTTATGCCATCAACACCCCTGTTGACGAAGAAGCGCTGCGCCGCACTGCCCTGCTTTGCAAAACCGACCTTGTTACCGGCATGGTAATTGAATTTACCGAGCTGCAAGGCGTAATGGGCCGCGAATACGCACTGCTGGACGGCGAAAAACCGGAAGTTGCCACCGGCATTTACGAGCATTATCTGCCGCGCTTTGCAGGCGACGAACTGCCTAAAACAATTATTGGGCGCATTGTCGGCATTGGTGATAAACTGGACAACATCTGCGCAACCTTCAGCCGCGGTCTTGCCCCGACCGGCTCGCAGGACCCGTATGCACTGCGCCGTCAGGCACTTGGCATTATCAACATTCTGCTTGATGCAGGCTATCATATTTCGCTGGGCAAGGTTGTTGCCGGTACTTTGTACCTGCTGGATATCAAACCGGAAGACACCGGCAAACTGCTGCCGCAGATTATGGACTTCTTTAAACAGCGTTTGAGAAACCTTTTGATGGACCAGGGCATCCGTTACGACGTTATCGACGCTGTATTTGCGGATAAACGCTGCGACGACGTAGTGGAAATTGCTGCCCGCTGCAAAGCACTTGCTGCTTATGTTGAAGCAGGCAATGCAGAACCGTTGGTACAGGTTTCCGTGCGCGTAAGCAATCTGTGCAAAAAGATTGAAAAAGAAGTTGCTATCAGCGGCGCGCTGTTTAAACACGATTGCGAAAGCAAGCTGCAAATGGTTGTGGCAGCCGTTAATAAAGAAATCATCCCCGAAATGGTTATGTATGATTACGCAGCCGTATTAAAAGCAGCCGAAAAGGTTATTGACCCGGTAAATAACTTCTTTGATAACGTAATGGTTATGGACAAAGACGAAAACGTTAAAAATAACCGCCTGGCTCTTTTGGACGAAGTGCGCAGCGTAGTAAACGCCGTCGGTGACCTGAGCCTTCTGGTGCTGTAAAAATTTAAAATAAAATAAAAAACTCCCGCTTAGGCGATATGCTTTGGCGGGAGTTTTTGTGTAGTAGGAGTGTGCTTTCAATGGTTTAAAAAATTATCTGCATATATTTCACTCCAAAATGTGCAGATAAACTCCCTTTTCTGCATATAAAAAGCAAGATTATATGCAGAAAACTATGCTTTTTGTGGGTAAGGCGTATTTATCCTGCTTGCGGAAAAAACTTTTGCCCCTTACTTACTTCTGCTAACGTACGTTAGAAGTATAGGGAACAAGGTATATTATAATATATAAGCCTTCGGCTTATTGGGAACAAGGTAAGAACGTAGATGGCAAAGAAAAGATAAAGAGAAAAAACAAGAAAAAAGAGAAAAGAAAAGAAACTACACCCATATAAACGGTTTATTAACGGCAAAATTAACCGTCCGTAAAATTTTTTGCACAAATTTTTTCGTCAGCGGTTAATTTTTTGCGTTTAATGGCGTTTTTATGGCTGTAAGGGATTAAGGCATATAAAACTATGCGTAATTTTACCGGCAGAGGTTTGTTTTGGCAAGTTAGCGTATGGTAAAATAAATACAGGCTGTTTGTTGGATTTGTGGTATAATTTTTATTCAAACTTTGAGAGAAGGGGTTGTGTTTTTGATGATGCTTGAGCGCTATAAGCGCGATTTGATTAAAGAGTTTCGTAATTACGACAAGGTTATGCTGATGCAGGATTTAATGGCGGGGCTGACGGTAACGGCGGTGGCGATTCCGCTGGCGCTGGCGTTTGGCGTCGGAAGCGGTGCAACGGCGGCTTCGGGCCTGGTAACGGCTATTATTGCGGGTGTAATTATCAGCGCATTGGGCGGCGCGTATTTTCAGATTTCCGGACCGACGGGCGCGATGGCGGCGATTCTGATGTCTATCATTGCGCAGTACGATTTGCAGGGCGTGTTTTTAGCGACGGTGATGGCGGGTATAATCCTTGTCATTGCCGGTGTGCTGCATCTCGGCAAGCTGATATCTTTTATCCCGATGCCGGTAATCAGCGGCTTTACTTCTGGCATTGCCGTTATTATCGCCATGGGGCAGATAGATAACTTTTTTGGCGTAAAATCTGTCGGCAGCAGTGTAACCGAAAAGTTTTTAAGTTATTTTACTTTGGGTTTTGAACCGAACCTTACGGCGGTGGGCATTGGCGTGTTTGTTATGCTGATGATGCTGCTGTTTCCGATGCGGTACAGCAAATATATTCCGTCCTCGCTGATTGCTATTATTGTGGCGACGGCGGCGAATATTGCGCTGAACCTTGATGTTGCCGTTGTGGGCGAAATTCCGGCGACGCTGCTTTTGGACGACCGTTTGCAGTTTGCTTCGCTGCTTGATTTCCGCACGATTATCGGGCTGTTGGCACCTGCCGTCAGTATCGCCGTGCTGGCGATGATTGAAAGCCTTTTGTGCGGCGCAACGGCTTCGCGCATGACCGGCGCGCGCCTTGACAGCAACCGCGAGCTGGTAGCACAGGGCATCGGCAATATAATTGTGCCGTTTTTTGGCGGCATACCGGCAACGGCGGCGATTGCCCGCACGAGTGTGGCGGTAAAATCGGGCGCGGTTACACGCATGACGGGTATTTTCCACGCGCTGGGCATTTTGCTGGCGATGTTTGTGCTGGCACCTGTAATGTCGCAAATTCCGCTGGCGGCGCTGGCCGGCGTTTTGATGGTTGTTTCGTGGCGCATGAATGAGTGGGTTACGATAAACTTTATTTTAAAGGGCAAGTTTAAGGGCGCAATTTTAAAATTTGTGGTAACGATGCTGACGACGATACTTGTTGACCTGACAACGGCGATTATGATTGGCGTTATCATCGGGCTGGTATTGCAGGCTGTGCGTTTTTCGCACTTACGCATTACTTACGACGAAATTGACCCCAAGCGCCTGCACGAAGAAGCGGAGGATTTGCCGGAAGACGGGCTTGTGTGCTACATTAACGGGCCGATTGTGTTTGCCAACACAGAACGCCTGGAGGAGATTCCCAAAAAGGCGAAGCGTTACGGCTATGTGTATTTTTCTATGCGCGGCGTGCCGGATATAGACATCAGCGGCGTGCAGGAATTTGCCAAAATTGTGCAGGAAATGAAGGACGCAGGCAAGAAGATTTATCTTTGCAGCTTGCAGGATGAAGCAATGGAAATGCTTAAACGCGGCGGCGTTTATAAAATGATTGGGCAGGATGCGGTTTACTGGAGCGTTGAACGCGCCCTGCTGCACAGGCATTAAAAGTTTTTATAAAAGAGGTATCAAAAGTGCGTAATTATTTAGTAGTCGATTTTGAATTTACAACTTATACCAAACCGGTGGGGCGCCCGCGCGGATTTTTCTCTGAGATTATCGAAATAGGCGCTGTTTTGCTGAAAGGCGAGGCGATGGAGCAGGCGGCGAAGATACAAAACTTTGTCAAACCGCATTTTTACCCCAAGCAGGCTAAAGACAGCATGAATTTTTGCATGATTACTGAAAAAGATATGAAAAAGGGTATTGAATACCCGGAAATGGTGGACAAACTGGCAGCGGTTTATGAAGCCGGAACAACTTATTTTGTAGCCTGGGGCACGGAAGATTACAAGGTTTTGAACACCGGCTGCGAGCGCCACAAAATTGAAAACCCGGTGCAGTTTGAAGATTACCTTGACCTGGCGGAAGCCTACAAACTGTGGAAGGGCGACGAGCTGACAACGGGGCTGAAACGTGCAACCGAAGAACAGGAGGTTGACACAGCAGGCCTGTGGCACACAGCGTATGACGATGCCGCCAACACCGGCAAGCTGCTGGTAAAAATGTTGGAAAAAGGCTGGACGCCGGAACTTTATTTTGAACAAAAAGCCGCTTATGAAGCAGAAAAGGCGGAACACCGCAAAACTCATGTAAGATAAATTTAAGCAGCTAAAAATAAAAAATATACTTAAAAAAGTATTGCACATTTTGTGCAATACTTTTTTTATGCCGCAAAGCGGCATTTAGCAACGCCAACAAAAAATAATTGGTTAAATTTTGGTAAAACAATAAAAGTGAATATTACGCACCACGCAACAAACGGATTACCGCTGTCTGCGCCGCCGCGCAAACTGGCCGGTAGGGAAAAGTTTCCACAAGACTAGAAAAAGTTTTGTCGCATGCCAACCGAAATGTCTTGCGGGGGGGTAAAGGTGTGGTATAATTTCAGTAGCGTAAATATAAATTTATACAGGTTATTGGCTATGAAAAGATGAAAGGGGTATAGTTATGAAAACAAAATTAACTTTAAGTGCTTTAATGGCTTGCCTGATTGTTGGTAATGTAGGTTTTGCGGCTCCAATGGAGTATCATAAAGCAGTACTAGGCACAATTACTGATGATATAAATATTGTTAGTACTCAAAACAAAGGTGGAATTGTATTACGTTCGGATAAAGGTGCAAGTTTAACTGGTAATAATATTAATATTGATTTAAAATCAAAAGGTACTGTTGGTGTTGTAGCGGGAACCAGTTATACATCTAATCCGATTTTGAATTTAGGTGATAAGGATTCTACTGATATAATTAATATTAATGTTGTTGATACAAGTACTAGCGAATCACCAGATTTTGCTAGAGGGCTTTGGGCAACTGGCACAAATACCAAAGATTGGTTTTATGGAGATTATAGTGGCAAACTTAATGTTAATGGTAAATCATTAATCATAACTGGTTATTCTGAGAATGGTGCTGTATATGGCATACATGCACAAAATAATACAACTAATGAACAAAACACAGATAATTTAGCTACTATCAATATTAATACTGATAATACATATATTGATGTTAGTGCAGGTGAAAATGCTAAAGGTCAAGGTAGTGCGATAGTTGCGATGTCGCAAGGCATTATAAATATTAATAGTAATTTAGAGGTATATAGTGATGAAGCTATTGTTGCACGTGGTGGCGGAGTTGTAAATATTAATACAGGAAGCCAGAAAACTACAAAATTAAATGGTGACATTAAATTTGCTTATGATGGGCCTAGTTCTGGTACGGCTGTAGATGCTAAAGTAAAAGTTAATTTAACTGGAGCAGATTCATACTGGAACGGTAATAGTTCTGTTAGCGAAGGTACTCCGGTAGAAAAAGATGATGTAACAGGATTTACTTTGATTCTTGCAGATAACGCACGTTGGATAACAGATGCTGATAGTTTTGTAAATAATCTTAATTTAGATGGTGGCATTATTAATGCTGTTGGTGGTGAAGAACAAACTATTACTGTACAAAATTTTACTGGTAACGGTAGTGTAAATATGCAAACTACTGTTGAAGGTGATAAGTACAGTACTGCCAAACTGGAACTAGGCAAAGACCCGAATGGCAGTAACACGCCTGGAAGTGTAACTGGTAATCTGAATGTAAACTTTATAGGCATAACTGCTGATGATGTAAAAGACGCTAAGTCTGCTATGGAGCAGCTTGTTTCTGGTATTAAAGTAAATGGTACGCAAGAAAATTTCAATGCTTCTGCTAATGTTAAAGAAGGTTTGTTAAATGGCTCTATCAGTTCGGAATTTAATAATGATAGTACGTTAGTAGAGGGAAGCTTGCATCAAAACAGTAGTACCACTACCATGGATAATATACGTGATATTGCTAGTGTTGCTCTTATTGCATGGCGTCAGGAAGATAGCACTTTAAGCCAGCGCCTTGGTGAATTACGCAACAGCGAAGGCGACCAGGGTATTTGGGTACGCATGAACCGTGGTGAATTTGAATACGGCGGAGCATTTAAAAACCAATATAATTTCTTCCAGCTTGGTTATGATAAGGCTTATGGTGATTGGCATTACGGTGCAGCAATCAGCCATAATGACGGACAGACTACTTATTCCGACGGCAGCGGTGACAAAGCAGTACATCTTTAAGCCTGTATGGTACATGGCTTGGCGATAAAGGTCATTATGCAGATATTGTTTTAAAAGAAGGCCGTTTAAGCAATGAATTTGAAAACTATGCAGAGGCAGGCTATACCAAAGGCGATTATGATGCATGGGGCACTTCAATCAGCGGTGAATACGGCAGAAAGATAGATTTTAAAGACGGTTGGTTTGTAACGCCGCAGGCACAAATGACTTATATGTACATTACCGGTGAAGATTATACAACGAATAATGGCATCAGTGTAAGCCAGGATAGTATGCAAAGTGTAGTTGGACGCATTGGTTTTGAAGTTGGCAAAGAGATTAATGACTTTGGCAGCATTTATGCAAAAGCAAGCCTGCTGCACGAGTTTGCCGGTGACGCAGATACTTACCTGAGCATGAATGGTATCAGCAACAGCTATACACAGGATTTGAGTGATACCTGGTATGAAGCTGGTTTGGGGTTGAATTACAAGACCAGTGAAAATACTTATGTGTACGCTGATGTAGTTAAAACTTATGGCGGTGACATTGAAACTCCGTGGCAGTGGAATGTTGGTGTAAGATACAGCTTTTAATTGATAAGGAATACATAAAAAGGCAGAAGTTTGTGCTTTTAAAGTACAAACTTTTGCCTTTTTTACTGATGATATGGGTTTTACCCTTTGCAGATAGTTTTATTTTGATTTATTTAGTTAATCGTTCATCTTCATTCTTTTGATGGAGCAAAAGAACGAAGATGAAAACTCCCGCTCCACCCAAATTCGTACCATATTACTTTTATATTTTGTTTTAGTGTTATCGTACTTTTTTAACTAAAATATAAACGTGCATTGTACAGAAAGCTACAATAAAAAACATTAAAAGTACGATACATGGCAAAAGCGGCATCGGATTTTAGCAATATTTGTTAAGAAAAACTGCAAAAATCGTGTTTGAGCGCAGCAAATCTCGATTTTTTGCAGTTTTTAAACTAAATTGTTGCGTTAAAAAATCCGCCTGCTGCAAAAACTTTTTGGTTACTTTTTAGTTATAAAAAGTAACATGAGCTAAAAACTAATTTAACAGCACAACATTTATACAAAGATGCTTATCTTGCTAAAAATATTCAACAAACTATGCTATAATTAAAATAAAAATTAACGCAAAATTAGCCGTTGCTTACCACAAAAATTGCTGATAAAGTGATTTTTGTGGTATAATTTATTATTAGAGATTTTTGGAGGTATGTATGGTTTTAAATAAAAATTTGGTGCAGCCGGGCGCGGGCAAAACTTACTTTGTGCTTAACTACGGCTGCCAGATGAACGAGAGCGACGCCGAACATTACGCAGGCCAGCTTGAGGATTTGGGTTACACCAGGGCGGATGATTTTCATAACGCCGATGTTATCGTCGTCAACACCTGCTGCGTGCGCGAAAGCGCGGAAAAGCGCATTTTGGGCAAGATTGGCGAGCTGAAGCGCGTTAAGGAAAACCACCCCGGGCAGATAATCTGCGTTGCTGGCTGCATGGCGCAGAAGGACGGCGAAAAGCTTATCAAAAAGCATCCGCAGATTGACCTTTTAATCGGCACGGCGCACGTCAACAGCTTTAAAGAAATTTTGGAAAGCTTTATCGCCGATAAGGGCGGGCGTGTTTACGATGACATGGCGATACCGGACAGCGAATTTGAAGGCAACCGCGTGCGCCAGAGCGGGTTTTCGGCGTGGATACCCATTATGTACGGCTGCAATAATTTTTGCACCTACTGCATTGTGCCGTATGTGCGCGGGCGCGAGCGCAGCCGCAGCATTGAAAACATTGTTGAAGAAGTTGAACAGGCAGTCGCTAACGGCTATAAAGAGTTTACGCTGCTGGGGCAGAACGTAAATTCCTACGGCAAGGATTTTGGCGAAAAGGGCATGTTTGCCAAGCTTCTGCGCCGCGTTAACGAAGTGCCGGGTGTGGAGCGCATCCGTTATATGACGAGCCACCCGCGTGATATGGGCGAAGACGTTATCCGCGCCGTTGCGGAATGTGAGCATGTGTGTGAAAACTTCCATATTCCGTTTCAGGCGGGCAGCAGCCGCATTTTAAAACTGATGAACCGCGGCTATACACGCGAGCAGTACCTGGATTTGGTGGCGATGATTCGCCGTTATGTGCCGGATGCCGCGGTTACGACCGATATTATTGTGGGCTTTCCCGGTGAAACGGAAGAAGATTTTGAAGAAACGCTGTCGCTGGTGAAGGAGGTTGGCTTTGACGCTGCCTACACCTTTATTTACAGCAAGCGCAGCGGTACGCCTGCTGCCAAAATGGAAGGCCAGGTGCCGCTGGACGTTAAAAAAGCGCGCCTTAACCGTTTAATGGAAGTGCAGAATGTAAACAGCCTGGCGCGCAACAAAGAAATGGTAGGCAAAACTTACGAAGTGCTTGCCGAAGGCCCGAGCCAGAACAATCCGGGCGTGTGGTGCGGCAGGACGCGCACCAACAAGCTGGTTTTATGGCCGGCAGAAGGGCGAGAGTTTATAAGCGGGCAGAAGGTTAACGTAAAAATTGACACTGCCCAGACATGGCTTGTGAAAGGACAGGCAGAATAAATGGCTGCAAATTATACGCCTATGGTGCAGCAGTATCTGGAGGTTAAACGCCAGCATCAGGATGAGCTGCTGTTTTTCCGCTTAGGCGATTTTTACGAAATGTTTTTTGACGATGCCCTGACGGCGTCGCGTGAACTGAATATTACGCTTACCGGCCGTGCAGGCGGGCTTGAGGAGCGCATACCGATGTGCGGCGTGCCTTACCACAGCGTTGACGGCTACATTGCCAAACTTATCAAAAAGGGCTACCGCATTGCCATCTGCGAGCAGGTTGAGGACCCGAAACTTGCCAAAGGCATTGTAGAGCGCAAGGTTGTAAAAATTATCACGCCGGGCACGGCTCTAAATGAACAGCTTTTGGACGACAAACATAACCGCTTTTTGGTGTTTTTGCAGCAGGAGGGCAGCCGTTTGTGCCTTGTGGCGGCGGATATTTCGACTGGCGAATGCCAGTGGTTTACCGGCGAGGGCGCGGAAATGCTAAGCTCCGTCAAGGAGCAGTTATACCGCATTCAGCCTGCGGAGGCAGTAATTTACAGCGGCATAGATAACCTTGACAAGCTGGAAGCGTGGTTAAAGGCCAAACTGCCGGATTGTGCCGTATCTTACTACCAGGAAGAAAACGAAAACGCAGATTATTTTGCAGCGCATTTTGCTGATAGCGAATACGCTGATGATGCGTTGGTACACAGTGCTGCAGAGCATATGCTGCGTTACCTGCACAGCACCGTTAAGGCTGATTTGACGCATATCAACCGGCTGACGCGCATTGCTACGGAAAGGTTTATGAACCTTGACGCAACGGCGATACGCAACCTGGAGCTTGTTAAAAATATGCGCGACGGCACTAAGCGCGGCACATTGCTTGACGTTTTGGATTTTACCGTTACCAGCATGGGCGCGCGCAAGCTGCGCAGCTGGATTGAATGCCCGCTTTTGGACTTGGGGCAGATTAACGCCCGCCAGCAAGCGGTGGCAGAGCTTTTAAACAATTTGCAGCTGCGTACAGCGCTGACGGAAGAAATGAAAAAGATTTTCGACCTGGAACGCATTATCTCCCGCATCGAAGTCGGCAGCGCCAATGCGCGCGATTTGGTGTCCCTGCGCAGCTCGCTGGCCGTTCTGCCCGGCATCAAGGAACTTTTAAACAGCGCTGACAGCAGGCTTTTAAGCCATTGGGCGCGTAATCTGCATCTGCATCAGGAAATTTATGATACTTTGGCAGCAGCTATCGTCGATGAGCCGCCGTTTTCTATCCGCGAAGGCGGCATGATACGCAGTGGTTATGATATGGAACTGGACGAGCTGCACAGCATTGCCAAGGACAACAAAACCTGGATGCAGAACTTTGAGCAGAAAATTAAAGAAGAAAGCGGCATTAAAACTTTAAAGGTTGGCTACAACAAGGTTTTTGGCTATTATATCGAAGTCAGCAAGGGTCAGTCGGCTTCCGTGCCGGATTATTTTGTGCGCAAGCAGACGCTTGTCAACGCCGAGCGTTACATTGTGCCGGAGCTGAAGGATTTTGAAAATAAAATTTTGAGCGCCAAAGAAAAAATTGAGCAGCTTGAATATTACATTTTTAATAACCTGCGTGAGCAGATTCGCGCTAAAATACCGGAGATACAGGAAACTGCGCGTGCGCTGGCCAATATTGATGTGCTGGCGTCGCTCGCGGAGGCGGCCTTTAAGTACAACTATGTAAGGCCGGAGCTGAACAACCGCAGCGAAATACGTATTTTAGACGGACGCCATCCGGTTGTGGAGCGCCTTTTGGAGCGCGACATTTTTGTGCCGAATGATACCAATTTAAACAGCACCGATGAGCGCATGATTATCATTACCGGACCGAACATGGCAGGTAAATCAACCTATATGCGCCAGGTGGCGCTGCTTGTGCTGATGACGCAGATGGGTAGCTTTATCCCTGCGCGGCAGGCCAGCATTTGCCCGGTGGATAAAATTTTTACCCGCGTGGGTGCAAGCGACGACCTGGCAACGGGCCAGAGCACATTTATGGTTGAGATGAACGAAGTGGCGCAGATTTTAAAATACGCCACCAAAAACAGCCTGATTATTTTAGACGAAGTGGGCCGCGGCACCAGTACCTTTGACGGTATGAGCATTGCGCGCGCGGTTATGGAATATATTCACGAAAAAATTAAGGCTAAAACGCTGTTTGCCACGCATTACCACCAGCTGATTGAGCTGGAAAACACGATGGACGGCGTAAAGAATTACTCCGTCGCTGTTAAAGAGCGCGGCAACGACATTGTATTTTTGCGCCGCATTGTGCGCGGCGGCAGCGATAAAAGCTACGGCGTGCATGTTGCAAGGCTGGCAGGGCTCCCTAAGAAGGTTCTGGAGCGCGCCAATGAGTTTTTAAAAGAGTACGACAGCGGCGAACCGCAGCAGGTTAAAGCAGCGCCGCAAAATGACGGCGGCATGATGGGCTCGCTGTTTGGCAGCGCATTGCAGCAGCGGCTTGCCAATATGGACGTAATGAGCATGACGCCGATAGAGGCGATGAATACGCTTTATAAATTGCAGGAGGAGGCTAAGCGCGAGGGAGGTGCTTTATGAGTACGGCCGAAGTTAAGCTTTTGGACCAGAACACGGCCAACCAGATTGCGGCCGGCGAGGTTGTCGAAAAACCTGCTTCCGTTGTAAAGGAGCTGGTAGAAAACGCCCTTGACGCCGGTGCCGATAAGATAGAAGTAACAATTTTTGAAGGCGGCACGCAGTATATCCGCGTGGCGGACAACGGCAGCGGCATGACAGAAGCCAACGCGCGCCTTGCTGTGCTGCGCCATGCCACCAGCAAAATCCGCGCGGCGGAAGATTTAATGAGCCTGCACACGCTGGGTTTCCGCGGCGAGGCGTTGCCGAGTATTGCTTCTGTAAGTAATTTTCAGCTTTTGACGCGCCCGGCAGATGAAGAATTTGCAACCAGCATCCGCATCGACGGCGGCGAAGATATGGAGTGCCAGCAAAGCGGCGGCCAGGCAGGCACAACGGTTATTGTCGAAAATCTGTTTTTTAACGTGCCTGCACGCCGCAAATTTTTGCGCACCAACGCAACGGAAGGGCGTTACATCAACGAACTTCTGACGCGGCTGGCGTTATCCCGCCCGGAGGTGCGCTTTAAACTGGTCAGCAACGATAAAGAAGTTTTAAGTACGCCCGGCAACGGCAGCTTGTTTGATACAATAACGGCGCTGTACGGCAAAAAAGTCAGCGACGAGCTTTTAAAAGTTGATTTTGCCGGTACGGATATTAAAATCAGCGGCTATATCGGCAAACCAACTTTGCTGAAAGGCACGCGCCAGTGGCAGACTTTTATGGTCAACGGGCGCATCATCAACAACCGTATGATGAGCAAAGCCATCGACCACGCCTACCAGTCGCAGATACCCAAAAGCGGTTTCCCATTTGCTGTGCTGATGGTGGAGGTTGACACGCACAGCATCGACGTCAACGTGCATCCGCAAAAAAGCGAAATTAAATTCAGCGATGACAGCGTGGTTTACAAAGCGCTGTACAAAGCGCTGACCGACGCACTGACGCGCCCGATGAGCGCCAAACCGCAGCAGGAACTTAACCTTTTGCCGGATAGTGAACTGGCAGTGTTTAAGCCGGTGGGGCAGGGCATTATTACAGACGATACGCCCATAACCCCTGCGCCTGCACCAGTGCCGCAGCCTGCGGCCAGGCCCGCTTACGCGGATGTTTTTAAACCGGCTGATACGCCGAAGCCTGCCCCGGCATACGAAAAAACGGTGCAGCCAAGCGTTTGGAAAGAGCCGGAATATACCTATAAACCGCCCAAAGTTGAGCCGGTTTATACCATCAATGAGGTGCGCGAAGAATTTAAAAAGCAGGACGCCGTAACGGATAATGTTATCGGCTTTACCGATACGGATAACGAAACGAATGCCATCTGGCCCATCGGGCAGGTTGATAAAACCTTTATCATCGCGCAAAGCGAGGACACCTTGTATTTGATTGACCAGCACGCGGCGCACGAGCGCATTTTGTACGATAAATTTGTAAACGCGCACAACGATATTCCGGCGCAGACGATGCTGATGCCGCTGTATCTGGATGTGGCGGCGCATGATGTGGAACTGATTGAGCAGCACCGCGAGGACTTTTTGCGCCTGGGCGTCGATATAGAACCTGCGGGCGAAGATGTGCTGCGCGTATCCAGCCTGCCGACTGATATTAAAGCTGAGGGCGCGGAAGATTTTATCCGTGAAATTACCAAAATGCTGAGCGAGATGAAAAACATCAGCCCCAGCGATTTGCGCCAGAACATGCTTCACATGATGGCGTGCAAGGCGGCGATTAAGGCCGGCGAGGTGCTGAACATGCGCCAGATGCGCCAGCTTATAATCGACCTGTGCAATACGGAGCATCCGTTTACCTGCCCGCACGGCCGTCCGTGTATGATTGAAATCAGCTCGGCAGAGCTTTATAAAATGTTTAAACGCACATGAGCGGCTTGAAATTTGCAGTAACGGCAGGGCGCAACAGCGGGCTTGCGTGGCAGGCGCGCGCCTGGGCGCAGGGCTTTGGCGTACCGTTTCTGCGGCGCGGGCACAGCGGCTCGCTGGAAGATTTGTACGAAAAGTACGGGCTGGATGCGCTTTTGGTGGCAACCAAATTGGGCCCGCATGTTTTTACGCAGGAAGGACGGTTTTTCTTTCATCCCAGTATGGCGGATTTGCGCCTGAAGCATATTGCCGCCGGTGAAAGCGACCATTTGATAGAAGCCTTGGCGTTAAAGCCGGGCGCAAAAGTTTTGGACTGCACGCTGGGGCTTGCCAGCGACGCTTTGGTGGCAAGCTATGCCGTAGGCAGCGCGGGCAAAGTTGTCGGAGTGGAAGCATCGCCGCTGCTTGCCTTTACAGTGGCGCGCGGTTTGCAGCAGTACAGAAGCGGCAGCAGCGAAGTTGATACCGCCATGCGCAGAATAAAAGTTGTCCACGCTAAGGCGGAAGATTATTTGAAAATTTTGCCGCCGGACAGCTTCGATGCAGTTTATTTTGACCCGATGTTCCGCTTCGGCGTTAAAACGTCGGCCAATATGAAACCGCTGCGCCCCATTGCCTACGAAAAAGAAATCAGCGCTGCCGCGATTGAATTGGCGCTTAAAGCAGCGCCGCGTGTGGTGGTTAAAGAACGCAGCGAAAACTTTTTGCGCAGCCTGGGATGCAGCGAAGTGCAGGGCGGCAGGTACAGCCGCGTAAAATACGGAATTATCAGGAGATAGCTATGAAGAAAAAATTAGCCGTTATCCTTGGCCCGACGGCCACAGGCAAAAGCCATTGCGGTATTGCCCTGGCCAAGGCGCTGGACGGCGAAATTATATCGGGCGACTCAATGCTTGTTTACCGCGGCATGGATATCGGCACGGCCAAGCCCACTGCAGAAGAACTGGCGGCGGTGCCGCACCACATGGTAGATATTCTGCCGCCGGAAGCCTCGTTTAACGTGGTCGATTTTAAAGAGCGGGCCGAGCGGCTGATTGATGAAATTACGGCGCGCGGCAGGCTGCCCATTATCGTCGGCGGCACGGGGCTTTACATCAAAGCGCTGCTTGAAAATTACCATTTTAATTCCGCCGGTGAAAATTCCGGTCTGCGCCAGGAATTGGAAAACCTGCTGGCAGAGCAGGGCAAAGAAGCTTTGTTTGTACGCCTGCAAAAAGCTGTGCCGCAGGAGGCAGAACGCATCGACATCAACAATACGCGTCGCGTAATACGCGCGATTGAAGCAGCCGAAAGCGGCGATAACCTTTCGCATAGCAGCGACGGCGAACTTGCCTATGACGCCGTTGTGTTTGGCCTGCGCATGGAGCGCAGTGTGCTGTACGGGCGCATTAACCGCCGCGTGGATATTATGCTGGAGCAGGGACTGCTGGACGAATCCAAAAAGCTGCTGGACTCAGGCGTGCCTGCATCGGCGCAATCCATGCAGGCTATCGGCTACCGCCAGACGGTAATGTATTTAACAGGGCAGCTTGACTATGACACTGCCGTTGATAAATTAAAACAGGCCACGCGCAACTTTGCCAAAAGGCAGTTTACCTGGTACAAAAAAATGCCTTACATAAAATGGTTTGAGCTTGACGCAGCGCCTGATTACGATAGTGTTACTGAAAAAATGTACCAGGAAATAAAAGATAAGTGGAAATAGAATAGAAACTATAAAAAACGTCATCACTTTGAGTGATGGCGTTTTTTTATGCCCTTGTTCAGGAAGCGTAAAGCAGTAAAGAAACTGTTACGCACCACGTAGCAAACGGATTAGCACTGCCGCCGCTGCCGCGCAAACTGGCCGGTAGGGAAAAGTTTCCACAAGACCAGTAAAAGTTTGTCACACGCCAACTGAAATGTCTTGCGGGGGGGTAAAGGTGTGGTAAAATTATATTATTAAATTAAGCTTTAGTTAAAAATCACAAGAAAGAACGTGCTGTGTTGAACCACATATTCCGCAAACTGCTTCTCATTTTGGGCGACCTTATCTGCATCCAGATTGCTACGTTCATAGCAATTTATATGCAAAGCAGCTCCATAAGATTACTCCAGATAGATTTCCACCTGCGCCTTACGGTGCTGCTGTCGGTATTTTTAATTTTCTTCTTTAACATTTACGGTCTTTTCAGCCTTGTACGCAAAAGATTGTCCGAGATATTTTTAAACCTCATTGTAGCTGTAGCCAATATTTTTATCGCCGCTATGGCAGTAACCTTTTTTATGCGCGAATTTGAATATTCACGCTACGTAATAATCTATTCCGCAGTATTTGGCTTTATACTGTTGGCCTTGTGGCAGTACGTAATGCACCAGGTGGAAGTAAAGCACCTGCCTGTGCCAAATATTTTTATAGCAGCCGATAAAAAAGAACAGCAAAAACTTACAGAAAAAATCCGTAAAACCTATGGGCTGGAAAAAAGCAGCATAAAACTTGGCACACCAGGTAACCATGCGGAAAACCTAAAAGCAATAGAACAGGCAGACATTATACTTATCGGCGAAAGCATACCGGTGGGAGATAAAGAACAGCTCTTACGATTAGCCAACGAAAAAATGAAAATGGTAGTGTTAGTGCCGACGCTGTATGAGATAAGCTGCAATAAGATGTACTTATGGCAGATAGATGACCTGCCGACACAAAGAGTATCGCGCATGCGCCTTACTTTAGAGCAACGCATATTAAAAAGAACGCTGGATATTATTGTAGCGCTTGCAGCACTTATAATACTTTTGCCGGTAATGCTTATAACGGCAATAATAGTAAAACTCGATAGTCCTGGTCCTGTAATCTACAGCCAGGTAAGGGTAGGGCGTTTCGGCAAAGAATTTAAAGTACATAAATTCCGCAGCATGAGGCAGGATGCCGAAGCAGAAACAGGCCCTGTGCTTGCCGGGGAAAATGACCCGCGCATTACAAAATTCGGACGCTTTATGCGTGCAACACGCCTGGACGAGCTTCCGCAGCTGATAAATGTACTGAAAGGTGAAATGAGCATAGTAGGGCCAAGGCCTGAAAGACCGTTCTTTGTAGAACAATTCATCAAAGAAAAGCCGGAATACGCCTACCGCCATAACGTAAAACCGGGCATAACAGGCCTTGCGCAAATAGCAGGCAAATACAACACCACTGCTTACGATAAACTCGTCTATGACCTTATCTATATTCAAAACGTAAGCGTCATCAACGACCTAACCATAATGCTGCAAACATTAAAAGTGCTCATCACTAAAGAAAGCACCGAAGGGGTAAAGTAAAAATTGACTGTACACAAAAATAATATACAGCAATTAAATACAGCGCAGAATAAAAGTAAAGGTAACAAAAGTGAAACTAACAATTATCAAAATAACTTAGTATCCATAATAACCCCGGCATATAACGCAGAAAAATACATTGCAGAAACAATTGAAAGCGTGCTTGCCCAAACCTATTCCAACTGGGAAATGCTCATAGTAAACGATTGCAGTACAGATAATACTGCAAAAATAGTGCAAAGCTATGCCGATAAAGACAAACGCATAAAGCTGATAAACCTAACTGAAAACAGCGGTGCAGCAATAGCGCGCAATACAGCAATACAAAACGCCAAGGGCAGATACATCGCCTTTTTAGACAGCGATGACCTTTGGAAAAAAGAAAAACTGCAAAAACAGTTAAAGTTTATGCAGCAAAACGGTTATGCGTTTACGTTTCATGACTTTATTATGTTCAATGATGGAACGTTAAAAGAAGATGGGAAATTAATAAAAACAAGCAGATGCGTAAATTATATTGAATTATTAAAAGGTAATAATACAGGCGGCTGTTTGGCTGTTTGTATAGATAAAGAAATTGTTGATAAAATTTTTATGCCTAACGAACATCATGAAGATTATATATGCTGGCTTAATATATTAAGAAAATATAACATACAGGGATATGGATTAAATGAAGTATTAGGATATTACAGAGTAGGTAAAAAATCTGTAAGCAGCAATAAGATAAAAAGCGCTGTTTGGACGTGGAATGTATACAGAAAAGTTCAAAAACTTTCAATATTGCAAAGCATATATTATATGTGTTTTTACATTATGAATGGGATAAGAAAACATAGATAAATGGTGAAAATATAATGAGTAAATTTGCAATACTTCTTAGTTGCATGCATGAAAAAGATAAAGGTATAATACAACATTCTAATATAAAAAGTGATTGTGTAATTATAAATCAATGCAACGAAGAAAGTATAGAAAAAATAAATTTAATAAACAATAGAAAATGCCTTTGGATAAATAGTAAGGAACGAGGATTATCTAAAAGCAGAAATATGGCTATAAAATATTGTGCATCAGATATTTGTTTAATAGCAGATAATGATGAAATATTTGTTGATGATATAGAACGTAAAATAATAGGTGCATATGATGAGTTGACTGATGCCGATGTAATTATATTTAATTTGGATAATAAACCAACAAAGCTGAAAAATAAAATATATAAATTAAAACGGCTTGAAATGTTAAGTGTGTGTTCTTGGCAAATTACTTTTAAACGAAAATCAATAATTAGAGAAAATATAAAATTTGACGAAAAACTTGGCGCTGGTACAGGTAATGGAGCTGGGGAAGAAAATAAGTTTTTGCTTGATGCTTATGATAAAGGGATGAAAATTTATCATTATCCAGTAAATATAGCAACTATGATAGAAAATGAATCGACTTGGTTTACAGGATATGATGAAGAATATTTTTATAAGCGTGGTGTAAGCACAAGATATATATTAGGTATATACTTGAGCAGTATTTATGCAGTTTATTTTTTGATTCTCAAGTATAATGAGTATAAAAGTAACATAACTCTCTTTAAAGCGTTTAGAGCAATATTGGTGGGAATATTACATAGTAAATTGAAATAATATAAATTTAACGGTGGTTAAATATGAAAAATTTTATTAAAAATATTTTTTATCCTTTTTTTATTCTAATTAATAAAGTGAATTTAAAAAAATACAATTATGATATTTATGATACGGAAACTACATTAAAGAGTTTAAAAAATAATAAGTCTATTAGCAGATTTGGTGATGGTGAATTTGAACTGATAAAGGGTAAAAATTTACAATATCAAGATGCTAATATTGCATTGATACATAAGTTAAAGATGATATTAATGGCAAATGATGTTGATGATAATCATTTTATAGCTATACCATATGCGCTTAAAGATATGAATGATTTAAATTATGAGTCAAAAAAATATTGGATTTTTTATAAATATTTTAGATGTAAACAGATATTTAAAATTTTAAATGATAAGTATAAATATTATGATTCACAAATTACTCGCATTTATATAAATAGAAAAAATAAAGAAAAAAGTAGATTTTATTTTAAGTTATGGAAAGACATTTGGGATAAAAAAGAAGTGCTTATTGTTGAAGGTGAATTTACAAGATTTGGAGTAAATAATGATCTTTTTAGTAATGTAAAATCGATAAATAGAATAATTTGTCCAAGCAAAAATGCATTTAATTATTATTCTGATATATATAATACTATAGTAAATTTTGCCAAAGATAAATTAGTTTTAATAATATTAGGACCTACTGCCACTCTTTTATCATACGAGTTATCTAAAATAGGAATAAGAGCAATTGATATAGGAAATTTAGATATGGAATATGAGTGGAGTAAAGCTCAAACTCGAAATAAAATAGAAATTAATGGTAAATATTCTAGTGAAATAAAAAGTACTGATAATATTGAAGAAATAAAAGATAGAAAATATTATCAGGAAATAATAGCACGTATAGGATGTTAATTTTGGATTTAATAATGGAGTATTCTAGAACTGAATTTGCTAAATTGAATATAATATTTGCGTATTTAAAAAAAATAATTTTAATTATATTAGAGTTTATTATAAGAATATATTTTTTGGAGAAGATAGGTAAAGAGATATTAGGTGTTAATGGTGTATTTGTTAATATTTTGCAAGTTTTGTCTTTAGCTGAATTAGGTGTAAATAATGTAATTTTATATAGTTTTTATGAGCCTTTAGCTTACAAAAATCAAGAAAAGATACAAGCGTTAGTATTATTTTATCAAAGTATTTATAGAAATATTGCATTTTTTATATTTCTTATAGGTATATTGATAGCTCCTTTTTTAAAGTACATAATAAATGCAAATTTAGATTATTCTTATTTGTATACTATATATTTTTTGTTTTTGTTCAATTCTGTTATTTCTTATTTTTTTATTTATAAAAATAGTATACTAAAAGCTGATCAAAAGGCTTATATTTCTACTAAAATAGAAATTTTAATTCTTGTTTTAAAAGGTATATTCCAAATAATTTTATTAAATATATTTGCAAGTTTTATTATTTATTTATTTGTGGAAATTATTTCGACATTCTTAAATAATTTTTTAATTTCTAAGACTGTAGAAAAGAAATATAATTATTTAAATAGTATAGAAAATAAAAGACTTTCAGTAGAAGAAAAAAAGAATATAACAAATCTTATAAAAGCTGGATTTATTTATAAAATATCAGGTGTTTTATTAAATAGCACTAATAATATATTGATTTCTATTATAGTTAGCACAGTAATGGTTGGATATTACTTGAATTATAATACTATTTATAGTGGATTGGCTTCATTTTATGTTGTTCTATTTAATAGTTTGACGCCAAGTATTGGAAATTTAATAGCGACAGATGATAAAAAGCAAAAGTATAAAATTTTTAAAATAGTATTATTAATAGGTTCTTGGTTAGGAATTGTATTTTCTATATCTTATTTTTTATTAGTAAATGATTTTGTAATACTCTGGATTGGTGAAGAGTTTGTTTTAAAAGAAAATATTGTTTTTATTATATCGATCATGATGTATATTAGCTGTATTTTACATCCTATTTATACTTTTAGAGAAGCGACAGGATTGTATATGAAAGTAAAATATATTATGTTATTAGCTGCTGTGATAAATATTATATTGTCAGCTATTTTAGGTTTATATAAAGGTTTGTTTGGTATTTTTTTAGGTAATATTATTACTACAATAATTACTTACTTCTGGTATGAACCCATTATTCTATATCAAGATTGTTTCAATATTAGAGGGAAAGAATATTTTAAGTTTAGAATAAAAGATTCCATTAATTATATATTTGTATTTTTGTTTATTGAGATATTATCAAAAAGTTTGTTTATTGCAAATACTTGGTTATTATGGGTACTAAAAGCATTTTTTGTATTTTTAATTTTAAATATTATATGTCTAATCATTTATAAAGATACAGATGAATTTGTATTTATTAAAAATAAAATAAAAAAATGTTTATATTAAGAGGAGAATGTATGAAGAATGTTATTTTTCTAACAATAGATGCTTTTTGTTATAAAAATTTAGAGTTGAAAATAGGAAATGAATTTGTAACTCCATTTCTGAATTATTTAGCACATAAATCTATCCATTTTACAAATATGTATTCTCAAGCACCATATACAGAAGCTGCTTTAGTAAGTATTTTGAGTGGTGAGAGAACACTTGAAAATGGTGGATATTTTTTAGCAAATGCTAATGTTAAAAGTACTATATTTGAATATTATAGAAAGTTCAATTTTAAAACATTATTAACATATTCACCATATGTATATTCAAAATCATATTTGCGAGGAGTAGATGAATATTATTATACTAGATTGTATTCTATAAAGCCACTTTTTGATTATAGGCTATATTGGTTTAGAGAGAAAATGAAATTGGGGTTAACAGAAATAGAATACAAAATTTGTTATATTTTATTAAAGGAAGCTTTAGAAACCTGGTTGCAACAAAGTAAGCTACTTTTATTAAATACACAAGAAGTATATTTAATAAAGAAATCTATAAATAGTTTAGAAGTTGTTAAAGATGTGATGGCTCGATTAAGAAATGAAATATTGGAATTAGAGAAGAATAAAAAATTTTATATAGATAAAGTTTTATATGAATATGACAAACACATATTGTTGGAACTTGATTCAAATTATAACAAAAAGAAATTATTAGCATACAAGGAAATTATAAAGGAACTTTACAATATTAAGTTAAATAATTATCAAAAAAAATACAATAGTATAGTTCGTAGTAAAAATTTAGATTGGAAATATATTTGTAATTGTGTAAAAACAGAAGGTATTATTAATGCTTTAAAATTAATTAGAAGGTATTATATGTATTATAACAATACATATCTAAAAAATTATATTAATAATATAAATGAAAATTCAAAAGTTGAAGCTAGTTTATTTTCTGTTTTCAATAAAGTTATTGAAAATATTATTGAAAACGACAAGAAAAATTTAAATTATTTTGCATATATACATGTGCAGGATTTTCATCTACCGACTGTTTTTCATACGGTTGATACTAATAATATTAATCTTATAAAAACTGAATTTGAAGAAGCTTTTAGGCTTTTAGAGAAAATGGATAATAATTTCAATGGAAATATTATAGCAACTTTAGGTGCTAGATTTTGTGATTCAAAAATAAAAATTATATTTGATACATTAAAAAATAAATTAAATAATGATTTTATTTTCGTAATAACAGCTGATCATGGTTATCCTGCTTATGATGCTCCGGTAAGAGCTCAAATGTATAATCAAACTTATACAGAAGCTTTTCAAATACCTATGATTATTTATGATAGTGCAAATGAAAAAGAAATATTAATTAGTGATCTCACAAATAATATAGATGGAATTGAATTAATAAAAAAAATATCAATTGATAAGAGAACTTTTAATTTTCCTAAACATAAATATATTTTAACTGAATATGGTGGACCTGGGTGCCCTGTCATCAATGAAAAACCTATATGGTATACATTGATTGATAATAACTATTGTATCAGTGCTGAAAGTATGTTAGAAGAGGATTTTACTATAAATAATATTGTAAAAATTTACGATTTAAAGAAGGATCCAGAAGAAAAAAATAATATTATTCACGAAATAAATAAAATAAAATGTATTGAAAATTATATTGCGGCTTTTCAAAAAAGGCATAAAGAATTACAAAAGTTCAATGTTGAATTTTATGATAGGCTATTATCTACGCTAAAGGGTTAAATAAATGATAAGGAAATACTATACAATTTTATTAAAATCTTTAATGTGTATTTTTGAGTATGTTAAAGTTCAAATTTATTTGCTAATAATAAAAAACAGGTCTGTTTTAATGGGAATACCTTGGCATGGGAATATTGGTGATCAAGCAATTGTTGTTGGAGAGGAATTTGTTTTAAAAAATATTTATGAAAACAATAAAATAATTAAAATATCATATAACACTTTGATCATTATAATGAAATTCCATTTACCTAATTTTATTTTAAGGAAAGAAGATATTTTGTTTTTACATGGGGGAGGTAATTTAGGAACTTTATATATTAATGAAGAAATCGTTAGGCGTTATATTATTGAAACTTATAAAAATAATAAAATTATAATAATGCCAATAAGTATATTTTTTCATAACAATGAAAAAGGAAATAGTGAATTAATAAAAAGTATAAAATGTTATAGTAATCATGCTGATTTAACAATAATTACAAGAGACAAAAATAGTTATAGTATAGCTAAAAAATATTTTATTAAAAATAATATTAAACTTTTGCCTGATATAGTTAATGTATTAGATGTAGATTTTTTAAATATACAAAATGTTATTCCCAAATATGATGTAGTTTTATTTTTACGAAAGGATATAGAAAAAGTTTTAAGTACTGAAGCTATTATATTGCTTTTGGAAAAGATAAATGAGAATAATCTTAACTATCTTTTAACAGATACCATTGAAAATGTAAATATTTATTCAGATTCTGAACGTTTAAAATATATTGTTTCTAAAATTAAATTAGCTGCTGAATCTAAAATAGTAATTACAGATAGATTTCATGGAATGATATTTTCGATAATAACTCATACTCCTGTAATAGTTTTTAAATCATATGATTCCAAAATTACTTATGGTGTAAAATGGTTTGCCAATTTAGATTATGTCTATTATATGGAAAATTTTAATATTGAAAATATAATAAAAATAATAGATAAAAATGTAGTTAATAAAAATAATGTAACTCAAGTTAATAATTGTAAAAATATATTATTAGAAGGGTTAAATAAAATTTTAAAATAATCAAAAGGAGACAAAGATGAAATTATTTACAATAGGACCTACACAAATGTATGAAACAACAATTAAAGTAAGAAGTAAACAGATACCGTATTTCAGAACCAAAGACTTTTCTGAAATGGTTTTAAAAACGAATAGTATGCTAAAAAGATATATAAATACTTCTAATAACAGTGAAATTATTTGGCTTACTGCGTCTGGAACAGGTGGGATGGAAGCAACAATAATAAATTGCTTTAATAAAAATGATAAACTTCTTGTAATTGTTGGAGGCAATTTTGGGGCACGATTTGCTGAAATTTGTAAAATACACGATATACCATATGATATTTTATCTATTAGTTATGGTAATAAATTAACTGAAGATGATTTTACTAATTATTACGGAAATGGTTATACAGGAGTAATTGTAAATTTACATGAGACTTCAACAGGACAATTATATGATATAAATTTAATTAAAAATTTTTGTAAAAGAGAAAATGCATATTTAATTGTTGATGCTATAGGTACTTTTTTATGTGATGAATTCAAAATGGATGAGAATGGTATTGACGTAGCTATTGTTAGTTCCCAAAAAGGATTATGCGTTTCTCCTGGAATTTCATTGATTTTTTTAAATAATAAAATAATTAAAAACAAAATTTTGACTAATAATGTTAAAAGTCTTTATTTTGATTTCAAAAATTATATAAATAATATTCATAGAGGGCAAACTCCATACACTCCTGCTGTAGGAATTGTGTATGAGATTTATGATATGTTAAATTTTATTGAAAATAATGGTGGGATAAGTAAACATTTGGAAATAATAAAAAAACGTGCTCAATATTTTAGAGATCTTTTAAAAAAAAATAATTTAACATATCCTTCATATCCTTTATCTAATGCACTAACGCCGGTTATTATAAAAAAACCTTTGGCGAAGGAGATATTTAAAGAATTAAAAGATAACTTCGATTTAATAGTTAACCCTGTAGGCGGAGAAAATGCTGATTATGTATTTAGAGTTGCTCATATAGGAAATTTGAACTTTTATGATTACAATTTATTAATTGAAAAAATAAAAAATATTATAGGTATGAGGTGAAAGAAAAATGAAAGCAATATTAATGGCTGCAGGAAGAGGAACACGTATTTCTAGATTAATTGCTAATATTCCTAAATGTACATTGCCGATATTTGAAAAACCAATAATAAGAAGAACTGTAGAAATTTTACAAAATAAAAATATAGAAACAGCTGTTGTTGTGGGATATCAGTATGAAAAAGTTAAAGATGCGTTAGAGGGATTGAATGTAAAATTTTATTGCAATCCGTTTTATGATGTTACAAATAGCATAGGAAGTTTATGGTTAGCAAAAAATTTTATGAATGATGATTGTATTTTAATGAATGCAGATGTTTATTGTAGTGAAAAAATTTTAGATGCTATTATTATAGATAAACATGATGTAATTATGGCTGTAGATAAAAGCAGAATAAATGTAGGAGATTATTTTTTCAAAACGGCTAATGATTGCATAAAAAAGTACGGTAAAAATTTACCGTTAGAGGATCGAAGCGGAGAATATGTTGGCATAGCCAAAATAAAAAAATCATTTTTGAGTGAGTTTAAAGGACGTATGGATCAGATGTTAGCTCAGCAAGAGCATGATAAATGGTGGGAAGACGTATTGTATTCATTTGCTGAGCAGCGTGATATTTGCACAGTGGACGTGAATGGAGAATTTTGGGCAGAAGTAGATTATTATGATGATTATGAAAGAATTTTAACTTTTGCTAATAAAAACAAATAAGATTATACGGATTATATAATCCGTATAATCTTATTTGTACTTTTCTTTAACTTCGTTAATATAATGCTTATCTTCAAATAGATTTTCAGGATAGTTAAAAGTTGTGTTGTTTGTTTTTAAAATATTCAGCCAGTTACTTTTGGCGTACAAAAAACGAAGAATTTGAATTTCGTTTTTGATTTTATTTATTCTGTAAAATATTAAATAGTTATCAACCGGAATATAACGTATTTGCTTATGAGCCAATGAAATATCGTTAACAAGCGGATATTTTTCTGGGAAATCAGGCAGGGTATTTATTTTTGCCTGCGCTAAAGTAGTAATATTTATGGCTGCTGTTTGGTTTTGCAGAACAAAAGAAATATAGTCATATACACTTTCAAAGTCTTTAGAAAATTGATGAGCTAAGATAATTTTGTAATTCATTTTTCTTTATGTCCTTGAATTTTTTTATTGAAATTACCGAAAAATTCATCGGCAGGAATTGTTCGCCCCGCATCAATGTCATCTAAGCCTTTTTTTAGTTCTGTGTAAAGTTCAATACGCGCAGTTAGCATTTCATAAGCTTCGATACTCATAACGGCTAAGTCGCCTTTACCGTTTTTGGTAATAAAAACTGGTTCGTTAAATTTGTGGCAAAAACTGGAAATTTCATTATAATTATTACGCAGTTCGGCGCTTGAAGTAATTTTAGGCATAGTTAAAACCTCCTTATACAAAAATTATAACTGAATTTTTGTATATAGTCAAATTATAGATAAATTTTTGTATATTTTTGGAAGCAGTTAATGTACATCATGCGAAAAAATATCAAGTTTGTTTAAACCGTGAGGAGTGTCATAAGCTTATGTTAAAAATGGCAAAAAAATAACCTCACTTTTAAAAGTGAGGTTGGATATTTTATTTTTATAATATCGCCGCAACGGCATTTTTTAATGCTTTTTCTACAAAGCTGTTAAGGCTTATTTGTTTTGAAGCAGCGCAGATTACAGCTTCTTTATGCAATTCGGGAGAAATTCTTACGTTAAAGCTTCCTTTATAGGCTTTTTCTGGTTCGGTATTATTTTGTTTGCATAATTCAAGATAATCATCAACAGCATTATGAAAATCTGCAATAAGTTCTTTGGCGGTAGTGCCTTCATAAGAAATCAGGCTGCGGATACCTAAAACTTTACCGTAAAAAACTTCATCTTCTTCCGAAAATTCTACGCTGCCAATATAGCCTTTATACTGCATGATGTTGTTCACAGTAATCCCTCCTGACTTAAAACTTCTATAAGCTGCTTTACTTGATAGGCAAGCAATTCTTTGCGCGGATGCGGTTTATGCAGCAAAATGGAAGCACGGTTTTTATTGGTAAATATAACCCGTGAACCACTTGTTTTTCCTTTATCCGAGCGTATGTAATCAAAATATTTTAATAAGGTTTCAGCTTCTTCAAAAGTAAAATCTTTTGGCTTGGATTTTAAACGTTTTTAGTTTAGCATAATATAAACAGCAAAGCAACTAAAAATAGTTGCAGGTTGAGGTTTTCATGTACATAACACGCAATATTGAAGAAACGATAAAAAGAATATCGGGGCAGTTTAGGGTTCTGCTATTAACAGGTGCGCGGCAGGTTGGCAAAACAACTTTGCTTAAGCATCTTGCGGGCAATAACCGTACTTACGTTACGCTGGATGATTTGGCGGTGCGCAGCCTTGCGCTCAGTGACCCGGCGCTGTTTTTGCAGCGTTATACACCGCCGCTGCTGATTGATGAAATTCAATACGCGCCGCAGCTTTTAAGCTACATTAAAATTTATGCCGATACAGAAGGGCAGAATGGCGATATCTGGCTGACAGGCTCGCAGCGTTTGCCGCTGATGCAGGGCGTTACAGAAAGCCTTGCAGGGCGCGTAGGCGTTGTTGACTTGCAGGGGCTTACTGCCGGTGAAATTAACGGCAACAGTTATGGCGCACCGTTTTTGCCAAACTCCGAACAGCTTTTATACCGCGTAAACCACACCCGCAAACAAAGCCTGAAAGAAATATATAAGCTGATTTGGCAGGGCAGTATGCCGGCGCTTTATAACGGCGGTGAACAGGACTGGCAAAGTTATTACGCAAGCTATGTGCAAACCTTTTTGCAGCGTGATGTAATGAAGTTACTTCAGGTAAACGATGAAATGCTGTACTTCCGCTTTTTATGCGCGGCAGCAGGGCAGACAGGCAAAATGATAAATTATGCCGAACTTGCCAAAGCGGCAGAAGTCAGCGCGCCGACAGCCAAGCAATGGATAAAAATACTGGAAGCAGCGGGAATTATCTATCTGCTGCAGCCGTTTATGCCACCGGGCAGTAAATACATAGTAAAAGCGCCCAAGCTATACTTTTTTGACACAGGGCTTGCAGCGTATCTAACGCGGTGGACCAATGCCGAAGCTTTAGAGATGGGAGCAATGAGCGGCGAATTTTTTGAAACCTGGGCAGTGACGGAAATCTACAAAAGTTATGCCAATAAAGGCATAACACCACCGCTGTATTACTTAAAAAACTTTAACGGCAAAGAGATAGAACTCATCATTTACGAAAACGGCACGGCATATCCGGTAGCCATTAAAAAAAGTGCCTATCCGCAAAAAGCGGTAAAAACCTTTGGCATTTTAGAGCCGGTAAAGAACGACGCTAAAATACAAATCGGCGAAGGCGGCATAATCTGCTTTGCAGATGACCTTTTGCCGGCAGCGGAAGGGTTATGGTATATTCCGGCGTGGCTGGTGTAATTTAATTGCAAGTTAATATAAAACCGGGTTTATAATATGGAATAAAATATTTAAACTAAATTTTACAGGTTGAAGGTGCTTTTGCCTTCAACTTTTTTGTTTTAAGCTTCTTTTTTTGGCAGAAATGTGCTACAATATTTATAAATAAGGTACTCTTATTTGTTTTGTTTAGAAGCAGTGGGACTTAAAAAGGACCACGAGGGACAAAACGTGTTTTGGTGGAGCTTATGGACAGCATTATAAATTTACAAAAGAAAATCGTTCCGGAGCTGACTAATCTTTTGGTGCTGCGCTATCAGATTTTGCGCCAGGTCAGCCACGAACATCCGATAGGCAGGCGTGCTTTGGCGGCAAGGCTTGGGCTCAGCGAGAGGGTTCTGCGTGCCCAGGTGGATTTTTTAAAGGGCTGCGGGCTGCTTGTTTTTTCTTCGTCCGGCATGACGGTGACGGAGGAAGGCATGGATATTTTAAAGGAACTTGCCGATTATGTACGCAAATTGCAGGGGCTTAACTCACTGGAGCAGCTTTTGTGCGACAAGCTGAATATCGGCAGGGTGGTAATCATTCCCGGAGATTCTGACCAGGAAGAAGTTGTTAAGCGTGAGATTGGCCGCGCTGCCGCAAGGATTTTAAGCAGGCTGCTTGGCGACGGCAAAAGGCATATTGTTGCTGTCAGCGGCGGTACAACTATGGCGGCGCTGGCGGCTAATATCAGCGGCAGCCACCCGCAGACAGTTGTTGTGCCTGCGCGCGGCGGCCTTGGCGATAACGTAGAATTGCAGGCCAACACGATTGCCACGGTGCTTGCGCAGCGCATGGGCGCATCTTACCGGCAGTTATATGTGCCGGACAGCGTAAGCGAAGAAATTTTAAACAGTATTTTAGCTGAAGATACCGGCGTTAAAGCAGTTGTCGATATAATCAAGCAGGCGGATATACTTGTCCACGGTGTGGGGCAGGCTTCTGTTATGGCGCGCCACCGCCGCATGCCGCCGGAATTTATAAAAAAGCTGCTGGATGAAGGCGCTGTCGGTGAGGCATTTGGCCAATACTGCGCGCTGGACGGCAGGCAGGTTTATATGACTAACAATGCCGGGCTGATGTTACAGGATTTGCCTAATATCGGCACTGTTATCGGCGTGGCAGGCGGGCGCAGCAAGGCGGAGGCAATTTTGTCCGTTATCCGCGCATCGCGCCAGGATATTTTGGTTACCGATGAAGCAGCGGCAAATTATATTGCCGATATGCTTGAAAACAGTTAAAACGCACTTTGGTGCAAACATAAACTTTATATATTTTAAAGGAGGATTTTATTATGACAAAAGTAGGTATCAATGGTTTTGGCCGTATCGGCCGCAATGTTTTCCGTGCTGCATTCAACAATCCCGAGATTGAGGTTGTTGCCGTAAACGATTTGACCGACGCAGCTACCCTTGCACATCTTTTGAAATATGACTCCATCCATGGCACTTTTGACCATGAAGTTGCTGCCGAAGGCGAATATCTTGTTGTTGACGGCAAAAAAGTTAAAGTTCTGGCACAGACCGACCCGGCTAAATTGCCCTGGGGCGAACTTGGCGTAGAAATCGTTGTAGAATCTACCGGCCGCTTTACCGAAGGTGCCAAAGCAAAAGCACATCTTGAAGCCGGCGCTAAAAAAGTAATTATTTCCGCTCCTGCCAAAGGCGAGGATATTACCATTGTTATGGGTGTTAACGAAGATAAATACGAAGCAGACAAACACAACATTATTTCCAATGCTTCCTGCACTACTAACTGCCTGGCTCCGTTTACCAAAGTTTTGCTGGAAAACTTCGGTATTGAATACGGCCTGATGACTACTGTTCATTCTTATACCAATGACCAGAGAATCCTTGACCTTCCGCATAAAGATTTGCGCCGCGCCCGTGCTGCTGCACAGTCCATCATCCCGACCACTACCGGCGCAGCTAAAGCAGTATCCCTGGTACTGCCGGAAGTTAAAGGCAAACTGAACGGTTTTGCAATGCGCGTTCCTACCCCGAACGTTTCCATTACCGACCTGACTGTAACCCTTGGCAAAGATACTACCGTTGAAGAAATCAACGCTGCCCTTAAAAAAGCTGCCGAAGGCGAACTGAAAGGCATTATGGGCTACAACGAACTGCCGCTGGTTTCCCGCGATTATAACGGCTGCCCGCTCAGCTCCATTGTTGACGGACTTTCTACCATGATGGTTGGCCCGCGTATGGCTAAAGTTGTTGCCTGGTATGATAACGAATGGGGTTACAGTAACCGCGTTGTTGACCTTGCCTGCTACATCGCCTCCAAAGGCCTGTAAGAAGGTGCGCTGATGGATAAAAAGACTTTACGCGATTTAGAGCTTAACGGCAAAAAAGTCCTGGTGCGCGTTGATTATAATGTGCCGATGGACGCCGAAGGCGAAATTACGGACGATACCCGTATGACTGCATCGCTTGATACACTGCATTACCTTTTGGAGCATGGCGCTGCCGTTATTTTGATGGCGCACCTTGGACGCCCGAAAGGTGAAGTAAATAAAAAATATTCGCTGGAGCCTGTTGCTGCACACCTGGCAGAGCTTTTAAAAATGCCTGTACAGTTTGCGCATGACTGTATCGGCGAAGAAGCAGAAAAAATGGCTGCCGCATTAAAACCGGGCGAAGTTTTGATGCTGGAAAACCTGCGCTTCCATAAGGAAGAAGAAAAGAACGACCTGGCATTTGCCGAAAAACTGGCTTCGCTGGCAGATTGCTATGTCAACGACGGTTTTGGCGTATCGCACCGCGCCCATGCTTCGGTAGAAGGCGTAACGCATTTTCTGCCGTCTGCTGCCGGTTTCCTTCTGGAAAAAGAAATCAAATTCATCGGCCGCGCCGTTACCAATCCGCTGCATCCGTATGCGGCTATTATCGGCGGCGCAAAGGTTTCCGATAAAATCGGTGTTATTGAAAACCTGCTGGATAAAGTAGATGTACTTTTGATTGGCGGCGGCATGGCAAATACCTTTCTTGCAGCGCAGGGCTATAAAATGGGTAAATCCCTTGTGGAAGAAGATAAGCTGGATTTGGCGCGCAGCCTGCTTGCCAAGGCAGAAAAAAACAATGTAAAAATGCTGCTGCCGGTTGATTTGGTAATGGCATCTGCCTTTGCGGCTGACGCCGATACTAAAATTGAACACGTTGAGAATCTTACGCAGGATTATATGGCGCTGGATATCGGCCCCGAAAGCCGCCTGCAATATGAAGAAGCCTTGCAGGGCGCCAAAATGATTGTATGGAACGGCCCGATGGGCGTTTTTGAAATGGATGCTTTTGCGCATGGCACTGAAGCGGTTGCCGAAGCAGTTGCCAAGAGCAAGGCTATCAGCATCGTCGGCGGCGGCGATAGTGTTGCCGCTATTGAAAAGACCGGGCTTGCTTCTAAAATAAGCCATATCAGCACCGGCGGCGGCGCAAGCCTTGAATATCTGGAAGGCAAAGTGCTGCCTGGCATTGCTGCGCTGGACGACCTGCGCCGCAAAATGATAGCAGGCAACTGGAAAATGCACAAAACTGTTGGCGAAGCGGTAGAACTTGCCGAAGCCATTGTTGAAGAAACCAATGGCACGCTGAACGAGGTTGTAATTTTCCCGCCGTTTACTGCGCTTGAAACCGTAGCGGACGCTATCGACGGCAAACACGTTGGCTATGGCGCACAGGATATTTTCTGGGAGGACGAAGGCGCATATACCGGTGCTGTCAGCGGCAAGATGATTGCTGACATTTGCGCGGAATATGTAATTGTCGGTCATTCCGAGCGCCGCACTTTGTTTGGTGATAACGAAGTTGCTGTTGCCAAAAAGCTGCGCGCTGCTTACAGAAACGGCCTGAAACCTGTTTTGTGCGTGGGCGAAAACGCCGAAGAACGCGCAGAGGGAAAAACTTCGCGCAAAATCAGCATGCAGCTGCAAAGCGCGCTGAAAGGCATTACTGCCGAAGAAGCCGAAAGCATGGTTATTGCTTACGAACCTTTGTGGGCTATTGGCAGCGGCAATGCGGCAACGGCTGACGATGCGCAGGAGGTTGCTGTTTTAATCCGCAATAAAATAGAAAAAATCTTTTCGGAAGAAGTTGCACGCAAGATACGCATTTTGTACGGCGGCAGCGTAACTGAAAAGAATGCAGCCGACTTTGTACAGGGCGAGATTGACGGCGTACTGGTTGGCGGCGCAAGCCTGAAGCCTGAAAGCTTCAGTGCTATCGTGCGCAGTGTGTGAGGGACCAATGAAACCTTTAATGCTTATGATTTTGGACGGCTGGGGCATTGCCCCGGCCGGGCCTTATAATGCGGCCAAAACGGCCAGAACGCCTGAACTTTCCAAATTGTTCCAGACTTATCCGCATACGCGCTTAAAGGCATCCGGCAATGCTGTCGGGCTGCCGGAAGGGCAGATGGGCAATTCGGAAGTAGGGCATCTTAATATCGGCGCGGGGCGCATTGTTTACCAGGAGCTGACGCGCATTACCAAAGCCTGCGATGAAGGCACGCTGCTTGAAAACAAAGCTTTGCTTGACTGTATGGCAAGCGTAAAACAAAGCGGCGGTGCTTTGCATTTGATGGGCCTTTTAAGTGACGGCGGCGTACACAGCCACGAAAAACATTTATGGGCGCTTTTAAAAATGGCCAAACTGAACGGACTGGATAAGGTTTATGTACATGCCTTTCTGGATGGGCGCGATGTCGGCCCCAAAACGGCGCTGACCTATGTTGAACGCCTGGAAAAAGTGCTGGCAGAAACCGGCGGCGAAATTACTACCGTAAGCGGGCGTTATTATGCTATGGACCGCGACAAACGCTGGGAACGCACGCAAAAGGCTTATGATGCTTTAACCAAGCACGCAGGCCAAACTTTTGCCACGGCGGCAGAAGGTATTGAAGCAAGCTATGCCGCAGGTAAAACAGATGAATTTGTTGAACCTTTTGTTGTTGAAACCAAAGCGGACAGCTGCGTAAAAGACGGCGACGGCATTATTTTTTATAACTTCCGCCCCGACAGGGCAAGGCAACTGACGCGCGCCTTTACCGACAGTGATTTTAATGGTTTTGCACGCTCTAAATTAAATGTAGCTTTTGTGTGCATGACGCAGTACGACGTTACCATTAACGCCGCTGTGGCATTTCCGCCCGAAACGCTGGCCAATACGCTGGGCGAGGTGCTGGCTAAAAATAATCTGCATCAGCTGCGCATTGCCGAAACGGAAAAATATGCGCATGTTACGTTTTTTTTCAACGGCGGCGTGGAAGAACCCAATCCGCTGGAGGACCGCGTGCTGATACCTTCGCCGAAGGTTGCAACCTATGATTTGCAGCCGGAAATGAGCGCTTACGAAGTAACAGATAAGCTGTTGGCGCTGCTGGACGAAAATAAATACGACGTTGTGATTTTAAATTTTGCCAACCCTGACATGGTTGGGCATACCGGCGTAATGGAAGCGGCTGTTAAGGCAATGGAAGCCGTTGATGCCTGTGCCGGTAAAATTGCGGCCAAAGTGCTGGCGCTTGGCGGTGCGGTTTGCATTACGGCGGACCACGGCAATCTTGAAAAAATGTACGACGAAGAAACAGGGCAGCCCTATACGGCGCACACCACCAATCCTGTGCCGTTTTTACTTGTCAGCGGCGGCAAATACAAGCTGCACGAAGGCATTTTAGCAGATATCGCCCCCACAATGCTGGAGCTTCTGGGCATCGCCCAACCGGCAGAAATGACGGGGCACAGCCTGATAGAACACTAATTTTAATACGAGGTGAATTACTGATGTCAATGATTACCGAAGTTTACGCAAGAGAAATTCTCGACTCCCGCGGCAATCCGACTGTTGAAGTAGAAGTATGGCTTGAAGACGGCTCTGTTGGCCGTGCTGCCGTTCCTTCCGGCGCATCTACCGGCGCGCATGAGGCTGTTGAGCTGCGTGACGGCGATAAAGAACGCTTCGGCGGCAAAGGCGTATGCAAAGCCGTTGACAATGTTAACGATATTATTGCAGAAGCCTTAATCGGCCTAGAAGCAACCCGCCAGACTGAAATTGACGAAATGCTTATCCGTCTGGACGGCACGCCCAACAAGGGCAGATTAGGCGCTAACGCTGTGCTTGGCGTATCCATGGCCGTTGCCAAAGCCGCGGCTAATTCCTGCGGTTTGCCGCTGTACCTGTATTTGGGCGGCGTTGCAGCACAGGAGCTGCCGGTGCCGATGATGAACATTTTAAACGGCGGCCAGCATGCTGATAATAATGTAGACATTCAGGAATTTATGATTATGCCGGTCGGCGCTAAAACCTTCAGCGAATGCCTGCGCATGAACGTAGAAATTTATCACGCTTTAAAAGCTCTGCTGAAAGAAAAAGGTCTTGGCACCGGTCTGGGTGACGAAGGCGGCTTTGCACCGGATTTAAAATCCAACGAAGAAGCCATTGCCGTTATTTTGGAAGCTGTTGAAAAAGCAGGCTACAAGCCCGGCAAAGACATTGTTATGGCGCTTGACGTTGCTTCAAGCGAATTTTACGAAGACGGCAAATACAACATGGCTGGCGAAGGCGTTGTAAAAACTAGTGATGAAATGATTGACTACCTTGCCATGCTGTGCGAAAAATATCCGATTATTTCTATCGAAGACGGCCTTGCCGAGGACGACTGGGACGGCTGGCAGAAACTTACTGCCAAACTTGGCGGTAAAGTTCAGCTTGTTGGCGACGACCTGTTTGTTACCAACGAAGCACGCCTTAAAGAAGGCATCGAAAAGAAAGTTGCCAATGCTATCCTTATTAAAGTTAATCAGATTGGCACGCTTACCGAAACCTTCCGTGCTATCGAAACTGCCAAACGCGCAGGCTACACCTGCATTATTTCGCACCGCAGCGGTGAAACCGAAGACACCACGCTGGCTGATATTGCAGTTGCCGTTAACGCAGGGCAGATTAAAACCGGCGCACCGGCAAGAACTGACCGCGTAGCTAAATACAACCAGCTGCTGCGCATCGAAGAAGACCTTGGTAGCGCTGCTAAATACAGGGGAATGGATGTATTCTACAACCTCAATAAATAAAGGTGTTTGAAATGAAATTTGATTTTGACTCCTTAAAATACAAATACCCTTCGCGCCGCAGCGTATTGTACGGCACTAAGGGCATGGTGTGTTCTTCGCAGCCGCTGGCAGCACAGGCCGGGCTGGATATGATAAAAAAAGGCGGCAACGCAGTCGATGCAGCTATTGCTACGGCTATTGCGCTGACGGTTTTAGAGCCTACCAGCAACGGGCTGGGCAGCGACGCTTTTGCCCAGGTGTGGGTTGACGGCAAGCTGTACGGTTTAAACGGCAGCGGCTATGCGCCCGCACTTTTAACGCCGGACTGCGACGCACTGAAAGGAAAAACGGAAATACCGGAACGAGGCTGGCAGGCGGTAACGGTTCCGGGTGCGGTATCTGCCTGGGCAGAGCTGCACAAGCGCTTTGGCAAATTGCCTTTTGCTGATTTGTTTGAACACGCTATTGAATATGCAACAAACGGCTACCCGGTTTCACCGGTAATCAGCCGCCTGTGGCGTGAAGGGCTTGGCATTTTTGCGTCTTATAAAAATGACGAAGCCTTTAAAGGCTGGTTTGAAACTTTTGCCGCTGACGGTACTACTCCGGCGGCGGGCTCGGTTGCCAGGCTGCCTATGCAGGCTAAAACACTGCGCCTGATTGCAGAAAGCTATGGCGAAACTTTTTACCGCGGCGAAGTGGCAGACGCGATTGACGCTTTTTCGCGCGCTACCGGCGGTTACATCCGCAAAAGCGATTTAGCGGCTTACCGCGCGGAATGGGTCGAACCAATCAGCATTGATTACCACGGCTACCGCGTTTGGGAGCTGCCGCCTAACGGGCATGGCATTGTCGCCTTGATGGCGCTGAATATTTTAAAAGGCTTTGAACATGACGGCAAGGACAGCGTAGAAAACTTTCACCATGAAATTGAAGCCATGAAACTGGCCTATGCCGACGGACGCAAATATGTTGCCGACCCGCGCTATATGAAAGCGCAGGTTAAAGAGCTGTTGAGCGATGAATATACGGCGCAGCGCCGTGCATTGATTGGCGATGAGGCAATTATGCCCAAACCCGGCAATCCGTTCTGCGGCGGCACGGTTTATCTGTGTACGGCAGACGGCGACGGCAATATGGTTTCGTATATCCAGAGCAATTTCCAGGGCTTTGGCAGCGGCATTGTAGTGCCGGGCTACGGCATTGCTTTTAACGACAGGGCTGCCGGCTTTACGCTTGACCCGGCGCATGATGATTATCTGGTGCCGCTTAAAAAACCGTACCATACAATTATACCGGGCTTTTTGACCAAAGACGGCAAAGCTGCCGGGCCGTTTGGCGTAATGGGCGGCTATATGCAGCCGCAGGGACATTTGCAGGTTATCCACAACCTTGTTGATTTTGGCATGAATCCGCAGGAAGCGCTGGATTGCCCACGCTGGCAGTGGATTGAAGGCAAAAAGGTTATGATTGAAGCAAATGCTGACCCTGCCATTATCGAAGGCTTGCGTGCCCGCGGACACGAGCTTATTGTTACAGATGATTTTATTGATTTTGGCCGCGGCCAGATGATTTTGCGCAGCGATGACGGCGTGCTTACCGGTGCGACAGAGCCGCGCGCAGACGGCATGGTTGCTGTTTGGTAAACTTTATAACAAAAATAAAACCGGGTACTGCATAAGCAGGCCCGGTTTTGTGCGTTTAGCGGTATTTTATTGCAGCGGTAAAATCAGCCGAACTGGTTGCGGAAGGGGTCGCTTTTGCCCCAGCACAAAAAGATAAGCGATACCAGTGAAACAAGGGGGATTACAAGCCCGACGAGGACAAGAATCGTTTTAACCCAGTTAAGGCCGATATCATGGCAGCGCCTTACGGCAAGCGACATCTGCGGAATTACCAACAGCGCCGATGCCGTGGAAAGCAGCGGCAGGTGGATAAAACGTCCCAGATAAAACAGTGCGTACATTAAAATGAAAACGATTAAATATCTTTTGATAAAGGACTGCTTGTCAAGCCTGCCTTTAAAGGTTAAAAAATCGTTGGTAAGCTTAAAAATATCCATTGTGTCATCTCCGTATCAAAAATTCTATATTTATTTTAGCTTACAAGCGGCGCTCTGTCAAAGTTTTTAACGCAGGCAAGACAATAGCTGTAAAATATGATAAAATAAAGTATTAAGATTTTTGGAACGGGTGATTTTGTGCATTTAAAATCTTTTTCGGCATACGGGTTCAAATCCTTTGCCGATAGGATAGAACTTGATTTTGGCAGCGGCATAACGGCAATCGTTGGCCCTAACGGCAGCGGCAAGAGTAATATTTCCGATGCTGTGCGCTGGGTGCTGGGCGAGCAAAGCGCCAAATATCTGCGCGGCAGCAAAATGGAGGATGTTATTTTCAGCGGCAGCAGCAAGCGCAGGGCACTTGGTGTTGCGGAAGTTACGCTTAATTTTGACAACAGCGACCACCGCCTGGGGCTGGATTTTGACGAAGTAAGCGTTACGCGCCGCGTGTTCCGCGATGGCGACAGTGAATACGCTATTAACAAAAAGAACTGCCGCCTGAAGGATATTGTTGATTTGTTTGCCGATACCGGGCTGGGCAAGGGCTCGCTATCCATTATCGGGCAAAATAAAATTGACGAGATTTTAAACAGCAGGCCGGAGGACCGCCGTACCTTGTTTGAGGAAGCGGCAGGCATTGTAAAATACCGTTTGCGCAAAAAAGATGCGGCGCGGCGTCTGGACGATACGGCGGCGAACCTTACGCGCATTAACGATATTAAATGCGAGGTAGAATCACAGCTGGAACCGCTTAAAGAAGCGGCTGCCAAAACGGAGCAGTATAATGTGCTGGCGGGAGAGCTGCGTACCTGCCGCCTGACGCAGTTTGTGCGCAAAATTGATGTGCTGACAGCAGCACGCGAGCAGCAGGCTGAAAAAGACGCAGCGCTGGAGCGCGATGTTGCACAGAATGCTGCCGAAGTAGGCAAACAGCAGGCGTTGTGCGTGCAGTTACAGCAGGAAGCTGACGCTTTAAGCGAAAGCTACAATAAATTACAGGATGATATAAAAGCCAGGGAAACGGCGCTGGAAAAAGTGCGTGGGCAAAGCGCCGTTTTGGAAGAACGTATTTTGCAAAGCCAGAAGGCAGGCCAACGCCTGACCGTGCAGAACGAAAAACTGGAGCAGCAGGTTGACGGGCTGGAAAAACAGCTTGCCGCCTTAACCGATGAATATGACGTTTTGGAGCAGAAGCAGACAGCTGCGCAGCTTTTGGTAAACAAACTGACTGACGCCCAGCAGGAAAAAGAAGCGCTGATGCAGCAGGCGCAGCAGCAGGCCGAAGGCTTAAAGGATGCAGCATTTGATACCATGCGCAAAATGGTTGACCTGCGCAATAAAATCCGCACGCTGGAACAGGAACAGGAACAGCGTATGCGCAGGCGCGATGCGTTAAAAAAGAATATAGAAGAAACAGAAAATGAACTTGCGCGGCACGAAGCTGAATACCGCAGGCTGCAAGGCGCGCAGACCGATTTGGAAAACAATGTGGAGCTTACGCAGCGCAGCAGCGCGGAACTAACGCAGAAAATTACTGCGGAAAGCACAGCGCTAAGCGGCGTTAGGCAAAAGTACAATGATTGCCAGCGGCGCATTACGGCACTGGAAAGCCGCCTGAATGTATTGAACAATATGCAGAAGGCTTACGAAGGCTTTGGCTACGGCGTCAAAACCGTAATCCGCACGCAGGAAGCGTGGAGCGGCAGGATGCTTGGTGTTGCTGCCGAACTGATTAGCGTCGGCGCGCAGTACGTAACGGCTATTGAAACGGCGCTCGGTGCGGCGGCGCAGAACATCGTCATGCAGGATGCCGAAGCCGCCAAAGCAGCCATCAATTACTTAAAACAGCAGAAGGCAGGCAGGGCAACCTTTTTGCCGCTTGATACCATTAAAACTTATCCGCGTAAAGCGGAAGATGAACAGCTTAAAAAGCTGCCCGGAATATTGGGCTTTGCCGATGAACTGGTAAGCTGCAGGCCGGAGGTTGAGCGGGTATTTAAGTTTTTGCTGGGCCGCGTGCTGATTGCCGAAAACATGGACGCGGCGCTGGCGGCGGCGCGAAAGAGCGGCTTTCGCCTGCGTGCGGTTACCTTGCAGGGCGATGTCGTCAATGCAGGCGGTTCGCTGACGGGCGGCAGCAGGCAGCAGAAGGAAACAGGCTTTTTGTCGCGCACTAAAGAGATTGAAGCGCTGGCAGAGCAGGAGCGTGCTTTGCATAAAGAGCTGCTGGGCTATCAGGAGCAGGCAGAAAGCGCAGAAGAAGTTTTAAAAGGTTATACGCAGAAAGAAAATGCCTTAAAGGCAGAGCTGCAAAAATATGCCGTGCGCCGTGCGGAAATAACTTCGGCAGTAAGCCGCGCCGAAGCGGAAAAACAGCGCCTTGGCCAGCACCTGGAAGTGCTTTTGGATGACAGGAGCGCTATCGGGCAGGAATATATGGCGGCGCGCGAAAATTTACAGGCTTTAAGGCCGCAGCTGGCTGAAATTGAAAAACAGGATACAGAAAGCAAGAGCCATCTTGATGCTTTGCAGAAAAAAATGCAGGCCGGCAGCAGCGAACTGGACAGCATCCGCCGCCGTTTGCAGGATGCGCGTGTAGAAAGCGAAGCGACCACGGTTAAAACAACCATGATGGCGGAGCGCATGCATCAGCTTGACGGCGAGATGGAGCGCTTGCAGCGCGAGGTGCTGGCTAACGAACACGAACAGCAGAATTTAGAAAACGCCATTGCCGAAAGCACGGCTAAAAAAGCAGAGCTGGCGCAGCGTACAGAAACTTTGATGGGTGAACTTGCTGCTATCAGCGGCGGCAGGGAAGAATTTACCGCCCAAAGAATCGCCATTGCGTCCAGGCAGGAGGCAGCGGCGCTGGCATTGGCATCCGCCCAGAAGGCGCTGGAAGATGCTGAAAAAAAACGCAATCAGGCAGCTTTGGAAAGCGTTAAGCAAAACGCCGAATATGAGCATGTTTTGGACCAGCTGCAAAACGACTATGGCTTAACTTTGGAAGAAGCCCATGCCGAAAACTTGCTGGAGGCAAGTGACAACGCGCTGCGCAGGCAGGAACTGAGCCTGCAAAGAAAGATTGACGAACTTGGGCCGGTTAACGCGGCGGCGATTGAGCAGTATGCCGCTGTTAAAGACCGTTTTGAGTTTTTGCAGAAGCAGTATGACGACCTTGCTGAAGCCAAAAATAATCTCGAAAGTGTTATCAGCGAGATAAATTCCGGCATGAGTAAGCGTTTTAAAGAGGCTTTTGCCAAAATAAATATTTATTTTTCGGAATGTTATGTTAAGCTGTTCGGCGGCGGTACGGCGTATTTAAAACTGACCGACCCTGCCGATGTATTGAACAGCGGCATTGATATCGAAGTGCAGCCGCCGGGCAAAAAGCTGCAAAGCCTGTTTTTGCTGAGCGGCGGCGAAAGGGCGCTGACGGTAATAGCACTTTTATTTGCGCTTTTAAGTTACAGCCCCGCGCCGTTCTGTATTCTGGACGAAATTGACGCGGCGCTGGACGAAGCCAATGTAGACCGCTTTGCCAAATTTTTATCGGCCTATGCCGAAAACACACAGTTTATTGTAATTACCCACCGCAAAGGCACCATGGAAGCCGCGCACGTGCTGCACGGCGTAACCATGGAGGAATCCGGTGTTTCCAAATTATTATCTGTAAAACTTACGGAAAAGGAGTAGGATGATGGGATTTTTTGAAAGATTGAAGGACGGCCTGCAAAAGACCCGCAAAAACTTTACCGAGCGCATTGAAGTTTTGGTTGGCATGTCTGCCGAAATTGACGATGATTTTCTGGATGAACTGGAAATGATTCTTTTAAGCGCAGACGTCGGCGCTAAAACTACGGAAAAGCTGATTGAGGCTGTGCGCCAGGCTGCACGCAAAAAAGAAATCAGCGGCACGGAGGATGTTGTGCCTTTCCTGAAAAAATACCTTGTCAATATGCTGACGGAAGAAGGCCAGCGCACCAATCTCAGCGGTTCGCCGACGGTTATTCTGGTGGTAGGCGTCAACGGCGTGGGCAAAACAACCACTATCGGCAAGCTCGCCAATTACTTCCACCTGTTCAATTATAAGGTAATGATTGCCGCTGCCGATACTTTCCGCGCCGCTGCTTCAGAACAGCTGGAAATCTGGGGTAAGCGCGCAGGGTGCGATGTTATCAAGCACGCTGAAGGTGCAGACCCGGCTGCCGTTGTGTATGACGCTATGAAAGCAGCCATCGCCCGCAAGGCGGATATTTTGTTTATTGATACTGCCGGACGCTTGCACAACAAAGCTAATTTAATGAACGAACTTGAAAAAATCCACCGCGTAATTAAACGTGAGGAAGCCGATGCGCCGCAGGAAACATTTTTGGTGCTGGATGCAACCACCGGGCAGAACGCCATTACGCAGGCCAAGGTATTTACAGAAACCGCCAATGTTACCGGCGTTGTTCTGACCAAGCTGGACGGCACAGCCAAAGGCGGCGTTGTTATCGCTATCCGCGAGGAACTGGGGCTGCCTGTTAAATGGATTGGCGTTGGTGAAGGCATTATGGATTTCCGCCCGTTTGAGCCGGAAAAATTTGTTGACGCATTATTTAACACTGACAAGTAAAAACACTTGACACACTGCTTTGCTTTAGGTATAATACATACGTTGACTTGATTAAGAAGGTACGGTACGCTATGCAGACAGATACTTTTCAGCAGAGAATACGCCTCGGCAGGCTGTATGATATTTACGGCCCGCTATTGACGGCCAAGCAGCAAAGCTGCATGGAACTTTATTTCTGCGATGACCTGTCGCTGGCGGAAATTGCCGCCGAACTTGATGTATCGCGGCAGGCCGTGCATGACCTTATACACCGTGTAGAGCAGCTTTTGGAGCGTTACGAAACCAAAATGAAACTGCTGGAACGCGATGAAAAGCAGGAGCGCCTGCACGCCGAAGCACGCGGGCTGCTTGATGAATACATAAAAACAGAAGATAAAGAGTTACTTAACAGGCTGAAAAATCTGCTTGATGATTTTGAAGCCGAAGGCAGGTAAAAATGGCATTTGAAAATTTGTCTGAACGCTTGCAAAAAGCAATCAGAATGTTCCGCTCCAGCGGAAAAATAACTGAAGATGATTTAAAAGCGCCGCTGCGCGAGGTGCGTATGGCACTTCTGGAAGCGGACGTTAACTTTAAGGTAGTTAAAGATTTTGTTGCCACTATCCGCGAACGCGCCGTTGGCGAAATTGTCAACGAAGGGCTGACGCCGGGGCAGCAGATAATTAAAATAGTAAACGAAGAGCTGACCAAACTGCTTGGCGGCACGCAAAGCAAGCTGATGGTTTCGCCGAAGCCGCCGACGGTAATTATGCTTGTCGGTTTGCAGGGCGCAGGTAAAACCACAACAGCCGGCAAACTGGCCAACATGCTGCGCAAAAAGGGCAAACACCCGATGCTGGTTGCAGCCGACGTTTACCGCCCGGCTGCTATCAAGCAGCTGCAGGTTTTGGGTGAGCAGCTCAATATCCCCGTATTTACAATGGGTGACCAGGTATCGCCTGTGGAAATTGCCAAAGAAGCAATGGCAAAAGCCCACAGTATGAACTACGATACCGTCATTATAGATACCGCAGGCCGCCTGCACATCAACGAAGAACTGATGGGCGAGCTGCGGAACATCAAAGCGGCTGTTTCGCCGCATGAAATTCTGCTGGTTGTAGATGCTATGACCGGCCAGGACGCTGTAACGGTTGCCGAAAGCTTCAATAACGACCTTGGCATTGACGGCCTTATTGTTACCAAGCTTGACGGCGACGCCAGAGGCGGTGCGGTACTTTCCGTAAAAGCTGTTACGGGCCGCCCGGTTAAATTCGTCGGTATGGGCGAAAAACTTGATGCGCTCGAACCGTTCTATCCGGACCGCATGGCTTCGCGTATCCTCGGCATGGGCGATATCCTGACGTTTATCGAAAAGGTGCAGTCCACCACCGATATGGCCAAAGCGCTGGAAATGGAAAAGAAACTGCGCAAAAACGAATTTACGCTTGAGCAGTTCCTTGAACAGATGCAGCAGATTAAAAAACTCGGCCCGCTGGAAAATATCCTCGGCATGATTCCCGGCATGGGCGGCATTGCCCAGAAGCTGAAAGAAGCTGATGTCAACGAAAAAGAATTTGCCCACATCGAGGCAATTATCCAGTCGATGACCGTTAAAGAACGCCGCAACCCGGAAATTATCAACGGCAGCAGGCGTAAACGCATTGCCGCAGGCAGCGGTACCCGCGTGCAGGATGTTAACCGTCTTTTGAAAAAGTTTGAAGAAAGCAAAAAGATGATGAAACAGATGCGCGGCATGGCTAAGTTTGCTTCAAAAGGCGGCTTTAAGCTTCCTTTTATGCACTAATAAATTTTTAAAATCCAATTGGAGGAGGTGAAATAGAAATGGCAGTAAAAATCCGTTTGAAACGTATGGGCGCTAAAAAAGCTCCTTTCTACCGTATTGTTGTTGCAGATTCCCGTTCTCCGCGTGACGGCCGTATCATTGAAAGCATCGGTTACTACGATTCCACCACTGAACCGGCTAACGTTAAAATTGATGAGGAAAAAGCTCTGTCCTGGATGAGTAAAGGCGCACAGCCGACCGATACCGTTAAAAACCTGTTCAGCAAAGGTGGTATCATGAAAAAATATGCTGAATCTAAAGCAAAATGAAATGAGGCGTGATTGACATGAAAGAATTGGTAGAAGTTATGGCCAAGTCTTTGGTCAGCAATCCGTCTGCAGTAGTAGTGGAGGAGGAAACCACCGGTACAACTACGGTGCTCCGCCTCCATGTTGCTCCTGAAGATATGGGCAAGGTTATCGGCAAACAGGGCCGCATTGCCAAAGCAATCCGCACTGTTATGAAAGCCGTTGCCACCCGCGAGAATGTAAAAGTGATTGTAGAGATCGTCTAAAGGATGGGCTGATAATGGATAAAATGTTTGTCAGGGTACCTGTTGCAGTTAAAGCAAAAGTAACCGAAGATTTAAAAATGAAAATTATTGGCGATGTCCAAAATACTATAAAAAAGATGGATCTGGAACTTGAACATTTTGAATTCCAGGCAAAAAAAGCTCTTGCCCAGGCTGCCGGTGATTTAAGCGTGCTGCCGGCGCTGCGCGGCCAGATTGATGCTGAAAGAAGCAAACGCCAGGCTGCCAAAGCTGAAGCAGAAGCAAGGCTCAAACGTGCCGAAGCACTTGAAATCGGTGCAGAAATCGGCCACGGTACTTTGGAACGTACTGTTGAAGTTACAATCGGTACCGACCTTGATGCTCTTGCAAGAGCAGAAATCCTTACCGAAGACGGCAAAATCATTGCCTTCCGCGATTAATGGATAAACAGATTTGTATTGGAACAATAGTCGCTCCGCACGGTGTGCGGGGCGATATTCGTATATTGCCTCAGACAGAACATCCGGAACAGTTTCTTGATTTGGATTACCTGCTTTTGGAGGACGGGCGCACGCTGCATCTGACAAATGCCCGCTTTCATAAAAGAATGGCGCTGGTAAAGTGCCGCGAGGTTAATAATATGAACGAAGCCGAACTGCTGCGCGGCAAAAAGGTTTTTATCCACACGGAAGATTTGCCGGAGCTTGGCGAAGGCGAGTTTTATGTGGCAGACCTTTTGGGCTGCAATGTTGTTGACGCAGAAGGCGCACAGGTTGGCGTGCTGAAAGACGTTATCAGCACCGGCAGCAACGATGTATATATTGTAAAAGCCGGCGATGGCAAAGAAATTTTAGTACCGGCGCTTAAACAGCACGTTAAGGAAATTAACCCGCAGGAACGCCGCATTGTGGTGAAACTGCCGGAATGGGTTGACGAAAAATGAAATTTTTATTTGTAACCCTGTTTCCGGAGCTGATTGAAGAGGTATGTGCTTACAGCATCGTCGGGCGCGGCATAGAAGCAGGGCTTTTAAGCGTCAGCTGCATAAACCCGCGCGATTTTACGCACGACAAGCACCGCACGGTGGACGACTCTCCCTTCGGCGGCGGTGCAGGCATGGTGCTTAAACCGGAACCGTTTGTCGCGGCTATCCGCAAAGCGAAAGAAGAATTGCCGCAGGCGCGTGTAATAGCACTGTGCCCGGGCGGCAGAACCTTAAAGCAAAACATTGTTGAAGATTATGCCCATGCCGGACAAGATTTGATTTTTGTCTGCGGCCATTACGAAGGCTTTGACGAGCGCATTTTTAACTGGGTAGATGAAAAACTGTCCGTGGGTGACTATGTGCTTACCGGCGGCGAACTGCCGGCGCTGATGGTAATGGATGCCGTGGCAAGGTTTATCCCCGGCGTGCTTGGCAAAATGGCCAGCGCTGAAGAAGACTCGTTTTCAACCGGGCTGTTGGAATACCCGCAGTATACGCGCCCGGTGGAGTTTGAAGGGCTGACTGTGCCGGATGTTTTGCGCGGCGGCAACCATGCGCTGATTGCCAGATGGCGGCGTAAACAGTCGCTTAAGGCAACGTACCTGCACCGGCCTGATTTGCTGCCGGAAAAATTTGACAAGCAGGACGCCAAGCTGATGGCAGAGATAAAAGCTGAACTGGCTGGTGAGGAAAATGGCTGATTTATATATCGGGCTTGTGCATTATCCGATTTATAACAAGCGCATGAAGGTTATCGCAACGGCAGTAACTAATTTTGATATTCACGATATCGCCCGCACGGCGCGTACCTATGATGTTAAAAAATATTTTTTGATACACCCGCAGAAGGTGCAGGAAGAAATCATCAAAAAAATTATCGGCTACTGGCAGCATGGTTTTGGCCGTGTGTACAACCCGGACCGCAGCGAAGCGCTGGACCGCGTGGCATACGTAACAGATATTGCCGCCGCTGTTGAAGAAGTACGCAGGCTGACGGGCAAAGAGCCGGTAACAATTACCACCGATGCCAGGGTTTACCCTAATACCATCAGCTACCAAACGGCGCGCGGCATGCTGCAAAACGGCGACAGACCGCTTTTGGTGCTGTTTGGCACCGGCTTCGGCATAGAAAAAGAAACTATGGCGGCTTTTGATTATATTTTAGAGCCGGTTTATGGCCCGAGTAATTATAACCACCTGTGCGTGCGCAGCGCTGTGGCGATTATACTTGACCGCCTGGCAGGCGAGGCCTGGTGGCAAAAATAAATTGCAAAAGTATTTGCAAAATAAAGCAGGCTATGATATAATAGCCTCTGTGTAAAACGGACGGTCCGCTGTGAAGTGTTCGCACATGAACGTCTATGATTGAGGAGGATATTATGAACATTATTGAAGTTTTGGAACAAGAGCAGCTTCGTTCCGACATCCCTGATTTTCGTGCAGGCGACACTGTAAAAGTTTATGTAAAGGTAGTTGAAGGCAGCCGTGAACGCGTTCAGATGTTTGAAGGCGTTGTTATTGCACGCAGCGGCGGCGGTGTTCGTGAAACCTTTACTGTACGCCGTGTATCTTACGGTGTAGGCGTAGAAAGAACTTTCCCGCTGCACAGCCCCAGAATTGATAAAATCGAAGTTGCACGCCGCGGTGTTGTTCGCCGTGCAAAACTTTACTATCTGCGTAACCTTACCGGTAAAGCAGCTCGTATCCGCGAACGCAGATAACAGATTTAACAAGAAGTACGAAAGCACCTCATACCAAAAGTATGGGGTGTTTTTTTATTTATGCGCAAATTTGCGCTAAACCGCTGAATTTTAATTTTTATGCAATTGTTTTATGTAAATTTATCAACGCCTGCTTGGGATGCTTAGCAACCGCGGCAGGCGTTATTTTTAATTTTACGGCAATTCTTTACCGCTGAAACCGTCAAAATACATTTCGCAAAGCTCTGCAGCGATTTTTACAACCGTTTTGCGATTTGTTTAATAAATCCATTAACAAATCAGTCTGGCTATCTGCCTGTGGGCGCAAAATCAGCCTGCGTATCTTTTTGGGAGTAATAGCAGTATCGAGAAGGTAAAAAATTACGTGTTACCGCAGCCTGCGGCGCCGCGCAAACCAAACCGGTAGGGAAAAGTTTCCACAAGACCAGTAAAAGTTTAGTCACACGCCAACTGAAATGTCTTGCGGGGGGGTAAACATGTGGTATAATTTCAGTAGCGCAATGTATGATTTAATATAAAATAATTGGCGCTAAATGAGGTATAAAGTTGGCTTAGATTCGAAGGCATACGAACCAAATAACTTATAACCGATATTGTTAATTTGTTGAATAGTATAAAATCCTTGAGAGTGTGAAATGTATGTTGAATGAAAATTTTCCGTTGACTGAGGCGGCTTTAAATAAATTGGTAAATGGCGGAAGCGTGGAATTTTGTTTGTACACACCGCGCAGCCGTACAGGCATGCGTACCTGGGAACTGAAAATAAAAAATCCCGATAACAGCCGGAAAATGATAGTAATACGTGATTACGGATTTGAGATAAAAACAGAAACAATAGAAATACATCCGTTTAAAACACGGGCAGAAAGAAATGCTGAAATTTTACGCCTATATAACGAAGATAATCTGTCGCAGACATTTTTGGCAGATTTTTTTGGCATATCTCAGCCGTCTGTGTCGTTGATAGTAAACAGCAAAGGAAAAACGAAACCCGAGATTGATTAAACCGCAGTATTAACTGTGTTTAATAAAAGTGCCTCCGGTAGTTACCGGCAAAAGCTGGTTGCCAAAAGGGGCATTAAACATTTTAAGTAACTGTCCGCAGGATAAAATTTTGTCCGTCCAATCTTTCCAACACAATTCTGCGGGCAGATGCTTTATAAAAAGTTTTATTTGTACAAACTGCATTTATGGTGCAAAAATTTTAAGGAGGCTAATTATGAAAAACAAATCGCTGAAAAACAGCAAGCTGTCACAAAAGATTTTGTGTTCAATTCTGGCAGCCGGTGTGTTGGGAATGTCAGGCAGTGCATTTGCTGAAGTATTGACTGCAACAGGTACGGAAAAAGATTTTAGCCGTATTGCAGGCATAAGTGGAGAGTATGAACCTATAACAAATAATGCAAATATAACTGTTAATGGAACAAATATATCAATTGATGCTAATGGTACAGGATATAATAATGCAATTCAGGCGCGTATAGATAAAGAGCCTGCATCTGGTGTATACCCTACGATAAATATTATTTCTTCTAATGGTATTTATGCATCTACTGTAAAGGAAACAGTTGTTACCGGACAGGATGGTATTGTAAATTTAACTGCTGACGGTGATGTAACATTAGATAGCAAATTTACATCAGCATCATTTAACAATAACCAATCTCTTGAACAGAATTTAACTAATACTGCTTATGCAACTGTTTATGCACGTAACGTTTTTGGAGAAGGCCAGGTTAATATTAGTGGGAATAATGTGAAAATATTAACACAGGAAAACACTATGACTGGCAGTAATGGGAAGATTAAATACGGTACTGCTATTTCCGGTAATGGCAGTGGTGTTGTAAATATTCATGGTAATGATACTGTAGAAATTAAAGGTGCCATAGAAAGTTATAATCAAAATATGCAAAGCAGTACCGGTACTTCAAGCATAAAGATTAATATTAATCAGAATGCAGAAGATACTGCTAAAGTAGATATTGAAGGTTTGTATATTAATGCTGCTGACGCAAGTGAAATCAATATCAGAGGTGCAGCTGGTTCGGCAATTAAATCAAATTTGGTTGCTACTGCTAATACCGGCAAACCGGGTGGTAAAATAAATGTTGATTTTTATGATGGCGGTACATTAGAAGGTAATACGACAGCCCAAAATGGCGGTGCTATTACTGTTAAAAATGTTGAACAAACTGGTTATGTTTTAGTTGATGGTGGTGAATATACTGGTACGGATTTATCTTTGACTGTTGATGAAAATAGCATACATAAAGATACTAATTATGAAAGTGCTGTATATGTTACCAATAAAGGTAATGCAACTTTTGAAGGTGCTAAAACTGAAATTGTTGCTGATACTCAGTCAACAAATGCAGTTGTCGGAGTGAGAGTTAATAATAATGCAACTGTAACTTTTAGTGCTGATAATACAGTTATTTCTTCAAAGGCGCTTGGAGGAAGCGGCAAATGGGGTTTTGGTTTATTGGTTAATGGTGCTGAGGGCAACGGAGGCCATGTTGTATTTGATGGCGGCGATGTAAGCATTTATAATTATAATAAAAATTATACATCTCAAACTTTAACAGCTAAAAAAGGTTCGACCATTGATTTTAATAATAATGGTGATGTTAAAGTTACAGCAGAAAGTCCGTTTGGTGTAACGGCGGTAGACGCTAATGGTAATATTACTTTTAATAACAGCGGCAATGTTGATATTATTGCTACTATTTTGCCGGGTGATAAAACAGGGCAAACAAATGTAATAGGTATACAAAGCGGTACAGGAGGAACTGAAATCAATGTAACAGATAATGTAAAAGATTTTAATATTACATTAAGTGGTGCTGGTGTTGATGCTGACGGAACTTCTTATTCATCTGGCACAAAAGCTATTTATTTGTATAAAGATGTTACTGCTAACATAAATTCGGAAAACTTTAATATTAATATGGATATTGGCAAAGATGTTACACCGGATACTCCTGGTGAGCATACAGCAGAAGAAGCTTATGGATTATTCCCTGACGGCGGCACAATAAATATTGGAGAAAATACTAATACTTCGATAACTATTAATGAAGGATTAGGCACTGCTTATGGCATTTATGCAGATAATAAATCGGTAGTAAATGTACTTGGTGATACAACTATCAATGTAAATGGTAAAGATGGTTCGTATGCACTTTATGCGAATGCTTATGATACAGATGAGGAAAAAGTATGTGATGATGGCGGTGTTATCAATATCGGTAATGGTGAAAGCAGCATTTCAATTATTGGTGATATTTTAGCCGAAGATAGTGGCGTAATTAATCTTAATGGCAATGCTACTTTTGATGGAGAAAAAACTGTATTTTCTACTTCTAAAACAGATAGCGAAACAACAGGCACTATAAACCTTGCTGGCGGTAATATGGACGGTGTTTTAAATATTGCCGAAGGCAGTACAGTTACTTTAAATGGCGCAACTTTTGCAGCTGATGATATTGCTAACGATATTACCGGTGGCGGCAAACTTGTGCTTAAGGATAATGGTGTACTTGCAACGACAGCCGATCAGGTATTTACTAATGGTGATGCAGTTGGAACTGAAGCAGGTGCAGTTACGGAAATAGCAAAAAGCAAAGTTGATTTTGTAAGCGGCACTTTAAACCTGACTGATGCAGAATATACTTTGGATTATGTTCAATCTGCATTAGATGGTTTACATGGATTAACTTATGGAGAAAAGCCTGAAAATAGCACAACTGGAATTGTTATGAGTGGTAATCTTGTTTCGGAAATAGGCGAAGACAACAATATTACTGTTGACGATGCTGCTTCTGTTGGCAGTGATGTTGCACTTGACAAAGTAACCGTAAATGCAGATAAGAACCTGATTGTTGGTGTTGCAACAGCACCTACCAGTGAAGTTGCTGGTATTGATGTTCAAGACGCTGTTAACAACGGCTTTAATGCCGGGTCGCTTAATTTGGCAGACGGTTCTACCGGCATGGTAATTACTGATGGGCAGAACGTAACCCTTGGCGGCAGCAACGGCGGCGATATTATTACTGTTAATGGTGTAGTTCCTGCTGGTGATGGCGTTAAAGTTGTAGTTGGCCTTGCTGAAGGAACTTCTGTTACTGGTGTAACTGAAAATACTGCTTCCTTCACAATCGGTAATGCACTGGCAACAAGCGATACCCAGTACACTTTAACCGGCAGCGTAACTGTTAATGCGAACAGCACACTCAATGTAAACGGTACAACTAATATTACCGGCGGCGTAACTCTTGATAGTGGTGCTGTTAACGTAGGTAACGGTACTTTGGTAAGTGATGTAACAGCAAAAGGAAATGTAACGCTTACCGGTAATGCTGACATTGGTAAATTAAGTGCAGGCGAGGTTGAGATGATGTCAACTAGCGGCGAAAAAACTGTTATCAATATTGGTAATGCCGATAAAGCCGGTAATGTAACAGTTGCTAATGCTACTTTAAACGGCGCAACAGTATTCCTTGACCCGGCTTGGAAAGATGATACGGAAATTACCGATGCCAGCAAACTGGCAGTAGCAGGAAGTGACGGCAAAGTAACTGCTGATGGCAAATATGTTGTTGGTCAAAACTCTGTAATGAGCTTTGGCGTAGATAACAACGAAAAAGCACAGGAAACTTTTGCCAGAACCGGTTTAAGCTGGGGTGAAAATGATATTTCTGCTGCACTTTATATTAACGGCAGTGTTGATTTAACTAATGGCGCAGTTGTTGTTGACGGCAGCCAAACAGTAGCACCTACTGAAACTATCAACAATGGTACTTTCACCGCCGCAGCAAATTCTGTTGTAATGGTAGACGGCCAGTCTATAAATAAAGAAAGTGAAGCAGCTATTACAGGTGCAACGGAAGAAAATGTAACTATTGCTGATAGCAGCAAACTTTACATTGATGGTGCTAAAAAGAATGAAACTTATCATGTAATTGACGGTGCAGATACAGCTTGGGCTGACGCAAATATTCTCAGCGATAACGCATTACTGGTATTTACCGGTGATACTAATAATAGTGATGATAAATTTGATGTAACAGCTAAATATCAGAGTGTCAACAACGTTTATGGCGAAAACGCAGTAGTTATTGACAGCGTTGTTGATAAAACCTTAGAAGTTAAAAACGAAGGCGATAAAGCATTCGATTTCTTTAACGATGCGGTTAACAGCCATAACAACGCAACAAAAGCCCAGCAGGTTGAAGCGCTTAACAGCGTAGCCAACATGGGCGAACTGGCAGGCGTAAACCATGGCACTTACAGCATGAGCAACGCTATGACCGACGCTGTTGCACATCATCTGAGCCTTGCAACCCATGGCGAGCAGGATAAAGATATCTGGGCACATTACATTCATAACAAAGAAGATGTTGACGGTATGAACCTCGGCGGCATCAGCGGCAGCTATGAAGCACAGTACAACGGCATTGTAATCGGCAGTGACTTGTACAAAAACGGCAAAACTACCGCAGGTATTGCATTAAGCTATGCTGATGGCAATATTAACGGCAGCAACGGTGCTTCCAGCACTAAAAATGATGCTGAATACTATGGCGCAAGCCTGTATGGCCGCATTGATAACGGCAGCAGTGCAATTCTTGGCGATATCAGCTACATGCACAGCGATAACGATATTACCCAGCATAACAGCGGCAACGAAATTACCGCATCTGCTGACGCAGACGCTTTCAGCATTGGTATCCGCGCAGAGCAGGCTTATGAAGCAGGCGCTGGTAAATTTGTACCGTATGCCGGAATCCGTTATATGCACCTTGGGGCAGGCAACTACACCAACAGCCTTGGCATGGAATATGACGCAGACGACCAGAACCTGTGGCTGCTGCCGGTAGGCGTAACTTACAGTGCAGAAGTACAGAGCGGCGACTGGACAATTAAGCCGGTTGCAGAAGTTGGCTATGTATGGACTATGGGCGACCGCGATACCGACCAGACAGTAAGCCTTAACGGCGCAGCTGATACTTTTGGTTTTGAAACTGCTGACAGCGGCAGCTTTATCGGCAGACTGGGCATTGAAGCCGAAAAAGCCAATGTAACCTATGGTCTGGGTTATGAATATCAGAAAGGCGATACTGTAAAAGCCAATAAATGGATGGCAAACCTGACGTTTAGTTTCTGATTTTAGCAAGTTGGGCAAACTAAAAACTAAATAATAAAAATAAAATCCCCGGTACAATAAGTACCGGGGATTTGTGTGTTATTTACGCCATGGCTTTGCGCCGTGGTTTTATTTTTTTGCTTCTTCGATAGCTTTGTTGCAGTCGGCAATGAAAGCGTCAACGTCGATGCCGTGAGCAGCGGCGCCCTGGCCGATGCTTTCAAAGTGGGAAGCCATGCAGCCTACGCAGCCAAGGCCGTATTCGGCAAATACTTCCAGAATTTCAGGATGGTTTTGAACGGCGTCGATAATGCCGGTATCTTTAGTAAGCATATAAAATAATCCTCCTTAACGCATAAAATGCAAAATGTTTTGCTTTTGCCCTTCGGCTTTTATATTATACCACAGTTTGGCAAAAATAAAAGTTGCCTGCGGGTAACTTTAATTAAAAATCTTTGTGACAAGATAAAAAAGTAATAGAAATTATGCAATCATTATAAAAATGGTTGTTTTTTTGCTTATAGTGGGGTATAATGGTGTAAAGTGGGGAAAAGGGGAGGAGAATGCCATTATGCTGATGGGTGAATACCAACACACTATTGACGCTAAAGGCCGTCTCTTTATGCCCGCAAAGCTCCGCGATGATTTGGGCGGCAGTTTTATTCTTTGCAAAGGTTTGGATGGCTGCCTTTTTGTATATGATAAAGAAGAATGGCACAAGCTGGAGCTTAAGCTCAATGCTTTGCCGGTAAGCAATAAAAACGCACGCTCTTTTGCAAGGTTTTTCTTCAGCGGCGCTGCCGAAATGGAATGCGACAAGCAGGGGCGTGTGCTGCTGCCAGCTAATTTGCGTGATTTTGCCAAACTGGATAAAAACGCCGTTATTGTCGGCGTGGGCAGCAGGGCTGAAATCTGGTCGGCAGAACGCTGGCAGGAATATAACGACGCTAACGCCGGTGATGCTGACGCAGTGGCAGCACAGATTGCCGATATGGATATAGGTATTTAAAATGGCAAACGAGTTTAAGCATAAAAGCATTTTGCTGGATGAAAGCGTAAAATGGCTGATTACCGCAAAAGACGGTATTTATGTGGACTGCACCATGGGCGGTGCGGGCCATTCGTTTGGATTTGCGTCGCAGCTTGATGAAAACGGTATGCTGATTGGTATTGACCAGGATGAAGACGCTATTGCAGCTTCAAAGCAGCGCCTGGCTCCGTGCAAATGCAAAATAGCAACGGTAAAAAGCAATTTTAAGGATTTCGGCAATGTGCTGGACAGCCTTAATATAGAACAGATTGACGGTATCTTTTTTGACCTTGGCGTTTCAAGTTATCAGCTGGATACGCCGGAACGCGGTTTTTCGTATATGCACGACGGGCCGCTGGATATGCGCATGGATAAAAGCGCGCGGCTGACTGCGGAATATATCGTCAACAATTACAGCGAAGCCGAACTGGCGGATATAATCCACCGTTACAGTGAAGAACGCTGGAGCAAGCGCATTGCGGAATTTATCGCTGCGGAGCGCAAAACAAAGCATATTGCCACTACTTTTGAACTGGTGGATATTATAAAAAAAGCTATACCCAAAGGCGCAAGAATGGACGGGCCGCACCCGGCAAAACGTACTTTTCAGGCGCTGAGGATTGAAGTAAACAACGAGCTGGGAATTTTGCAGAAAACGATGGAAGATGCTGTGGCAAGGCTTAAAACCGGCGGCAGGATTGGCGTAATAACTTTCCATTCGCTGGAAGACAGAATCATTAAACAGACCTTTGCATCGCTTGCAAAAGGGTGCATTTGCCCGCCGCAGTTTCCGGTATGCGTCTGCGGCAGAAAACCGCAGCTGAAAAAAGTGGGGAATATCGTGCCTTCGGCAGCGGAAATTGAAGAAAATCCGCGTGCGCGCAGTGCAAGGCTGCGTTATGCCGAAAAGTGCTGACTATATAATTGGAGGAAAGCGCCATGTTAGCCAGAAAGTATGACGAATTTGCATGGGAAATAAATGAAGAACAACAATATACTGAAAATCGTGCTGCCCGTGCGCATAAGCCCAAGCAGCATAATTACAAATTGCTGCGCCGCAGGGTTTTTGTTGTGGCTGCTATTGTGCTGGCTACTTATTTTGCGTGCGTTGTACGCAGCGAATGCCTGATTTCCAAAAGCAACGAGCTTGTTGCCTTAAAACAGCAGGAAGCGGCTTTAATAATGGAAAACAGCGAAGAACGCATTGTTGTTGAGCAGCTTAAAGGGCCGGAAAGGATTACTTCTATTGCCGAAAAGCAGCTTGGCATGCAGGTGGCGCGCAATAATATTTATGTTAAAGCAGATAAGGGTAAAATTGCTTATGACGGTTATGCTTACGCTAAGTAAAAATCATAGCCTTCTGTTGCAAGATGTGGTATAATAATATAAAATTTTATGGGAGGCAGCCTGAGTGTATTAAGGCTGCCATTTCACTTTTGGAGGTATCCGAATGGAAAAGAATTTGCAGGATTTGCTGAAGCTGCTGCCGGACGCAGAGATTACGGGCAGCGCAGGCAAAACCATTACTGATATAACCGCCGATTCCCGCGTTGTTGTGCCGGGCAGCTTGTTTATCTGCCTGAAAGGCGCAACGGTTGACGGGCATAAATATTTAAACCAGGCGTATGAAAAAGGTGCTGTGGCAGCGATTGTTGAAGAAGCTGTTGCGTGCCCCGAAGGCATGACGCTGGTTAAAGTTGCAGATACGAGAAGGGCCATGGAACTTGTGACCCCTTATTTTTTTGATTACCCAGGCAAAAAAATGCGCATGATTGGCGTTACCGGCACTAACGGCAAAACAACGACAACCAATATCATCCGCCTTATTCTGCGCAAAGCAGGCTATAAAGTTGGCATGATTGGCACAATTAACATTATGATTGAGGATGAAGAGACTGTTTCTCATAATACTACGCCGGATGTTGTTGATTTGCAGAAAACGCTGTATAAAATGCAGCAGTGCGGCTGTGATTATGTGGTAATGGAGGTATCGAGCCACGCTTTGGCGCTGAACCGTGTGGCAGGCATTGAATATGATACGGCGGTGCTTACCAATATTACGCAGGACCACTTGGATTTTCATAAAACTTTTGATAATTACCGCGATGCCAAGAGCCTTTTGTTTGAGCATCTGACAGACGGCAGCAAGCAGGGCAAAACTGCAGTGCTGAATATGGATGACCCCAGCAGCAAAATTATTGCCGCACGCACTAAAGCGCCGGTAATTACCTATGGCGAAAGCAAGGATTACGATATTTACCCTATCAGCTTTGACGTACAGGCGAAACAGATGGCGCTGAAACTGCATACACCTGCCGGTGAGATGGATTTGGTACTGAAAATTACCGGTGAATTTAATGTATATAATGTAATGTCTGCCGTCGGTGCGGTACTGGCAGAAAAAATTGCGCCGGAAATTATTATTGATGTGCTGGACGGTTTTGACGGCGTGCCCGGACGTTTTCAGCTTGTGGAAGCAGGGCAGCCCTACACCGTTATTGTAGATTACGCCCATACGCCGGACGGTTTGGAAAACGTGCTTAAAACTGCGCGCGGCATTACCAAAGGCAAACTGTGGGTTGTATTTGGCTGCGGCGGTGATCGCGATAACAAAAAACGCCCGATTATGGGCAGGATTGCGCTGGAACTGGCAGACAATGTAGTTGTTACATCCGATAATCCGCGTACCGAAGACCCGGAACTGATTATCGACGAGATTGAAACTGCGCTGCAAAATATCCCGGCAGGCAAAACCAGCGTGCGTTTAAGCGACAGGCGCGAAGCAATCAATTATGCGCTGGAACATGCCGCTGATAATGACGTTGTGCTGATTGCCGGCAAAGGGCATGAAAATTATCAGATTATCGGGCATGAAACTATTCACTTTGATGACCGCGAAGTGGTGCAGGAATACTGGCAGAATAAAAGGTGATAAAATGCTGAATTTGCAGGAAATACTGGCTGCAACAGGCGGCAGCTGCGATAAAATTGCAAATGTAGAGTTTGGCGGTGTTAATACCGACAGCCGCAGCATTAAAAGCGGCGAATTGTTTGTTGCTTTAAGCGGCGAAAATTTTGACGGGCATAATTACTGCACCAAAGCGCTGGAACTTGGCGCGGCTGGCGTTGTAATCAGCCATGATGTTGCCGGTTTGCCGCAGGATGCCGTTATAATTAAAGTTGACGATACATTAAAGGCTTACCAGCTGATTGCCAAGGCCTGGCGCGATAAGCAGCAAAATTTGAAGGTAGTTGCTGTCACCGGCTCCAACGGTAAAACATCTACCAAAGATTTGATTGCGGCGTGCCTGGCAGCAAAATATAATGTTGTAAAAACGCAGGCCAATTTTAACAACGAAATCGGCCTTCCGAAAACCTTGCTGAACATTAAACCGGATACGGACATTGCCGTTGTGGAAATGGGCATGCGCGGGCTGGGGCAGATTAAGGCTTTGTGCCAACTGGCAAGCCCGGATGTTGCTGTTGTTACCAATGTCGGCAAAACGCATATGGAACTTTTGGGCAGCATGGAAAATATCGCCAAAGCCAAGGGCGAAATTGTAGAAAACCTGACAGCGCAGCAGTTTGCCGTGCTGAATGGCGACGATGCTTTTGTAAGCAAAATGGCAGAAAAAACGGCGGCGCAGCCTGTAACTTATGGGCTGGCGGACGGCGCTGATGTGCGCGCTGAAAATGTTGTGCTTAACGCTGATGGCAGCGAATTTGACTGTGTTTGCGCAAAAACAGGCGAGCGCGTGCATATTACTTTGCCGCTATTGGGCGAGCATAACGTTTATAATGCTTTGGCAGCTATTGCCGTTGCAGTGGTATTTAAAGTTCCGCTTACGCAGACTGGCGAAGCGTTAAAAAATGTTAAACTTACCGGCAAACGCCAGGAATTTGTACAGCTTGGCGCGGTAACGGTTATTAACGATGCTTATAATGCCAGCCCTGCTTCGATGGCAAGCGCGCTGAAAACGCTGCACGCCGTAAAAGCGGCGAAAGGCGGCAGGGCGGTTGCCGTGCTGGCCGATATGCTGGAACTGGGCGCAATGTCTGCTGCCTGCCACACAGAGGTTGGCGAACTGGCTGCGGCAGAAGGCGTCGATGTTTTGATAACCTACGGCGAAGAATCTGTTAATACAGGTCTTGCCGCGCAAAAAGGCGGGGTTACAACATTTATCTGCAAAGACCGTGCCGAAGCTGCAAAAATTTTAAGCGGCGTTGTGCGCAATAATGATATAATCTTGCTGAAGGGCTCTCATTCCATGCAGGTTGACGGATTGATTGACCTTGTCCTGAAAAAATAATTACGGAGTGTTGATTTATAAATGATAAGTCTTTTAGGTGCTTTAGCTACGGCGTTTCTGGTATGCGCCGTTACCGGCAACAGCTTTATTTCTCTTTTGCATAAGCTTAATTTCGGGCAGAGCATCCGCGAATGCGGCCCGAAGGAGCATATGAAAAAAAGCGGCACGCCGACTATGGGCGGCATTATGATGCTTTTGGCGATTGTTATTGCCGTTGCCGTATGGTGCAATTTTACACCGGCGCTGTGCATTGCTTTGCTTTTAACCTTTGGCCACGCGCTGATTGGTTTTGTTGATGACTATATCAAAGTTGTAATGAAACGCAACCTGGGTCTTACTGCTGCGCAGAAATTTTTTATGCAGTTTGTGCTGGCCGGTGCGTATGTATATTATATTGAAACCCATGTGCAAAGCGATTTGAGCATTGCCATACCCGGCACGGAATATATGCTGCCGTTGGGCTGGTTTTACTATGTGCTTGTATTTTTGCTTTTGGTGGGCACAACCAATGCCGTTAACCTTACAGACGGGCTTGACGGGCTGGCAGCCAGCGTTACGCTGCCGGTAGCAGTTGCTTATGCTTTTATTGCCTATAACACAGGGCATTTTGATTTAAGTGTGTTTGCGCTGGCAATTACCGGCGCATGCCTTGGCTTTTTGCTGTTTAACCACTATCCGGCCAAAGTATTTATGGGCGATACCGGCTCGCTTGCTATCGGCGGCGGCGTGGCGTCGCTGGCATTACTGACGCATACAGAGCTTTTGCTGGTAATTTTGGGCGGCATTTACGTTATGGAAGCAACCTCGGTTATCATGCAGGTTACTTATTTCCGCCTTACAGGCGGCAAGCGTATTTTCCGCATGACGCCGATTCACCACCATTTTGAACTTGGCGGCTGGAAAGAAACCAAAATTGTAAAACGCTTTTTTGCAGTAAGCTGCCTTTTATGCGTATTGGGTGTTATGCTTTGGCTTAACGGAAACGGAGGCTTTTAATTTTGGATAAAGCGGTTCTTGTTTATGGTATCGGCATCAGCGGCTGCGGCGCGGCAGATATTCTGGCACGCAGCGGCAAACGTGTGCTGCTTTATAACGATGCAGAACACGAAATTGAGCCGGATTTAAAAAAGCTGCTTGCTGAAACAGGCGGGCAGGTTGTAATAGGCGGCGGAGAAAAACTGCTGGATGAAGTTGAAGAAGTAATCCTTTCGCCGGGCATCAGCCTGGAAAATCCTTTGGTGCAGGAGGCTATGCGCCGCGGTATTAACGTAACCGGAGAGGCAGAACTTGCTTACCGCAACTACAAGGGGCATATTATCGGTATTACCGGCACTAACGGCAAAACTACAACTACCATATTGGTAGGTGAAATGCTGGCAACGCTGCCATGCGTAACTAAAGTAGGCGGCAATATCGGCATGGCGTTGACCAAAGAAGTAGAAACAATGCCCGAAAATTCGTGGCTGGCGGCGGAGCTTTCCAGTTTTCAGCTGGAGACGGTGCAGAATTTCCGCGCGGAAATTGCCGCCATTTTAAATTTAACACCCGACCATCTGACGCGCCATCATACTATGGAAGCGTATGGTGCGGCTAAATGTAATATCTTTAAAAACCAGCATCCGGAAGACGTTACCCTGCTGAATTTTGACGACCCGATTGTAAAAAGCTGGGGCGGTCTTGTACCCGGCAGGCTGTGCTGGTTCAGCCGTAAGGAAATTTTGCCGCAGGGCATTTATATGGCTGGCGGCGACTTTATTATTGCCTGGGAGAATTACAAAGAGGTTATCTGCAACAAAAAAGATTTGCAGATTTTCGGCGGGCATAACGAAGAAAATGTTTTGGCAGCTATCGGCGCAGCATTTTTTGCAGGCGTTGAACCCTGCAACATTGCCGCAGTGCTGAAAAATTTTAAAGGCGTTGAGCACCGCATTGAATATACGGCAACCATTAACGGCGTGCCTTATTATAACGATTCCAAGGCAACTAACACGGATTCTACCATTAAAGCGCTGGAAGCCTTTGAAAACGGCAGGCTGATACTGATTGCCGGCGGCAGGGATAAGCTGACTCCGCTGGATGAGATGATGCAGCTTGCCAAAACCAAGGTTGATACCATGATTTTACTGGGCGAGGCGGGTGAGCGCTTTAAAGAAGCTGCCGAAAAAGCAGGCATTGCCGATATCCGCATGGCAGGCTCGATGCGTGAAGCCGTGGAGCTGGCGCATAAAATTGCGGCTGAGCCGCAGACGGTGCTGCTTTCACCGGCGTGTGCGTCCTTTGATATGTTTACAGGCTTTCCGCAGCGCGGACGCTGCTTTAAAGAAATAGTTGCAGAGCTTGCTGCTACGGAGGAAGAAAAGTGAAAGTAATACTTTCGGGCGGCGGCACCGGCGGCCACATTTATCCGGCGCTGACCATTGCCGACCAGATAAAAAAACTGCGCCCCGATGCCGAAATTGTGTTTGTCGGCACGCAGCAGGGGCTGGAAAAAAATATTATTCCGCGTTATGGTTATCCGCTGCGCTATATCGAAATTGCAGGTTTTAAACGCAGCTTAAGCTTTGATACGCTGCGCAGCTTTGCCAAGCTGTTTACAGGCCTTGCCGGTGCCAACAGGATTATCAGCGAAATCAAGCCTGACCTTGTTATAGGCACGGGCGGTTATGTGTGCGGCCCGGTTGTGTTTTTGGCGGCGCTGCGCGGTATACCGACGGCTATACAGGAGCAGAATGCCATGCCGGGCGTAACCAATAAAATTCTGGCGCGCTTTGTAAAAAAAGTATTTTTGGGCTATCACGAAGCAGAAAAATATTTTACCGGCAAATCGCAAAAGGTTTATACCGGCAATCCTATCCGCGTGGAGATTCTCTCCAACAAACGCGCTGAAGCCATTAAATTTTTCGACCTGGATGCCGGTAAAAAAACAATTCTGGTATCCGGCGGCAGCCGCGGTGCGCAAAGCATTAACAGAGCCATGCTTTTTGTTGAAGAAGCGCTTAGCGGCAGGCATGATGTGCAGGTTTTGCACGCTACCGGCGAAGCAAATTATGATGCTTATATGAAGAAACTGAACAAAAAAGGCCCGCTGGAAGATAACATAGTGGTAAAACCGTATTTGCACGATATGCCGATGGCGCTGGCCGCTGCTGACCTGGCGGTGTTCCGCGCAGGCGCGATAGGGCTTGCGGAACTGACGGCCAAGGGCATACCTTCGGTGCTTATTCCGTACCCTTATGCTACGGCTAACCACCAGGAGTTTAACGCACGCGCTGTGGAAGCGGCAGGTGCGGCAAAAGTAATTTTGGATAAAGAACTGACCGGCGAAAAATTGCTGGAAGAAATAGAACATTTGCTGATTCGCAGCGGCGAATTGCAGCAGATGAAAAAGGCTGCCAAGAGCCTCGGACGTCCGGGTGCAGCCAAAGAAATTGCGCAGCAGGCTTTACAGCTGGCAAAAAACTGACGGAGGAGGATTTTAATGCTTTCGGGAATACACAATATACATTTTATTGGTATCGGCGGCGCGGGAATGAGCGCTTTGGCGCATGTGCTGTGCGAGCGCGGCTTTCACGTTACCGGTTCGGATAAAAATGCCGGAGGTGTTTGCGATAAGCTGAAGGCTTTGGGCGCGGTTGTTTACCAGGGCCATGCGGCGCAGCAGGTACAGGGCGCTGATGCGGTGGTTATTTCTTCTGCCATCCATCCGGATAACTGCGAGCTTGTGGCGGCAAAAAAGCATAGCATCCGTATTATGCACCGCTCCGACGTGCTGGCAGAGCTGATAAATCATGCTGACGGCGTAGCTGTGGCCGGAGCGCACGGCAAAACAACAACCAGTGCGATGCTGAGCTGCATTGCTGCTGAAAGCGGTATAGACCCGACCATCGTTATCGGCGGCGAAGTTACAAGCCTCGGCGGCAACGCGCGCAGCGGCAGCGGGCGCTATGTCATTGCCGAAGCGGACGAAAGCGACGGTTCGTTTTTAAAGTTTTATCCGCTGTATGCGCTGGTGACCAATATTGAAAATGACCATATGGACCATTACGGCAGCGAAGAAAATATTTACAAGGCTTTTGCCAAGTTTGTTGATAATGTAAGGCCTGGCGGCGCGGCAGTGCTGTGCATGGATAACGCCAAGCTCCGCCGTCTGGCGCAGGAAACCAAAACGCGCGTTATCAGCTATGGCATTGATAATGAAGAAGCCTGTTATGTTGCCAAGGATGTTGTGTACCATACCGGCGGCACGGATTACAAGGTTTATAAAAACGGCAGCCTGTTTGCCGAAGTGCAGCTGATTGTGCCCGGCAGGCATAACGTGCTTAATTCGCTTGGTGCGCTGGCTTGTGCGGTTGAAATGGGTATCAATACGGACAGCATTTTAAGCGCGCTGAAAAAATTCAGCGGCGCACACCGCCGTTTTGAAACCAAAGGCCGCGTTAACGGCGTATGGGTGGTAGATGATTATGCGCACCATCCTACGGAAATCGGCGTTACCTTAAAGGCGGCGCTGCAAACCAGGCCGCAGCGTTTAATCTGTGTTTTTCAGCCGCACCGTTATACCCGCACGCAGCTTTTGTTTGATGAGTTCTGCGCCTGCTTTAAGGGCTGCGACAAACTCATTGTAACGGATATTTATGCTGCCAGCGAAGACCCGATTGAAGGCGTCAACAGCCGGAAGCTGGCAGAAGGCATTAAAAAAGTAAGCGGCATTGACGTTGAATATGTACCGGCGCTGGCCGATATTGAAAGTTATCTTGTTAAAAACGCCTGCAAGGGTGATTTGATTATGACTATCGGCGCAGGCGATGTATATAAAGTTGGAGAAGCATTAGTAACTGATTTGCAAAGGAGCAAAGAAAATGTTTAACAAAAATCAGGTAGTTGCAGTTGTTATGGGCGGCCCGTCCGCAGAACGCGAGGTTTCTTTAAACACCGGCAAGGCTATTGCCGCAGCTTTGAGGGAAGCAGGCTACACCAACGTGGTTGAGCTTGACCTGGACCCGAAAAATTTTGGCAAACAGCTGGCTGAATGCAAGGCTGAAGTTGTATTTAATGCCGTGCATGGCCTTTACGGCGAGGATGGCCGTTTGCAGACCCTTTTGGAAATCCGCGATATGCCTTATACCGGCAGCGGCATGATTGCCAGCGTTGTGTGCATGGATAAGGTTCTGAGCAAACGCATGATGCGCGATGCAGGCATCCCGACTCCTGAATGCCTGATTATGAATGCCAGGGAAGAAAATATTAAAGAAAAAATTATGCAGCATTTCAGCCTGCCGGTGGTTGTAAAACCGGCCAGCCAGGGCAGCAGCATCGGCGTAGAAGTTGTTAAGGACGAAGCGCAGCTTGATGAAGCTTTGGCTAACGCTTTTAAATACTGCCGCGATATTCTGGTTGAAAAATTTATCGACGGCTGGGAACTGACTGTTTCCATGATGCAGAAAGACGGCAAAACTGTTGCTTTGCCGGTAATCCATATTGCACCGCATTCCGGCAGCTACGATTATTTCAGCAAATATACCAAGGGTGCAACCGAGTATATCTGCCCGGCAGATTTGGATGAAGCTACAACCAAAAAAGTGCAGGAAATTGCCAAACAGGCTTACGAGGTGCTGGGCTGCAGCGGCGTTGCCCGCGCTGATGTAATGCTTGACAGCGAAGGCAACGGCTATGTGCTTGAAATCAATACCGTGCCCGGCATGACGGCAACGAGCCTTGTGCCGAAAGCAGCGGCTGCGGCAGGAATCAGCTTCCCTGAGCTGTGCGATATTATTTTGCAGTCGGCATCGCTTGACAATAAATAATTGACGGAGAAGTTTTAAGAGGTGTAAAAAGGTGCAAACGACACGCGAACGTTTAAGAGAAAACCGTAAAAAGCGGCGCTTGCGCCTTTTGCGCCTGTTTTTTATTATAGCGGTTATAGCAGGCAGCCTGTTTGGCGCTTACAAATGGATGACTGCGCCCGGCACAGCCTTTGGCAGCCTTGTAATTGAAGGCACCGACAAGCTGACGCAGGACGATATTTTAAAAATGTGCGGCACGCAAAAGCCGGTTAATTTGTTTGTAATTTCGCCTTCGGACGTTAAAAAGGCGATTGAAAATGACGTACGCTTTGAAAAGGCCGAGACGGAATATTTCTGGCCTGGTGTGCTGCAAATACGCGTTAAAGAGCGCGTACCGGCGGTGTATATTGCCTGCTCGTACAAAAGCTATGCGCAGGTAGATTACAACGGCGTGGTAATGAACGTCAGCGACGGCATTAAGGGCGCAGATGCACCGGTGCTGTCCGGCGTGGTTACAGGGAATATTTTCTTTGGCGATACCGTTAAAGAAAAAAACGTGCTGGAGATTTTAAAATTTTTAAGCAGGCTTGATAAAGAAGTTATCAACTCGATTTCTGAAATTGCCGTTGACGGCAGCAACAATGTTAAATTCAACCTCAGCTACGGCTATCCGATACTGCTTGGCAATGCAGACCACCTTGCAGAAAAGCTGGATGTATTTGTTACGGTTTTTAATGACATAAAAACAAAAAATATTAGAGCGGAATATATTGACTTAACCTTCGCAAAGCCTTATATTAAGTTAAGGCACAAAGCCTGATATTTTTGAAAGGACCATAGAGAAGTATGTTAACCAATAAACATGCCAAAATAATGCTGATGCTGGTTTTTGCTGTGCTGGGCTTTATGCTGGCGACACAGATTAAAACCACCGAAAGGCAGAAAACCATTAACGTCCAGCGTGCCGAGGAACTGACCGAGCGCCTGCGCGTTGTTGAACAGCAGCGCGACGACCTGGCCCACGAGGTTGAGCGTTTGCAGGCGGCAAGCGGCACCGATGAAGCGCTGGAAACGGAAGTAGAACGCCTGAAGGAGTTTGCAGGCGAGGTGCCTTTGGAGGGCAAGGGCATACAGCTGATTCTTGACGACAGCAAGGTAACGGCGCAGGTAGGCGAAAACCCCAATCTGTACATCATTCACGATGACGATTTGCTACGCGTTATCAACGAACTGCGTGCCGCCGGTGCGGAGGCTATCTCCATCAACGGCGAGCGCCTGGTTGCTACCAGTGAAATCCGCTGCGCCGGGCCGACGCTTTCGGTAAACAACAACCGTTCCGCACCGCCGTATGTCATCCTGGCCATCGGCAACCCGTCCAATCTGGCCAGCGCCCTTAAATTAAGGGGCGGCGTGCTTGATACGTTTAAGTTCTGGGGCATCCAGGCAGACCTGACACTGCCGGAAGTTGTAAAAGTGCCTGCCTACAAAGGCCGCAGGGTTTTTGAATACGCCAAGGCAGCGCCCGAAGAAGAACATACGGCAAAGGAGGCTGGTAAATAATGCTGTACGCACTTGCCGGTATTGTTATCGGCTTTATCGCCGGATGGTATTTTCCGCTGTATCTGCCGTTTGAATACGCCCGTTTGCTGTCCGTGTCGCTGATGGCGGCGCTGGACACCGTTTTCGGCGGCATCCGCTCCAGCATGGAAGGAAAATACGATAACTTTATATTTATCACCGGCTTTTTCACCAATGCCGTTATGGCCGCGTTTCTGTGCTATTCCGGCACTTTGCTGGGGATAGATTTGTACCTTGTCGGTATTTTGATTTTCGGCATGCGCATTTTTAACAATCTTGCCGCAATCCGCCACCTGTTTCTTAAAAAGTAAAATTTTTTTACAGCCAGGCAGGAGAAAACGCGCCCCATGTTGAATATAACTTTGATATTTATGTAATGGAATTTACCCAACTTATTAAGGGGGAATATAAATAATGTTTGAAGAATTTGAAGAAAAGGGCATGGACAACCTTGCCAATATCAAGGTCATCGGCGTTGGCGGCGGCGGCAACAATGCCGTAAACAGAATGATTACCGCCGGAGTAAAAGGCGTTGAATTTATCGCAGTCAACTGCGATGCCCAGGCTCTTTTGTTATCCAAGGCAGCTACCCGCATCCAGATCGGCGAAAAACTGACTAAAGGCCTCGGCGCAGGCGCAAACCCGGAAATCGGCGAAAAAGCCGCCGAAGAAAGCCGTGACCAGATTTTGGAAGCCCTTAAGGGCGCAGATATGGTATTTGTAACCGCAGGCATGGGCGGCGGCACTGGCACAGGCGCAGCCCCGATTGTGGCTGAATGTGCGCGCGAAGTCGGTGCGCTGACCGTAGGCGTTGTAACAAAACCGTTCTCTTTTGAAGGCAAACGCCGCATGAACCAGGCTGAAAGCGGCATTGTAAATATCAAAGAAAAAGTTGATACCTTAATTACCATTCCTAACGACCGTTTGCTGCAGGTTATCGACAGAAGAACTTCCATGCTGGAAGCCTTTCGCATTGCCGATGACGTACTGCGCCAGGGCGTTCAGGGCATTTCTGACCTGATTGCAGTGCCTGGCCTTGTAAACCTGGACTTTGCGGATATTAAAACCGTTATGTCCAACGCAGGCTCAGCACTTATGGGCATCGGCATGGCCAAGGGCGACGACGGCGCACGCGCTGCTGCCGAAGCTGCCATCAAGAGCCCGCTGCTCGAAGCATCTATCGAAGGTGCGCGCGGCGTTCTGTTCAATATTACCGGCGGCGCAGACCTGTCGCTGTTTGATGTTACCGAAGCCTCCAACATCATTACGGAAGCTGTTGACCCCGATGCTAACATCATCTTCGGCGCTGTTATTGATGAAAACCTTAAAGACGAAATCCGCGTAACTGTTATTGCTACCGGCTTTAACAAGGATATGCCGACCCATGGCGGCAGACCGGGCAGCAAAAGCCCCAGCAGCTATGTACAGCCGCATGACAACGATAACAAACCGCATGTAGGCGGCAGCGGGATTATTCACAAACATTCTACCGATACGGAGATTCCGCCCTGGATTCGCGGCTGATTATAACCAGATAAATCAACAAAAGCCTCTGCTGATTTCAGCAGGGGCTTTCTATATTTTGGGGTTGATATTACCTAAAAAGCAAAATAAACACAAGATGTTGTTTCTTTTATGCTGCCGGTGTGCTATAATAGAGTTACTTATTAAATAAATGACAGGGAAGTGAATGTATGAGATGCCCATTTTGTTCTTACAACGACAGCCGCGTTGTAGATTCGCGTTCGGTTGATGACGGCGCTTCTATCCGCCGTAGGCGCGAGTGCCCTGATTGCGGGCGCAGGTTTACCACCTACGAAAAATACGAAGAAACACCGCTTGTTGTAAATAAAAAAGACGGCCGCCGTGAACTGTTTGACAGCAAAAAGCTGCTGAACGGTTTGATGAAAGCTTTTGAAAAACGCCCGATTCCTTACGAAAAAATTAAGGAAATGGCTGACCATATCGAGCGCGAGCTGCGTATGCGCGGCGAATCTGAGGTGCGCAGCGAGGTTATCGGCGAACTTGTTATGAACTATCTGGAAAAAACCGACAAAATTGCTTACGTGCGTTTTGCTTCTGTTTACAGGCAGTTTGCCGATGTCAATAATTTTATGCAGGAATTGCAGCGCATTATCAATAACAACGAAAAGAAAGAACGGAGTGACCCGGAGCATGAAAATTCGTAAACGCGATGGACGCATAGTTGCGTTTGATGACAGTAAAATAACGGATGCTATTTTTAAGGCGGCGCAATCTGTCGGCGGCGCTGACCGCGAAATGGCGGTTGAAATTACGCTGGACGTTTTAAAATGCCTGAAAGCAGAAAATGCAGATGTTGTAGATGTTGAGCATGTGCAGGATATAGTAGAAAAAGTGCTTATCAAAAAAGGGCATGCCAGAACGGCTAAGTCCTATATTTTGTACAGGGCAAAACGTACAGATATCCGTAATGCGCGCAGCGAGCTGATGGACACAGTTGGCGAAATTTTAAAAGAAACTGACCGCGACAACGCCAATATTTCCAATTCGCCTTCTGCCAAAATGCTGCAAATTGCATCGGCTGCCAGCCGCGAATATTACCTGAACCGCGTTATTCCGGAAGAAATGGCGTCGGCGCATAAACGCGGCGATATTCACATTCACGACCTTGATTTTTACGGCAAAACCTTAAACTGCCTTAACATTCCGCTGGGCAGGCTGCTGCACGAGGGCTTCAACAACGGGCACGGCTATATTCGCCCGCCGAAACGTCCGGGCTCTGCGGCAGCGCTGGCTGCCATTGTGCTGCAAAGCAACCAGAACGATATGTTCGGCGGCCAGTCCTTCGGCTTTTTTGATACAGAGATGGCTGATTTTGTTGAAGGCGCTGACGAAAACGAAGTGTTCCAGGCGATGGAAGCATTGGTTTACAACCTTAACAGCATGCATTCGCGTGCCGGTGCGCAGGTGCCGTTTTCCAGCCTGAACCTTGGGCTTGATACAACTGAGAATGGGCGCAAGGTTACGCGCAACCTGCTCAAGGCTTACGGCAACGGCCTGGGGCGCGGCGAAAACCCGATTTTCCCGAATGTTATCTTCCGTGTTAAACGCGGCGTAAACCTCGACCCGGGCGACCCGAACTATGATTTGTTCCAGCAGGCAATCAGCGTTGCCGCTAAACGCCTGAACCCGACTTTCAGTTTTATGGATACCACGTTCAACCGCGATTACGGCGGGCAGGTTGCTTATATGGGCTGCCGCACGCGCGTTATCTCTAACCGCCACGGCGAGGAAATTACCAACGGACGCGGCAACCTGTCGTTTACGACTATTAATCTGCCGCGCCTTGCCATTAAGGCAGAACGTAACATTGATAAGTTTTATCAGATGCTTGACAGTATGATGGACCTGGTGGCAAAACAACTGCTGCACCGTTATCACGTACAGTGCAACCTGCGTGTGCGCGACCTGCCGTTTTTGATGGGGCAGGGGCTGTACATGGGCAGCGACAAGCTGAAAAAGGATGACCGTATCGAGCCAGCAATTAAAAACGGCACGCTGACGGTTGGCTTTATCGGCCTTGCCGAAACACTGACGGCGCTTGTAGGCAAGCATCATGGCGAAAGCGAAGAATCGCAGAAGCTTGGCGAGGAGATTATTGCCCACATGCGTAAGCGTGTTGACGAATATGCAGATAAGTATGATTTGAATTTCAGCCTTATTGCCACACCGGCTGAAGGGCTTTCCGGACGTTTTATCCGCATTGACCGCCGCGAATACGGCATTATTCCGGGCGTGACCGATAAAGCGTACTATACAAACTCGTTCCATGTTCCGGTTGGCTACCACATCAGTGCTTTTGACAAGATGCGCATTGAAGGGCCGTATCATAAATACACCAACGGCGGGCATATCAGCTATGTAGAGTTTGAATCTTCACCGGTGCATAATCTGCAAGCTGTCGAAGATGTGCTGCGCCACATGCTGGCGTGCGACTGCGGCTACTGCGGTATTAACTTTCCGATTGATTACTGTGAGGACTGCGGCTATACCGGCATTATCGACACCGATTACTGCCCGGTTTGCGAGAAGAAACTGACGCAAATCCGCCAGCGCGCAAATTGCTGCACAGAGTAGGAGGCGCGTTATGCTGAGGGTTGCAGGCATTTTAAATGAATCTATCGTCGATGGGCCCGGCATCCGTGCGGTTGTGTTCTTTCAGGGCTGCCCGCGCCACTGCGAAGGGTGCCATAATCCTTCTACACTGCCTTTTGACGGCGGCGAGGAATATACAGCGGCAGCGTTGGCAGAAGATGTTGCAAGCCGCCTGACACCGCTGCACAGGGGCATAACCTTAAGCGGCGGCGACCCGTTGGCGCAGGCAGACGGCGTGCTGGAGTTTTTGCATGAAATCAAAAAATTAAAACCGGGCTTAAACGTGTGGTGTTACACCGGTTATGTGTACAACGACGTTAAAAGCCTGCCGGTTTTAAAAGAAATAAATGTGCTGGTAGACGGTCCGTTTATCCTTGCGCAGCGCGATTTGGATTTTCCTTACCGCGGCTCGCGCAATCAGCGGCTGATTGACGTACCGGCATCGCTTGAAAAAGGAGAAGCAGTGTACTTTAAGTTATAGGAGGGATAACTATGCTGCTTGAATTGTTGCAGAAAGGCTACGGTAAGGATATGAACCTGAACTGTGCCGAAAAAATGCTTTATGGGGCAAACTGGGCATATAATATGCAGCTTCCGCCGCAGGCGCTTAAAATTTCTGCCGGCTTTGGCGGAGGTATGGGCGCAGGCATTGCCTGCGGCGTTGTTACCGGCGCGTGCATGGTTTTAAGCACGCTGTATGTAAAACGCAACGCTAAAGAAGACGGCTGCAAAGTAAGGGAGCTTTGCAAAGAGTTTATTGATACCTTCAGCGCAGAGCTTGGGCATTATGACTGCCGCGAAGTAAAACCCAAATATTTTGAACCGGAAATCCAATGCGACAAAGTTGTCTTTAAAGGTGCAGAAATTCTGGATAAAATTGTAGCCCGAGAAGGCTTGTGCTGATAGGAATTAGAAAAGTAAAAACTGTTAAGTAAAACAAAAAAGCAGAGCAGCTGAATGGTTAGCTGTTCTGCTTTTTTGCTATGCAGTTGTTAAGATTTAATCCTTCGGCAGGGTGTAATTTTCAACAGCGGCGATAAATTCGTTATCATCCGCATGGGCGGCGCGCAGACTTTTTAAGGCGGCAAAGTTTTGCAGTTCTTTGCCCCACATAAAAGCGTCGCGTCCGTCGTAGCAGGCTGCTACCAGCGGTGCAGCGGCGTCAGCCGGTGTTTTTCCGTCCAAATCGGTAAAGATAATATAGCAGTTATCAAAATTCATGCCGTAAACGCTGATGTGTTCTTCTTCCGTCGGCGCATTCCAGCAGCCAAGCGCTTCAAATTCTTTTTGCAGTGACATAATGTAACCTCGCTTAAAGTTTATTTAATAATAGCATATAAAATTTTACGCGGTTTGTCCATAAAACTTGCAACAAAATCTGCAAAAAATGCCGCGATAGTGTATAATAGATTGAAAGGCCGCAAAGGAGTTGACGGAGTATGAAAAAATACCAGCCCGGCGAAAATATGCAGGTGCTTTTTGTTTGCCCGAAATGCGGCAGGCAGCTGGCCTGGGCCTTACCGGCGGCTAAGATGCAGTGCCCGAAATGCGGCACGTGGGTAAGCAATAAAAACCGCAAAGGCCGCGGGCGGGATGTTTTTTTGCCTCCGGATAGCGACCAGACGGTACTGTTTTAGCAGGTTTTGCAGTTACTGGCAAAATTTGCGTTGTTTAAGTTTATTTTATTATCAATATTAAATACGAAAGAGGTATGACGAGTGAAAATTTTTATGGATACTGCCAATGTGGCAGAAATTGCAGAAATGGCAGCGCTGGGCGTTGTTTACGGTGTTACCACCAACCCCAGCCTGATTGCTAAAACCGGCAGGACTCAGGCCGAAGTAATTCCCGAAATTTGCAAACTGGTTGACGGACCTGTCAGCGCCGAAGTTATCAGTACCGACTGCGAAGGCATGGTTGCCGAAGCACGTAAGCTGATGAAGATTTCTGATAAAGTTGTTGTAAAAATCCCCTGCATTGCCGAAGGTTTAAAAGCCGTAAAAATCCTTGCCAAAGAAGGCATCAAAACCAATGTAACACTGGTGTTCAGCCTGCCGCAGGCGCTTATGGCAGCCCGCGCCGGTGCAACCTATGTAAGCCCGTTTATCGGCCGCCTGGACGATATCGGCGAAAACGGCGTTGCGCTTGTAGAAAACATGGTTAAAGTGTTCCGCCAGTACAATCTTGATACGCAGATTATTGCAGCCAGCGTCCGCAATATGGAGCACGTTGAAAAGGTAATGCTTGCCGGTGCCGATATTGCAACTATCCCGACCAAGGTTTTAAAAGAAATGATTTTGCATCCTTTGACCGACAAAGGCCTGGCGCAATTTTTGGAAGACTACAAAAACAGCCTGAAATAACTTACAGCGGCGGCGCGGATGCTGCCGCTAATTTTTTTCTGCGCAAGCAGGATTTTTGACAAATGCGCAGAATATATAATTTTGGAAAAAATCAACAGGTGATGCGGTTAACCCCGCAAGCTTAATAGGGAAGCCGGTGCGAATCCGGCGCAGTCCCGCTACTGTAATGGCGAGCCGTCTGCAAAATGTCACTGAAGCAAAGCTTTGGGAAGGCGCAGCGCGGCGATGAACCTGAGCCAGGAGACCTGCCTGTTACGAATATCACAGCCTACGGGGGATAGGCGGGTATTTGCATATTCTTTTTGAAGTATAATCCTCTTTGCCTAAAGGGGATTTTTTGTTTATAGAAAGGAGTTTTGAGATGCCGGGTAAACTTGTTTTGGTTACGGGCGGGGCACGCAGCGGTAAAAGCGAATTTGCCGAAAAATACGTGCTGCATTATGGCGCAAAATGCGCATATATTGCTACCGCCGAAATTCTTGACGATGAAATGGCAGAACGTGTCCGCCTGCATCAGGCGCGCCGCCCCCGGACGCGCTGGATAAATTTTGAAGCCCCCTACAACGCCCACGAGGTAATGGCGAAAGCCGTTAAGGAGGCCGGCGCTGTTTTGTTCGACTGCCTTACGCTGTATATGAGCAATTTGCTGTACGGCAAAAACGCGCCGCAGGGAACAACGGAGCAGAAAGCGCAGTTTGTAAAGGCAGAAATTGCCAAACTGATTGACGCTGCCCGTGCTGGTGCCAAACCGGTGGTGTTTGTAACCAACGAAGTCGGTGCAGGCATTGTGCCTGAAAACGCTATGGCGCGCGAATACCGCGATATTGCGGGCTGGGTAAACCAGCAGGTAGCAGATGCCGCAGACAGCGTATTTTACTGCGTTGCCGGGCAGGCCGTTGACATGAAAAAGCTTGCTTTTAAATTTGAGGAGGAAAATTGATGCAGGAAATTATTGTGCCGCCGCTTAATATGGAAGCGGCAGAAATTGTACATAAAAACTGGCTGCAGGCGGACGAAGTGCCGGGCCAGCTTGGCAAAGTAGAAAGAATGGTAGAGCGTTATGCGGCTATTTGCGGCACGCCCGATTTTGAAGGCAAACTGAAAAGCGCCATGCTTTTGATGTGCGGCGACCATGGCATTGCCAAATACGGCGTCAGCGCTTATCCGCAGGAAGTAACCATGCAGATGATTAACGGTTATATGCGCGGCACGGCAGGCGCTAACGTAATGGCGCGCCACGCCGGCGCGGATGTGTTTGTGGTCGATATGGGCACAACTTTTGATTTGAGCCACCTGCCCAAGGTGCGCAACGAAAAGGTTGCCTGGGGCACGGAAGATTTTACCAAAGGACCGGCCATGACGCGCGAACAGGCAGAAGAAGCCTTGAAACGCGGCATGAAGGTTGCCGATGAGTGCATTGATAACGGCTATAACATGCTGGTAACGGCAGAAATGGGCATCGGCAATACAACTTCCACCGCCGCTATCGTATCAGCCTTTACCGGCCTGCCGCCGGAACTGACCGTAGGGCGCGGCACTGGCATTAACGATGAACGCATGGTAGTAAAACGCCGCGTTGTTGCCGACGGCCTTGCCTTCAACAAACCCATAGCAGGCGACGCGATGGACATTCTGTGTAAAGTCGGCGGCTACGACCACGCAGGCCTTGCCGGTATGATTATTGCCGGTGCGCGCCGCCGCGTGCCAACAATGGTAGACGGCGTAAACGCAACGGCAGCAGCGCTTTTGGCTTACGGTTTATATCCCGCCTGTGCGGATTATATGTTTTGCTCGCACTTATCGGCAGAAATCAGCCACGCCAAAATGCTGGAGATTTTAAAATTAAAACCGATTGTAGATGCAGGCATGCGCCTTGGCGAAGGCACCGGGGCCTCGCTTGCCATTGTAATTTTGCAGGCGGCGCTTGATTTATACAAAAAAATAGCGGCAGGTGGCGCGCATGCGTGATTTTATTACCTGCCTGGAATTTTTAACGCGCATCCGTTTCAGCCACCGCACGGACTGGCGCGACGAAGATTTTTCGCGCAGTGTGCCGTATTTTCCGCTGGTGGGGCTTGTTATCGGCTTGTTTTTGGGCGCGGTCAATTATTTGCTGCTGCTTCTTTCCGTGCCGGATTTTACCCGCGCGGCGCTTCTGATACTGGCAGAAATTATTATTACCGGCGGGCTGATGTATGACGGTTTTATGGATACTTCGGACGGAGTTTTTTCGGCTCGCAGCCGAGAGCGTATGCTTGAAATCATGAAAGACAGCCATGTTGGCTCTAACGCTGTGCTGGCAATTATCGTTTTGATTTTGCTGAAAGTATCGGCGTATCTTGCTATCCGCCCGGAGATGCTTACGGTAACGCTTATTGCCATGAGCGTGGCAACGCGCACTTTTATGGTAATTTTTATCGTCAACTTTCCTTACGCGCGCAAAACAGGCATCGGGCACATGTTTACAATGTATGCCAAACCGGTTTACACGGTTATCGCGCTGGCGCTGGGCATTGCCATAACGGCGCTGTGCGGCGGGCTGTACCTTGTTTTAATGGCAGCAACCTTTGTGCTGGTGTTTGGCATTGCCAAGTTTTTGCAAAGCCAGCTTGGCGGTCTTACCGGTGATACCTACGGCGCGCTGACGGAATGCGGCAACGTGCTGTACCTGCTTTGTGCAGCGGTTATCGGGCCGCTTTTGGCGTTTGGCTTTTATGATTATAACAGTATATTAAGTTTGTTTTAAGGATGGTGCAAAATGGAAATAGATGTACTTGCGAGCAATATTCAGCCTGTTGACAGGGCGCTGGTTGCCAAAGCGCAGGAGCGTTTTGATAATTTAATCAAGCCGGTGGGCTCGCTGGCAAAGCTTGAAGAAATGGCAACCCGTTATGCTGCAATTTACGGCAGCGCCGATAAAAACGATGTAAACTTTCCGCAGAAAACGCTGCTTGTGTGGACATCTGAGCCTGAGCAGGCAGCAGCATACATGCAGGACGGCAAAGCAGCCTGCGTGCTGGCAGATAACGCGAAAATAAGCAGGCAGAGCTTTTTGGTAACGGCAGAAAACACCGAAGAAGCGCTGTTTGAAGGTGCGCTTTTGGTAAAAGAAGCGGCAAGCCTGCAAAACGGCCAGCAGGTTTTGGCGTTTGGCTGTGCAGATGCCGCTGTGCCGGAATATAAACTGCCTGGCGGCGATGAAACCGGCTATGAATTTTTAGAAAAGCTCGGCAGTAAAAGCATTGCCGCAATGGCAGGCGGCATATTGCAGGCAGCGGCGTTAAAAGTGCCGGTGATGCTGGACGGTGCGGCTACGGCACTGGCAGCGCTGGCAGCAGTAAAATACAACGCAGCCGCTAAAGATTATCTTTTTGCTGGGCACGTATCGGCAGAACCTGGCATGGAAGAACTGCTTACCGCAATCGGCATCAGCGCGCCGCTGCGCTTGGATATTAAAATCTGCCGCGGCGAAGGTGCTGTGCTGGCACTGAGCCTGCTTGATGCCGGCATTAAAGCCTATAAAGAAATGGAAACTTTTGACGAAGCAGGCGTACATGCAGAATTCAAAGAGTTTTCGCATGCCGAAGAAATTAAGGCGGGCAAACAGGGGGCGAAGTAATGGGCAGGTTATATCTTATCCGCCACGGCGAAACGGATTCCAACAAAAGCTACCGTTTTCAGGGGCAGACTGATATTGAACTGAATGCCAAAGGCAAAGCGCAGGCTCAGCTTTTGGCAGAACATTTTAAGGATATTAAACTTGATAAAATTTATTGCAGCAGCCTTTTGCGCGCACGCCAGACGGCAGAGCCGCTGGCCAATACGCACGGGCTGGGGCTAACCGCCGTTGACAGTATTAAAGAAATTGCCTTTGGCGAATGGGAAGGCATGACCTTTGACGAAATTAATGCCAAATGGCCGGGCGATATTGACGCCTTTTTTAAAAATCCGGCGCTGTGCCATGTGCCTGGCGGCGAAAACTTTACCGATGTTGCCGCGCGTGTAGAGCCGTTTTTTAAAAACTGCCTGGCAGAGATGGAACAAGCCGATATTGCAGTTGTTTCGCACGGCGGCATTATCCGCGTGCTGCTGTGCCTGTTTTTAGGGCTTGATTTGAATAAAATCTGGAATTTCAGCATTGGTAATTGCAGCACAACCACGCTTGCCAAATGGCGCGGCTACACCACAGTGCTGGAAGCAACCAATGCAACATATTATTTACGTTAAATTTTAACGGACAAATGTTAAAAACAGCCATTATATATTGACATTTGTGCTTTTAAAATATATACTAAAAACAGTATATCTCTGTTGGTTCATAAAGGGTTCATATCTTCTTTTATAATGCTTCTTGCATTTTTATCGAAGCCGTGGCAAATCTATGAAGACCTCATGGGGTATGTTTAATGTAAGGAGCTGATAATAATGAAAGAAGACAAAACTTTAGTATGCAAGGAATGCGGCAAGGAATTTGTTTTTTCCGCATCCGAACAGGAATTTTATGAATCCAAAGGCTTTACCAACGAACCGGGCCGCTGCCCCGCTTGCCGTCAGGCTCGCAAACAGCGCCTCGGCATTGCAACGGAACGCCCGGCACGCCAGATGTACCCGGCAGTTTGCGCTGAATGCGGCAAGGAAACCGAAGTTCCGTTCAAACCGTCGGAAGACCGTCCTGTTTATTGCAGGGACTGTTTCAACGCCCATCACAGACATTGATAAAATCAATACAGCCTGCCGTTTTTGCGGCAGGTTTTTGTTTTTTGGCAATTTTTATAAATAATGTGACAGAAATTTTGAGAAAGTTAGCAGCAGTATGGTATAATATTTTAATAAGAAGAAAATTGGGGGTAATTTTATTTTAAAACTTAAAGAAATTGCCGTTACAGATAAAGCCTTATTTGAAAGCTATATGTCGCGCCCGTACTACCGCGGCTCGGAATGTGCTTTCGGCAATCTGTTTATGTGGCAGACATGTTACGATATTTTCTGGACTGTTGCGCATGATTTTTTGGTTATCAAGGTTAAGCGCAATGATGTCGATTTCTTTTTGCAGCCTTTTGGCGGCAAAGATGAAGACCTGCCGCTTTTAATGCAGGAAATTAAAGAATACAACGGCGGCCAGCCGTTTGAAATTCACGGTATTTACGATGACGGCAAAGAAAGGCTTTTAAAAGCTTTCCCGGATTTGGAAATTACCGATGACCGCGATAACTGGGATTATGTTTATTTGCAGCAAAACCTGGCAACGCTTGCAGGGCGTAAATATCACGGCAAAAAAAATCACTGCAATGCTTTTGTAAAAGAGCATCCTGATTACGTTTACGAAGAAATGAACCGCAGCAATATCGACGAGTGCATTGCCTTCGGCGATATGTGGTGCGAGCGCCGTATGGGCGACGACCCTTCGCTGGTGTGCGAAAAATGCGCTATCCACGAAGCACTGGATAATTTTGAAGCGCTTAAACTGCGCGGCGGCGTTATCCGCATCGACGGCAAGGTGGAAGCATTCAGCTTCGGAGAAAAAATCAACGACGATACCGCCGTGCTGCACGTAGAAAAGGCCAACCCGGAAATCCGCGGCCTGTACGCCGTTATTAACCGCGATTTTGCCAAAAATGCCTGGGGCGATGTAACCTATCTTAACCGCGAGGAAGATATGGGGCACGAAGGCCTGCGCATGGCAAAAGAATCATACAAGCCGGAATTTATGATTAAAAAATATTCTACTGTTTTTAAATAAGAGGCTGAAATGGATTTTAGGCTTTTAAACACAGATTCGCTGCCACAGGCGGCTGATTTGTGGGATTATTGCTTTGAAAAAAAAGGCGACCCGTTTTACGAATGGTATTTTAATGAATACTGCCTGAAACAGAATAATATTATCGGCGGCTTTGACGGAGGCAAGCTGGCCTGCATGCTGCACCTTAACCCGTATAGAATTACGCTGCGCGGACGCGAAGTGCGCCTGCCGTACATAGTAGGCGTAGCAACAGCGCCGGAATACCGCGGCCAGCACCTTACGCGCCGGCTTTTAGAAACCGCCTTTACTGTTCTGCGGGCGCAGGGAGCGGCGTTTGTGCTGCTGATGCCCATTAACCCCGCAATTTATACGCCGTATGGCTTTAGTTACTGCTATTACCGCCATCTTTACAACTTACCGCTGGGCGGGCTTAAAAACCTGCCGCCGGTGCAAACCGTAAAACTTGTGCGTTACGCAGATATAATAGAAGGCATTGACGCGGCGGATGCGGTTTACCAGGCCTGCGGGCAAAGCCTTAACGGCATGGCGGTGCGCAGCCGCGCTAAATGGCAGGAGCTTTTTAACGGCTATAAGGCCGAAAAAGTAATGCTGGCAGCAGCCCTGCAAAATGATGAGCCAACCGGTTACATGCTTTACAGCATAACAGGCGGCACCTTTAAAGTGCAGGAAATGCTTGCTTTAAACCACGATGCGCAGACCGCTCTTTTGCATTATGCAGCAGGGCATTTAAGCGACGCCGCAGATTTTGAATGGCTTGCGGAAGCAGGCAATCTTGCCCATCTTGATTTTAACAGTGCAAACTATTGCGGCAGCGTAAAACCGTTTATGATGGCGCGCTGCCTTAATATACGCAAAGCGCTTGATAATTTGCCGGTGCCGCAGGATTTGGCGGGCGAAGCAACGCTTTTGGTTACTGATAAATTTTTGCCGCTGAACAACGGTCTGTTAAAGATAAAAGCGCAAAACGGTGCGCTTACCCATGCCAGCACTATTGACGACGAAGAAATCGTCGTGGACGAAGCCGCCTTTACGCAGCTTTATTTTGGCACGTTCGGCTTTGACGAATTGGTGCGCGCCGGTAAAATAAAAGTTCTTAATCCGCAAAAAAGCGGTTTTATGCAGGCATTGTTTGCCAAATGCCGCAACTACATCAACGAGTATTATTGAAAATAAAGCAGGGAGGCTGATTTAATGGACAAAATCAGACGCATTTTTGTAGAAAAGAAAGAAGCTTTTGCTGTTGAAGCAAGGGGCATGCTTGCCGACTTGCAGACTAACCTCGGCATGAAGGGCTTAACCGGCATCCGCGTGCTTAACCGTTATGATGTTATGGGCGTAAGTGATGAAGAATTTGCCGCTGCCAAAAGCTTGGTGCTGAGCGAACCGCCTGTCGATACCGTAACTGAAGAACTGGAAGTGCCCGCAGGCTGCCGTGCTTTTGCCGTTGAATTTTTGCCAGGCCAGTACAACCAAAGGGAAGACTTTGCTGCCCAGTGCATTCAGCTGATTACCCAGAAAGAACGCCCGCTGGTATCTTCGGCCAAGGTTTATATTTTGTCCGGCACAATCAGCGACGGGGACTTTGCCAAAATCAAGGCTTACTGCATCAACCCGATTGAAGCGCGTGAAGCCGCCTGGGAAAAACCGGCAACCCTTGTGCAAACCTGCGAAGAACCGCAGAAAATTAAATCCGTAACCGGCTTTTTAACCTTTACCAAAGACGAAATGGAAGCCTACCGCGTAGAAAACGGCCTTGCCATGAGCCTGGACGATTTGCTGTGGTGTCAGAAATACTTTAATGAAGAAAAACGCGAACCGACCATTACCGAAATTAAAGTGCTGGATACTTATTGGTCCGACCACTGCCGCCATACAACCTTTATGACGCAGATTGAAGACGTAGAAATTGAACCCGGCCTTTACAACCAGCCGGTGCAGGCTGCGCTGGATAAATACATGGCAGCGCGCGACGAAGTTTACGGCGCAGATACCAAACGCCCTGTAACACTGATGGACATTGCCGTTATCGGCATGAAAAAACTGCGCGCCGAAGGCAAACTGAACGACCTTGACGAATCGGAAGAAATTAACGCCTGCACCATTGTTGTGCCTATCGAAGTTGACGGCAAAACCGAAGAATGGCTGCTGCTGTTTAAAAACGAAACCCATAACCACCCGACGGAAATCGAACCGTTCGGCGGTGCGGCAACCTGTCTTGGCGGCGCTATCCGCGACCCGCTTTCCGGACGTGCCTATGTATATCAGGCTATGCGCGTAACCGGCGCTGCCGACCCGCGCGTCCCTGTGGAAGAAACTCTGCCCGGCAAACTGCCGCAGCGCAAAATTACTATCGGCGCAGCAGCAGGTTACAGCTCTTACGGCAACCAGATTGGCCTTGCAACCGGCCACGTACAGGAATACTACCACGATAAATTTGTGGCCAAACGCATGGAAGTTGGCGCTGTTGTAGGCGCAGTACCGCGCAAACTTGTTAAGCGCGAAACCCCGGAACCGGGCGACCTTTTGGTGCTGCTCGGCGGCAGAACCGGCCGTGACGGCTGCGGCGGCGCAACAGGCTCTTCCAAAGAGCATACCGTCGATTCGCTGGCAAGCTGCGGCGCAGAAGTGCAGAAAGGCAACCCGCCGACAGAACGCAAAATTCAGCGCCTGTTCCGCAACCCGGAAGTCACCCCGATGATTAAACGCTGCAACGACTACGGCGCTGGCGGCGTATCCGTTGCCAACGGCGAGCTGGCCGACGGCATGGTTATCGACCTTGACAAAGTACCTAAAAAATACGAAGGCCTTGACGGCACCGAACTTGCAATTTCCGAATCCCAGGAACGCATGGCGCTTGTCATTGCCCCGGCAGATATTAAAAAATTTGTGGCTTTCGCCGATGAAGAAAACCTTGAAGCAACCGTTATCGGCGAAGTTACCGATACCAGACGCCTTGTTATGTACTGGCGCGGCGATAAGATTGTAGACCTGTCGCGCGACTTTTTAAATACCAACGGCGTTGCCCAGCATGCCGATGTTAAAGTTTGCGAAACCACCGGCGAATGTGTATTTGATAAAATCCCCGCAGAGGTAGCGGCAGCCAAAGACCTGAAAGAAGCTTGGCTGGCAAACCTGGGCCGCCTTAATGTTTGCAGCCAGAAAGGGCTTAGCGAACGCTTTGACAGCACCATTGGCCGCGGCACCGTATTGATGCCGTTTGGCGGCAAAAAGCAGCTTACCCCGGCAGAAGGCATGGTAGGCCGCCTGCCCGTGCTGCACGGCAAAACCACCGCAGCTTCCGTCATGGCGTGCGGCTATAACCCCGATGTTGCCTGCTGGAGCCCGTTCCACGGCGCAATGTATGCAGTGGTAGAATCCGTAACGCGCGCTGTTGCCCTGGGTGCAGACCCGGCTAAACTGCGCCTTACCTGCCAGGAATACTTCCCCAAACTGCACAATACCGAACTTTGGGGCCAGCCGTTTGCTGCACTTTTGGGCGCATTTACAGCGCTTGATGCCTTGGAACTGCCCGCAATCGGCGGCAAAGACAGCATGAGCGGCACTTTTATGGATAAAACCGTACCGCCGACGCTGGTTTCCTTTGCAGTTGACGTTATCGACGGTGATAAAGCAGTATCGGCAGAATTCAAACAGGCAGGCAGCAAAGTTGTGTTCCTTTCCTGCCCGCGCGATAACAGCGAAGTGCCCGACTTTAACGTACTCAAACAAAACCTCACCGCTGTGCATAGCGCTATTCTGGCTGGCAAAATCACAGCTGCCGCAGCCGTTAAAGAAGGCGGCATTGCAGCTCTTATCACAACCATGTGCCTCGGCAATGACCTTGGCTTTGAATTTATTAAACCCTACAACGATACCGACGGGCTGTTTACCTTGCAGCCGGGCGGCTTAGTGCTTGAACTTGCAGCAGGCACCGAACCCGAAGACCTCTTCGACGGCCTTGATTACATGCTGCTTGGCCACACTGCCGCAAAACCCGTTATCGCCATCAACGACGACGTTATCGAAATCGCCGAAGCAAATAAAGCTTACAGCGCTCCGCTGGAAGGCATCTTCCCCTCCAAAACGGCAGATAAAGACGATAAAGACCTTGACATGCCGCTTTACAAAGCAGAACTGCCCCTTACCGCACCGGTAACAATCGCTAAACCGCGCGTATTTATTCCGGTATTTCCGGGCATCAACTGCGAATACGACTCGGCGCGCGCCTTTGAAGACGCAGGTGCAGTTGCCGAAACCTTCATCGTGCGCAACCTTACCCCGCAGGCGGTAGAAGAATCCGTCGCCGCTATGGTAAAAATGATTGACAACGCGCAGATTGTAATGCTTCCTGGCGGCTTCAGTGCCGGCGACGAACCGGACGGCAGCGGCAAATTTATTGCCACCATGCTGCGCAACCCGCGTATTAAAGAAGCAATCGAACGCCTGCTTAACGAGCGCGACGGCCTGATGCTCGGCATCTGCAACGGCTTCCAGGCACTTATCAAACTCGGCCTTGTGCCTTACGGCGAAATCCGCGACATGACCGCCGAAAGCCCGACGCTTACCTTTAATAACATCGGCCGCCACGTATCGCAGATTGTCAGCACGCGCATTGTTTCCAACAAATCCCCGTGGTTCAGCGCAGTTGAACCGGGCGAGATTCACTCCGTTGCCGTATCCCACGGCGAAGGGCGTTTTTACGCGCCGGAAGCAACCATTAAAGAACTGTTTGCCAACGGACAGGTTGCAACCCAGTATGTTGACGCAGAAGGCAAACCCACCATGGCTATGCCGTACAACCCCAACGGCTCGCTGTATGCTATCGAAGGCATCACCAGCCCCGACGGCAGAATCCTTGGCAAAATGGGCCATTCCGAACGCTTTGTGCCCGGCCTGTTTAAAAACATCAGCGGCAATAAAGACCAGAAAATCTTTATCAGCGGCGTAAACTATTTTAAATAATAAGTAAAATAAAACTAAGGCACCATACTTTTAAAAGTATGGTGCCTTTTTTATGTGTTGATATTACTAAACAAATAAAGCCGGTTTAATTCAGCTTATTTTTGCTTTTAAATTTTTTAACGCCTGCTTGTGGTGCTTGGTTACCATAGCAGGCGTTATTTTATATTTGGCGGCAATTTCCTTACCGCTGTATCCGGCAAAATACATTCCTTTTATTATATTGCGCTGCTTTTCAGTCAGCTTTTTAAGCGCCAATGCCAGCAAAATCGCCAGCTCCTCGCGCTCTATTACATTATCAGCAAATACGGTCGCCTGTTCTTCATCAGTGCTTGGCAGGGCGGCTTCGGTGTTTTGCTTCTCCCAAGCCTTTTTCACCGCGTCGTACAAAGCATAATGCACGCGGCAGCGGATATAACCTGCAAAATGCTCAAAATCCGCACCGTTATACGCCATCACAATCTCTATAAATTTTAAACGCGCAAGGTTGAGCCCTTCTTCATAACCCAGCGCATTATAAAAAATCTCGCGGCGCATTTCCTTTTTAAATAAAGGCTCGTAAAAAATGCAAAGTTTTTCCAAAGCATTGCGGTCGCCGTTTTGGGCAGCCGTAACAAGCTGCTGCGTAAGCCTGGCTTGAGAGTCGTAAGCGGTAGTATTTGCCGTTTTTGGCAGGGGGTTGATAAAATTGTTTTTTTCAGTGTTCAAAATTAAAATCCTCCTGTACTAAAAAATTTGGTACGCTCATCGTGCCCACGCAAAAGCGACGTGAATGTTATTATAGCGGCTAAAAAAGAATTTGGCAAGCCCTTTGGCAGAAAAATTTTACAATTTTTATAAAAAGACAAAAAATAGTTAACACGCATCACGTAACAAGCGGATTACCGCAGCCTGCGCTGCCGCGCAAACTGGCCGGTAGGGAAAAGTTTCCACAAGACCAGAAAAAGTTTAGTCACACGCCGACTGAAATGTCTTGCGGGGGGGTAAAAGTATGGTATACTTTCAGTATAAAGGTAAGAGTGGACTTAACCTTTAAAAGTTTAGGCCAGCAAACCGCCTGCGGAATATAACTCCGCGGTACTATTCCCGGACGGCTTACGGCAAATACTTATTTAAGGGCCGGGCGTTTGGGCTTTTAAACAAAATCGCGGGAAAGGTGATAAAGATGACAAGCAAAAAATCTAAAATTTTAGCAATAGCTTTATGCGCTGGTGTAATGGCTGGTATCCATGCAAATCCGGTGTTGGCGTGGCCTTATCAAAATCACAGCGAAACTGTAAATGCATATGGATCGGTTACTATAGATCATTATCAACTTGATGAAAATGGTGAATCTGTGACAATTAATGGCATTGCAAGCCAGGATGCTATTGATGCTGTTGATGGTAAAGTTGATGAAATCAGCGGCATAGTAGACGAAATTAATACTGCTTATGAATCCGGCGCTTTAAAAGGTGAAAAGGGTGACCAAGGCGAGCAGGGTATCCAAGGCGAAAAAGGCGAGCAAGGCGAAAAAGGCGAACAGGGTGAAAAAGGTGACACCGGCGCTAAAGGTGATTCAATCGCTAGTGGCAGCTACTCTGTAGGTTCCGACGGAAAAGTCAATATGGAAATTAAAGACGAAAATGGCAATACCGTTGGTAATGTATCCATTGATAATATTGCAGGCAAAGATGCTTTGGAGGGAGAAACTGCTGCAAGAGCAGAAGGTGATAAACTGCTGCAGGATGGCATCTATGCAGAAGCTGATGAGAGAAGAGCTGCTGACGTTGAACTCGGAACTCAAATCAGCCAGGAAGTAGTAGCAAGAGATGAAGGCGATAAACAGTTGCAAGCAAACATTGACGCAGAAGCAGACGAGAGAAGAGCTGCTGACGATAAACTTGCAACTGAAATCAGCCAGGAAGTAGTAGCAAGAGATGAAGGCGATAAACAGTTGCAAGCAAACATTGACGCAGAAGCAGACGAGAGAAGAGCTGCTGACGATAAACTTGCAACTGAAATCAGCCAGGAAGTAGTAGCAAGAGATGAAGGCGATAAACAGCTGCAGGCAAACATCGACGCAGAAGCTGACGAAAGAAGAGAAGCTGACGATAAACTTGCAACTGAAATCAGCCAGGAAGTAGTAGCAAGAGACGAAGGCGATAAACAACTGCAAGCAAACATTGACGCAGAAGAAACAGCAAGAAAAGATGCTGATAACAAGTTAGATGCTGCAATTAAAACAGAAATAGATAACCGTACTAGTGCTGATGACAAATTACAGGCACAAATTAATGATGTTAATACCGTAACCGGTGCAGCAGATAAAGCTGACCTTGATGCGGCGTATGCAAACGGCCATTATGTAAATGGTTCTGAAGACATGGTAGATGCTGATATGAGACTTGACAACGCCGTTTACGAAGTGAACAACCGTGTTGATGGTTTGTCTGACCGCGTTGGCAGCCTTGAAAACCGCGTTGACCGTTTGGACGACCGTATCGACAAAGTAGGCGCTATGGCAGCAGCTATCGCTAACTTGCATACCATGGGTTATGACCCCGCAGCTCCGACTGAAATCGCTGTCGGCGTTGGCCAGTTCCGCGATGAAACCGGTGCAGCTCTTGGCCTGTTCCATTATCCTAACCGCGACTTTATGCTGAGCCTGTCCGTATCTACCAGCGGCGACGAAGTAATGGGCGGCATTGGCGCAACCTGGAAATTCGGCCGCAAATCCCCCGAAAAAGTAGCCGAAATTAAAAAAGCTCAGCAAGAAGCCGATATCAGACGCGCTGAAGAAGCCAAACTTGCCAAAGCAGAAGAAATGAAAGAAGCTGCCCGCGAAGCTAAAGTTCAGGCACAGATGGAACGCCATGCCAAACTTGCTGCAGAACGCGCTGCACAGGCAGAAGCTTAATAATTATCGGTTAAGCCGGTTAATTATAACTTTATAACGGGTTCTGAATGTTAATAGAGGCGGGCGCAAACCCGCCTTTATTACTATTACGTTAAAGGAGCGGCATTTGTGAAAAAATTAAAAGAATTTATGGCAACCTGCCTTACTGCGGCTGCACTGTGCATGCTGCCGCTGCCTGCGCTTGCAGAAACGCTTTTGGAAGCCGGCAAAACGGATTGCGGCGTGCTGTATATTGACGGCGACAGTGTAAGCACCGTTAAAAAAGACGGCAAATACTACCTTGCCTTTTTTGCGGAAGAAAAATATACTGATGAAAAATTTTTGGCTGCACTCCGCCAGGGCGAAGATATGCAGAACGCAGCATCAAACATAACACTGTATCTGTTCAATACTTTTGGCAGTGCGTATTTTACCGGCGCCAGCTATGTGGTTGATGCTGACGGCAATGTTTGCGCTGATTTGGGCGCGGATACTACGTTAAAATCAGTCGGCAGCAATAAAACTTTGCGCAATGCTTATACCATGGCGCTTAAAATACTGGAACGGCAGAACCGGGGCTGGTAGGGAAATTTGATGAAGTGTAAATTTTTTGCCGTTTAAAACATATCAATATATACGAGGTGATATGGTGGATATCAGAGATATTCCGTTTAATCAGACGATGATAAAAAAGGCTGTGGGCAAGGCCGAGGTGGAGTCGTATAACATAAACCTGCGCTGCGAAAGCGGCGGGCGTGCGCTGGAGCTGAAAATTACGGACGCAGACGGCGGCAGGCGCGTTGTAGTTTTAACGGACCGCGGGTTTTGCATTGACGTGCGCGAGGTTGAACTGCGCCCGTTTTATACCAAGCAGGAGCGCAACGCAGAGATATGGCGTTTGTATAAAGATGAACACTTAACGCAGGTATTTTTAGCAAACCTGTTCAGCATAACCCAGCCTTCAGTATCGCTGATAATTAAGGAAATGAAGAATAAATAAAAAAGCGGAGTTTGTGCTGTTTTGGTGCAAACTCCGTTTTTGGTTTATAATTTTGTTTTTGGCTTTGTATGAAGTTTTATGTTGCTTTATTTACTTAACTACTCATGTTCATTCTTTGTAACCAAAGAAATTAAAGCAGCGTAAATTTTGTTCTTTATTCAATCACAAAATTTGCGTAGCTTCGCTGACACAATTATTACCTGCGTTTACACTTGGCACTAATTGGCGACTCAGCTAAAGAAAGTTTCGCGGCAGGCGGATTTTTTTACGCAATAATTTAGTATAAAAACTGCAAAAATACGAGATTCGCTGCGCTCAAACACGATTTTTGCAGTTTTTCTTAATAAATATTGCTAAAATCCGATGCCGCGTATTGACGAGCGTCGTACAAATTTTGCTATTGATTATTGAAAGGCGCATAACGTACTATTTGGATTTTAATATGTACTTTAAAATTTAACATTTATTGTAAAATTGTTGCCATTATATTATTGTTTAGCTGATGTACGATATAAGTAAATCAAAAATTAAGATAACAAAATTACGGTTTGGGAAAAAGGCGGCATTAAAAATTTAGCGGCATTAACTAAAAGCAATAAAAATTTCCCGGCTGTCTGAGCGAAGCGAGTTCCGTGGAAATTTTTATTGGTTGCTAAAATGACGCGTTAAAAATTTTTAGCCGCAAAAACTTTTTGGTTACTTTTTAGTTATAAAAAGTAACATGAATAAAAACATAAATTAGTAGCATAACGTATCTGCAAAGAACCATATCATATATTAGAAACTAACCTCACCTTGCTAAAAACATCTAACTCTGTTAAAATATACAGGCAAATGTGCTGCCATAACGGTAGGCGGTTAGCCCTCCAACGGAGGGACTGTGACCCTCCGTAATATAGAAATCCGGCCGAGCCGGAAATACTATTAAGGAGGGGATAGTGTGGATGTTATTGAATTATTAACCATAATTGGTTATACAATAACAGTCTTTTCTTTCGGCTATGCCCTCGGAAAAGATTTTACGCGAAAAACAAAGTAACCGCCCACAGCGTCTGCAAACAATGTAGCGGTTACTTTGATAACTGATATAATTTTGCGGCTAACCGTCTATCGGCAGCCGTTTGTTTCTATAAATATTATAAAGCAACGCGGATTTTAAGTCAAATACGGTTTATTTAAAACAGAAGGTTATATTATGGATAGTAAATCAGCTTTAAAACCCTACCAACAAATACAGGGCGTTTATGTACATATTCCGTTTTGCAGGCAAAAATGCCTGTATTGCGATTTTAATTCGTATGCAGGGTTTGGCGCAGAGGTTATGCAGGACTATGCCGCTGCGGTATGCCGCGAAATTGCCAAACGGCAAAAAACTATGCCTGTAAACGCCAACGCCAGCATTTATTTTGGCGGTGGTACGCCTAGCCTTTTGCCAGTAGAGCAGACGGCGCAGATTGTAAACGCGCTGAAAAAATATGGCTTCTGGCAGCAGCCGCGCGAAGCTTCTATCGAGGCTAACCCGGGTACAGTCGATTTGCCTAAATTACAGGCCTTGCGGCAGATGGGCTTTGACCGCATCAGCTTTGGCGTGCAGAGCCTTAATGATGAGGAGCTTAAAACGATTGGCCGCGTGCACAATGCGGCAGAGGCTTTGGAGGCGGTTGAGCTTGCGCAAAAGGCCGGTTTTAAGCGCATTAACGCCGATGTTATCTACGGATTGCCTGGGCAGACTATGGCGAGCCTTAAAGCTACATTAAACAAACTTGCGCAAACCGGCATAGAGCATTTATCCGTTTACGGGCTGATTGTGGAGGACGGTACGCCGCTGCAAAAACTTGTGGAAACAGGCAGCCTGGTTTTGCCGGATGAAGATGAAGCCGCCAATATGTACGAATTTGTGCAGGCGTTTTTAAAGCAGCAGGGCTTTGAAAGGTACGAAATATCCAACTATGCGCGTAACGGCGCGTACAGCCGCCATAATCTGGTGTACTGGCATTATTATCCTTATGCGGCGTTTGGCGCCGGGGCGTGCGGCTTTAACGGCAGTGCGCGTTTTACGGGCACAGGCACGGTGCCGGGCTACATAAACGGCATAAACGCTGGCGCGGATATTTATGAGGTTGAGCAGCTTACGCCTGCCGTGCAGTTTGAAGAATTTATGTTTATGGGTCTGCGCAAAAGATGCGGCGTTAATTTATTGGAAGCCAAAGAGCGTTTTGGCGTTGACGCTGCGGCAAAATATAAAGCGCAGCTTGCACCGTTTGCAGCGCGCAGCCTGGTGCAGATTGACGAAAGTGCTGGTAAAATATGCCTGACGGAAGCAGGAATGGAAGTTGGCAACCAAATATTTGAAATCTTTGTGACGGATTAAAATTTATTTAAAAAATATATAAAAAATTATTGACAATCTTTAAGGGCAGTGCTATTCTAATATCAAGATGTTAGCACTCTATTATAACGAGTGCTAACAATCCCTTCGGAGGTGGGGATATGTTAAATGAAAGAAAGAAGAAAATTCTGCAAATCATTATAGAAGATTATATCTCGACAGCGGAGCCGGTCGGCTCGCGCACGATTGCGCGCAAACACGATTTGGGCCTCAGCCCGGCAACCATCCGCAACGAGATGAGTGACCTGGAGCTTTTGGGTTATCTCGAGCAGCCGCATACTTCGGCAGGCCGCGTGCCTTCGGCGCAGGCTTACAGGTTTTATGTCGATTCGATGATTGAGCCTGGTACTTTGGATGACAAGGACCGCAGCTTAATCAACACGCTGTATCACGAACAGCAGCGCAGTATTGACGATATCTTCCTTTCAACTGCCAAAATCCTCTCGCAGATGACGCATAACGTGTCGATGGTGCTGGCTAACCAGCACATGGTAAGCCGTTTTTGCTACCTGAAGTTTTTGCCGCTTGATACAAACCACGCTATTTTGTGCATTGTTACCGATGACGGCAACGTAAATAACTGCGTGGTAGAAATTCCTGCCGGCATGAGTGTTAAGGAGCTGGAATACATAGCCGGACGCATTACCAGGATGCTTGAGGGCAAGGCCGTAACTGATATTGACAAGGCCCTGCTTGACGATGTGCAGGCTGCGGTTAAGGATGACCGCCTGCTGCATTCTTCGCTTTTGCATGTGCTGCGCCGTATGACGCGCCCCGAAAAGGAAACCTTCTTTATGGGCGGCACCAGGCAGCTGTTAAGCCAGCCGGAGTTCCGCGATATGGAAAAGGTTAAAAACCTGCTCGGCGTGCTGGAAGAAGAAAAGGTTGTGCGCAATATTTTAAAATCCGGCGAAGAAACCGACGGGCTGCGCATAACGATTGGCAGCGAAAATAAATTTGAAGGAATCCAGGATTGCAGCATGGTGCAGGCAACCTACCGCCTGAACGGCAAAATTGTCGGGACGATGGCGGTGCTGGGACCGACGCGCATGCAGTACGGCAAGGTAATTGCCGTTATGGATTATCTGCATAAATATCTGAAAACGATTTTAAATAATTAAGGAGGGTAAAAATGCAGGCAGAAGACATTAAAGATACCCAGAATCCTGAAACGGAAGCCGGACAGGCTGAAGCAGCCGAAACGAAGGCTGAGGGCGCAGCAGAAACTGCTGAAAACGCACAGGCAGAAGAAGCAAAACCCGAAGAACCGCAGAAGGATGAAAAAGATGTAAAAATCGAAGAACTGCAAAAGCAGCTTTTGCGTTTGCAGGCCGATTTTGAAAATTTCCGCAGGCGCAATGCCGCCGAAAGAGAACAGCTTTCGACCTTTGTTACGGCAGAAGTTGTCGGCAAGTTTTTAAAGGTGCTTGATAACTTTGAAAGAGCCGAGCAAAGCGCGAAAACCGCCACTGACATGTCCACCATTACGGCTGGCATGGAAAAAATCAAACGCCAGTTTGAGCAGGCTTTTAAAGAGCTTGAGGTTGAGGAAATCCCCGCAGAGGGGCAGAAATTTAACCCAGAACTGCACGAGGCGGTTATGCGCGGGCAGAACCCGGATATGGAGGATGAAAGCATTGAGCAGGTTTTTGAAAAAGGTTACAAGCTGCGCAATAAAATCATCCGCCACAGCAAGGTTAAAGTAATAAGCAATGATTAATTGCAGACCTTATAAAGTGTAAAATTTGAGGAGGAAAAACATTATGTCTAAAGTAATTGGTATTGACTTAGGTACTACAAACTCTGTAGTAGCTGTTATGGAAGGCGGCGAACCGACCGTCATCACTAACCAGGAAGGCAGCAGGCTGACCCCGTCCGTTGTTGGTTTTTCCAAAAACGGCGAGCGCCTTGTAGGCCAGCTGGCAAAACGCCAGGCAGTTTCTAACCCGGACAGAACCATCAGTTCTATCAAACGCCACATGGGCACTGATTACCGTGTAGAAATTGACGGCAAAAAATATTCCCCGGAAGAAATTTCCGCAATGATTCTGCAAAAACTGAAAGCTGACGCTGAAAAATACCTCGGCGAAACCGTAAGCCAGGCAGTTATTACCGTACCGGCTTACTTCTCTGACAGCCAGCGCCAGGCAACCAAGGACGCAGGCAGAATTGCAGGCCTTGAAGTTCTGCGTATCATCAACGAACCTACTGCCGCAGCACTTGCTTACGGCATTGATAAGAGCGAAGACCACACTGTTATGGTTTACGACCTTGGCGGCGGCACCTTCGATGTATCTATCCTTGATGTAGGCGACGGCGTATTTGAAGTTAAAGCTACCAACGGCGATACCCACCTTGGCGGCGATGACTTTGACCAGCGCATTATCGACTGGATGGTTGACGAATTCAAGAAAGCTGAAGGCATCGACCTTTCCAACGACCGCATGGCTATGCAGCGTTTGCGTGAAGCTGCCGAAAAAGCTAAAATCGAACTGTCCGGCGTTATGACCACCAACATAAACCTGCCGTTTATTACTGCCGGCGCAGATGGCCCGAAACATCTGGATATGGACCTTACCCGCGCTAAATTTGAAGAAATGACCGCAGACCTTGTTGAACGCACCATGGGCCCGACTCGTCAGGCAATGAGCGATGCAGGCCTCAGCGCAAGCGACATTAACAAAGTATTGCTGGTAGGCGGTTCTACCCGTATTCCGGCTGTACAGGAAGCTATTAAAAAATTCATGGGCAAAGAACCGCACCGCGGCATTAACCCGGATGAATGTGTTGCAGTAGGCGCTGCTATTCAGGCAGGCGTACTTGCAGGCGAAGTTAAAGATGTACTGCTTCTTGATGTAACTCCGCTGTCTCTGGGCATTGAAACCGCAGGCGGCATCTTCACAAGAATGATTGACCGCAACACTACGATTCCTACTTCTAAATCCCAGATTTTCTCCACTTATTCCGATAACCAGCCTTCCGTTGATATCCATGTACTGCAAGGCGAACGCGATATGGCTGCCGATAACAAGACCCTGGGCCGTTTTGAACTGTCCGGTATCCCGGCTGCACCGCGCGGAGTACCTAAAATTGAAGTTACCTTCGATATCGACGCTAACGGCATTGTAAATGTTAAAGCAAAAGACCTCGGCACCGGCAAGGAACAGAAGATTACCATTACTTCTTCCGGTACTTTGGACAAGGATGAAGTTGACCGCCTTGTTAAAGAAGCAGAAGCCAATGCCGAAGCAGATAAAAAACGCAAAGAGGCTGTTGAAGCACGCAACCAGGCTGACAGCCTGTGCTACCAGGCCGAAAAGACCATCAAAGACATGGAAGGCAAAGGCAGCGATGAATTGATTGCCAAAGTTAAAACCGCAATGGACGCCCTGAAAGAAAAAATGAAAGGCGACGACGTTGACGCAATCAAGAAAGCAACCGAAGAACTGACCAAACCTTTGTATGAACTGAGCGCAGAGCTGTACAAACAGACTGAAGCAGCCAAAGGTGCGGAAGCAGGCAGCGCAGCAGGCGCTGGTGAAGCTAAAAAAGCCGACGACGATGTAGTTGACGCCGAAGTTGTTGACGACGATAAAAAATAATCAGCGTAGGATGGTGTAAACCTTGGAAAAAAGAGATTACTATGACGTGCTGGGCGTTTCTAAAAACGCAACGGCAGACGAGATAAAAAAAGCATATCGTAAACTGGCACGTCAGTATCATCCTGATGTCAACAAGGATAATCCTGATGCTGCGGAAAAGTTTAAAGAATGCTCGGAAGCATACAGTGTTTTAAGCGATGAGAAAAAACGTGCGCAGTACGACCAGTTCGGTCATGCAGCCTTTCAGGGCGGCGCGGCCGGCGGTGGTGCAGGCGGCTTTGGCGGTTTTGATTTCAGCGGTTTTGGCGGCGGCGCAGGCGGCATGGAGGACATTTTTGATATGTTCTTCGGCGGCAGCGGGCGCAGCCGCGGCAGCCGCAAGGTAGGGCCGCAGCGCGGCAGTGATTTGCGCTTTGATATGGAAATCAGCTTTGAGGAAGCAGCCTTTGGCGTAGAACGCGAAATTAACCTGACGCGCGACGAGCAGTGCCCTAAATGCAAGGGCAGCGGCGCAGAGCCCGGCAGCAAGGTAGAAACCTGCCCTGACTGCCACGGTACAGGCCAGGTAAGTTTTACGCAGAACACCATGTTCGGGCAGATGCGTAATGTACGTCCTTGCAGCAAATGCCACGGCGAAGGTAAAATCATCACCGACCCCTGTCATGAATGCCATGGCACAGGTACGGTGCGCAAAACCAAAAAGCTTAAAGTTAAAATTCCGGCCGGTGTTAATGACGGTTCGCGCCTGCGCGTAAGCGGCGAAGGCGAAGCAGGGCTGCGCGGCGGCCCGAGCGGCGACCTTTACGTATATCTGTATGTGAAGCCGCATAAGTTCTTTGAGCGCGACGGCAACACTGTTTTATGCGAAGTGCCTATTAACATTGTACAGGCAACTTTGGGCGATGAGATAAAAGTACCGACGCTGGACGGCCAGGTAACGATGAAGATTCCGGAAGGAACGCAGCCGGGCCAGGTGCTGCGCCTGAAAGGCAAAGGCATACCCAGCCTGCGCGGCGGCAATCGCGGCGACCAGCTGGTACGTATCAAGGTTGTTGTGCCTAAAAAGCTTAACGACAAACAGAAAGACGCTTTGCGCAAGTTTGCCGATATCAGTAAGGACAACATCAACCCCGAAGAAAAAAGCTTTTTGAACAAAATTAAAGATTTGTTTAAATAAAACAAGAAGAGGCTGAACAAAAATCAGCCTCTTTTTGTATCTTTACAAGTATAAATTTGTCTGTTAGAATAAATAAGCAAATGTGCTGCCATAACGGTAGGCGGTTAGCCCTCCAACGGAGGGCTTATTACCCTCCGGAAAGTAAATCGGGCATAAGCCTGAAATACAGGAAAGGAGGGGATAACGTGAATGTTTTTGATATGTTATCCGTAATCGGTTATACGATAACGGTATTTTCCTTTGGTTATGCCCTCGGAAGAGATTTATCTAAAAAACAACGATAACCGCCGTGCCCCAACACTAGCGGTTATCATTAAGTAACTTAATTTGTTGGCTGACCGTCTATCGGCAGCCGTTTGTTTTTCTATAATAATTATAACAAATGAGCGCAAAAAGTCAAATAAAACGCATGTATGTTGTTTTTAGTCCGCGTAAGCGGGTAATAGGCGATTTGCTAATTTTATATGTACATTTAAGCACAGGTATGATAAGATAACAGTTGTAATTTTATATCTTTTTACTATGGTTTGAGAAGTTTTGAGGAGTGAACGAGATGCAGTGGACGGAAGTCAGTTTGCAGACAACGCATGAACAGGCTGATACAATAGCCGATATTTTGTACAGCGCCGGCGCGCAGGGCGTGGCGATGGAGGACCCGCTCCTGATAAATCAGCTGCGCAATAGCGGCACATGGGAGCTGTGCGATATTCCGGAGCAGCAAAATACTGAGGTTGTAACGGTAACTGCTTATTATCCCGATGACGAAAAATTACAGGAGCGCCTTGAATTTATTTCGCGCGAGGTGGCTGCTGTTGAAGAACGCATCGGCAAAAAGTGCGTATTCCGCAATCCGCTGTTCCGCACACTGTGCGAGCAGGACTGGGCTAACGAATGGAAGCAGTATTTTCATGTAACGCATATCGGCAAACGCCTTGTTATTAAGCCATCGTGGGAGAGTTATGTGGCTAAGCCGGAAGAACTTGTGATAGAGATTGACCCAGGCATGGCCTTTGGCACGGGCACGCACCACACAACCAGCATGTGCATGGAAACACTTGAAGATATTATTACGCCAGATGCGCAGGTATTTGATGTTGGCTGCGGCAGCGGGATTTTGGCGATTGCGGCGGCCAAACTGGGCGCTAAGGACATTGTTGCCGTCGATATTGACGCCAACGCGGTGCGCATTGCCAAAGAAAACATTGCCAACAACGGTTTAAGCGATAAGATTACTGTTAAGCAGGGCGATTTGCTGAACGGCACGGAAGGCAAAGCAGATGTCATTATTGCCAACATTATTGCTGACATTATTATTATGTTGCTGCCCGACGTTGCTAAAAAATTAAAGCCTGACGGCAGATTTTTAGCCAGCGGCATTATCGAAGAACGTGAGGACGATATCCGCAACGCCGCTGCGCAGAACGGAGTTAAGGTTTTAAGCGTTAAGCATAAAGGCGGCTGGGTTGCCATGCTGATGGCACTGGAGGATTAATGCACAGATTTTTTATTCCGCGCCCATATGCGGACGAAATGGAAATAGACGGCATCGACGCGCGCCATATTTATACGGTTTTAAAAATGAAACCGGGCGAAAAGGTGCAGATTGTGAGCGACGACGGCGTAACTGCTTTGGCACAAATTACTGAAACTGCACCGGGGCGCACGCTTGTAAAATGCCTGGAGGTTATTGCCGAAAGCCACGAACCGGCAGTAAAGATTACCCTGGCGCAGGGGCTGGTTAAGGGCGAAAAAATGGATTTTATCATCCAAAAAGCAGTAGAACTCGGCGTAAGCCGCATTGTGCCGCTGGCAATGGAGCACAGCGTGGTGCGTTATGACGGTGCCAAAGCCGCTAAAAAGCAGGAGCGCTGGCAGAAGATTGCCGAAAGCGCTGCCAAGCAGAGCAAACGCGATATTATCCCCGAAGTGGCGGCGGTAACGACGATTGATAAATTGATGCAGACCTGTGACTGCACCTGTAAAATAATTGCTTACGAGTGTGAAGATAAACAGGGACTGAAACAGGCCTTGCGCGCCAATGACCAGACGGACAGCATTTTGGTTATTATCGGCCCGGAAGGCGGCATCAGCGAAGCGGAGCTTAATAAAGCGCGTGATGGAGGTGCAGTGCCGGTAAGTCTTGGCAGGCGCATTTTGCGTGCAGAAACCGCAGGCTTGACGGCTCTTTCTGCAATATTATACGAATTTGACGAATTGGGAGGCTGAAAATGGCAAAAATTGCATTTTATACACTGGGCTGCAAGGTCAATCAGGCCGACAGCGCCAGCATGGAAAACCTGTTTTTGCGCGCAGGCCATCAAATCGTCAGCTTTGACAGTGACGCCGATGTTTACATCATCAACACCTGCGTCGTTACCAACACAGGCCAGCGCAAATCGCGCCAGACCATTCACCGCGCTATCCGCAAACGCCCGGATGCGCTGATTGTTGTAACTGGCTGCTATCCGCAGACGGCAGCGGAAGAAGTAAAGGCCATTGCCGGTGTGGATTTGATAATTGGCAACCAGGACCGGGCGCAGATTGTGCAAATGGTAGAAGAACGTTTGCAGCACCGCCGGGTTGACACGCTGGACGCAGTGCACAAACTTACTGCTAACACTGCGTTTGAAGAAATGGCGGCGGGTGATATTACCGATAAAACGCGCGCCTTTTTAAAAATTCAGGAAGGCTGCAACCAGTTCTGCACCTACTGCATCATTCCGTATGCACGCGGGCCGCTGCGCTCGCGCAGCCTTGAAGGAATCCGCACGGAAACGCAGCGCCTTGTAAATGCCGGTTTTAAAGAAATCGTGCTTATAGGCATTCATCTTGGCTGTTACGGTAAAGAAAATCCCGGCGGGCCGACTTTGTACGATGCTGTTAAAACAGTCCTGGCAGCGCCCGGCGTGCAGCGTGTGCGCCTTGGCTCGCTGGAATCTGTCGAAGTAGAACCTCGGCTTTTGGAGCTTATGCAGCATGACAGCCGTTTTTGCAGGCATTTGCACTTGCCGCTGCAATCGGGCTGCGACAAAATTTTGCAGGCTATGCACCGCCCTTACACCACAGGCAAATTTAAAACGCTTTTGGCGGATATCCGCGCGGCGGTGCCCGATATTGCCATTACAACAGATGTTATTGTAGGTTTTCCCGGAGAAACGGAAGAAGATTTTGCCGTAACCTGCCAATTTGCAGAAAGCTGCGGCTTCAGTAAAATGCACATCTTTCCGTTTTCATCCCGCAAGGGCACGCCTGCCGAAAAATTTGCCGGTGCCGTTACGGAAGCTGTAAAAAAAGAACGCGCGGATGTGCTTGGAAAAATTGACGAAGCTATGCACCGCAGCTTTTTGGAAGGCATGGTCGGCAAAAAGGCTGAGGTTTTGTTTGAGCAGCCTGCCGGTGAATTTTTTGAAGGGCTTACAGGCAATTATCAGCGTGTATTTGTTCCGGCTGACGGGCAAAATTTAAGCGGAAAAATCCTGCCTGTAAAAATAATTGCGTTTGATGGCGAAAAACTTTTGGGCGAAATTATAAAAAATAAATAATTTGCCGGATTAAAAAGGATTTTACATATACGCGGCGAATTTAATAAAAGTTAGTAATTTAACATTAAATCCTTAAACAGCGAGGAGGTAAAAATATGAACGACTGCGTTTTCTGCCGCATTATTTCTGGAGAAATCCCTTCCGAAAGAGTATACGAAGACGATAAAATGATTGTTATCCGCGATGCCGCCCCGGCTGCACCGGTACATGTACTGATGATTCCGAAGGAGCATACGGAAAATATCGTAACTGCTGACCCGGAGCTTGTTAAATACATGCTCGGCAAAGTAAAAATGCTCAGCGAAAAGCTCGGCGTAAACGAAAAAGGCTTCCGCATCGTTGTCAATACCGGCGACGAAGGCGGGCAGACCGTCCATCATCTGCACATTCATCTTTTGGGCGGTAAAATGCTCGGCTGGCCTCCGTGCTGATTGACAAACACCGTACCGTGAGTTATAATTAAACGGTGAGATTATATGCTTCGGAGTATTCTCAAAGCATATAAATTGTATATACACTTCCCTAAGTGTGTGGAGGGAGGGAGATCAGATGGCAGAAATTAAAGTTGGCAAAAACGAAACTCTTGACAGTGCACTGCGCAGATTTAAAAGAGCTACCCAGAAAGCCGGCATCCTTTCTGAAGTTAGAAAACGCGAACACTACGAAAAACCTAGCGTTCAGCGCAAAAAGAAATCCGAAGCCGCAAGAAAACGTAAATCCAGATAATGGGGGCGCGTGTGTATGTCAATTAAAGATCAGCTGACAGAAGATATGAAGCAGGCCATGAAAGCCCACAACAAAGTGGCGCTGGAAACCATCCGCATGGCGCGTGCCAATATCAAAAACGTCGAGATCAATGACAAAAAAGAACTTACTGAAGACGAAGTAATTGCAGTTTTGATGAAAGAAGTTAAGATGCGGCAGGATTCTCTGGCAGAATTTGAGAAAGCCAACCGCAGCGATCTTATAGAACAGGCCAAAGCTGAGATTGAAGTGCTGCAAAAATATCTTCCGGCAGCAATGGAAGATGATGAGCTTGAAATCCTTGTTAAGGAAGTTATTGCCGAAACGGGCGCAGCCAGCATGAAGGACATTGGCAAGGTAATGCCTAAGGTTATTGCCAAAGCCGGTGGCCGTGCCGATGGCAAACGTATCAATGCCATTGTAAAACAACTTTTACAGTAAGTAAAGCCAATGCTTAATAACAGGACCGTTAATACGGTCCTGTTATTTTTTGCAAAGAAACCAGTTGCTACTTGTGATTTTATTAGATTTTTGTTATAGTATATGTAGATAGTCCGCTTGGATGCGGGCTTATATTGGAGCAAATTCCCCTGCGGTGTTTTCGTTACATTGCCTTTTAGTTTTGAGCCAACACACTTACCTAGGGAGCCTGAAATTTGAGCTCCGCCTATTAAAATCCAGCCCTCTTGAGGGGACTATTGCGGTAGGCGGGAAGGCACCCACCTGCACATGCAGGTTCAAAACATTGGGCAGGACGGCATTGCGGGGAAATTTTTTTGGAGGATTTATGGACCTTTCGCGAGTTGAAATGGTTATCGGCCCGGAGGCCGTGCAAAAATTAAGTGCAGCCAAGGTTGCCGTTATCGGTCTTGGCGGCGTGGGCTCTTATGTGGCGGAAGCCCTGTGCCGCAGCGGTATCGGCAGCTTTGTTATTATGGATAATGATACGGTCGAGCCAAGCAATATTAACCGCCAGCTGCCTGCGCTGACAAGCACTATCGGCAGGTTTAAGGCGGACGTTATGGCGGCGCGTATGCGCGATATTAACCCGCTTTGCCGCATCAGGGTTATCAAGGATTTTTATCAGCCGGGCAATTTTGAGCAGTTGTTTTTAAATGATGAGTTTGATTTTATTGCCGATGCGATTGACAGCACGGAATCGAAAGCAGACCTTTTAAAAGAAGCTTATAAACACGGCATGCCGGTAATATCGGCCATGGGCACGGGCAACAAGCTGCACCCGGAGCTTTTGGAGATTACGGATATCAGCAAAACAAGTGTGTGCCCGCTGGCTCGCAGTATGCGTAAACGCCTGCGTGATGCCGGTATTACGCAGGGTATTACGGTTGTATATTCGCATGAGGAGCCGCAGCGAGCTGTAACGGCTGATGTGCCGGGCAGTATGGTGTTTGTTCCGGCCTGCGCCGGGATGATGATGGCTTCTTACATTGTGCAGAAGATTATTGCCGGGCAGGATTGAGAAAATGGACAGTTTATTCGCACAGACAGTTACCAAGCCGTTGGCTGACAGGATGCGCCCGCGGAGTTTAAACGATTTTGCCGGGCAGGAAAAGGCTGTCGGTGTTGGCAGCCCGCTTAGGCGGATGATTGAGCGTGATGCTTTGCAGTCGCTGCTTTTGTACGGGCCGCCGGGCACTGGCAAAACAACGCTGGCGCACATTATTGCTAATATGACGCGCAGCCGCTTTGTGTCGCTGAATGCGGTTTCGAGCGGCGTGCCGGAGCTGCGCAAGCTGATTGGCGAGGCGCGTGACGCTCTTTACAGCGGTATGGGACGCACGATAGTTTTTATCGACGAAATACACCGTTTTAATAAAGCACAGCAGGATGTGCTGCTGCCTTATGTGGAAAACGGCACGGTTATCCTTATCGGCGCGACGACGGAGAACCCGTTTTTTGAAGTCAATGCGCCGCTGCTTTCGCGCATGAAGATTATCCGCCTGGAGCGGCTTGACAAAAATGCTGTAAAAAAGATTTTGCAAAAGGCTCTGGCGGACAAGGTAAACGGCTATGGCAGGCAGGGGCTTGCCATGACGGACGAGGCGCTGGAGGCACTGGCCGATTTTAGCGGCGGCGATGCCCGCATTGCGCTTAATTTGTTGGAGCAGGCGGAATTTATGCTGCCGGATGGGGTTAAAACGATTGACGGCACGGTGCTTGAAAGCGTGATGGGCGATGCCTTTAAACGCTATGATAAAAAGGGCGACAGGCATTACGATACTGTTTCGGCGTTTATAAAAAGCATGCGCGGCAGTGATGCCGATGCGGCGCTGCACTATCTGGCTGAGATGCTGGAAAGCGGCGAGGATGTGCGTTTTATTGCGCGGCGTATTGTTATTTGTGCGGCGGAGGACGTTGGCAATGCCGACCCGATGGCGCTTGTTGTAGCAAATGCGGCGGCTCAGGCTGCGCATTTTGTCGGCCTGCCGGAAGCACAGCTGCCGCTTGCGCAGGCGGTTTGTTATATTGCAAACGCACCCAAAAGCAACGCCTGCTGCATGGGCATTTTAAACGCGCGGGCGGATGCAAGGAATGTACACAGCACTGTGCCTAAGCATCTGCGTGATGCGCATTACCAGGGTGCAAAAGCGCTGGGGCATGGCACTGGCTACAAATACCCGCACGATTACCCCGGCGGCTGGGTACAGCAGCAGTATATGCCGGATGAACTTGCGGGCAGAAAATATTATTTTCCTAAAGATACCGGCGCGGAAAAGGCGCTGCATAATAAGAAATAGCGTTTTGTATACTTTTAGCGTGCGTTGACTTTGCACGCTAATTTTTATATAATTTTGTTATGCGTTGTACCTATTTTAAAGGAGCGATTATTTAAGATGAAGTATATGACAGGCAACGAAATCCGTGCAAAATTTTTGAAATTTTTTGAAGACAGAGGACATCTTGTACTTCCGAGCGCTTCGCTCATTCCGCAGGATGACCCGACTCTTTTGCTGATTGGCGCAGGCATGGCGCCTTTTAAACCGTTTTTTACCGGCAAGATGAAACCGCCTTCTCCGCGTATCACTACTTGCCAGAAATGTGTGCGTACCGGCGATATTGAAAACGTAGGCCGCACTGCGCGCCACCATACCTACTTTGAAATGCTGGGCGATTTTTCCTTCGGCGATTATTTTAAAAAGGAAATTATCCCCTGGAGCTGGGAGTTTTTAACCAAAGAACTGGAACTGCCTGCCGATAAGCTGTGGGTAACCATTTATCCTGACGACGACGAAGCTTATGAAATCTGGCATAATGTTGTAGGCGTGCCCGATGAACGTATTGTGCGCCTGGAAGAAAACTTCTGGGAAACCGGCAGCGGCCCGTGCGGACCGGACAGCGAAATCCACATCGACATGGGCGAAGAACGCGGCTGCGGCAAACCTGACTGCAAACCGGGCTGTGACTGCGACAGATTCCTGGAAATCTGGAACCTGGTATTTACCCAGTATGACCAGCATGACGACGGCACTTATACCCCGCTTGCCAATAAAAACATTGATACCGGCGCAGGCCTTGAACGCCTGGCTTCTGTATTGCAGGGCAAGCCTTCCAACTTTGAAACCGACCTTATTTACCCGATTATTGAACATGCAGCCAAAGTTGCCGGTGTTGAATACGGCAAGGATAAAAAGACAGATGTATCCTTAAAGGTTATTGCCGACCATGTGCGCAGCATTACCTTTATGATTGCTGACGGCGTGCTGCCTTCCAACGAAGGCCGCGGCTATGTACTGCGCCGCGTACTGCGTCGTGCTATCCGCCATGCGCGTTTAATCGGCATTGAAGATAAGTTTTTGAGCGATGCGGTTGATGTTGTAATTGATATGTTCAAAGAACCGTATCCATACCTGGTAGAAAAAGCAAACTTCCTGCATAAGGTTGTAGATATGGAAGAAACCAGCTTCCTGCGTACTTTGCGCCAGGGCACTGATTTGCTGAACGAAGAAATTGCCAAACTTAAGGCAGAAAATAAAACCGTGCTGGACGGCGCAACCGCTTTCCGTTTAAGCGATACTTTTGGTTTCCCGCGTGAGCTGACGGCTGAAATCCTTGAAGAAGAAGGCATGACCATGGACGAAGCTGCTTTTAACGAAGCTTTGGAAGTTCAGCGCAAAATGGCGCGCGATGCCCGCGACGATAAGACCGGACGCCCGGTTATTTATAATACCCGCAGCGTTGACCTTGCTGCGCTGAAAGTTGATGAAAGCGCAGAAGGCGGCAAAATTGTTGCCATGTACCCGGCGCATGACGCTCAGCCGGTTGAAAGCATGGAAGACGGTAAAAAAGCAGCAGTTATCTGCGATGTAACGGCTTTCCATGCTGAAGGCGGCGGACAGCTTGGCGATACCGGCCGCATTATTGCACCTGCCGGTGTGATGGAAGTAGAAACCACCAAAAAATTGCCGGACGGCGCAACCATTATGATTGGCACCGTTTTGGAAGGCACTGTTGCCGTTGGCGACGAGGTTAAATTTGAAATTGAACGTGCGCGCAAAAATGACATTGCCCGCAACCATACCGCAACCCATCTGCTGCATGCAGCGCTCAAACTTGTTCTGGGCGACCATGTAAACCAGGCTGGCAGTTATGTTGGACCGGACCGTCTGCGTTTTGACTTCTCGCATTTCTCTCCGGTAACGGAAGAAGAACTGCGCAAGGTAGAAGAAATCGTTAACGAGCAGATTTTGGCTGCCAAAGACGTAACGATTGAAGAATTGCCGATTGACGAAGCTAAAAAACGCGGTGCAGTTGCCCTGTTCGGCGAAAAATACGGCAGCATTGTCCGCGTTGTAACCGTACCGGGTTATTCGATGGAATTCTGCGGCGGCGTGCATGTAACCAACACCGCGCAAATCGGCATGTTTAAAATCCTGTCCGAATCCAGCACCGGCGCAGGCGTCCGCCGTATCGAGGCTGTAACCGGCCACGGTGCGCTGGCTTATGTGCGTGAGATGGAAGACATGGTTAAAACTGCTGCTTCCGGCCTTAAATGCCGCAGCAACGACCTTTGCGTACGCATCTGCGCATTGCAGTCCGATTATAAGGCTGCTGAGCAGAAAATCAGCGAGCTGGAAGGCCAGATTGCCAAAGCACAGGTCAGCAGCGCAGCTGATTGCGTATGCGATATTAAAGGCGTGCCCGTGCTGGTACAAAAAGTCAGCGCAGGCGATGTTGAAGCCTTGCGCAACCTGGGCGACCAGATGCGCGACAAAGTCGGCGGCGTAGTTGTGCTGGCTGACGTTGTAGCCGAAAACAAAATCAACATTCTGGCTATGGCAACTAAAGACGCTGTTGCCAAAGGCATCCATGCAGGACAGATTGTTAAAGAAGTTGCCAAAACCTGCGGCGGCGGCGGCGGCGGACGCCCGGATATGGCGCAGGCAGGCGGCAAGGACGCAAGCAAACTTGACGAAGCTTTACAGGCTGCACTGAAAGTTATCGAAGCACAGATTAAATAATTCACAAATTAGTAACGGCTGGGCAAGAAAGCTCAGCCGTTTCTTTCTATTATTTTGCGTTAAGGTATGTTAAAATAAGATAAAAGATGTTTGAGGAGGAATATTTATGAGTATCTCAAGCGAAACAATGATGTTTAAAAGAAGTGAAGATAAAAAAGAGGTAGCGCAAACTATCCGTGAGGTTTATGCGGCACTGGAAGAAAAGGGCTATAATCCTGTTGACCAGCTTGTTGGCTATCTTTTGAGCGGCGACCCGACTTATATTACCAGCCACAAGGATTCGCGCACCAAGCTGCGCCGTTTTGAACGCTATGAGCTGCTGGAAGAGCTTGTAAAAAGCTATCTCGCCTCGGCGGCTAAAAAATAAGGCGGCGTTATGAGGACAATGGGGCTGGATGTCGGCACGCGCACTATCGGCGTGGCGGCAAGCGATTTACTGGGCATGATTGCCGGCGGCATAGAAACAATTCACCGCACCAGCGAGGAAAAGGATTTTGCCCGTATCGGCGAACTGATTAAGGAGCACGAGGTAGATACGATTGTAGTGGGTTACCCTAAAAATATGAACGGCACTATCGGGGAGCGCGCGCAAGTCAGCGAGGCTTTTGCCGATGAGCTGCGCAGCCGTTTTGCTGGCATTAAGGTAGTGCTGTGGGACGAGCGCCTATCCACCGTGGCAGCCGAAAAGGTGCTGGTAGATGCGGATATGCGCCGTAAAAAACGCAAAAAAATTATTGATATGATGGCGGCTGTGGTTATTTTGCAAAACTATCTGGACAGCCGGCATTAATACGGCAGCGGGGTGAGATGATGTTACAAAGAAAGCATAAAATAGCCGGCGGCGTTGTGGCGGCGCTGGTAATTTTGGGCACATTGGCCGTGCATGTGGCAGGCAACAAGGCGGCAGGCTTTGTAAACGAAATGGCCGATAAACAGACTGTTTTGCAGGGCAAACTGCAAATCGGGCATTTCAGTGCCAGTGTGTCGGGCAACGTAGTGTTTGAAGACGTGGTTTGGACTGCACCCAACGGCAAAAAGCTGGCCGAAGTGCCGGAGATGAACGTATCTGCCAATTTGTTTGATATCGTCAAAGGGTCTTTCGGCGTTAATTCCATCAACAGCATTTCTATCGAAAAACCGGTGTTTGCGGTAAGTTATACCGACCAGGATGGGCTGGACATTATTAACTATATCAATTTTTCTAAGGAAGAAGACGACAAACCGACTGAATTCCGCGGCATGATTGAAATTGAAGGCGGCGCGCTGGCGCTTGATATGAACGACCAGCAGCTTGATTTTGACAATGTGCAGATGCAGGCTAATTTAAAACAGTTCCCTGATATTAATTTTACCTTGCAGGGCAAAAACGGCGAAGCTGATTTAATAGGCAGCATTGATAAAAAATATGACGATGTAAATATCGGCGCAGAAGTAAAAAATTTGCAGTTGACAGAGCTAATGAAGGTATTGCCATCCTTTGGTGATTTGAGCATTACCGGCGGCGTTATTAACGGCGCTAAACTGACGAGCAGCCTGCATGACGCAAAATGGAAACTGAACCTTGACGGCAGTCTGACCGGCGTTACCGCGCAGGCGCTGGGCTATAATATTGCCGACGGCAGCGGCAGCTTTGCTATCGACAACGATGCTGCAACCTTTACCGGCGTTAAGGGCAAGGTTGAAGGCCAGGATGTTAATATGGACGGCAAAATTATTTTTCAGCAGCTTGGTATGCCTACCTATGATTTGAACGTGGCTGCGCCGAGCTTCCGCGTGGATGCAGTCAGCCCAGGCCTTGGCATTACGGACAGCATCAATATTAACGGCAAAGTAACCGGCCCGATTGACGAGCCTGTTATTAACGGCAGTTTTACTATGGATAAGCTGGAGGTTGCGCCCCTTGTTGCCACCGGTATTAACGGCAATTACAACTATACTAACGGGCTTGTAACCTTAAGCAATACTTATGCCAATGTTTACAGCGGCACTTTGGGCGTCAGCGGTACGGTTGAAGCGGCAACCAAAAACTTTGCGCTGCATCTTTCCGGCAGCGGCATGGACAGCACGGCAGTAACCGAAACGCAAATCAGCGGCCCGCTGTCATTTGAAGCAGACGCAACCGGCACCGGCAGTGCAGACAGCGCTGTGGCAAACGGTACGTTTAATATCGCGCCCGGTAATTTTGCAGGCGTTCCGTTCAATTCGCTTTCCGGCAATTTCAGCCGTGCAGGCGGGGTTATGACGTTCTCCGGCATTACCATTGGCACGCCGCTGGGCAGCTTTACCAGCAATGCTGTGATGAACAGCAACGGGAAAATTACGTTTGATAAAATGACTGAATCAAGCTTTAACGTACCTACCAAAGAAGAAGTGCGCGAAAACGTGCGCCAGCAGGTCGGCGGAGCGGTTAAACAAGGGCTTGGCAAATTATTTAACAGATAGTTTAGTTGACAGCCTGCCCGCTGATAAGATAAAATAAGCATAACCATACTTGCATATTTAAGAAAGAGGTACAAAATGGAAGATAACAAAGATTTTGAGCTTGAGCATGACCATATCGACGAAGAAGAAATCGTAGTTATTACCGACGAAGACGGCAACGAAATGTATTTCCGCGAGGAAATGGTAATCCCCGTAGGCGAAAAAAGCTTTGCGGTGCTTTCTGCGCTGGAAATTGACGACTGCGATTGCGACGATGAAGAATGCCATTGCCATGACGGCGAAGACGATGATGACGACAATGTAATTATTGCCCGCATTGAATTTGACGAAGACGGCAATGAAATTTATCTTGGGCCTACTGATGAAGAGTTTGACGAAGTCAAAGCGGCTTACGAAAAACTCGTCGAAGAATGGGACGAAGAATAAAAGCTTACCTGCCGGACCTTGTGTCCGGCATTTTTAAAGTACAAATGTTTAGGGGCAGTAACGTATGAGAAAAGTATTGCCGCTTATAATGAGCGTTGCGCTGGTGGTTTTTGTTGCGGCCTACTGGGTTTTAAACTACACCGGCAACAACGCCGACCTGGCAGACGGCAGAGTCTGCGTTATAACGGTAGAACAGGGCATGACGGCGGCGGACATTGCCAACATGCTGCATAAGGAAAAACTTATCAAACGCCCGGAAAGCTTCCGCCTGGAGGCGCGTTTTATGGGGCTGGAAGGAAATTTGCAGGCAGGCAGGTACGAGATTGAAGCAGGCAAATCCAACAGCGAAATAATTGATATTTTATCGCGCGGCGAAGTAAAACTTGTTAAATTTACCGTGCCGGAGGGATATTCTATCGAAAAAACTGCGGCCAAGCTTGCAGCCGAAGGGCTGGGCGATGCGGAAAAATTTAAGGAAGCGGCACGTAATTACACGCCCTATAAATATATGGAAACCAATAATCCGGATGTTATTTACAAGGCGGAAGGCTTTGTGTTTCCGTCAACCTATCTTTTCAGCGACGCGATGAGCGAAAAAGACATGCTGGCGATGATGGTTAAAGAATTCAACACCCAGATAAACCACGAAAAAATACAGGAGGCGGCCGCCAAAGCAGGCCTGCCGCTGCGCGACGTGGTTACGCTGGCTTCGATGGTTGAGCTGGAAGCCGTTTACAAAGAAGAACAGCCGCGCATTGCCGGCGTATTTTTAAAACGGCTCAAAATTTACATGCCGATACAGTCCGATACAACTATTCAGTATATTTTGGGCGGCGAACAAAAGGCAGAGATTACTTTTGCCGATACGGAAATCAAAAATCCGTACAATACTTATATCAACGCCGGGCTTCCGCCGGGAGCAATCGGCAGCCCTGGCATGAACGCCATTAAGGCCGTGCTGAACCCGGAGATAACCGACTATCTGTACTTTGTGGCAGAAAAAGACGGACATCACCGCTTTACGCGGACCTATGAAGAACATTTACAGGCGATAAAGGAAATTCACGGAGAATAACAGCAATAAAATGACAGAAAAAATAAACAGGCCGGAGCTTCTGGCGCCGGCAGGCAATATGGAAAAGTGCAAAATGGCTCTGCGCTACGGCGCGGATGCCGTTTACCTGGGCGGCAAAATGTTTGGCCTGCGCGCTTTTGCCAACAATTTTGAAATTGAAGAAATAAAAGAAGCGTGCGATTTTGCGCATAGTCTTAGCAAAAAGGTTTATGTAACCGTAAATATTTTTGCGCATAACAGTGATATTGAAAAACTGCCGGAATATTTACTGGCGCTTGAAAAAGCAAACGTGGACGCGCTTTTAATCAGCGACCTTGGCGTGTGGATGACGGCGCGCCGTGTTGTTCCCAATCTGCCGCTGCACGTAAGCACGCAGGCCAATACAACCAACTGGGCCAGTGCGCAGGCGTGGCAGGATTTAGGAGCAGCACGCGTGGTTCTGGCGCGTGAACTTTCGTTGGCAGAAATTGCGGAAATCGGCGCTAAAACCAATGTAGAACTGGAAGCCTTTGTGCATGGCGCAATGTGCATATCTTATTCGGGCCGCTGCCTTCTGAGCAGTTACCTGACTAGGCGCGACGGCAACCGCGGCGCATGTGCGCAGGCCTGCCGCTGGGAATATACCCTGCACGAAAAAAACAGGCCCGGCGAAAGCTATGACCTTGAAGAAGACGAGCACGGCAGCTATGTAATGAACAGCAAGGATTTGTGCCTGATTGCCCGCATACCGGAGCTTGTAAAAGCAGGCGTGTGCAGTTTAAAAATTGAAGGCCGCATGAAAAGCGTGCATTACGTGGCAACCGTCGTCAGCGTATACCGCAAAGCTATCGACGCTTTTATGGCTGACCCCGATAATTACAAGGTTCAGCCGGAATGGATAGAAGAACTTAACAAAATATCCCACAGGCCCTATACCGAAGGCTTTGCCTTTAACAGGCCCGGAGCAGAAGGGCAGGTTTATACAACCAGCAGTTACGAACAGACGCATGATTTTGCAGGCGTTGTTTTAAGCTATGATAAAACGGCGCAAAAAGCACTGATAGAACAGCGTAACAATGTTAAAAACGGTGAACTGCTTGAGGTTTTAATGCCTGACGGTACGCTTTTGCCGCTGGAACTGAAAAATATGCAGGACGATGACGGTACGCCGATAGACTGTGCGCCGCATGCCTGCCAGCATTTTTGGATTAGCTGCGGCACAGAGCTTTTGCCGTATTCGCTGCTGCGGAGGAAAGTTTTATGAGCGATGACCGAAGTATAATTTATTTGCGTGTCGCGCCCGAGCGCATAGCCGACGTAAACTGGATTATGGAAGGCTATGAGCACCTGGCGCTGGTAACAACGCTTGACCCGGCAGACGGCGTGGTAAAGCTTTTGGGCACGCCCGATACCTACAACGACGTTATGGAAATAATCGAAAACATGCCTTTTCAGGTAGATGTTTTGGAAAGCATTCCCGAATAAACAAAATCCCTGCACTGACCTGCGGGGATTTTTGCTTTTGCCGCTGATTTTAAAATTGTGATATAATAAAATTAAGACATAATATTGTTTGCGGACATTATATTTGCTTAATTTTATGCGGCAAATAGTGACATCCCGCAAGGTTTATGGTAAAATATAATGGTATTATTGTTTAATGAAGGAATGGTGGAATACAAATGATGCAGCGTTTAGGCAGGTTTTTAAGCCTGATGGCAAAAAACGGCATGGACTGCGTTATCGTGAAGGATATTCCTACAATCCGCTATCTGTCCGGCTTCCGCGGTGACAGCAGCCTGCTTTATGTTGATGCTAAAAGCACCGTTTTAATAACGGACGGGCGTTATACAACACAGGCCAATAATGAAGTTCAAAATTACTGCCGTGTGCTGACCTATACGGATAATATCTGGCAGGCAGCGGCGGAACTTGCAGCGGCGCATACTAAAATAGGCTTTGACGGCGCGGCTTACAGCTATAATGATTATGAGTGCCTGCAAAAAGCAGTGCCGGGCAAGGAGCTTTTGAACATTGATTTGAAATACCTGCGCATGGTTAAGGACGAGCGAGAGTTGAACCTGATGTGGAAAGCCTTTAAAATTGCCGACCAGGCGTTTTTGAAACTGCTGCCGGAAATAAAACCTGGCATGACGGAAAAAGCGCTGGCAGCAAGGCTTGAATACTATATGGCAAGCCAGGGTTCGCAAAAGCCTTCGTTTGATACTATTATCGCTTCCGGCGAGCGCAGCGCATTGCCGCATGGCATGGCCAGCGATAAGCAGATTGAAGTCGGAGATTTTATTACTTTCGATTTCGGCGCTGTTTATGACGGCTATCACTCCGATATGACAAGAACAGTCGTTTTGGGCATGGCCAATTCTTGGCATAAAGAAATTTATACTGTTGTAGAAGAAGCACAGTGGCGTGGCCTTAAAGCAGCAAAACCCGGCATGACCGGCGCAGAGCTTGACGCAATAGTAAGGGATTACATAACTTCGCGAGGCTACGGCGATTATTTTGTACACGGGCTTGGGCACGGTGTAGGGCTTGAAATTCACGAGATGCCCAATATCAACAAACGCGGTACTGACGTAGTGCTGGAAAGCGGCATGACGTTCAGCATAGAACCAGGTATTTACATTCCCGGCAAGGGCGGTGTACGTATCGAAGACACGGTTGTATTGACGGATGACGGTGCGAAAGTGCTGTGCGGCGTTAAAAAGCAACTGATGGAAATTGTTTAATTTTAAATAAACAGGAGGAGCATTTATGATTTCAACCAACGATTTTAAAACCAACGTAACTGTTACCATCGATGGCGACGCATGGCAGGTTGTAGAATTCCAGCATGTAAAACCGGGTAAAGGCGCAGCTTTTGTCCGTGCTAAAATGCGCAACCTCTGCACCGGCGCTGTTGTAGAACGTACCTTCAATGCCGGCGAGCGTATGCCGAAAGCACACATCGACCGCCGCGCAATGCAGTTCCTTTATGAATCTGACGGCGTGTACGTATTTATGGACAACGAAACCTACGAACAGTCCGAACTCACCAAAGAACAGCTCGGCAATGCCATTAACTTCCTTAAAGAAAACATGGAAGCTAAAATCATGATTTACAGCGGCCGCGTTATCGGCGTTGACCTGCCGAATACCGTTGAGCTGACCGTTGTTAAAACCGACCCCGGCATCCGCGGCGATACGGCTACCGGCGGCAGCAAACCCGCAACCATGGATACCGGCTATGTTGTTAAAGTACCTCTCTTCATCAACGAAGGCGACGTACTCAACATTGATACCCGTACCGGCGAATACATTTCCAGAGCTTAATTGGCGCTGATTAACAAATTCATATTTGTTTAATACAAAGGGCTGAACTTAATGTTCAGCCCTTTTAAAGTTTTAAAACAAACATTTTTGTTAAGGGTTTGGCAAACAGTTTTGCAATTTGACATAATTAAATGTATAATATAAACTAACAAAGTGTTTGTAAATAAAGGAGTTTTTATGCAGGGACTGATTAGTAGTGTTAAGCACGGGAGCCTTGCCGAAGCAGCCGGGATTAAAGCTGGCGAAAGCCTGCTTGCGGTTAACGGCAGCAGCGTGCGCGATATTATAGATTTAAGCTTTTTATTGGCAGATGAGCAGGTTGTATTAACTGTTGCCGCAGCAGACGGCACGGAACGCAGCATAACTATTGATAAAAGAATAGACGAAGATCTTGGGTTGGAGTTTGAAAGCGCAGTTTTTGACAAAGTAACTACCTGTTACAATAAATGCGTTTTCTGCTTTGTAGACCAGATGATACCCGGCATGCGCAAGGGGTTGTATGTGCGTGATGATGATTACCGCCTTTCGTTTTTATACGGCAATTTTATTACTCTTACCAATATGAAGGATGAAGATTTTGACCGCATCATCAAAACGCATATGTCGCCTCTGTATGTTTCAGTACACGCAACCGACCCGAAGGTGCGCTGCGAAATGATGAAAAACCGTTTTGCTGGCGAGCTGATGGATAAACTGAAACGGCTGTTTGATGCAGGTATTACCGTACATACGCAGATTGTGTGCTGCCCGGGATATAATGACGGCGAAGTTTTAAAACGTACTTATGCCGATTTGCGCGCCCTGGCGCCGATGGTGGAAACAATGGCTGTGGTGCCTGTCGGGCTTACCAAAAACCGCGCGCATTTAACGCCGCTGCGTTTGTTTACGCCGCAGGAAGCAGCGGATATTGTAACCATGGTAACCGGATGGCAGCGCGAATGCCGTGCAAGCCTCGGCAAATCCTTTGTGTATCTTGGCGATGAATTTTATATTTTAGCCGGTATGCCGCTGCCGCAGGCAGAATGGTATGACGGTTTTCCGCAGCTTGAAAACGGCATCGGCCTAAGCCGTAATTTTATGGAAGAATGGCAGAAGGCAAGCAAAATTGCGCCGGTTAAGGGCGAGGTTAACAGTGTTATACCTGTTGGGACGAGCGCTTATAAGGTTTTGCAGCCGCTTATTGAAGCTTTTAACGCTGAAACAGGCATGCAGCACAAATTGATTGCCGTTGAAAACGAGTTTTTTGGTAATACAGTAAATGTAACCGGACTTTTGTGCGGCAAGGATATTTTAAACGCTGTAAAAGGTGCGGCAAGTATTATTTTGCCGGAAGTTGTTTTAAACAGTGATGATTTGTTTCTGGACGATATGAGTTATGCAGAGTTTTGCAGTCAGGCAGGCGAGCCGGTACACCGTGCGGCTTCGGCAGGTGATTTGTATAAACTGCTGCAAAGATAGGTGAAAATTATGAAGGGTTATGGTAAAATACAGGTTTATACGGGCGATGGCAAGGGCAAAACCAGTGCGGCGCTTGGTGTGGCGTTCCGTGCCTGTGCGCGCGGCGCGAGGGTTATTATGCTGGCCTTTTTAAAGGATGACCCCGAGTACAGCGAAGCTATCGGCGCACATCTTTTGCCGGGCTTTACGCTGAAACAGGTGGGGCGCGATGCCTTTGTAAACTTTAAAAACCCCGATAAAATAGATTTGGATATGGCGCGCAGCGGCTGGGAGCTGGCGAAAGAAGTTATCTTAAAGCGGCAGGCGGATGTCCTTATCCTTGATGAAATAAACATTGTTTTACAGACGGGCATGCTGCCGGTGGATGAAGTGGTTGATTTTCTTGCCGCGCATAAGGGCGTGACGGAAATTATCTGCACAGGGCGCGGGGCTCCGCAAAAATTGTGCGATGCAGCCGACCTTGTAACAGATATGCAGGAAGTTAAGCACTATTTCCATCTGGGAGTTGCTTCACGTGCAGGTATAGATTTTTAGAGAGAGAGGTTAAAGAATTGAGTAAACCGATAGTTGCCATTGTTGGCAGGCCTAATGTTGGCAAATCTACCTTGTTTAATATTTTTGCAAACAGCCGCATCTCTATTGTTGAAGATACGCCGGGCGTAACGCGCGACCGCCTTTATGCCGAAGGCGACTGGCTGGATAATCAGTTTATGATGGTTGACACCGGCGGCATTGAGATTATGAACAGCGACGCTATTGCTGTTTCTATCCGCCAGCAGGCGGAAATTGCCATTAAAGAAGCGGATGTAATTTTGTTTGTTTGCGATGCGCGCAGCGGCATTGTGCAGGAGGATGCCGATGTTGCAAAAATTTTGCGCAAAAGCGGTAAACCGATTGTGCTGGCAGTAAACAAGGCCGATTCGCCGAAGCAGGAATTAAATGTATATGAGTTTTACAGCCTGGGACTTGGCGAGCCGTTCCCGATTTCGGCGGCTAACCATTTAGGTATTGGCGACCTTTTGGATGCCGTTGTGGCCAAATTCCCCGAAAATAAGGCAGGAATGTTTGACAACGATGAGGACCAGATTAAGGTTGCGCTTATCGGCCGCCCGAATGTAGGCAAATCTTCTATTTTTAATTCGCTTGTCGGGCAGGAGCGCAGCATTGTCAGCGATGTTGCCGGTACAACGCGCGATGCGATTGACACGCCGGTTGTGCGCAACGGCCAGAAGTATCTGTTTATTGATACCGCAGGTATGCGCCGTAAGGGCAAAATTGACGAGCCGATTGAAAAATACAGCATTATCCGCAGCCTGCGCGCCGTTGACCGCAGCGATGTGGTGCTGATGGTTATCGACGCTGTGGACGGCGTTACCGAACAGGACAAAAAAATTGCCGGTTATGCGCACGAAGCAGGCAAAGGCATTGTTATCGTGGTCAATAAATGGGACGCTTACGAAAAGGACGAAAACAGCACCCTGCGCTATACCGAAAACCTGCGTAAAGAGCTGATTTTTATGCAGTATGCGCCTGTTGTATATGTATCGGCACTGACCAAACAGCGTATCCACCGCCTGCCGGAAGTTATCAATTACGTTGCAGAGCAGAACGCGATGCGTGTGGCAACCAGCGTGCTGAACCAGGTTATTGCCGATGCCGTTGCTGTTAACCCGCCGCCGACAGATAAAGGCCAGCGTTTAAAAATTTTGTATGCAACGCAGGTTAAAATTAAACCTCCGACGTTTGTTATTTTTGTCAACGAACCGGAAATCATGCATTTTTCCTATCAGCGTTATCTTGAAAACAAACTGCGCGAAGCGTTTGGCTTTGAAGGCACGCCGATGGTAATGATTATCCGCGGCAAAAAAGAGGACGAATAGAGGCAGGGTAAATGGAAATAATAACTTTTGTACTTTGGTTTGCAGTTGGTTTTGTTTTTGGCTCGGTTCCTTCCGGTTTGTGGCTTGTTAAGGCTATCCACGGCATAGATATCCGCCAGTATGGCAGCAAAAATATCGGCAGTACCAATGTTTTCCGCACTGTTGGCGGCAAAACGGCGGCGCTGGTTCTGCTTTGCGATGCCGGTAAGGGCATCTTGGCGGCGCTGTTGGCTGATATGGTGACGGGCGGCGATTTATACGCCGTACTGTTTGCCGCTATTGGCGCTTTGCTGGGGCATAACTATTCGCTGTTTCTTGGTTTTAAGGGCGGACGCGGCGTTGCGACGGGCCTGGGGCTTTTGATATTTTTAATGCCTAAAGTCAGCGGAATTTGCTTTTTGGTCTGGCTGGCAATCGTGCTGGCAACGCGCTATGTATCGCTGGGCAGCTGCGTGGGCGCTTTGTGCGCGCCGTTTCTGGCCTTTTATTTCGGCTATCCGCTGCCGGTAATTATTTTTGCAGCGATTGCGGCGGCGTTTGTCATAATCCGCCACAAGGATAATATCAAGCGCCTTTTAAACGGTACTGAAAGCAAAATCAAACAGGGCCATGCAGAAGACTTAAAGAAATAATTAAAAAAGACTAAAAAATTAAATAAATAAGCACATTCTGTTTTAAGGGGCAGAATGTGTTTTATTTTTGAAATTTTAAGAAAATTTAAGCAGAATCATAAAAACATATGGCTTTTACCACGGAACAATGTTATAATGTGTTTATGAGTATAGTGTAAAAATTTTTAAGGAGATGATTTCATGTCAGAAAAATCTACGTTTTATCTAGTAAGAGAAGAAATTCTGCCTGAAGCAATTAAAAAAACCATTAAGGTTAAAGAGATTTTAAAACGCGGAGAGATCAGGACCATTAACGAAGCGGTCGAAAAAATGGGCCTGAGCCGCAGCGCTTATTATAAATATAAAGATTATGTTTTTCCGTTTTACGAAGCAAGCAAAGAAAAAATCATTACTCTTTCGCTTTTGCTGGAGCACAAACCGGGCGTGCTTTCCCGTGTGCTCAACACTGTTGCGGGCGATAGCGGCAGCATTATGAGCATTAATCAGGGTATTCCGTTGCAGGGCGTTGCCAATACCACGATTTCTATTGAAACCAAAAACCTGACGGTTGACCTGGAAGCTTTGCTTGATAAACTGCGTATGATTGACGGCGTAAAACGCCTTGAAGTATTGGGACAGGTTTAACAGAAAGTGTAAAGTCACTTTGGGGGGAATATTTTGAAGGATTGCGTTAATATCGGACTTTTGGGCGTGGGTACTGTCGGCAGCGGCGTGCTGCACGTTCTGGAGCATAACCAGGCAGAAATTGCCAAAAAGGCAGGATGCAAATTAGAAATAAAAAAAATCTTGGTGCGTAACCCGAAAAAGGCGGCTGAGCTTGGCAAAAAGTATGCCGTTACGGATAATTTTGAAGACATTGTAAATGACCCGGATATAGATATTGTTGTAGAACTCATCGGGCGCGAGCATCCGGCGAAGGAATATATTGCTTCTGCGCTGGAGCATGGCAAAAATGTAGTAACTGCCAACAAGGATGTGCTGGCCAAATATGGCAAGGAGCTGTTTCCGCTGGCAGAGATGCACAATGTGGACTTTATGTTTGAAGGCTCGGTCGGCGGCGGCATACCTATTATCCGTCCGTTAAAATCGTGCCTGGCGGCGAACCGCATTACCTCTGTTATGGGCATTGTCAACGGCACTACCAACTACATGCTTACCAAAATGCTGCAGGATAACATGGATTATGACGACGTTTTGCGTGAGGCGCAGGAAAAAGGCTATGCCGAATCCGACCCGACGGCCGATGTAGGCGGTCTGGACGCAGCGCGCAAGCTGGTTATCTTAGCATCTATCGCGTTCAATACGCGCATCAGCCTTGACGATGTTATGGTATCGGGCATTGAAAGCCTGAAGCTGTGCGATATCGACTATGCCAAAGAACTCGGCTACACCATTAAACTTCTGGCCGTAGCTAAGCACGATGAGGAAAAAGGCATTACAGTCTGTGTAAGGCCTACCATGCTGCCGGTTGAGCATCCGCTGGCAGGCGTAAACGATGTGTTTAACGCCGTGTTTGTAGAAGGCGACGCGCTTGGCGAAGCCATGTTTATGGGCCGCGGCGCCGGCGGTTTGCCTACTGCAAGCGCCGTTTGCGGCGATATTATCGACGTTGCGCGCAACATGGTGCATGGTTCTACCGGGCGCATTAACTGCACCTGCTTTGATGAAAAGCATTTGTGTAAGCTGGAGGATATGCTTTCTCCGTTTTATATCCGCCTGCATGTTGTGGACAGGCCGGGCGTACTGGCTGCCATTGCCGCCGCTTTTGCCGCACAGAATGTAGGACTTAAAAAGGTTATCCAAAAACAGATGGTAGGCGATAAACTTGCCGAACTGGTTGTAATTACCTACCATGTTTCGGAACTTGATATGCAGATGGCCGTGCAGACATTGAAGGGTCTGCCGGTTATTGAAGAAGTTTGCAGCGTCATTCATGTAGAAGACGACCGCGTGGAGTAAGGCTATGAAAACCCATGTAAAGGTTATCGTGCCTGCAACATCGGCCAACTGCGGGCCGGGGTTTGACGTTTTGGGCGCGGCCTGCAACTTATACAACGAATTTACCTACGAACTTACCAAACGCGGCTTTGAGCTTGAAGTTACGGGCGAAGGCAGCGGACGGCTGCATGCCAGCGGCAAAAACCTGGCGTTTTCGTCTTTCTTCCGTTTGTGGAACGAAGTAACTGACCGCCGCTATACCGGGCTGAAGGTAACCATGCACAACCGCATACCGCTTTCGCGCGGGCTTGGCAGCAGCAGTACCGCTATTGTAGCGGGGCTGATGGCAGCCAACTACCTTACCGGCAACACCTTAACCAAGCAGCAGCTTGTAAATTACGCTACGGAGCTTGAAGGGCATCCGGACAACGTGGCACCGGCAATTTTGGGCGGTTTTACCGTCAGTTACATGGCTTACGGCAAGGCAAACAGCCTGCGCTTTTTGCCCGCACGCGAGCTGCGCTTTATTGCCGCCGTTCCGTCCGAGCCGCTTTCTACCGCGAAGGCGCGCCAGGCGATACCGGAGATGGTCAGCCATAAAGATGCCGTGTTCAACGCCGGGCGCAGCGCGCTTTTAGTCAGCGCTTTGCTGACTGGCGAATATAATTATCTGCCGGATGCGCTTGAAGACAGGCTGCACCAGCCTTACCGCATGCCGCTTATTACCGGCACGCAGGCAGTGTTCAAGGCAGCTAAAAATGCCGGCGCTTACGGCGCGATTATCAGCGGCGCAGGCTCGACTCTGATGGCTTATGCCAGCCCGCAGGCAGACTGCAAAAAAATAGGGCAGGCCATGCAGCAGGCTTTTGAAAAAGCAGGGCAGCAGGCAGTGTACCATATTTTAAAGCTTGATACAGAAGGCGCACGTGTTGTTAATAATTAGTGCTTGACATTTGTGCTTTAGTTGTTTATAATATTACTTGTGTTTCGGGGCGTGGCTCAGCTTGGTAGAGCGCTTCCTTGGGGTGGAAGAGGTCGTGGGTTCGAATCCCGCCGCTCCGACCATTCCGAAACAGCAGCCTTTACGGGAAATCCCCGTGAAGGCTTTTTTATATTCAAAAGGAGTGTTATTTTATGATCCGCAGCGTACAGCTTATCTGCGCGGAATGCGGCGAAAGCTTTGTGCCGCAGGACGGCGTTTTGTATTATAAGGATAATTACATCAATAATACGGTGAAGGAAGCCAAGTTCATCTGCCCGGCGTGCATAAAAAAATGGCACGATAAATGGCAGATTAAAAATGCCGAGTTCAGCGAGGTTGATTATGTAATGATCGTTACCATCGAGCTGGAGGATGGCACTGTTTACGAAGATTTGGACTGCACGCCGATGGACGGCTATGTTGTTGCCGGTGTTGATATCCCGCCCGAGGCGCAGAAAAAACTGTATGAGTTTTACCATGCCTGGGATATGGAACGCAAACGCGATGTGCTGAAATACTGCAATTTTAAGGATGAATTTATGCGCACTTCGTTCAGCTGCGAAACCTACGGCGGCGAAAAATATGAAGACGTGGCGTTCCGCGTTAATATCAAGGGCATTATGGAAACGGCTGTGCCTGTGCCGGATTATATTTTAAAACAGATTATTGATGCTTACAGCATTTACGAATTGCAGAACAGGGAGTAATGGAGGAAACAATGCAGGAATTACTTGAGAAGATTAAAAAAAGGCGCACTTTTGCTATTATTTCGCACCCTGACGCCGGTAAAACAACGCTGACGGAAAAGCTTTTGCTTTACGGCGGCGCGATTCATCTGGCAGGTACGGTTAAGGCGCGTAAATCCAACCGCCATGCCGTTTCGGACTGGATGGAGATTGAAAAGCAGCGCGGTATTTCTGTTACCAGCTCTGTTTTGCAGTTTGATTATGACGGCTACCGCGTAAATATTCTGGATACGCCGGGACATCAGGACTTTTCGGAAGATACTTACCGCACTTTGATGGCGGCCGACAGCGCCGTTATGCTGATTGACTGCGCTAAAGGCGTGGAGCCGCAGACTAAAAAACTGTTCTGGGTTTGCCACCGCAGAAGATTGCCGGTGTTTACCTTTGTTAACAAGCTGGACCGTTACGGGCGCGACCCGTTTGATTTGATGGATGAAATCGAGCAGGTACTCGGCATCCGCGCATACCCGATTAACTGGCCTATCGGCATCGACGGCAATTATATCGGCGTGTACGACCGTGTTAAAAATCAGATTGAGCTGTTTGAAAACGACAGCAGCCACGGTTCTAAAATTTTAAAATCTACCACGGGCAGCCTTGATGACCCGGAAATTATCAGTGCTATTGGCGAAGATTTATATAATAAGCTGTGCGAGGATATTGAACTGCTGGATTTGGCAGGCGATGAGTTTGACATGGAAAAGGTCAACCGCGGCGAGCTGACGCCGATGTTTTTCGGCAGCGCTATGACCAACTTTGGCGTGCGCAGCTTTTTGGAGAAGTTTTTGGAGCTGTCGCCGCAGCCGCAGCCGCGCATTTTGCAGAACGGCGATGTTATCAGCCCGGAAAACGAATTGTTCAGCGCGTTTGTGTTTAAAATTCAGGCTAATATGAACCCAGCGCACCGCGACCGCATTGCGTTTATGCGCATTTGCAGCGGCGTGTTTAAAAAGGGCATGACGGTGTACCACATGCAGGGCGGAAAAACTGTCAAGCTGGCGCAGCCGCAGCAGTTTCTTGCCCAGGAGCGCACCATTGTTGAAGAAGCATATCCTGGCGATATTATCGGTATTTTTGACCCCGGTATTTTCGGCATCGGCGATTCGCTGAGCGACGAAAAATTAAAAATTCAGTTTGAGGATTTCCCGGTATTCCCGCCGGAAATTTTTGCCCGCGTGCAGCCTAAAGATTCCTTAAAACGCAAACAGTTTGAAAAGGGCATTATCCAGCTGGCGCAGGAAGGTGCAATCCAGGTATTCCGCCAGAAGGATTTGGGCATTGAAAGCTTTATCGTCGGCGTGGTAGGTTCCTTGCAGCTGGAGGTTTTGGAATACCGCCTGCTGAATGAGTACAGCGCGCAGCTTTTGATGAACCAGCTTGGTTACAGTGTTGCCCGCTGGATTTATGCCGAAAACGAAAAAGACATTGAAAACCTGAAAGGCCTTGATAACGGTATGCTGGTTTACGATAAGAAAGACCGCCCGGTAATTCTGGTCAACAACGAATGGGCGCTGAACTGGATTTTGGACCGCAACCCCAATTTACAGTTTTTGACTGTGCCTTCTGACGTAGCGAAAATTTAGAGGATAATACAATGGAAAAAATTAAACCGTTTTATGTGCTTGATGTCCCGGTATATCCTTATACCATGGACGGAGCCGTTAATTTTTTAAATTCGCAGATAAAAAATAAAAAGCAAACCTTTGTTGTTACCGCTAATGCCGAAATTATTATGCTGTGCCAGAGGGACGCGGAATATAAAAAAATTGTCGGCGGCAAAGCCGATTTAGTGCTGGCAGACGGTGCCGGTACGGTATGGGCAGGGCGCAAGCTGGGGCACAATGTGCCGGAGCGCGTGGCAGGCTGCGATTTATTTGTTGAGCTTGCCAAACTTGCTGCCAAAAAGGATTACAAAGTATTTTTCTTCGGCGCTGCGCCGGGTATTGCCGAAGCTGCCCGCGATAAGCTGCTGGCAATGGTGCCCGGCTTAAAAGTTGCCGGCTGCCGCAACGGTTATTTTAAAGAAGAAGAAACCGCAGACATTGTTGATGAAATAAACGCCAGCGGTGCTGATATGCTTTTTGCTGCGCTGGGCGTGCCCAAACAGGAAAAATGGCTGGCTGAAAACAGGCACCGTTTAAACGCCAAAGTGCTGATGGGCGTCGGCGGCAGTTTTGACGTTGTGGCAGGCAAGATGGAACGCGCGCCGCTGTGGATGCAGAAGGCATCGCTGGAATGGCTGTTCCGCCTGTACAAACAGCCAAGCCGCATCGGCAGAATGATGGTGCTGCCGCAATTTGTAATTAAAGTGTTACAAAGTAAATAATAAGGTAGACAAAAGAGCCTGCCTATACTATAATAATATGATGAATAAATAAGGTTCATCATATTATTTTTTTGCAGATGACAGAAAGGAGCAGCAATGACGATTGTAAAAGATGGTTACCCGTTCATACTGGGCGCTTTGGCAGTAGCCTTGGCAGTCTGGTACTGGGCCGGTATCGTTTGGTCTATTCCCTTCCTCGTTCTGGCGGCATATTTTGCCTATTTCTTCCGTAACCCCAACCGCCCTACGCAGCAGGACAGCTCGGTAATTTATTCTCCGGCTGACGGCACTGTTATGGCGGTAGAAGATTTTTACGACGAGGAATACCTTAACGAAGACGCCGTTAAGGTTACGATTTTCCTTTCTGTTTTTAATGTGCATGTCAACCGCAGCCCGGTAAGCGGCGAGATTAAATATCAGCGCTACACCTGCGGCCAGTTTGTGCCTGCATACGAAAAAAATGCTTCGTTTGAAAACGAGCGCCATGCCATCGGCGTGCAGAACGATAAAATGAAAGTTCTGGTAATCCAGGTGGCTGGCCTGCTTGCGCGCCGCATTGTATCGTGGGTAACGCTGGGGCATCAGCTCGTCCAGGGCGAATGTTACGGCATGATAAAATTCGGGTCCAGCACAGAACTTGTGCTGCCGAAAAATGTAGAAATTCTTGTAAAAAAAGGAGATGCCGTCACAGGCGGTAAATCCATTATCGGGAGGGTTTTGGACTGATGGAATACCGTCGTATAATACCTAACAGTATCAGCGGTACTAATTTAATTTTAGGCGTGCTTTCGATTTTTGAATCTGTTGCCGGTAATTTTGACTGGGCAGCAATTTACATTATTCTGGCCGTTGCGGTTGACGCCTGCGACGGACGTGCGGCAAGGGCGCTTGGCGTTGCCGGTAAGTTCGGCGTCGAGATGGATTCGCTGTGCGATGTTTGCTCTTTCGGTGTTGCGCCTGCGGTAATGATGTATTATTACGGCATGACGGATTTCGGCATCTGGGGCCAGCTTATTGCCGGGCTTTTCCCTGTGTGGGGCGCAATGCGCCTGGCGCGTTTTAACATCAATGCCGATGTTATCCACGGTTATTTTCAGGGCATGCCGATTCCGGGCGGCGCCTGCGTATTGGCGGCGTTTGTGCTTTCGGGCTATGATGTGCCGCAAACCTATATTGCAGTGCTGACCTTTGTTGTCGGCTGCATCCTTTACAGCACCATCCGTTATCCGGATTTCAAGGGCAAGGGCAATCCGCTCTTTAAAGTGCCTGTCATCATCGGTTTTGCCATCGGCGCTTATATTTTGTACCTGCGTCCGGAAGGCTGGCCGTTTGTAATTATGTTTACTTATACAATTATCGGTATTATCAATGCGGTTTATGTTAAACTGTTTAACAAACAGTATTAGTACAAAGCGAGGAGCCTTTTATGACAACGTATTTTGACTTAATTATGATTCCTCTCCAACTGTTGATCGTATTTTTTACCATTTATTATTTTACGCTTTCGTTTTTTGGACTGGTTTACCGAAAAAAAGACAAAAAAATTTACGAAGAAAAGAACACCTTTGCTTTGGTTGTCTGTGCCCATAACGAGGAACGTGTTATCGGCGCGCTGGTAGAAAACCTGCACATGCTGAATTATTCTGACAAGCTGTATGACATTTTTGTCGTTGCCGACAACTGCACGGACAAAACTGCTGAAGTTGCCCGCAAAGCCGGTGCGCAGGTGCATGAGCGCTTTAACGACACCGAAAAGGGCAAAGGCTACGCTATGGACTGGATGTTCAACCGTATTTTTAAAATGGACCGCAAATATGACGCTGTGTGCGTATTTGACGCCGACAACCTTGTGCATCCGGACTTTTTAAAAGAAATGAACAGCCGCCTTTGTAACGGCGAGCGCCTTATTCAGGGTTATCTGGATTCCAAAAATCCTAACGATACTTGGATTTCCGGTACTTTCTCCATTGCTTTCTGGGTTATCAACCATGTATATCATCTGGCAAAATACAACATCGGCCTGTCAAGCTGCCTCGGCGGTACGGGCATGTGCATTTCGACAGATATTCTGCGCCGCTATGGCTGGGGCGCAACCTGTCTGACGGAAGATATGGAATTTACAATGAAAGCCATTCTGGAAGGCATCCCCACAACGTGGGCGCATGACGCGATTGTTTACGATGAAAAGCCGCTGACCTTCAAGCAATCCTGGAACCAGCGCAAACGCTGGGCGCAGGGTCAGTTTGATGTCGGCAGCCGTTATATCGGCACGCTTTTTAAACGCGGCATAAAAGAGCATAACCCGATTATGCTGGATGCGATTCTGCATTTGTTCCAACCGTACTTTTTGCTGCTGTCTACTTTCTATGTAATTTGCAGCTACATTTATATGTACTATCCGTTCTATACTAATGTGCTGTATTCCATTTTGCCGATAGAGGTGTGGACGCTTATCGGTATCGGCCAGTATGTGTTCCCGGTTATCGTGCTGTGGAAAATCCGCGCATCGCTTAAATCGTGGTTCTACCTGCTGCTGTACCCGCTGTTTATTTACAGTTGGATTCCTATTACTTTCCTTGGTTATTTGCACAGGCACGAGCACGAATGGAGCCATACGCTGCATACCCGCAACATCAAATTTGATGAAGTGCTGATTCCTAAAAATGCAGAGTTTGGCCCGAAACAGGTGGTATTTCCAAAAAAGTAATTAACGCCCAAATGGGCGGCAGTAAAGAAAATATACTAAACAAAGATAAAAGCGGCAGATAATTCTGCCGCTTTTGCTGTATGCAGTTTCGGTGAAAACCCAGTCATACGAATACAAATATTTTTATTTAATCCGTTGCTTCTGCTAAAATTTTATAATATATGCTGCTAAATATCTCCCTGATTATGCTTTGGGCATTCGGGGAGATTTTTAATTTCTGCCCAAAGGCAAAATTGTTTTTTCAAAATAAGCTGCCATTTCCTCCGGCGAGTTTTGCCAGTTATTGTGATGCCACCATAACAGCAGCCCGATAAAGCTGTAAGTGATATGATTGATTAAAAAACTCTCCGGCAGTTCTGCACTTTTTTGCGTAAGCGAGGGCAGTATATAATTAGTGATAAATTTACGCAGGCACTGCTTTAAATATTCCATAAACAAACTGTTGCCGCAAGTTAAAAGGACGCCGGTATATTTGCGGCTGTCGCGCAAATGATACAAAAGATGCACGGTAACGGTATGGCAGCCGCGTCCGGAAAGTGAAAAATCGTGCGTCTTTTCCCGCGGCAGAACCTTTGAAAAAACGTGGGTGAACAAATCGTCGCACATCGTCTTAATTAAATCATCACGCGTTTCAAAATGGTCATAAAAGGTGCTGCGCCCGATATTGGCTTTTTCGATAATATTCTGCACCGTGATTTTGCTGTAATTTTTTTCGCTTAACAGCTCGGTAAAGGCTTCAAAAATTGCCTGGCGTGTTTTTTGCTGCCGTCTGTCCATAACTTTCTCCGTACAAATTTCAAAAAATGTATTATATCTTATATCCAGCCAAAACTGTTTGTTGTAAGTTGCGGCTTACTGTTACTATAATTATATCATACAAACAGTACGGTAACATACAATAAATCCGTTAATTATAGGGAGAGATATCATGCAGCTTACACATGCGCAGTTTTTTAAAACCAGCCTGCCATTTATTATAGCGTCGGTTTCTTCGCCGCTTATCGGTGCAATAGATACGGCGGTAGTAGGCCAGCTTGATAATTACCACTATATAAACTCTGTGGCGCTGGGCTCTGTTATTTTCAGCACAATTTACTGGTTGTTTAATTTTCTGGGGCTTACTTCGTCAGGCTTTGCTTCGCAATCGCTGGGGCGCGATAATGCCGAAGAAGAATTATATGCCTTTTTGCGAGGAAATATCCTTGCACTCATTATCGGCATTGTTATCGTGCTTTTACAGCGTCCGATTTTTAATACCGCAGTCAGTTTTTTCAATCCGCCGGAGGAAACACTGTTTTACTTACAGCAGTATTTTGGCATTATTATTTTTACCGTACCGGCGGCGCTGTTTTACCAGACGGCGCAGGGCTGGCTGGCAGGCTTTATGAAGGTGCGCCTTTCTGTCGCTGTGGGGCTGAGCGCCAATATCTCCAACGCTGTGCTGGATATTATTTTTGTTTACGTTTTTCACTTGGGCGTTGAGGGTGTCGCTGCGGCAACGGCAATCAGCAATATTTTGGCGTTTGGGTTATCCATCCTTGCTTTTTACAAAAATATGCCCTGCCGCATGGCTAAAATATCATTCCGCAGGCTGTTTTACGGGCCTGCGTTCGGCAAGCTCGTTAATTGCAGCGGGCACCTTGCTGTGCGCACCTTATGCATGCTGCTGATGGTTAATACCTTTATGTCGCAGAGCGCCCATTTCGGCAGTAAAATTCTTGCTGCCAATTCTATTTTAATGCAGATTCAGTACATCATGGGTGATGTGTTTGCGGGCTTTTCGCAGGCAGCGGCAATTTACGCCGGTGTCGCTGTCGGCAGCAAAAACAAAAATATGCTGCTTGCCGTTTTAAAAATCAGCGCGGTGCAGGCGCTGGCGGTAGGTTTTCTGCAATTTGCGCTGTATTATCTGTGGCGCAGCCGGATTATTGCTCTTTTTACCGGTCTGCCGGATATACTTGCAACCGTGCAGCAATACGATATTTTTATCGCCTTTTTCCCGGTTTTATCGGCGCTGGGCATTGTTTACTACGGTATTTTTAACGGCACGCTGCAAACAACGCCGATTTGCATTTCGATGCTTTTAACGGCGGCAAGCTATATTGCCGCCAAGCTGCTCTTGGTTCCGGATTTAGCAAATACAGGGCTGTGGCTGGCGTTTCTTGTTTTTTATCTGGCGCGCACCGGTTTTCTTTTGGTTTTTGTGCCTTCATTTGTTAAAAAATTTCCGTATTCCGCTTAAAGCGGATATTTAAAAATGCTTCGTCTTTTGCGTATTGATAATATAGAAACTTTACTTGAATATTACTGGCAGCCTGCTTTATGTTATAAGGCTTGCCGGTATAATAATAATATAGTTTTACAAAACAGCGCAGGCAGAATGGCCTGCGCTTATTTTATACCTATACGGGTATATAGTATAATAAATTAAATGAGAATAAAATACAAATAGCTATTGATTATATTGATAATCGGTGCTATTATAGATACATAACATAATACAGCATGTACAGTAATGTTAACCGGTGCAAATCCGGTGCGGTCCCGCCGCTGTAAGGGGTTTACTTATTCTTCTCGATTTTAAAACCTTCTAAAAATAACCCAAGCCAGCAAGTTATTGTACATAAGCATTGCAGCTTAACCTGCGGGAGACGGGTAATTAACGCTAATCAGCATTATGCTGGTTTAATATGTTTATTACCGTTTCGGTTTTGCCGGAGCGGTTTTTATTTTGGCAGTACAGCCATGCTTAAAAATCTGCGCCCGCAGTTTGTAATGCGTGCTGTTTATTGCGGCAGGCCAGAGCCGCTTGCCGCAGTTATAGCTATTAAGCGGATAAGCCGTTTATTTTCAGCATTATAAAAGGAGGTTTTATTATGGCAGAAGATTTTTTGGGCTATGGCGGTAAACTTGATGAAGAATTTGTACATGCCGATAACCCCAGTGTAAAAACAGAGCCGTTTGAAAAATTTGAAGTGCGCGCAGCTTTTGAAAAGCCGCAGCTTCTTGACGGGCTGGTACGTTTAAAAACAGCTATGGGCGAAGCCTTGTTTGATAAATATATCAATCCGCTGGAAAATGTAAATTTAAGCGGCAGTTCGCTCATAATTCTGGCAGGGCAGGAAAAATTGCGCACCGCACTGGTAAGCCGCTGGCTGCCGGTAATTAAGGCAGCGTTTAATGTCGATAACGTAAGAGTTGTAGGCGGCGGGCGCGGCGGCGTCGATGCGTATTAAAACCGTAATTTAAAGGCTTATTATTTTTATGATTAAGTTTTATAACTGCTCTTTAAGGTCGTTATAAATAAATTTTAGCCTGCCATAATGACAGGGAATTTTTAAGCTGGAGGCATTGGACATTATGAAAACAAGCTGGAAAAAAACTTTGGCAGCAGCAGTAACCTGCATGCTTTTAACGGGGGTATCAACATCGGCAATGGCAGCATACAGTTTAAGTGAAGAAGTTAAAGCACCGACACCGGCACTTTTGCAGGCCTCGCAAATCGGCGTGCGCACTTATACCACTACCGACCCTGCGCTCCTGGCGCAGCCTGATAAAGACGCAATCCTGGTAATGAGCTTTGGCACAACCTTCCCGGATACCAGGGCTAAAACAATTGAAGCAACAGTAAATGAAATTAAAGCGCAGCACCCGGGCACTAAAGTAGTGCTGGCGTTTACCTCGCACATTATTATCGACAGGGTAAAAGCTAACGAAGGCATTACCGTACCGACGCCGGAACAGGCACTGGAACAGCTTAAAGCAGAAGGCTACAACCGCGTGGCGCTGACCTCGCTGGATATTATTCCGGGCATGGAATATGCTTATAAAACTGCCGTTTATGATATGTATAAAACCCAGTTTAAAAAGATGACTATGGGCACGCCGCTGATGTACTGGATGGGCCAGGAAGGACAGCGCGACGATGTTAAAGCTGCTATGGAAGCTATCGGCTCGCAGTTGCCGAAACTTGGCAAAAAGGACGCAGTGCTTGTAATGGCACATGGCACGCCGGACCCGTCCAACGCTTATTATTCTGTAATGCAGGATAAACTGGACGCCCTTTACGGCGGCAAAGTTATGGTTTACACGGTTGAAGGCTGGCCTGCGCTGGAAGACGTTATCGGCAAGCTGGAAGCCAACGGCGTAAAAAATGTTACCTTAATGCCGCTGATGATGGTTGCAGGTGACCATGCTACCAACGATATGGCAGGCAGCGAAGAAGATTCGCATAAATCTATTTTGGAAAGCAAAGGCTTTAAAGTAAAAACGTATCTCCACGGTTTGGGCGAAAACCAAAATATCCGCGATATGTTTGCAGCACATGCGGACGAAGCCTGGGATACTTTGCAGGCAGAATAAGCTTTGCTTAAAAGCTTAATATCTAATCATCCCCAAGCTATGCGGCCTTTGCGCCGCATAGCTAATTGTGCTTTATTGGTTTTGGGGTTAAAAACGGTATTTTTATGAAAAAATTTTTAATGCTTATAACAATGTTAATGCTGGTTTGTTTGTTGGCTGCTGGCTGCGGCGGCAATGCTGCGCCGGAGACAGATAAAACAGCAGGCGGCATAACCGTAACGGACGATAACGGCAGAACGGTAAGTTTAAATGGCGTGCCGCAAAAAATAGTGCCGCTGTCCGCATCGTTTTTAGAGCCGCTGCGTGAACTTGATGCCCATGTAGCCGCCCGCGTCAGCTCCAAACATGATGTGCCGGATGAGTATAAAAAGCTGCCCGAGGTTGGCAGTGTTTATAATATAAACATCGAAAAGGTTATTGAGCAGCAGCCGGATTTGGTTATCGCCTATAAAGGCATGAATGATAAATTTGTGTCTAATTTTGAAGAAAACGGCATACCGGTAATTGTGCTGGAAATGCGCACTTACGGGCAGGTAAAAAATACGGTTGATATTTTGGGCAAAGTAACAGGCAGCACTGCTAAAGCGCAGGAGATTAACCAAAATATGGATGCGCGCATTGAAGCTGTCAAAAAACTGCTGCCGGATAAAAAGCCGCGCATAGCCATTTTGCACAGCACGGCGCAAAATGTAACGGTTCAGCTTGAAACAAGTATCGCCGGCAGTACGGCGGAACTTTTGGGCTTTAATAATATCGCTGCCGGCAGCATGCCGCTTGAAAATAACCCGACGGCCGCTCCTTACAGCCTGGAAACTTTGGTGGCGGCAAATCCGGATATTATTTATATTACCAGTATGGGCAAGCTGGAAACCATCAAGGCCTCTATGCAGAAAAGCATTGAACAAAGCCCGGCGTGGCAAAGCCTGCCCGCAGTGCAGGCAGGGCGCGTTTACTATCTTCCGCAGGAACTTTTTTTATTAAGCCCGGGGCTTAATTATCCTGATGCGGCAGAATATATGGCAAAGCTTGCCTATCCGGAATTATTCAATTAAGGTGTTTTGTTATGGTTAAAGCAAATGCAGAAAACAATGGGTGCGTAAAATTCGGCATCGGCATAAATAAATGGCGCGTTGTAATGCTGGCGTTATTTGTAATGCTGGCAGTTACGGGCTTTTTGTGCAGCGCTTTAAACGGTGCTGTGCAAATACCGCTTGCGGAGCTGGGCGATATTTTAAACGGCGGCGGCAGCACTGCGCACAGGCAGATTTTATTAAACATCCGCTTGCCGCGCACGATAGTTGCGGCGCTTGTCGGCATGAACCTTGCCGTAAGCGGTGCTATTTTGCAGGCCGTTATGAAAAATCCGCTGGCCGACCCGCATATTATCGGCATTTCTTCGGGCGCGGGGCTGGCTGGCATTGGCGTAATTGTGCTGCTGCCTGCGCTGGAATATTTAATTGTGCCGGTAGCGTTTTGCGGCGCTATGCTGGCGGCCGGCGCAATTTACCTGCTGGCGTGGAAAAACGGCATCCGCCCGTTGCGCGTGGTGCTGGCTGGTGTAGCGGTGTCCTCGTTTTTAGGTGCGGGCATTTCGGCAATACTTGTGCTTTACAGCGACAGGGTACACGGCGCGCTGCTGTGGATGGTAGGCGGTTTGGCTGCGCGCAGCTGGCCGCACGTGCAGATAATTTTGCCTTATGCTGGACTTGGGCTTGTGCTTGCAGTTTTGGGCGCGGCCTACCTTAACATTTTGCAGCTTGGCGACGATGTTGCCAAAGGCCTGGGCGTTAATGTAGAGATAGTGCGCATTTTGCTGACGGCGACGGCAGCACTTTTAGCGGCAAGTGCAGTGGCGGTTGCAGGGCTGTTGGGCTTTGTGGGCCTTATCGTGCCGCATACAGTACGGCTTCTGATTGGTTCGGATTACCGGCTTTTAATACCGGGCTCTGCCTTTTTGGGCATTGCCGTTGTTACTTACAGCGACACGCTGGCGCGGATGGCTTTTGCACCGCTGGAACTGCCGGTAGGTATTTTTATGGCGGCGCTCGGCGCACCCTTCTTTTTGTTTTTACTGAGAAAGGAGCTGTAAAATGGCCTCGCTTTCAGTACAGAACTTAAGCATAACAATCAATAAAAACGAAATTTTACAGGACATCAGCATTGATTTTCCACAGGGAAAACGCACGGCGGTAATCGGCCCAAACGGCTGCGGCAAAAGCACGCTTCTGCGCGCGGCAGCAGGGTTAAACCGCAATTACAGCGGCAGAGTGCTGCTGGACGGCGCAGAAATGAAAACGCTTGCGCGCCGTGAGATTGCAGGCAAACTTGCCATTTTGCCGCAGGGAGTCAGTGCGCCTTCTGATTTGACAGTTAAAGAGCTGGTAGCGTATGGGCGGTTCCCTTACCGCAGCATGTTTAAGCGCAGCGGCAAAGAAGATGCCCGGATTATTGCAGAAGCCATGGAAAAAATGCGGGTAACGCATCTGCGTGAGCGCCTGGTGGCAACCTTAAGCGGCGGCGAACGCCAGCGCGCCTGGATTGCCATGGCTTTGGCGCAGCAGCCGCAGATTTTGCTTTTGGATGAGCCGACGACGTATCTTGATATTGCGCATCAGCTGGAGATAATGCAGATTGTATCGGAGCTTAATGCCAGCGAAGGCATGACGGTGATAATGGTGCTGCATGATATTAACCACGCACGCCTTTATGCGGATAATACCGTAATTATCAAAGATAAGCATGTTTTTGCCAGCGGCGCGCCGCTTGAAATTATCACGCCCGAAAACCTGGCATCCGTTTTTGGCGTGGAGGCCGCAGTTTATCAAAGTGATGACCCGAGGGCGCAGGAGATTATTTTTCCATTCGCTTTAAAGCGCAGGTAATTTTATGATTGAGATAGATTCTGTAACCAAAAAATTTAATGTCAAAGATAAAAACGGCAATAAGGCAGTAAAAACCGCCATTGATAATTTAAGCCTTACCATTGCTGACGGCGAGCTTTTAGGGCTGTTAGGACCCAACGGCGCAGGCAAAACAACGCTGGTCAGCATGCTGGTTGCGTTAATGTGCCCAACCGAAGGGCAGATATTTTACAACGGGCAAAATCTGGCGCAGCACGAGCAGGACGTTAAAAAAATTATCGGCATAGTGCCGCAGCATATAAATTTTGACCAGGACCTTACCGTTTGGGAAAACATGGAACTGCACGGACGCCTGCACCGTATGCCGAAGGACGAACGCCGCCGCAGGATAGATGAACTGCTGAATTATGTGGGCCTATCCGACAGAAGAAACGACAACATCAAAGCCCTTTCCGGTGGGCTTAAACGCCGCTTGTTAATTGTGCGCGCGCTTATGCACAGCCCGCAGGTGCTGTTTCTTGATGAGCCGACTGTGGCGCTCGACCCGCAGGTGCGCCGCAAAATCTGGGATTTGATACGTAATTTGCATAGGGATGGCGTAACCATTGTGCTGACCACGCATTATATCGAAGAAGCCGAGGCGTTGTGCGGGCGTGTTGCCGTTATGGACAGCGGCAGGCTGATAAAAACGGATACGCCGCAGAATTTGTGCCATGCACTTGGCAGCTTTGCTGTGGAATGGGATGGCGAAAAAGGCAGGCAGTACAGCTTTTTTGCTGCGCATGAAGAAGCCAAAGCCTTTGCCGGCGCTAAAAATGGCGCATTTTTACGGCACACTACGCTGGAAGATGTATTTATAGAACTTACTGGAAAGGCAATGAACTGAATGCTGTATGATATTGCTACGGCTTTTTGGCGTGACTGGCTTGTTTTGCGCCATCGCCTGATAAAATTTATTTTAAGCCGCATGGTAGCGCCGGTGCTATATATGGTGGCCTTTGGCTGGGGGCTCAGCCGCAGCATCAATGCAGGCAGCGGCTCGTACCTTGATTTTATTGTGCCCGGCATTTTGGCGCTCAACTCCATGAACATTTCGTTCAACAGCTTAACGCCGCTGTGTACCGAAAAGGTTTACCATAAATCGCTGGAAGAATATCTTGTTGCGCCCATATCGCCGTCAGGCTTTATAATTGGCAAAATACTGGCGGCGGTGCTGCGCGGGCTGATATCGTCGGCCATTATTGTTGTGCTGGCGTGGCTTTTTGGCGCGCAGCTTGCGCTGACACCGGCTTTTGTGCTGGTGCTGGCCTTAAACTGCGTAATTTTTGCAGAAGCCGGTTTTTGCGCCGCGCTGTTGGTGCGCAATTTTGAAGACATGGCAAGGGTTAACACCTATTTGCTGTTGCCGATGTCGTTTTTATGCGGCACGTTTTTTAAAACCGACAGGCTGCCGCAGCTTGCCGCCTGCGTGATAGAAGTGCTGCCGCTGACGCATACGGCGGAGCTTTTGCGTGCGCTTAACGGCAGCGGGCAGGTGTTGTGGCAGTCAGCCGTTGTGCTGGCAGTGTATGCAGTAGTATTTTTTGCTGCTTGCCTGTATATTTTTAAGGGGCTAAAGCAATAAATGAACATAAAAATATATGAGCAATCATTGTTGACAATTTAATTACAGCGGCAGTATAATTAAGCCATAACAGGCTTTGACCGGTTTACACTCTCACACAATTTAATAGCACTGGGGGAAGTGTAATGAAAAAGTTGTTGTTGATTTTGGCTTCAGTTATGTGCCTGGCTCTTTTGGCAGGCTGCGGAGCAGGCAAAATTATTGAAACCGCAAGCATTGAAGAAGCCATTAACAAGGTTATTGAAGGCGAAGCTGACTGCACGGTTATTTCCAAATCGGCAGGTTCCTTCTTCATCACCAACGGCTACGGCCGTAAAATTAAATTTGCCGGTGCAGACCTTGCCAACGATAAAGTTGCCCTTGCCGTCAAAAAAGGCAATACTAAGCTTTTAGAAAGCCTTAACACAGCTTTGGCAGATTACAGAAAAACACAAACCTTTGACCAGTTGAAAAAAACGTATTTTGGGGATAATATGTAAGCAGTGATAATTTGTTGCAGCGGAAATGCTTAAACGTTTCCGCTGTTTTTATACCCTTAGGGGTATATGGTACAAAATACTAATTATTTAATTTACTAAATAAATATTGACGTTAATAATAAATAGTGCTAAAATGATTTAGAACATAATAATATTGTACAGGCGGCAAGTGCCTTAAAGTAAAGCCGGTGCAAAACCGGCGCGGTCCCGCCTCCGTGATGGCAAAAGCCAGAGCCGGAAACACCTGTACATAAGCATTATGCTTAACCTGCGGGAGACGGGTGAAGATTTAGGCAAGTGTTCTGTTGTGCCTGATTTTAGTCCGCTTCCGTAAAACCGGAAACGGTTTTATTATTTTAAGGAGGCGTTATTGTGAAAAAGACTTTATTGATGGGAATGGTTATGGCCCTTGGCGTAACAGCCAGCGCTTATGCTGCAAACCCATTCAGCGATGTACCGGCAGGACACTGGGCTTATGACGCAGTAAACAAACTGGCGGCAGAAGGTGTTGTGGACGGATATCCGGACGGAACTTACGGCGGCGACAAACTGATGACCCGCTATGAAATGGCACAGATTGTAGCAAAAGCTATGGCCAAAGGCGCAAATGTTGACAAACTGGCAGCAGAATTTGCCGGCGAACTCGACAGCCTTGGCGTGCGCGTAGCTAACCTTGAAAAGAAACAGGATAATGTACGCATTACCGGGCAAATCCGTTACGAATATGGTGACCGCAGCGGCGATTTTGATGCTAAATATGGCAAGGTTGCCAAACACCGCCTGCGCAGCCGTTTGTTCGTTAATGGGCAGATTAACGAGGACTGGAGCTATACCGGACGTTTGCAGAACGACCAGAATCTGTATAACGAAAAAGGTGACGATACTTTAAAACTTAACCAGGCTTATGTTGCAGGTAAACTTGGCGGGGTTAAAGTAACTGCCGGTAAGGGCGACCATTATCTGGCCAACGGCTTTTTATATGATGATACTGCCGAATTTATCCGCGCTACTTATGGTAAAGACGTAAAACTAAGCGGTTATTACGGCATACCGACCGATTACGGTTATGATAAAATGTGGGGCGTAGAAGTAAGTGGCAAAATTGGCAAATTAAGCCTTTCGGCCGGTTATGATGAGTTCCAGGATGCGGAAACTTCCAATGCCATGACCTTAACTGGTTTTGTGCCGACCGCAGAAGGCGGGGATAACTCCGTATGGAATGTCAGCGCCAAATATAATTTCGGCGATGTACAGCTGGCAGCAACGTATCTTAATTCTGACAACAACAAAGCTGCCGGCGTAGTAAAAGGCGCAGACGATGACGGTTATGTAATCGGCCTTAACTATAAAGGCGCTGATAAAAACAAGGTAGGCAGCTATGGCCTGTTTGCAAATTACTATGACCAGGGCGTCGGCACATTTGTTGCCCATACCATGTATCCAGGTGACTGGGATTTGTTTGCTAAAGAAGGCTTTAAAGGCTACATGGTTGGCGGCGGCGTAACGGTTGCCAAAAACATGGTTTACCAGCTGCATTATTATGACCTTGAAGGCAAAGAAAGCGGACTGGATGACAGAGTTATCTGGAGCCGTTTGCAGATTATGTTTTAATATATAACACCTGTACCGCAACGGTAAAGCGTGTCCGGCAGAAAGCGTTTGACGCAGACTGCTGTGATAAAAGCCTTATCGTAAGCGGTGAAGGTTTTGCTGCTTTTAAAGGGGTATACCCATACGGGTATACAGTATAAATTACTAATTGTATTTTACAACAAAATAATTATTTACTTTATTAGTAATCAGTGCTAAAATAAGTACATGATAACTGAAAAGTTGGGTAAATGGTGCCTAAAGGCTTAAATCGGCAAGCCGGTGTAAATCCGGCACGGTCCCGCCGCTGTAAGCAGCAATGCAAGTCAGCCGCCTGCCTTTACCGCTTTCCGGTACTGCGTGAGACGGTATGGTAGCAAGAACTTTAAATTTGCTTTAAAGCTCCCTGCTGCCGTAAATAGCAGCAGGGAATTTTTATGTTATAAATTTTGTTGGGAGTTGGTGCAGTTTGACAAAAAAGCAAATCCTTGCCCGTATAGGACAAATCATTATTGTGCTATTGGGAATCAGCTTTATTACCTTTGCACTTATCATGCTTTCGCCGGGCGACCCGGTGCGCCAGATGATTGCAGGCAATGAAGACATCGTCGTCAGCCAGGTAGAAATCGACGCTTTGCGTCACGAACTTGGCCTTGATAAGCCGTTTATTTTCCAGTATCTGGATTGGCTTGGCAGAGCAGTACAGGGCAACTTTGGTTTTTCTTACATGGTTAAAAAGCCTGTTGTAGAACAGTTGATGGAAAGCCTGCCTGCAACAGTAATCCTGGCGGCAGCCTCAACTATTTTTATGCTTGTGGTTTCTATCCCGGCAGGCATTTACAGCGCAGTTAAACGCAACAGCGTATTTGATTACTTTGTACGTGCTTTAACCTTCGTCGGTGTGTCCGTGCCTAATTTCTGGATGGGCCTGATGCTGTTGTGGATTTTTGGTTTAAAGCTGGGCATGTTCCCGATTGTCGGCGGCAGCGTAACGCCGCAGAACCTTGTTTTGCCAGCGTTGACGCTGGGCATTGTAATGGCTTCCAAATATACGCGCCAGGTGCGTGCAACGGTGCTGGAAGAACTCAACCAGGATTATGTTGTCGGTGCGCGTGCACGCGGTATGAGCGAAAGTCATATATTATGGAAGGAAGTTCTTCCTAATGCCATGCTTCCGCTGATTACGCTTTTGGGTTTGTCGTTTGGTAACCTTTTGGGTGGCGCGGCTGTTGTAGAAATTGTTTTCTCGTGGCCGGGGCTTGGCTACCTTGCCGTACAGTCCATTATTTACCGCGATTTTCAGCTGGTACAGGGCATTGTGCTGTGGATTGCGCTGATGTACATGATTATTAACCTTATTATAGATGCTTCGTATAACCGCCTTGACCCGAGGCTGAGAAAGGCAGGTAAATAAAGATGAAGACTTTGATTGATGGTTTAAAAACCAACCGTGCCTTTTTAATTACCAGCCTTTTAGTGTTGCTTTTGCTTGGCGTGGCGCTGGCAGCGCCTTTGATTGCGCCTTACGACCCGCTTGAGGCAGTGATGAAAAACGCTTATCTGCCGCCGTCTGCTGACCACTTGTTCGGCACGGATAAACTGGGACGCGATAATTTCAGCCGCATCCTGTACGGCGCAAGTTATTCGCTCAGCAGCGTGCTGGTACTTGTGGCAATTATTTTTGTTGTCGGCACAACGCTTGGTGTTATAGCCGGATACTATGGCGGCGCTGTGGATGTTGTCATCATGCGCATTGCAGATATGATGATTTCCTTCCCTGGTATGATACTTGCTATTGCCATTGCCGGTATCTTGGGCGGCAGCCTGATAAACGCAATTATTGCGCTGACGATTGTAACCTGGACCAAATATGCACGCCTGGCACGCAGTATGGTTTTAAAAATCAAAAAGCGCGATTATGTAGAAGCAGCCGTTGTTAATGGCGGTACCTCGCTGCATATCCTGTGGCAGCACATTTTGCCGAACATTCTGCCGCTGATGGTTATTACGGCAGCAGCCGATATCGGCGCAATGATGATGGAACTGGCAGGGCTTTCCTTCCTTGGCTTCGGCTCGCAGCCGCCTGCACCGGAATGGGGCCTGATGCTGAATGAAGGCCGCCAGCAGCTGCAAACGGCTCCGTGGCTGATGATTTTCCCGGGCCTTGCAATTTTTATTACAGTTGTAATTTTTAACCTGTGGGGCGATGCACTGCGCGATGTGCTTGACCCGCGCCAGGAAGATTAAAATTTATTTGATAAAGAAGGGAAGATGAATTATGAATAAAACTTTAAAACTTACGGCTGCACTGGCTATGGTGGGGATTATGGCGTTTGCAGCGGCAGGCTGCGGCGGCGATGATACCAAAAGCGCTGCGGCTAAAGATACATTAAGGTTTGGCGTTACCAACTTTGCCGACAGCCTTGAACCAACCGATAACTATTTCGGCTGGGTTGTAATGCGTTACGGCCTTGGCGAATGCCTGGTAAAATTTGATAAACAGATGAACTCTACTCCGTGGCTGGCAGAAAGCTGGAGCGTCAGCGACGATAAACTGACCTGGACTTTTAAAATCAATGATAAAGCAGTGTTCAGCAACGGCAACAAAGTAACCGGTGAAGCCGTTAAAAAATCCATTGAACGTACTTTTGAAAAAGCTCCGCGTGCGCGCGCGATGTTTGAGCCCGAAAGCATTACCGCCGACGGACAGAACGTAATGATTAAAACCAAAACTCCGGTTGCAACCCTGCCGGGCATGCTGGGCGACCCGCTGTTCATCATTGTTGATACCAGCGTAACCGACCGCGATTATGCAAAACAGGGACCTATCTGCACCGGCCCGTATATGGTTAAGGAATACAGCAAATCCAAAGCTGTTATGGATGCTAACCCGCATTACTGGGACGGCGAAGTTCCTTACAAACATGTTGAAATCCCGACCATTGACGACCCGAACACCCGCGCCATGGCATTGCAGAGCGGCGAAATCGACATGGCAATCAACATTGCGCCCGGCGATTTGCAGCTCTTCCAGGATAAAGACAAATTCAATATCAGCACCATTGCTTCCCTGCGCGACGTACTTGCCCGTATTAACGTAAGCGAAGGCAAGCCGATGGCAGACAAACGCCTGCGCCAGGCACTGCTTTCTGCGCTGGACCGCGAAACTTATTGCAAAGTGCTGCTTAAAGATACCTTTGTACCGGGTGGCCCGTACCTTCCGCCTTCCGTTGATTACGGCTTTGACGAGCTGAAAAAGCTGGACGAAAACCAATATAATGTAGAACGCGCCAAAAAACTGCTGGCAGATGCCGGCTGGAAAGATACCAACGGCGACGGTTATGTCGATAAAGACGGCAAAAACCTTGAACTTGACTTTATCTTTTACAGCGGACGTGCAGAACTGCCGCTGTTTGCAGAAGCAACCCAGTCCGATGCACAGAAAGTCGGCATTAAGGTTAACCTGCAAAATGTTGACTACAACGTGCTTGACGGTATCGGCACCCGCGGCGAATACGACCTGCTGATTTCCAACGTGCTTGCATTGCAGGCCGGTGACCCGGAAGTATTTATGAATATGTATTTAAAAACCAATGTCAACGGCAGCAACCCGCAAAACGGCAGCGGTTACAGCAATCCTGAATTTGATGCGCTGAGCGATAAGTTGGCAATGGAATTTGACCCTGCCAAACGCCGCGAACTGGTAATTGATATGCAGAAAATAATCCTCGACGATGCTGCATCCCTGGTATTCGGCTATCCGCAGACCAATATGGTAAGCAACAAATCCGTTGCCGATGCCGAAATTCTGCCTTGCGATTATTACTGGCTGACTAAAGAAATTAAACCCGCAAAATAAATTGATTGAGAAGAAGGGATTAAGTTAATGCTTCTTGATGTAAAAGATTTGAACATCAGTTACGGTGAAAAACTCACCGTAACCGGTGCTAACCTGCAACTTGACAGAGGCGAGATACTTTCGATTGTAGGCGAATCCGGCAGCGGCAAAACAACGGTTATCCGTGCTATTATGGGCTGCCTGCCCGGGCGTGGGCATGTTTCTGGCGGCAGCATTACTTTTGACGGGCGTGATGTTTTAAAAAACACGCCGGAACAATGGCGCAAAATGTGCGGCCGCGAAATGTCGATGATTTTTCAGGACAGCGGCAACATGATTAACCCTATCCGCCGTATAGGCGGCCAGTTTATTGATTATATCCGCACTCATGCGCCGGAAAAATCAAAACAGGAAGCCTATGACATGGCTGTAAAAATGCTGACTGATGTGCGCCTGCCTAATGCCGATAACGTAATGAACAGTTATCCGTTTGAGCTTTCGGGCGGCATGCGCCAGCGCGTCGGCATTGCTATGGCAATGGTGTTCAGCCCCAAGCTGCTTTTGGCAGACGAGCCTACCAGTGCGCTGGACGTAACTACCCAGGCGCAGATTATCCACCAGATTGTTGACGTGCGCAACGAATATAATGCAGCTGTTATCATTGTTACGCATAATTTGGGCGTTGCTTCGTACATGTCCAATAAAATCATGGTTATGAAAAACGGCCATGTTGTTGAAAGTGGCAGGCGCGAAGAAATAATCGGCAATCCGCAGCACGAATATACCAAAGAGCTGCTTAACGCGGTGCCTGTTATCGGAGGTGAGCATTATTATGACAGAGTCTAAGCCTCCTGTAATTTTAGAGATTAAAAATCTGACCAAAAAATTTGCCGTTGACGGCGGCAGGTTTTTAACAGCCTGCGATAACATTACCCTGCACGCGCGTGAAGGGCAGACGCTGGGCATTATCGGCGAATCCGGCTGCGGCAAAAGTACGCTGGTGCGCACGGTGCTGCAAATTCATCCCGCTACAAGCGGCGAGGTTATTTTTGAAGGGCGCGACATTTTAAAACTGAAGGGCGAAGAAGCACGCAAGAACAGGCGCAAAATTCAGATGGTGTTTCAGGACCCGAACTCTGCCTTTAACCCTAAAATGAAGGTTAAGGATATTGTTTGCGAGCCGCTGAAAAATTTCGGGCTTATCAAAAACAGCGAGATTGACGCCAAAGCCGCAGAGCTTTTGCGCATGGTTGAACTGCCGGAGGAGTTTAAGGACCGTTATCCGCATAACATGAGCGGCGGTCAGCGCCAGCGCCTTGGTATTGCCCGCGCGCTTTCGCTGAACCCTAAAATCGTTGTCTGCGACGAAGCAACAAGTGCGCTTGACGTTTCGGTGCAGGAAAAAATATGCGAGCTTTTGTGCCGCCTGCAAAAAGAAAAAGGCATAACTTATCTGTTCATCTGCCATGATATCGGCCTTGTGGATTTGATGTGCCACCAGGTTGCCGTTATGTATCTGGGCAATGTGCTGGAATATATCGGCGGCGGTAGGCGCATTGCCTCGGAAGGCATGCACCCTTATACCAAAGCGCTGATGAAGGCAGTGTTTAAGGTTGATTTTAAACCGGGTGAAAAAATTCAGCCGCTGGAAAGCGAAATACCCAGCCCGCTGGATTTGCCGGTTGGCTGCCCCTTCCAGAGCCGCTGCGAATATTGCAAAGATATTTGCAGAAAAGAAAAACCGGCGCTGAAAGAAGTTGCCAGCGACCATTTTGTTGCCTGCCACATGGTTAACGGAAATTTTTAAGCCAATGTAAAAACTAAATAAAAAAACCGCTTTTGCAGCGGTTTTTTTGTTATAATATGTTGTACAGGTATTAAAAATTTTTGTTGGCAAGGGGGAAGCCTGATGGATAAATACATTATGGCACTGGATTTAGGGACAACCAGCTGCCGCTGCATTATTTTTGATAAAAACGGACGGATTTGCAGCGCGGCGCAAAAGGAATTTACCCAGTATTTTCCGCAGCCCGGCTGGGTTGAGCATGACGCGGAGGAAATCTGGGCAACCCAGACCGGCCTGATGTACGAAGCGATGAGTAAAATAGATATTACCATCAACGAAATTGCCGGCATTGGCATTACCAACCAGCGTGAAACCACGGTTTTATGGGATAAAGAAACCGGACGCCCGGTGCATAAAGCAATTGTGTGGCAGTGCCGCCGCACGGCAGGTTACTGTGACGAACTGAAAAACCTTGGCATGGCGGAGTTTTTCCGCAGCAAAACAGGGCTGGTGCTGGACGCTTATTTTTCGGCAACCAAACTGCGCTGGCTGCTTGATAATGTCAGCGGCGCACGCGAACGTGCGGAAAAAGGCGAACTGCTTTTCGGCACGGTAGACAGCTGGATTATCTGGAAGCTGACCGGCGGCAAAGTGCATGTAACGGATTATTCCAACGCATCGCGCACAATGCTTTTTAATATCCATACCCTAAAATGGGATGAAGAAATTTTACGCATTTTAAAAATCCCGCAGCAGATTTTGCCGGAGGTTAAGCCTTCAAGCTATGTTTACGGCTATACGGACAGCAATCTTTTCGGGCGCGAAGTGCCTATCGCTGGCGCTGGCGGTGACCAGCAGTGCGCATTGTTCGGGCAGACCTGTTTTGGGCGCGGCGAAGTAAAAAACACTTACGGCACAGGCGGCTTTATGCTGATGAACACAGGAACTGCGCCGGTAAATTCTCGCAACGGCTTGGTTACAACCATCGCCTGGGGCGTAGATGATAAAGTGGAATATGCGCTGGAAGGCTCAATTTTTGTGGCCGGTGCTGCGGTGCAGTGGCTGCGCGATGAACTTGGGCTTATCCGCGATGCGGCAGAATCGGAAGTGCTTGCCAAATCTGTGCCCGACGCTAACGGCTGCTACGTTGTGCCTGCGTTTGTAGGCTTGGGCGCGCCGTACTGGGACCAGTACGCCAGAGGCGCAATTGTGGGCCTTACAAGGGGCGTTAACCGCAATCACATTGTGCGCGCAACTCTGGAATCCATAGCCTACCAGGTCAACGATGTTTTGATGGCGATGCAGGAGGACAGCGGCATGCCTATAACATCTTTGCGTGTTGACGGCGGCGCGTGCGACAATGATTTTTTGATGCAGTTTCAGGCAGATATTTTAAATACTTCTGTTGTAAGGCCGTACTGCATTGAAACAACGGCTATGGGCGCGGCATACCTGGCGGGGCTTGCCGTTGGCTATTGGCATGGCAAAGCAGAAATTTTGGCAAACCATGTCATTGCCGCCGAGTTTAAACCGCAGATGGGCCAGGCTAAAAGGGAAAGCCTTTTGCAGGGCTGGCACAATGCCGTTAAAGCGGCTTCCGTAAGGATTTAAAACAGCTTTTAAGTATGTATATTCAGCATAGCGGAAGGGCAGTTATTTGCCTTCCGCAGAATTTTGCTATTTGTTTATTGAAATATTATTTAAATGATTGTAGTAATTTTTCTTTAAACCAATGACGAATATTCCTTTTTGTTAAATATGATTCTATTTTTAAATTTTTAGAAGCGTTGTACATTGAATTTAGATTTTGGACTATTAATTCTTCAGGAGAATTATTTTGTAATAAAGGACTGATATTATTATGTTTATGTCCAGTGAATAATTCACATTTTTCAATTAAATTTTTTCTATATTTTAGGTATTTGCTACTGTTTTGTGGTGGATTATTAAAATCATAATAATCAAGATTATTTAAATAATTAATTTCTTTGACTGAATGGACAAACTCTGATAAGCCACTAAATCTAATTTCACTAGTTTTGGATTTATCAATTAATAATACAGGCGTTTCTAAAGCTAAACTTGGCATTGCTGCATGAAGCCGTGTTGTAATGACAGTATGAGCACTTTGATATGCTGCCAGTAAATTAAAAGCAATTTTAAATTTATCAATAGCAGAGAAAAAATTGAATTTAAATTCAGGGCTGATACAATAAACAGGTCTACTGGTTTTGCTTTTTATATAATTAACAATAATAGGATTTACATCAACACATAGTATATAGTCCTGTTTTTTTATATTTTCATTTTTTGGTAAAGTTAAAGTTAAACATCCAGAAAAATATGAAGGGATATTATAATTTTGTAATAATTCTAGTGTGTATAAATCTCTAGCACCTACAGGTAAGTTCCCCTCCGATAAATAATAAACATTTTCTTTTGAAAAAAGATTCTTTATAAAATCTTTTTTGTCTGTAAAGTGCATGGAAATTAATAAGGGTTCAATGTTCTGGGCTGGTGGCCATTGATTGGCATCATGTATCCACCACCCATTCATTATTACTTTGATTTTTTCATTTTTATCAAAATTGTTAGATGAGATTTGTTCTCTGTCAATGAAATAATCAATTTTAGGAAGAAAATAACTAGCTGCTATGCTTTGGATTTCATCACCAAAGTTTGTTGTAATGCGATATTGACTTGTGCCATAATTATAGTCTAAAAGTCCGAACTTCAAAATAAATCCTCCATTATTAAAATTTATAATACATTATTGTTTTAATTATAACATAAAGGTTGGTATAAGAAAAAATTTTTATAATTACATTGATGAATGAATGCTCATGTGTTATAATATATTCAGCCTAAAAATTTAGGATATATTTTTTAGATTATATATGAATTGTTGCTCAAATATAACAAAAACAAGGGAGGATATAAGAACCATGACGGAAAAAAAACTGCGCGACCTTGAAGATATCCGCAATTCAGCGGAGGATGTGCGTACTTTTTCGCATATCCATAACCATATCGAAAGCGCAGAAACTGAGCATGAGCACTGTTGCTGCGGCCATCATCACCATGAACATGCTGAAGGCTGCGGCTGTGGGCACGACCATAGCCACGAAGGACACGTTCATCCGCACAGCCACGGCGATGAATGCGGCTGCGGACACGAGCATCACCACGAACACCATCATGACGACGAATGTGGCTGCGGGCATGACCATCATCACGAACATCATCACGTACCCGGTCATCCGGATGGTTGCCAGTGCGAAATCTGCCACCCGCACGAAGAATACTGCGACGTGTGTGGCGAAAGCCTGGAAAACTGTACCTGCCGTATGCCGGATGCTGACTGCGTAAAAAAAGTATATATCTTAAAAAATCTGGGCTGCGCCAACTGCGCTGCTAAAATGGAACACCGCATCAAAGAACTGCCCGGCGTGCAGTATGCCAATATCAGTTATGTCACTAAACAGCTGCGCCTTTCTGCCAAAGACCACGCTGCAGTGCTGCCTGCCATTCAGGAAATCTGCACCAGCATTGAAAGCGGAGTAGAGGTTGTGCCGCGCGAGGGCGAAGGGCCGTTTAAATTTGCAACCAAAGTTTATGTGCTGGAAAACCTGGGCTGCGCCAACTGTGCCGCCAAAATGGAACGCGCTATCAACAATCTGCCGGAAGTCAGCGATGCAACGCTTACCTTTGCCACCAAACAGCTTAAAGTTACGGCTAAGGCCGATGCCGACCTGCTGCCGGAGTTGCAGAAAATCTGCTCCGGCATTGAAAGCGGCGTTGTTGTTAAAGAGCGCGACGGCGGGCCTGTTCTGGCAGCCCATGTCGAAGAACGCAAACGCAGCGGAGGCTTAAGCGTATCTTCCGAAACGCTTTCCGTTGCGGAAATTGCCATAGGCGGCGTGCTGTTTATTGCTGCGGAATGGCTGGGCCTGGTGCCGGAACAATACCATCTGTATGCGCTGGTTATCGCCTATATCCTTCTGGGCGGGCGCATTGTGCTGGCGGCGGTTAAAAACCTTTTGCGCGGCAATTTGTTTGACGAAAACTTTTTAATGACGATTGCAACCATTGGCGCATTTATTATTGCCGCTTACGAAGAAGCAGTCGGCGTTATGTTCTTTTACCGCGTGGGCGAATATTTTGAACACCGTGCGGTTGAAAAAAGCCGCGGGCAGATTATGGATGCCGTCGATATGCGCCCGGAAACCGTTAACCTGCTGGTTGGCGACGATGTAAAAGTTATACCGGCGGCAGAAGCGCACGTAGGCGATATTTTGCTGGTGCGCGCGGGCGACCGCATCCCGCTGGACGGCGTTGTTATCGAAGGCGAAAGCCTGATTGACACATCCCCGGTAACGGGCGAGCCGGTGCCGGTGCGCAAACATTACGGCGATGAAATTATGTCCGGCTGCATCAACACCAACGGCATGTTAAAAATCCGCGTGGAAAAAGTGCTGGCAGAATCCATGGTAACCCGCATTTTGGACAGCGTAGAAAACGCAGCTGCCTCCAAACCGCAGATTGACCGCTTTATTACACGCTTTGCCCGTGTTTATACACCGTTTGTTGTAGTTGTGGCAACGCTCACGGCGCTGATTCCGGGTTACATTACCGGCGACTGGCAGCACTGGATTTATACGGCGCTGACCTTCCTTGTTATCAGCTGCCCGTGCGCGCTGGTACTCAGCGTGCCGCTGGCGTTTTTCTCCGGCATCGGCGCAGGCTCCAGGGATGGTATTCTGTTTAAGGGCGGCTCTGCCATGGAAGCGCTGAAAAACGTGCGCGCCGTAGTTATGGATAAAACCGGTACGGTAACGCAGGGCAACTTTGTAGTGCAAAAAATTATCCCCGCCAGGGGAATTGAAGAAAACGCGGTATTGCTTGCCGCTGCCGGTGCAGAACTTATCAGCAACCACCCGATTGCCGTCAGCATCGTAACCGCGGCTAAAGAACGCGGCCTTAATCCGGTGCGCCCGCAAAGTTTTGAAGAAACCGCCGGTGAGGGTTTGGCGGCACAGACGGAAGGCGGCACAGTATTGTGCGGCAGCCGCAAACTTTTAGCACGCCACGGCGTTAAAATTGACGGCGTGCAGACGGCAGATTACGGCACGGAAGTGCTGGTTGCCAAAAACGGCAAATATTTTGGCCAGCTTATTATTGCCGACACCATTAAGCCGGACGCGGTAGAAGCCGTTAAGCGTATTAAAGGCATGGGGCTGACAACGGCAATGCTTACGGGCGACACCGAAGCCAGCGCCCAGGCAGTTGCTGCTGCCGCAGGCATCGACGAAGTACGCGCCAAACTGCTTCCGCAGGATAAATTGAACGAACTGAACCGCCTGCGCAGTAAATACGGCAGCGTTATGTTTGTCGGCGACGGCATTAACGATGCGCCGGTGCTTGCCGGTGCCGATGTGGGCGCGGCAATGGGCAGCGGGGCAGACGCAGCGCTTGAAGCAGCGGACGTTGTATTTATGAAATCCGAAATGGGCGCTATTGCCAAAGCAATCAGCATTGCGCGCCGCACCAGCAAAATTGCCTGGCAGAACGTTGTGTTTGCGCTGGGCGTAAAAGCGGTAATTATGGTGGCCGGCCTGATGGGCTATGCCAGCATGTGGGCGGCAGTGTTTGCAGATACTGGTGTTGCTATGCTGTGCGTGCTCAACTCCGTGCGCATTTTGTACGAAAAGAAATAAAAACAATTCAAAAGCAAAAATTAAGGCTGTACCTTTTTATGGGTACAGCCTTTAGTTATTATGGCGATATATATTGTTATAAAATTAAATATAAATAGCTGGGCAGTATTTTAACAACAGTTAAACTGCAATTTGCCTTTTTAAATTTATTAACGCCTGCTTGTGGTGTTTGGTCACCATAGCAGGCGTTATTTTTAATTTGGCGGCAATCTCCTTACCGCTAAAACCGTCAAAATACATAGCTTTAATAGTATTGCGCTGCTTATCCGTCAGCTTTTTAAGCGCTAACGCCAGCAAAATTGCAAGCTCCTCGCGCTCAATGGCGTTATCGGTTAAGGCTTGTGTTTCTGCACCGTCACCATCCGGCAGGGCAGCTTCAGTCTTCTGGCGTTCCCACGCCTTTTTCACCGCGTCGTACAGCGCGTAATGTATCCTGCACCGTACATATCCGGCAAAATGCACAAAATCCGCACCGTTATATGCCATAACAATTTCAATAAATTTTAGCCTTGCCAGGCTGAGCCCTTCCTCATAACCAAGCGCATTATAAAAAATCTCGCGGCGCATCTCCTTGCGGAATAAAGGTTCGTAAAAAATGCAAAGCCTTTCCAAGGCACTGCGGTTGCCGTTTTGGGCGGCAGTAATAAGCTGCTGCGTAAGCTTTGCCTGTTCATCAGGCGCCAGCACCTGTGCGCTAAAGGCGGTTGAGTTTTCCTTTCGTTTTAAACTTCGGCGGTGAGTAAAAATTTGGCTTTCAGTCATAATACAGACCTCCTAAAAAGTAATTTAACCGTCTTAAAAGTGCGCACCAAAAAGCGGCGAAGTTAATTATAACGAAAACAAATGCTTTTTGACAAGACTGTTTTTACAAAAATTTTTATGTTAAACTGAAATTTTTACACTTAACAAAAAAGGTTACCAGTTGCAAGACAACGTAATGTAAGACACAGAAATACCAAAAATGTCTTGCGGGGGGGGACGATAATGGTATAATATATAAAATAATATGCTGCAAGGGAGATGAATTTATGAAAAAGAAAAATTTGGAACGGGCTGTTTTATTAACAGTATTTTTAATGAGTTTGCATAGCGGTGCTTATGCTGTAGATGCACCGGTAGTAGCGGATGGAAGTGGAGCAGAACAAACTATTACTACTTCGTCAGAAAATACAACAATAATTGAATTAACTAATAAAGCACCGCAAAGTGTATTAAATGCTACTGATAGCGGAAAAATAACTGTTGATGGTAACGGTAATTTGACTGTAAAAAATTATGATGTTTCTGTAAATGAAGGCGACTTTTCTACTGTTTTAGCATCTAATGGCGGTGTAATAAACTTTCAAAATGAAGGCAATGTTGATATTGATATATCGGCTAACATGGTCCCTTTTTATTCAATGTATGCCGTAAATATTAATAACGCAAATATGATAGTCAGCGATGAATCAAAATTGAATGTTAATGTTACAGGTAATACTGGTACACGAGGAGGTTCATACGGCATATATTTAACTAAGAATGGTTCAATTGATATTGGAACTTCTGGTGCAAGTATTAATTTTGATGGTGAATATACAAATACATCCCTTGTATATATATCAAGTAGTAAATTTAATTCAGATGGCGTAATTGATATAACCGCTAAAGGTGATGCATCGACTGGTGGTTGGGGAAATGGACTTGTGACAAATGGATTTTATGTAGGTGGCAGTTCGGAAGTTACGTTACATGATAAACTTAATATCTCATTAGAAGGACAATCAAATCAAATGTGGGGGTTGCGAGATTTTAGTAATTCTGAAGTAACTATTGATGGAGATGTAGAGATAAGCGTAGTAGCAAAGGAACTTCCAGCTAATACCCATTTCACTAATACGTTATTGCATTATGGTATTTATGGCAGCAGTAATTTAACATTAAATGGAGATATTTTAAAAATAAAAACTGTTTCAACAGGACAAGGATATGGTATACAACGTACTGGCGGTGAACTGAAAGCTAAAAATGTTGATATAACAGCAGAAGGTAAAAGCGCATTAGGAATTTATGTGATAAATACTAGTGCAGATCAACCAGTAGATAAAACAGAAGAAGTTAATTTTGCAGGTGGGACAATAAGTGTAAAAGGTACTGAAGGATTTGCACAGGCATTAAGAGCTTCTGCTGGAGGCAAAATAAAATCAAGCGATAGTTTGATTATAAAAGCAGAATCACTAGATGGGGATAATTATGGTATTTATGCACATGGCGGAATTATAACATTGGATAATTTGGACATAACTACTTCAGGTAACAATGATGTAGCGTTATATGCTGGATATTATACAACAGCTCAAACCAACAATGAAACTAAAGAAGTAGAAACCATATATCATGATGAATATAAAGGTAATGCAACAATTAAAGGTAATGCCAAAGTTAATGCAGATATAACCGCAAAGGCTGAAAAAGCAGGTACTGCTGTTACTTTTGAAAAAGGTTTGCAGACAAGTGAAGATAAAAATACTCAAATAATCGCTAATGAAGGCGGAGCAGTAAAAGTAAATACTACCGGTGAAGGAATAGTAGTTTATAAAGGTGTAACCACAAAAGATGATAATGCTGATAGTATCGTTGATATGAACCTTAATAATGCTCAATCTATTTGGAAAATGACCGGCAACAGCCAGTTGACCACGTTTAGTCATGCTAATAACGCTGTTTTGGATATGACGCAGGACAGCGGAGCATACAGTACATTAACTACTACTGATATGAAAGGTGACGGCGGCATTATAAAAATGGACGTTGATACAAGTACAAACACCAATAACAGCGACCGCTTGTATATTACTGGCACTCATGAAGGCAATCATTTAATTCAAGTGACTAATAATGTCGGCGAAGATGCTGTTGGTACTGTACTTGTAAGTGTTAAAGATGAACAAGGTACTTTTGCAGCAGAAAAAACAGAAAGTGCATTGTACTGGAATAGTTACGGCCTGGCACAACAAGAAAGCACTGATACTACCGGCACTTATACAACCGACTGGGTTATTGATGAAGTAAAACAGGAAGAAGGCGCAACAACCAGCGTCAGCGCAATCCTTGGTGCAAATGCGCTTAACTACCATACCTGGCGTGCAGAAAATGACCAGCTTATGCGCCGCATGGGCGAACTGCGTGCTAACGGCGAAGACGAACAAGGCGCTTGGTTCCGCGTACACGGCAGTAAAATCAGCCGCGACGATAATGCAGCCTTTGAAAATGAATACACTAGTTACGAACTCGGCTACGACCAGGTAACTAAAAAGACTGCCGGTATGACCCGCTACACCGGCGCTGCATTAAGCTATACCGACGGCAGCAGCAGCTATGAACGCGGCAGCGGCGAAAACCACAGCAAATCCATCAGCTTTTATAATACAGACATTTACGATAGCGGACATTACCTTGATTTGGTATTCAAGTTTGCCAATATGGATAATGACTTTAATGTATTTGATACTGCGGGCAATGCGATAAGCGGCGAATACAAAAACAACGGTATCAGTTTAAGCGCGGAATACGGCTATAAAAATGACCTTAACGCAGGCTGGTACATCGAGCCGCAGGCTCAGTTAACGCTTGGCTACTTTGGTGGAGATGAATACGAAACAAGCAACGGCATAAAAGTAGAACAGGGCGGAATTGCCAGTGTGCTTGGACGGGTAGGCTTTAACATCGGCAAACAGTTCGGTGATAACGGAGTAGTCTATGCCAAAGCAAACCTGCTGCATGAATTTGCCGGAGATTATGACATTGAAATGACCGACAGCAGCGGAGTATCGAGAAGTGAAAGCGCAAGCTTCAACGATACCTGGTTTGAATACGGTATCGGAGCAGCACTTAAAACCGGCAAAAACAACCACCTGTATTTTGACTTTGTAAAAACAGCAGGCGGCGACTTTGAAAAAGACTGGCAGTGGAACGCCGGTATGCGCTGGACATTTTAAGTGAAAATTTAATAAGTTGGCTATTTTGTTTTAGAAAGCGCCTCTCAATTGAGTGGTAAATTGCATTACAAGTCTTCCTTCTTTTTAGAATATTGCGGGAGGCGCTTTTTAAATAAATTATGGTTAAAATACGTTTTGCGTATTTTAATACAGCGCCTCTGGGGATTATCAATAAAAAGGCTGTCTCCCCGATTGATTTTTGTTGATAGGAGGCGCTTGATTTAAAAGTAACTGTCCGCAGGATAAAATTAAAAAGACTGTCCAATCTTTCCCACACAATTCTGCGGGCAGATACTTTATATAAGAATATTTATAAAAGCAGGTGGAATTATGGAGATAAGGCCGTTTGATATGGCAAGATTTAAGCATATTGCAGGTGAGGGTGTGGCTGAGGACATCAATTATGTTCCGCGCAGCAATATGGGGATGCGTAAATGGGAGATAAAAACGCGCTATCCGGACGGAACATGCAAAATTGTTGTTTTGCGCGACAGTGGTTTTAGCGTTACCGGCGAAGTTGTTGATGTTAACGATTATAAAACACGCAAGGAGCGCAACGCAGAAATTAACCGTTTGTATCACGAGCATGGCATATCGCAGATTTTTTTGGCAAAGGCTTTCCATATCAGTCAATCTTCGGTTTCGGTAATAGTAAATAATGGTGAAAACAGTAAATAAAAAAACAGAGCATTGCAGTTAATTAACCGTAATGCTCTGTTTTTTATTTTAGTTTTAGTGTTATCGTATATTTTAGAACCAATAGCTAAAGTGCGGTGCGCGTTTTACTAAAATTAAAATGCTAAAAGTTCTGCTCACGCCAAAAGCGGCATCGGATTTTTACAGTTTTTAAACTAAATTGTTGCGTTTAAAAATCCGCCTTCCGCAAAAACTTTTTTAGCTGAGTCGCCAATTAGTGCCAAGTGTAAACGCAGGCAATAATTGTGCCAGCGAAGCTACGCAAATTTTGTGATTGAATAAAGAGCAAAATTTACGTTACCTTAATTTCTTTGGTTACAAAGAATGAACATAAGTAGTTAAGTAAATTAGCAATATAACGTATCAGCAAAGACGTTTACCTTGCTAAAAACATCTAATTCTGTTAAAATACTCTTTGTGCTGCCATAACGGTAGGCGGTTAGCCCTCCAACGGAGGGACTGTGACCCTCCGTTAAAATAGAAATCCGGCCAGGCCGGAAATACTATGAAGGAGGGGATAGTGTGGATGTTATTGAATTACTAACCATAATTGGTTATACAATAACAGTTTTTTCCTTCGGCTATGCCCTTGGAAAAGATTATTCACATAAAAACAGATAAACCGCCACAGCCCTAGCAAGTTTGTGACGGTTTATCATAACCAAATATAAATTTGCGGCTAACCGTCTATCGGCAGCACATTTTCTATAAATATTATAAGCCAACGGCATACTTGTGTCAAATAAAAGTACCGGCTGTATGATGAAACAAACCAAAAATGAATACAGAAAATAAAAAGATAGAGCATTGCCGTTACTGCCAGCAATGCTCTGTTTTTTTATTTTTCCTGCCACAAATACCAAACTGCCAAAGAACGCCACGGACGCCAGTGTTCCGTCAGTTCTAAAATCTGTTTGCGTTTGGGCATGGCGCTTAAATTAAAAATTTCTTTTACGCGCTTCTGAAAGATAAAATCTGCTGTGGGAGCAATATCGGTGCGGCACAGTGCCAGCAGCAAAAACATTTCGGCTGTCCACTGCCCAAGCCCTTTAATCTGCGTAAGCTGCTTGGTTATTTCGCTGTCAGTCATGCTGTCAAATTTATCCATTGTTACTTTGCCGCTTAAAACTGCTTCGGCAAAGCCTTTTAAGTAGTTTACTTTTTGCTGCATAATGCCGCAGGCACATAAGTCTTCGTCGCTGGCTGCGGCAATGGCCTGAGGGGTAATGGGCGTGCCGACGGCTGCTTCCAGCTTTTTAACCATGGCAAGGCTTACTTCCGGCGGAAGCTGCTGGGAGATGATGCCGGTTAAAAGCGTGCCAAAATATTTTTGAGGCGCTTCCGGCTGCAAGGTGCAGGCACCATATTTGTCGATAAAGGGAATAAGTTCGGGCGCGTTAGTGCGCAGATACTGGCTGCCAAGAGCCCAGTCCGGGGCTGTGAGCATAAATGGAACCTCCTGTATAATAAAGTTGTAAATTGCTTTTAGTTTTAAATACCTTAAAAAATATTATACCATAAAGCGGCAAAATTTAATATTTTATTTACCTGCGTCAAACAAATCAAACAATTTTTAACAAAATTTTATAAAAGGGCTTGCGTTAATCATTTTTTTATGGTAATATTTATATCTGTCAGGACACTGACATGAGGCCCGGTGGTTCAGTTGGTTAGAATGCCGCCCTGTCACGGCGGAGGTCGTGGGTTCGAGTCCCATCCGGGTCGCCAATGCGGAAATAGCTCAGTGGTAGAGCACCACCTTGCCAAGGTGGGGGTCGCGAGTTCGAGCCTCGTTTTCCGCTCCATTTTTTTAGGGGTATAGCTCAACTGGTAGAGTAGCGGTCTCCAAAACCGTTGGTTGTGGGTTCGATTCCTACTGCCCCTGCCACGCAAATACGGCGCAGATTTAAAGTCTGCGTCTTTTTTGTTTATCTGATAAATTCAATGCTGCATATATAAAAGGCTGTACCTATACAGGCACAGCCTTGATTTTTTATTGAGCTGTTTCGGGTTTGGCGATAATTTTAACCGGGTTCCAGCGCTCGCTTTTATAATACCAGTACAGGCTGGCAACGGTAAACACCCATGTAATGGGGTAAACCCAGGCAACAGAAGTTGCGGTGGGGCTAAAGTACATAATCAGTTTCAGCACGCCGATGCGGATAAGGCACATGTTTACCAGAATAATAAACATGGTTGGCAGGGTGCTGCCGCTGCCGCGGATAGAAGATGCCAGAACTTCGAGAAAAACATACAGAAAGTAAAACGGCATGATTACAAAGGCGATGCCGCTGCCGATGGCGATAACATCGGGGTCGCTTGTAAACAGGCTGAAGGCGAAGTCTGCAAAATACAGCACTGTGCTGATGCTGATGGCGGTAACTATAAGCCCGAAGTAAATGGATACGGTGGTGCCGCGTTTGCTGCGCATAATTTTGCCGACGCCTACATTTTGGCTGATAAAGGTGGAGCAGGCCTGCCCGATTGCCATTATCGGCAGGTAGATGACGTTTTCTACCTTAAAATAAGCGGCGTAGGCTGCAATGCTGTTTACGCCAAGTCCGTTGATGTTAGTTTGCACAACTATATTGGAAAGCGTAATAACAATGGTCTGAATGGCTGCCGGTATGCCGATGCGGAAAATTTCGCGCGAAAGCGGCCAGTCCAGGTAAATCTGTTTAAAGCGCAGGCGGTAGCGTTCATCCATATTATATAGATGGAAGATTACAAGCCCGGCTGCCAGCGTCTGCGAAACGACGGTTGCCATGGCGGAGCCTGTGATGCCGAAGTTCCAGTAATATACAAACAAAAGGTTGCCAAGTACGTTGGCAATGCCGCCGATAAGCTGGTAAATCATCGGCGAAAGCGAGTTGCCGAGCGCCCTTAAAATGCCGCTGCCTACGTTGTAGCTGACGATGGAAAACAGGCTGAGCAGAAAGACGCGGATATAAACCGTGCCTTGGTGCATGATTTCCGGAGGTGTGTTCATCCACTCCAGAATGGTCGGCGCAAGCACAAGGCCAAGTATTGTAAAGACAATGGAAAATATTATGGTAAGCCCTGCCGTGCAGTGTACGATGCGGTGAAGTTCGCCGTATTCGCCGCGGGCAAATTCGCGGGCGGCTATAACGCCGATACCGACGGAAAGGCCGATGAAAAAGCCCAGTATGCAGATTACTAAAAAGGTGCTGGCACCGACTGCTGCGGCTGCATCTTTGCCCAATATGCGCCCGACGAAGATTAAATCGACGGTGCTGTAAAGCTGCTGGATTAAACTGCCGGCAAACAGCGGCAGCGAGAACCAGAAAAGCTGCTTGCCGATAGGGCCGTGGGTTAAATCGCGGGTTTTATTTTTATTGCCGGATAAGGCTCGCATTTTTAACTCCTGTAAAATAAAAAATTGCCGTTAAAAACAGCTTCTAACGATAGTGTAGCGGTTAAAAATAGGCTTGTCAATACATGCATGGGTATATCTTTATAATGCTGAAAAATTTGCTGTGCATGTTTTGTAAATAAGGTGAAAGCAGATGGGGAATAGCGATAAAAACAAGTCAGAACAAACTGATATCAGTGCTGTAAAAATCTTTAACCCGCCGGACATCAGCACTATTTCAACAGCGCAAAAATGCTGCGGCTCCTCCGATTCCGTCCAGGCTTACGCGGCTGGACTCTTGTAGGTGTTAACTAAAAATTTTGCTGCCGCAGTTTTTGACCGCTGTTTTATAGCACTGATGTACGGCGGGTTAATTACAACTTAAGCCCAATTAAAGAATATTTTACATTTGCTTTTGAAGTAAAATTAAACCCATCTGCCGTTATGGCAAATGGGTTTGTGCTTATTATAATGCTTTGTCCAAAAAGGCGCGCATATCTTTTTCCTGCATGCCGCCGATATGGGATTGGGTGATGGTGCCGTATTTATCAATAATATAGGAAGCCGGTATGCCCTGCAAGCCGTAAGCGCTGATAATGGCGTTTTTGTCGCCCCAGTACATCGGGAAGGCAAAGCCCTGTTCTTTAACGTATTTTTCGTAATCCGCACGGGCGTCGTCGATGCTGACGGTGAAAAATTCAACCTTGTCTTTATATTCCGGGTAAACCTTTTCCATAACCGGCATTTCCTGCATGCAGGGGCCGCACCAGGTTGCCCAGAAGTTTACAAACACGGTTTTGCCGCGCAAATCAGAAAGCTTAAGCTGTGTGCCGTCCATGGCAGTTACCGTAATATCCGGCGCTTCGGTGTTGATTGTTTCGGCTGCGGCGTCGTTTAAGTTGCCAGCCTGGTAATAGGACCAGCCAAAGGCGCTGATAATGCCGACAACGGCAGCTGCAAGAGTAATGAGCAAAAATTTCTTTAACATTTAATCACTCCTAAAATTTAGTTTTAAAACTTATCGCCCCGGTGGGGCAGATTTTTTTACATTCACCGCAGTTGATACATTCGCTGCCGCCTGCTATTTTAACGTCCATTTTGCAGATGTTGGCGCAGGCGTGGCAGTTGACGCATTTGGCAGCGTCTACCTTGATGCCGAACAGGGAAAGTTTATTGAACAGGCCGTACCACGCTCCCAGCGGGCATAAAAAGCGGCAGAAGGGCCGGTAAATAAAAATACCGGCGCCTAAAATTATCAGCATCAGCAAAAACTTCCAGCCGAATAACAGGCCAATGCTGTTTTGCAGGCCGGTGTTTAAGGCAACCAGGGGCAAGCCTGCTTCCAGCGTGCCAGCGGGGCAGATGTATTTGCAAAACGCCGGTGCGCCGACGCCGCTTTGCAGCCAAAAGTAAATTGGCAGAAGCAGCACAAAAATAACGGCAATAAAATATTTAAAATAACTTAGTTTTGCTGTTACGCTGTTTTTGCGCAGTTTGGGCGAGGGGATTTTGTATAACAAATCCTGCACCAGCCCGAAGGGGCACAGCCAGCCGCAGACGACGCGGCCCAGACATAACGCAAATAACAGCAGCAGCCCTAAAACATAAAACGGAAATTTTAATACCGTCCCCGCAAGGGTGCTTTGCAGCGAGCCGACGGGGCAGGCGCCCAGCGCGCCGGGGCACGAATAGCAGTTGAGCACAGGCACGCACACGCTTTTGGGCTGCGCCTGCCAGATACGCCCGGTGATGAAGCCCGGCAGGTTGCCGTTGTGGAGTATTGCTGATGCAAGCTGCACAAAAAATCTTTTAGCCAATGCCGATGCACTCCAGGCAAATCAGCACTGCTTTGTGCAGCACTTCCATATATTCTTTTTGGTAAATGCCGGCGGCTAAAAACGCAGCGGCCAGCAGCCACAAAAATATTTTCATATCATCACCGCTATTATTATACAATAGCAGGCGCGTACTTAACAAGCATGCAGCGCGTATTAAATGCAAATTAACAGCGCAGCCTGCACAGGCGCGCGCATAAATTATTGAAATGCCCGGCGCGTTGTAGTATAATAATTTAGTATTATGGGTTTATTACCAGTTGAGTTTTTAGGAGGAATCAGTTATGTCCGGACATTCTAAATGGGCTAATATCAAACACAAAAAAGGCAAAGCCGATGCTGCGCGCGGTAAAATTACCACCAAAATCGGCAGAGAAATTACCATTGCTGTGCAGATGGGAGGCCCTGACCCTACCGGCAATATGAGATTAAAACTGGCTTTGAGCAAAGCTAAAGCCAACAATATACCGAAAGATAATATCCAGCGTGCCATTAAAAAAGGCCAGGGCGCTGCTGAAGGCGGCAACTACGAAGAAATTACCTACGAAGGCTACGGACCGGCAGGCGTTGCCGTTATGGTTTCGGCACTTACCAACAACCGCAACCGTACCGCTGCCGATGTGCGCCACGTATTTACCAAATCCGGCGGCAACATGGGCGAAACCGGCTGCGTAAACTGGATGTTCAAACGCAAGGGCGTATTCAGCATCGACGCTGAAGAAAACGAAGGCCTGACCGAAGACGACCTGATGATGATTGCGCTGGACGCAGGCGCTGAAGACGTTAAGAGCGAAGAAGGCGCTTTTGAAATCATTACCCAGCCGGAAGATTTTGACGCTGTTGAAAAAGCGCTGGCTGACAACAATGTTGAGGTTGCAATGGCAGAAATTACCATGCTGCCGGATACAATGGCAGACCTTGACGAGGAAAGCGCTGCCAAGGTTCAGAAAATGCTGGACGCTTTGGATGACCTTGATGACGTGCAGGATGTTTACACCAACGCAGACCTGCCGGATGACGAAGAATAAATTTGATTTTGAAGGGGGCAGGCTTAACGGCCTGCCTGCTTTGTATAAGACGGGAGTTTGTGTATGCTGGCATTAGGTATTGACCCCGGCACGGCCATCTGCGGCTTCGGCCTGGTGGAGATGATTGGCAACCGCCTGCGCCCTGTGCATTACGGCGCGGTGTTTACCGATAAGGATATGCTGCCGGAACTGCGTTTAAAAAAAATCTACGACGGGCTGACGGAGCTGATTGAAGAATATCACCCCGATATTATGAGCGTGGAGCAGCTTTTTTTTAACCGCAATGTTACGACGGCAATCAGCGTCGGGCAGGCGCGCGGCGTGGTTTTGCTGACGGCGGCCAACCACGGCCTGCCGGTAATGGAGTTTACGCCGATACAGGTAAAACAGGCTGTTGTTGGTTTTGGCAGCGCCGGTAAAGAGCAGGTGCAGTTTATGGTAAAGCACCTTTTGAACCTGCGCGAAAAGCCGAAACCGGACGACGTTGCCGACGCGCTTGCGATGGCTATTTGCGGCCTGCATACAGCAGCGACGAGAAGATGGACGGAGTTAGCTAAATGATTGGTTCAGTTAAAGGCAGGGTTGCCGAGCTTGCAAATGAATATTGCCTGATTGAAACGCCGGGCGGTGTCGGCTACCGCGTGTTTATGCCATCCGCCAATCTGGCGGCGCTTTCGATGGGCAGCGAAGTGCGCGTTTATACCTATACCTCCGTGCGCGAGGACGCAATTTTGCTGTTCGGCTTTTTAAGCAAACAATATTATGATTTATTTGTGCTGCTGATTGGCATCAGCGGCGTCGGGCCCAAGGTTGCTTTGGGCATTTTATCGGCTGTAAAGCCTGATGATTTTTATATGGCGGTAGAAAACCGCGACATGAAGGCTTTGACCAAGCTGCCTGGCATTGGCAAAAAAACGGCGGAACGCCTGCTGTTGGAGCTTAAAGACAAAATCAGCGGCGGCAGCGACGTTATTGACGCTGTGTTTTATCCGCAGAGCGATGTGCCGCAAAATGCCGTTGGCGAAGCGATTGAAGCTTTGCAGGCGCTTGGTTACAGCAACAGTGAGATTGTACCGGCGCTTAAAACTGTGTCGGGCTACGAGGCAATGGCCTGCGAAGATATTATCAAACAGGTGCTTAAGGTATTTGCCGGGAGGAAATAATGAACGAACAGGAAAGAATTATTACCGGCAGGGAACAGGATACTGACGGCTGGCAGTACAGCCTGCGCCCGCGCCGCCTTGCCGAATACATCGGGCAGAACCAGGTAAAACAGAATATGCAGGTGTTTATCAAGGCAGCGGCAGAACGCGGCGAAGCGCTGGACCATGTGCTTTTGTTCGGGCCTCCGGGCCTTGGCAAAACTACGCTTGCCAATATTATCGCCAATGAACTTAACGTCAACATCCGCATTACCAGCGGTCCGGCGATTGAGCGCCAGGGCGATTTGGCGGCGATTTTAACCAATCTTGGCGAAAATGATGTGCTGTTTATTGACGAAATTCACCGCCTATCCAAAACGGTAGAAGAAATTTTGTATTCTGCCATGGAGGATTTTGCGCTGGACATAATTATCGGCAAGGGCCCGAGCGCGCGCAGCGTGCGCCTTGATTTGCCCAAGTTTACGCTGATTGGTGCAACAACGCGCCTGGGTGCGATTGCAGCGCCTTTGCGCGACCGTTTTGGCGTGCAGTGCCGCCTGGAATTTTATAAGCCGGAGGAACTGTGCTATATTATTGAGCGTGCGGCAGAGATTTTGGGCGTTGCCATTGACCGCGAAGGTGCGCAGGCTATTGCCCGCCGCAGCCGCGGTACGCCGCGTGTAGCCAACCGCCTTTTAAAGCGCGTACGCGATTTTGCCCAGGTGGCAGGTGCGCAGACGATAACCGAACAGGTGGCGGACGAAGCGCTGGCACGCCTTGAAGTTGATAAATACGGGCTTGACCGCAATGACCGCCGCATTTTGCAGACGATTGTCAAAACCTTTAACGGCGGGCCGGTAGGCATTGAAACCATTGCCGCTGCGGTAAGCGAGGAAAGTGATACCATCGAAGACGTTATCGAGCCTTATCTCATGCAGCTGGGGCTTATTCAGCGCACACCGCGCGGACGCATTGCCACCCGCGAAACTTACAGATACCTTGGTTTGCCTTACAAAGAGGAGAAACGCTGATGAAACTGTTATTACATGCCTGCTGCGGGCCGTGCGCCTGCTATCCGACGGAAAAGCTGACGGCTGACGGCGTGCAGTTTGACATTATCTTTTTTAATCCCAATATCCATCCTTACAAAGAGTTTAAACGCCGCATAGCCGCCCTGCGCGAGCTGTGCGAAAAGAAAAAATACAACCTTACGGTGGATAAAAGCTATCCGCTGGAGGAATGTGTGCGCGGTATGCTGGACGAGCCGGGGTGCCGCTGCATTTACTGCTACCGTACCCGTATGCGTTATGCGGCGCAGTATGCCAAAGAACACGGCTATGATGCTTTTACAACGACGCTTCTGGTAAGCCCTTACCAAAAGCATGAGCTTATTAAAAAACTGGCGGAGGATGCTGCCGCTGAGTTTGACATTCCTTTTTATTATGAAGATTTCCGCGAAGGCTACCAGCGCGGCGTAGATATAAGCCTGGAGCTTGAGCTGTACCGCCAGCCTTACTGCGGCTGTGTGTTCAGCGAGCGCGACCGTTACGAAAAGAAGCCTAAAAAGAAGGTGTAACGGAAAGGAGGCAGCCGATGAGAATTTTATATGCCGTTTTGCTGTGCCTGCTGATGCTGGCCGGTATGCCGTCGGCACAGGCTGCCGGTACAATTTCTGTCGGCCTTGTGGCAGACCAGTTTACGGCAGAAATCAGCAGCGAGGCTGATTTTACTGTTAAAACACATGCTTATGGCGGCGGCAGCAGCCGCGAGTTTATGTTTAAGGCGGGCAAGTATTATTTTAACGCTGCCAATAACAGGCTTAACGTGGAGGATATGAGTTTTGGCGACGCTGTTGCCGTTATTGAAGGCAGCGACATTAAAGTCAACGGCAGGGAATACCGCGGGCATATAGAAATTTTGTTGCGCCGCGGCGGCAAAAACCTTGTTGTGCGCAATGTGCTGCCGGTCGAAGAATATCTTTACAGCGTCATGGGGCGCACTGTTCCGGCGTATTTCCCGGATGAAGCGCTAAAGGCGCAGGCAGTTGCCATGCGCACTTATGCCCTGTATGTGGCTCAAAACGGCAGCGACCCTGATTTTGACATCCGCGCAGGCGAAAAGAATTTTGTTTACAGCGGCATTGACGGAGAGCAGCGTCCGCTGAACAAGCTGATTGACGCTACCCGCGGCGAGGTTGTAACCTATGGCGGCAGCCTGATTGCCGCATACACCACAGAAAGCAGCGGCGGCTATACCGAAGACAGTGAAAACGTTATCGGGCGCTATTTGCCGTATTTGCGCAGCGTAAAGGATTTTGACAGTGATGCGCCGGTATATAAATGGGAGCGCAGTTTTGAAGCCAAGGACATAACGGCGGGCCTTGTGCGCGGCGGCTATGACTGCGGCAAACTGGGCAGTATCCAGCTTTCGGATATGGGGACGGATGCGCCGGACAGGACGGATACGGGGCGCGTTTTGCAGATTGGCTTTGCGGGCGATAAGGGCAGCATTATTGTGCCTGCCGAAAGGGCAATGGAGCTTTTTGGGCTGCCAAGCACGCTGTTTGCCATTGAGGTTACGCGGCCGATACCGGATAAACTTGATGTGCCCATAGAAAACTACCTGGGCATGGAAATTGGCCGTAAAGAAATAGAAATTGAACTTAAAAATAAGGAAAAAACTGAAACCGGCATTGCCAAAACGATTAAGCTTATCAGCGGCGTGGACGGTGAAAAGGTTATTTTTAAAGGGCGCGGCAGCGGCAGCGGACTGGGACTGAGCCTGTGGGGCGCGCGCCAACTGGCTAACGACGCGGGTAATGCCGCCGGTTATTATAAAGAAATTTTGCGTTATTATTACCGCAATACCAATGTAGTAAAAATTTATTGAAAAGTGTGGAGAACAAATGCAAGTAAGCGATTTTAATTATGATTTGCCGCAGGAGCTGATTGCGCAGACACCGATGGAGCCGCGCGACCATTCGCGCCTGCTGGTGGTGGATAAGGACACCGGTAAAATTGAGCACCGTCATTTTTATGATTTGCCCAATTACCTGCGCCCTGATGATTTGCTGGTATTTAATGATACCCGCGTTATTCCGGCACGTCTGCACGGCGTAAAGGATACCGGCGCTAAGGCGGAAGTGTTTTTGCTGACGCGCCTTAACGCAACGGACTGGGAGGTTTTGGTGCGTCCGGGCAAACGCCTGCGCACCGGCGCTAATATTAAGTTCAGCGACGATTTAAGCTGCGAAATTATTGATAACACCGAGTTTGGCGGGCGTATTGCGCGTTTTAAATTTGACGGCGTGTTTGAAGAAATTCTGGACAGGCTGGGCGAAACGCCTTTGCCGCCGTATATTACCAAGCAGCTTGAAGATAAAGAGCGTTACCAGACTGTTTACAGCCGCGACAAGGGCAGCGCAGCCGCACCGACTGCGGGTTTGCATTTTACCAAAGAGCTGCTGCAAAAGGTAAAGGATATGGGCTGCGAAGAAGTTTTTGTTACGCTTAACATTGGGCTTGGCACATTCCGCCCGGTCAGCGTGGAAAACATCGAAGACCATATCATGCACAAGGAGTTTTATACTATCACGCCGGAAGCGGCAGACGCAATCAACAAAGCCAAAGCCGCAGGCAGGCGTATTGTCAGCGTCGGCACAACCGCAGTGCGCACGCTGGAAGCAGCGGCAACGGCCAACAACGGCGTTATAAAACCAGGCGCGGCATGGACTGATATTTTTATCTATCCCGGCTATAAATTTAAAATGGTAGATGCGCTTGTAACCAACTTCCATCTGCCGCAAAGCACGCTTTTAATGCTGGTTTCTACCTTATCGACGCGCGAAATCATGCTTAAAACCTACGAAGAAGCCGTGCGCGAAAAATACCGCTTCTTCTCGTTTGGTGATGCCATGTTCATCACCGACCATTTATAACTGACGGAGGTAAATAATGCACGCTGTTACTTACGAACTGATTAAAGAATGCAGCCGCAGCGGCGCGCGCCTGGGGCGTCTGCATACGCCGCACGGCACGTTTGAAACGCCGATGTTTATGCCGGTCGGCACGCAGGCAACAGTAAAAACCCTGTCGCCCGAAGAACTTTACGATATGGGCAGCCAGGTAATACTTTCCAATACCTATCATTTGTTTTTGCGCCCGGGCCACGAGCTTGTAAAAAAAGCAGGCGGCCTGCATAAATTTATGAACTACAAACGCGGTATGCTCACCGACAGTGGCGGCTTTCAGGTTTTCAGCCTGGGGGCGATACGCAAAATCAAGGAAGAAGGCGTAACCTTCCGCTCGCATATCGACGGCAGCAAGCAGTTTCTTTCGCCGGAAATTGCCACGCAGGTGCAGGAGGCGCTGGGCGCTGATATTGCCATGGCGTTTGACGAGTGCATACCGTATCCTGCCGATTACGATTACGCCAAACAATCGACAGAGCGCACAACACGCTGGGCAGAACGCTGCTTAAAAGCGCATACGCGCGAGGACCAGTCGATGTTCGGCATTGTTCAGGGCGGCATGTATAAGGACTTGCGTAAAATGAGCGCCGAAAGTCTGACGCAGATGGATTTTGCCGGTTACGGCATCGGCGGTTTAAGCGTCGGCGAGCCTAAACCGATGATGTATGACATTTTGGGCGACACAACGCTGCACCTGCCTAAAAACAAGGCGCGTTATTTAATGGGTGTAGGCACGGCGGACTGCATTATTGAAGGCGTAAACCTTGGCGTCGATATGTTCGACTGCGTGTTCCCGACAAGGGTGGCGCGCAACGGCACGGCAATGGTTCCGGAAGGGCGCTTGGTTGTGCGCAACAAAACCTATGCCGAGGACTTCCGCCCGATTGACGAGCGCTGCAACTGCTACACCTGCCGCAACTTCTCGCGTGCTTATATCAGGCACCTGTTTAAAGCGGAAGAACTTTTTGCGCTGCGCCTTTTAACTATCCATAACCTGTATTTTCTGCTTGACCTGGCAAGGCAAATCCGCCAGGCGATTGCCGAGGACCGCTTCCCGGAATTCCGCGAAGCGTACCTTGCAAATTACCATGGTTAAAAAACTTGCTATTTTGACGCAAATAAATTAAAATAAAGATTATAGTAGCTAGTCGAGGAGGTAAGCCAATGGAAGGTTTTAGTATCATGTCTTTCTTAAGCGGCGTCTGGCCATTTTTAATTTTGGCATTTATCTTTTGGTGGATGATTGACAGGCCGCATAAAAAAGAAGAAAAGAAAAGACAGCGCATGCTTGAAGCTTTGAAGAAAGGCGACAAGGTTGTTACCGTAGGCGGTATGTACGGTACTATTACCCGTGTCAGCGAAAAGAAGGTTGTGCTTAAAGTTTGCGAAAACGTAGAAGTAGAATTTCTGCGTACCGCTATCAGCGCTTATCAGGACCCTGCTAAGCAGGAACTGCTTGAAAAGTAATAATGGATAAAAAACAATTGCGCAAAGAGCTTAAATCTTTGCGCAATCGGCTTTCTAAGGCAGAAGTGGCGGCTAAAAGCGCAAGCATTTGCCAAAAAATAACGGCTGGCAGCATTTACCGCGATGCGCAGGTTGTAATGGCCTATCTGGCATTCGGCAACGAAGTAAACATTGACGCTGTTATTACCGATGCCCTGCAAAAAGGCAAAACCGTGTGCGTACCGTTTATTACCGGGCCGCATACCATGCAGGCAGTGCAGCTTAAAACATGGGCTGATGTTGCCGTTGGCGCTTACGGTATCCGCACGGCGGCGCAGGACGCACCTGTTATTACGCCGCAAGACATTGATTTGGTGCTGGTGCCGGGCCTTGGTTTTGATTTATCCGGCGGGCGCATCGGCATGGGCGCAGGCTTCTACGACCGTTTTTTGAAGGACTGCCGCAATGCCGTTAAAACGGGTATTACTTACGATATTTTGCTGCGGGAAAAGATTATCTGCGATGAGCATGATGAAAAAATAGATTTTCTCATCACCGAATCGCAGGCAGCAAAATGCAGGTAATTTAGATAAAAAAGAATAAAGGGGGCAATAATTTTGAGATGGAATGAATTCGGCAAATTTCTGATCATCTCATTGGCTATTATCGGCGGTTTTATCATGTATATCCAGCCGCTGGCTAATTCCATCAAGCAGGGCCTCGACCTTCAGGGCGGCACGCACGTTGTGCTGCAGGCGGTAGAAACGCCGGAAGCGAAGATTGATGACGATGCTTTAAACAGAACTGTAAAAATTATTGAAAGACGTGTCAACGAACTGGGCCTGACCGAACCTGTTATCCAGCGTCAGGGCAAGGACCGCATTATTGTAGAGTTGCCGGGCATCAAAGACCCGGACCAGGCTATTAAAATGCTGGGCCGTACCGCAATGCTGGAGTTTAAGGACGTTAACGGCACAACCGTTCTGACAGGCAAGGATTTGCGCGACGCGCGCGCACAGATGACCGGCGGAAACCAGTCGGTTGTAGGTTTGGAATTTACCGATGAAGGCGGCGCTAAGTTTGCTGATTTAACAGCCCGCAACATCGGCCGCCCAATCAGCATTTTGCTGGACGGCGAAGTGCTGACCAGCCCTGTTGTACAGGAAGCAATTACCGGCGGCAAAGCACAGATTTCCGGCTCGCGTACTATGGAAGAAGCAGAGCATCTGGCAATTTTGCTGCGCAGCGGCTCGCTGCCTGTTAAGATTGAAGTAATGGAAAACCGTACCGTTGGCCCGACCTTAGGCCAGGACTCTAAAGAAAAGAGCGTTGTTGCGTTCTCCATTGCTATTGCAGGCATATTTATCTTTATGTTGCTGTTCTACCGTATTCCTGGTATTGTGGCAGATATTGCACTGTTATTGTATGTAATGCTTTTGCTGTTAATCATGCGTTATCTTGATGCTACGTTAACACTACCAGGCATAGCGGGCATTATCTTATCCATAGCCATGGCGATTGACGCCAACGTGCTTATTTTTGAGCACTTCAAAGAAGAAGTCGCCGCAGGCAAAACCCTGCGCAGTGCGATGGATAAAGGCTTCTCGCGTGCGTTTGTTACGATTTTCGACTCTAACATTACTACGCTGATTGCAGCCGTAATCTTGTTCTATTTGGGCACCGGCCCTATCAGAGGCTTTGCCGTAACGCTGGGCCTTGGCGTTGTGCTGAGTATGTTTACCGCCATCACGGTAACAAAATTCCTGATGGGCTTTTTACTGGCAAGCAATCTTACTAAAAACGGCTTCCTTTACGGAGTTAAATATCCTAAAAAGGAGGCGGCTAAATAATGAGATTTCCGATTGTAAAGCATTTTAAATATTTTATGGGGCTGACCTTGCTGGTACTTTTTATCGGCGTTATCTCCGTTTTTACCCGCGGCTTTAACATGGGCATTGATTTTACCGGCGGCAGTATAGTCGATTTAACCTTTACCCAGGAAGTTACCGTTGCGCAGGTGCGTGATGTTTTAAGCCAGCATGGCATGGGCAACAGCATTATCCAGTTGGAAAACAGTACCGATAACGAAAAATCCAAAAGCGTGCTTATCCGTACCGGCCTTGTAGAGGACGAAGAACTGCGCGCAGCGATTAACGATATCAAAACCCAGGTTGGCGATTATCAGATTAACCGCATGGAAAATATCGGCGCAACAATCGGTGAAGAACTGATTGAGCAGGCCGCAATGGCGGTTGTGCTTTCGTGGCTGCTGATGATTGTTTACATTACCTACCGTTTTGAATTCAATTTTGCGGTAGCGGCGGTAGCGGCACTCGTTATCGACGTTTTTGTAACTATCAGTTATTTTTCCTTCTTCCAGATGGAACTGGATTCTTCCTTTGTAGCGGCACTTTTGACAGTAGTAGGTTTTTCTATTAACGGCACGGTTGTTATTTTCGACCGTATCCGTGAAAACCTTAAATTGCACCGCCGCAGCGAAGGCCTGGAAGAACTTGTTGAAACCAGTATCTGGCAGTGCATGACCCGTACCGTTTACACGGAATCTACCGCACTTTTTGCGGTATTGGTAATCTTCCTGTACGGCGGCGCAACAATTCATAACTTTATGTTTGCTATGCTTGTCGGTTTTGCCAGCGGCGGTTATACCTCCATTTGCCTGGCAGGCCCGATGTGGATTAAAATGCGCGAACGCAAAAACCACAAAACAGTACAGGCATAAAAATTCAATAAAAATCAAAATCCCCGGTACGTCTGTATCGGGGATTTGTACGTTATGCCTGGTATAACATTTAAAAACAACAACAGCCTATTATTTACAAACGCAAATAATAGGCTGTTATGCTTATGTTTGTTATTTTATTTTACAAGGGATTATAGATTCTAAAAATGCCCTTACAACGTTGGGGTCAAAGTCAGTACCGGATTTATCCTTCATCTCTTTAATTGCTTCTAACGGCGTTTTTTGCCAGTAATGGGTGCAGGGGTTTACGATGCGGTCATAATAGTTGGCTACGGCGATTATGCGCGCGCCAAGCGGTATGTTTACGCCCTTTAAACGCTTGGGGTAACCGGTGCCGTCCCATTTTTCGTGATGGCTGTAAATTATATCAATGATATGGTTGAACTCCGGAATGTTTTCCAAAATGCTCGCACCTGCCTGGCAGTGCCTTTTGTAGGTTGCCATTTCGCGTGTGCTTAAATACGGCGATTTTTTTAAAATTGCATTGGGTACGGAAAGATGGCCGATGTCATGCAGCAGCGCCGCGCTTTTAATGGAGGCAATTTCTGCCGCAGGCAGGCCCAGTTTTGCCGCAATGCAGGCAGAATAGTTGGCAACCTGCTGGCTGTGTAGATACAGCGCCGTATCTTTCTTTTGCAGCAGCGTCAAAAGCGAATTGCATATTTCGCGTATGTTATTTTCTTTTGGAAAATCCAATACCTGAGGTAAAGCAATCATAAAACAACCATCCTAAATTAAAATCCGTCCAATCAAATCTCGCACATAATAGTATACTACAACACGGCAAAATATCAAAGGGCAATTTTATAATTTTTTTATCGCCGCAGGGCTTGCAAAATTTTTACTAACGGATATAATTATAATGCAGCTCAGGTCTGTGGTTGCAAGTCGATGCCAGTTGCGGGCAAAACGATCCACGTAAGCAGTAAAAATTTACTGTGAGCACGGCGCAGCTTAGAAGTAAGTCCTGCCGCGAAAAGCGAGAGGGGTAGTAGTGGGGAGCAAGATGCTTAGGAGCGAACCCTCCGGCAGGCGGGTGTGGGGGCGAAGACCAGGTCAGCTGAGTTGCTTTATTTTATAAAAATTAGCCTTTTTTGCATAATTTTGCTTGTGCAGAAAGGCTTTTAGTTTTATAATATACATTATTATAACATTGCCTTGGGGCAGATACTGGAGGGGGATAACCTGATGAAAAAATTCTTAGCATTATTGATGACCGCCATGCTGGCACTGGCGCTTGTTACGGCAGGCTGCGGCGGCAATGAGGAGAAAGCAGGCGGAGAAAAAATTATGCGTGTCGGTACGGAGCCTTCATTTGCGCCGTTTGAGATGCAGGCAGAAAATTCTGAGGAACTGACAGGCTTTGACATGGATTTAATCCGCGCTATCGGCAAGCAGCTTGGCTACAAGGTAGAAATCAGCGCAATGGGCTTTGACGCTTTAATCCCTGCTTTGCAGGCTGATAACATTGATGTTGCGCTGGCCGGTATGAGCATTACCGAGGAGCGCAAGCAGCAGGTAATTTTTTCTGACCCGTATTATAAATCCGGTTTACTTGTAATGGTTCCGAAAGATAACAATGATATTAAGAGCATTGATGACCTGAAAGGCAAACGTATTGCCGTGCAGATTGGCACTACCGGTGCTTTCCGTGCTGAAAAAGTTGAGGGTGCAAAGGTTACTGCTTTTAATGATAACGGCAGCGCAGTGCTGGAGATGAAAAACGGTGCGGCTGACGCTGTTATCAACGATGCCCCTGTATTAAAATACTTTTTGGCGCAGGGCGGCAGCGAATATGCCAAAACAGTCGGCGATGTGCTGAATGCCGAGGATTACGGCATTGCTGTTAAAAAAGGCAACGACAAACTTGCTGCTGAAATAAACAAAGCCTTGAACGAGCTTAAGGCAAACGGCGAGTTTGATAAGATTTATAATAAATGGTTTGGCGAAGCGAAATAATGATTTTTTATGCAGCTTTTTGCAAACTTTTTGTTGCTTAACCGCTATTTTAGAGCTATAATATTTTAACAGATGAAAGTTTTGTAAAATTATGCGGTTGGAGGTTATGTTTATGAAAAAATTCTTAGTGTTTATGATGGCTGCACTGATGCTTGTAGCTATGGCAGTTTCAGGCTGCGGCGGCAAGGAAGAAAGCAAGGCTGCTGACGCTCCGAAGGTTTTGCGCGTAGCTACCGAGCCGACTTTTGCTCCGTTTGAGTTTCAGGAGGAAGGTTCCGACAAGCTGTCCGGCTTTGATATGGATTTAATCCGTGCCATCGGTGCAAAATTAGGTTATAAAGTAGAAATTGCCAATATGGGTTTTGATGCACTTATCCCGGCTTTGAACACCGGCAACATTGATGTTGCCATTGCCGGCATGAGCATTACCGACGAGAGAAAACAGGCTGTCGGCATGTCTGACCCGTATTATACTTCCGGTCTTATCGTTATGGTTAAAAAAGACAATAACGATATCAAAAGCATTGACGACCTGAAAGGCAAACGCATTGCCGCACAAATCGGCACTACCGGCGCTGCTAAAGCACACAGCGTTGAAGGCGCAGTTGTTACCGAGTTCAACACCAACACCGAATCCGCTATGGAACTGACTAACGGCGGCGTTGACGCTGTTATCAACGACAGCCCGGTTATCGGCTATTATCTGGCACAGGGCGGCAACGAAGTTGCTAAAACTGTTGGCGACGTAATGGAAGCTGAACAATATGGCATTGCCGTTAAAAAAGACAACACCAAATTGCTGGAAGACATCAACAAAGCCCTTGCTGAGCTGAAAAAAGACGGCGAATATGACAAGATTTACCAAACCTGGTTCGGTGAAGTGAAGAAATAAGCATTGAGCCTGAATGCGGGGTACATCAACGGCGACGAAGGTGGGCCCCGTATTTTATTTATTATAGGCTGACGGGAAGGAAAGAAAACTTCTATGGAATTGAATTTTGAAATTATTCAGGACGCTATACCGCTTTTAATGGCCGGTGCAGCCATTACCGTTGAAATCACGGCCATGAGCGTTGGTTTCGGCCTTTTAATCGGTATGATTATCGGTGTGGCAAGGCTTGCCAGCATTAAACCGGTGCGTTATGCAGCAAACTTTTATGTAGATTTTATCCGCGGCACGCCGCTTCTGGTACAAATCTTCCTGGTTTATTTTGCGCTGCCGACGATTATCGGCCAGCGTATTGACCCGTTTTTTGCAGCTATCTGCGCCTGCTCTATCAACAGCGGTGCATACATTGCTGAAATTTTCCGCGCCGGCATCCAGTCCATCGACAAAGGCCAGATGGAAGCAGGCCGTTCTTTAGGCATGACCTGGTATCAGACGATGCGCTATGTTATCATGCCGCAGGCTTTTAAACGTATTATCCCGCCGCTCGGCAACGAATTTATCGCCATGCTGAAAGATTCTTCGCTGGTATCTGTTATCGGCTTTGAAGAACTGACGAGGCGCGGCCAGCTGATTATTGCCCGTACCTACGCTTCTTTTGAAATCTGGTTGGCAGTTGCCGTAATTTACCTTATTATGACCTTTACGGTTGCACGCCTGGTAGGGCTGATGGAGCGGAGGTTTGAAACAAAATGACGAACGAAATGATTAAAATTACCGGGCTGAAAAAAAACTACGGTAATCTCGAAGTTTTAAAAGGTATTGACCTGACGATTGCCGAAAAAGAAGTTGTCGTTATCATCGGCCCCAGCGGCAGCGGTAAAAGTACGCTTTTGCGCTGCATGAACTATCTTGAAGAACCTACCGAAGGCACGATTGTTGTGGACGGCATCAAACTGGACGGCGAAGCCAACATCAACGAGGTGCGCAAGGAAGTAGGCATGGTGTTTCAGCGCTTTAACCTTTTTCCACATATGACGGTGCTGGAAAACCTTGTGCTTGCGCCGATGAAGGTTCGCGGCATCAGCCGTAAGGATGCAGAAGAAACTGCTATGTCGCTGCTTGGCAAGGTTGGCCTTTCCGATAAGGCTGATGCTTACCCTGACCAGCTCAGCGGCGGCCAGCAGCAGCGTGTTGCCATTGCCCGCGCTTTGGCAATGAAGCCTAAGGCTTTGCTTTTTGACGAACCGACCTCTGCACTTGACCCGGAAATGATTAAAGAGGTACTTGACGTTATGAAACGCCTTGCTAACGAAGGCATGACGATGGTTGTTGTTACGCACGAAATGGGCTTTGCCCGTGAGGTAGGCGACAGGGTGCTGTTTGTTGACGGCGGCAGGATAGTGGAGCAGGGCAGGCCGGATGATATTTTCCTGCATGCCCAAGAAGAACGCACGCGCAGTTTCCTTTCCAAAATTTTATAATATTATTTTTAATGTGATAGTGTTACAAATTTATCAGAGTGTAAACTCGTGCAGAAAAAAGACTTTTTTGCACGAGTTTTTGTAATTTTTGCAGGAGAATTAATTATTGCGGCGAATACTAACAATAACAAACAAAGAGTTTGTTATCCCGGACCTCGGGATTAAGGAGGGATAATTTATGAACGTAAACGTAAGAGGAAAGAACATTGTTGTAACGCCGGCGCTCAAAGAGTATGTTGAAAAGAAAATCACGAAAATTACGCGTCAGTTTAAAACCGTTGGCGATATCAGTGCAGTCCTCAAGGTTGAAAAAGGCAACCATATCGTAGAAATTACCGTACCTGCCAGCGGCATCCTGCTCAGAGCGCAGGAAAATACAAAAGATATGTATTCTTCCATTGATTTGGTAATAGAAAAAATCGAACGCCAGGTACATAAATATAAAACACGCCTTGCCAAACGTAAATACAGCAACTTTGTAGAACCGGTACCTGCTCCTGAAATTGAAGCAGCGCCGGACGAAGAATTCAAGATTATCAAGAATAAGAAATTCTCGATGAATCCGATGACGGCAGAAGAAGCAATCCTCCAAATGAACCTTCTGGACCATGACTTCTTTGTATATTATGACCCCGATTATGGCGGAGTTAACGTAGTGTACCGCCGCAAAGACGGCAACTATGGTTTGCTGCAGCCGGAATTAAAATAATCTTTACATTGATTTCACAAAAAAGCCCGGGACAATACTCCCGGGCTTTTGACTTTTTTTGTTATTTTTGATAAAATTTTATGTTAGTATAGTGTTTATAAAACAGGGAATTTTAAGGAGTGAGAGTGTTGCTCGAAGGTTTATTGAAAAAGATTTTTGGTGACCCGAATGCCAAAGAATTAAAAAACATTCAGGTCATTGTCGATAAAATCAATGCGTTGGAACCCGAAATGCAGGCTTTAAGCTCGGCTAACCTTGCCGCTAAAACCGGTGAATTTAAGCTGCGCCTTGCCAAGGGTGAAACACTTGATGATATTTTGCCGGAGGCTTTTGCGGTTGTACGCGAAACATCCAAACGTATTACAGGCATGCGCCATTTTGATGTACAGCTGATAGGCGGCGTAGTGCTGCACCGCGGTAAAATTGCCGAAATGCGTACCGGCGAAGGCAAAACGCTGGTTGCAACCCTGCCTGCGTACTTAAATGCGCTGACCGGCAAAGGCGTGCATGTTGTTACTGTCAACGATTATCTGGCACGCCGCGACAGCCAGGACATGGGCCGTATTTACAAAGCGCTGGGCCTTTCCGTCGGCCTGATTGTACATGATATGGATTATCCCGACCGCAAGGCTGCTTATGCTGCCGATATTACTTACGGCACCAATAACGAGTTCGGTTTTGACTATCTGCGTGACAACATGGTTGTTGACGAAAACCAGATGGTACAGCGCGAGCTTAATTACTGCATCGTCGATGAAGTTGACAGTATCCTTATCGACGAAGCGCGTACCCCGCTGATTATTTCCGGCCCGGGCGAAAAATCTACTGATTTGTACCGCGTACTGGCACACGTTGTTGCCAATATGAATGAGGGCGAGGATTATACAGTTGATGAAAAACTGAAAACCGTTGCGCCGACTGAAGCAGGCATTGCCAAAGCAGAAAAAATGCTGGGCATTGCCAACCTTTATGATGCAGAACACGGCGTGGATTTTTCGCATCATTTGATGTGCGCGTTAAAGGCTAAAGCCATCATGCACCGCGATAAAGACTATGTTGTTAAGGATGGGCAGGTAATTATCGTCGATGAATTTACCGGCCGCCTTATGTTTGGCCGCCGCTTTTCCGAAGGCCTGCACCAGGCAATTGAAGCTAAGGAAGGCGTAAAGGTTGAACGCGAAAGCCAGACGCTGGCAACAATTACTTTCCAGAACTACTTCCGTATGTACAACAAGCTCAGCGGCATGACCGGTACTGCTAAAACGGAAGAACAGGAGTTCCAGAAGATTTATGGCCTGGATGTTATCGTTATCCCGACCAATAAGCCGATGATTCGTATTGATTATCCGGACGTTATCTATAAAACCAAACGCGCTAAATACAAAGCCGCTGTTGCGGAAATTGAAGAATGCCATAAATCCGGCCGCCCGGTATTGGTTGGCACAACCTCTATCGCGCAGTCCGAGGAGCTTTCGGCTATGCTGAAACGCCGCGGTATTCCTCATAATGTACTTAACGCCAAATACCACGAAAAAGAAGCAGAAATCATTTCCCACGCAGGCCAGTACGGCGCTGTAACCATTGCTACCAACATGGCAGGCCGCGGCACCGACATTATGCTGGGCGAGGGTGTACCCGAATTGGGCGGTCTCCATATCATCGGCACTGAACGCCATGAAAGCCGCCGCATTGATAACCAGCTGCGCGGACGCTGCGCACGTCAGGGCGACCCCGGTTCTTCCAAATTCTTCCTGTCTTTGGAAGATGATTTGATGCGTTTGTTCGGTTCTGACAATATTTCCGGCATTATGGACAAGCTGGGCATGGAAGAAGACGAACCGATTGAACACAAACTTGTAACCAAATCCATTGAATCTGCACAGAAGAAGGTTGAAGCGCGCAACTTCACCATCCGTAAGCAGGTTCTGGAATACGACAACGTAATGAACCAGCAGCGCGAAGTTATTTACAGCCAGCGCCGCAAGATTTTAAAACAGGCCAACCTGCGCGATACCATTATGGAAATGGTGCATAAGGTTGTTGACCGTACAATGGCTATGTACGCTCCGCCTGAGGTTTATTCCGAAGATTGGGATTTGCAGGCGCTTATCAATTACGCCGAAGAATTCTACGCTCCGCGCGGGCTTTTGACCGTTGAATATTTGCAGAACCTCAGCCGTGAAGAGCTGGAGGAATATCTGCATAAGGTTGCCGATGAGCATTACGCAGAGCGTGAAGCAGCCATTACCCCTGAACTGATGCGCGAGCTGGAAAACCTTGTTATGCTGAAGGTTGTAGACAACCACTGGATGGAGCATCTGGATGCGATGGATATGCTGCGTGAAGGCGTTGGCCTGCGCGCATACGGACAGAAAGACCCGCTGGTTGAATATAAGTTTGAAGCCTATGATATGTTCCAGGCTATGATTGACGCCATTCAGGATGACGTTGTGCGTTACATTTACCGTGTAAACGTAATTACCCAGCCGAAGGTTGAAGACCGTCTGGAAAACGCTTCTACCAATGCGCAGGATGAAGGGACCAAGCAGCCGGTTGTTAAAAAAGAAGAACCCGGCCGCAACGACCCGTGCCCCTGCGGCAGCGGCAAAAAATATAAAAACTGCTGCGGCAAAGATAAATAAGCGCAGCTTATAAATAATTTACCTACGAAGGGATGTGAATTTGGTGCTGATAGAGGAATACAAACCGGAAATATCCGCATTAAAGCAAAAATTAGAGGAAATGAGGGGATCTCTTTGACGTCGCTGTCAAAGAAGACCGCATTGCTGAATTAGAACATAAAATGGGTGCGCCCGATTTCTGGGACGACCCCGATAACGCACAGAAAACCGCGCAGGCTGTAACCCAGCTGAAAAGCGAGGTTGATACCTTCCATAATCTTGAGCAGAGGCTTGATGATTTGGAAGTAATGGTTGAACTGGCGCTGGAAGAACCTGAATCCGGCATGGAAGATGAACTTGCCAGCGGGCTGGAAACTGCTAAAGCCGAGATTGAGCACCTTGAACTTGGTATGCTTCTGAATGGTGAATATGATGCCAACAATGCCATTCTGACTTTGCACGCAGGCGCAGGCGGTACGGAAGCGCAGGACTGGACCAGTATGCTTTTGCGTATGTTTACCCGTTATGCCGAACGTGAAGGCTTCCAGATTGAAATGCTGGACTATCTGCCGGGCGATGAAGCCGGTGTAAAAAGTGCAACGCTGCAAATCAACGGGCATAATGCTTACGGTTATCTGCGCAGCGAAAAGGGCGTACACCGTCTGGTGCGCATTTCTCCGTTTGACGCCAACGCACGCCGCCATACTTCGTTTGCGGCTGTTGACGTTATGCCGGAACTGGACGACAGCGTCGATATTAAAATTGACCCGTCCGATTTGAAGGTTGACACTTATCGTGCGAGCGGTGCAGGCGGCCAGCATGTAAATAAAACAAGTTCTGCCGTGCGCATGACGCATTTGCCGACCGGCATTATCGTTCAATGCCAGAACGAACGCTCGCAGATTCAGAACCGCGAACGCTGCATGCAGCTTTTGCGCGCTAAATTATACGAATATGAACGCGCTAAACAGGAAGCGCTGAAAAATGATATCGCCGGTGATTACCAGGAAATTGAATGGGGCAGCCAGATACGCTCCTATGTTTTCCAGCCGTACAAGATGGTAAAAGACCACCGTACAGGCGCGGAAACCGGCAATGTGCAGGCCGTAATGGACGGCGGCATCGACATGTTTATTGAGGCTTATTTAAGGTCGCAGCAAAAGAAAATCTGATTACAGGCTAATGGGTGGAGATAGCGATGAAAAGCCGTTTTAATCCTGTCCTGGTTATAGTTATGCTCGCCGGGCTTATCGGCGCAGTATGGCTTAATTACACCAGGTACCAGATAGAAGAACAAAATAAAACCGTAGAAATGGCTATGGAATACGAGGGCTTACAGCATCTTGCCGATTGGGAAGGTCTGCCTTTTGACGCTGTGCTGAAGGATTTTAAAGAAGCTGGCGTTACTTCGCTGATTGTTTTTGATACTACATTGCAGAAGCTGAATGACAAGGGCCTTGTTTATGCTGTCAGCGGGCGCGAGCTTATGCAAAACGGTACAGCCGGAGGCAGGTTTGCTGCTGTTCCCCAGCAGGCACTGCTTGCCGATGCCGTATATATCACCGAAGGCAGTTCGCCCGTATCTTTTAAAGAGGTAGAAGAAGACCTGCATTTGCGCTATGATGACAGCAGTATTGCCGTTGTCAGCCAATCGCCGCGCATTATCCGCGTTCTGGGCGACCCGCGCATTGTAGATGAAGATTATTATGACAGCAAGCTGCCGCTGATGCAGTCGCCGCTGGGGCTTTCAACGGAAGAAATGCAGACGGTTGCCAAAGCCGGGTTTAATGTTATTGTGCGTCCGCAAAATTATCTGCCGGTAACGGAAGCGCAGATTGACAGTATTTTTGAACGCATTGATAAATCCGGCGCAAATGTTGTTTCTTATATCGGCTGCGGCAAAGAAGTTGTAGGTTTCCCGGATAAGCTGGATTATATGGCTGACAAACTGCTGGGGCACAATATGGTGTTCGGTATGGTAGAACACTATACCCAGTTACAGTTTGCGCCGATGGAAGGCCTTATTCCGCTGGCTGAAAAAATGGATTATAAGGTAGCGCGTTCTTACATTATCGACAAGGCAGAGCAGCGTAAGCTGAAAATGCCGGAAGCCCTGCGCCGCTGGGCGTTGACCGACGAGGAACGCAATATCCGCATCAATTATATTAAACCCTTTATGCTGCCGCAGGAAGGGCAGGATATTTTAGAACTGAACCTTGAATATGTAAGCAGCATTGCTGATGATGTGCAGGGACGCGGCTTTAAGCTTGGCACAAGCGATACATTTACCGCTCCTGACGGCGGCACGGCATACTTCCCGGATAAAAAACTTCTGATTTTACCGGCTATCGCTGTTGTGGCAGCCTGCCTTATGTATTTAAGCGTTACTTTCGGCTTTTTGCCGTTTAAAATGCAGAATATTATTATGGCTTCTGCCGGTGTCTGTGTTGGCGCGCTGATGCTTAAAATGCAGTCGCCGCTTTTGCGCCAGGCATTGGCATTTGCTTCGGCCTGCGTGTTCCCGGTACTTTCGATGATTGTGATTGTAGAATGGTGGGAAACCGTTAAAGTGCGCTGCAAATGTATGGTGCAGTTTATTATGCGCACTACCGTACAGCTTGGCCTTGCCGTACTGATGTCGTTGTGCGGCGCAGCCATGATTTCTGCACTGTTGGGCGATGTACGTTTCTTTTTGGAAATTGATATTTACCGCGGCGTTAAGCTGACTTTTATTATGCCAGTGCTTTTAATGATGCTTTGGTATGTTAAACGCTTCGACGTTTTCAGCGGCAAAACCGGCGGCGGTATTATCGACGATATACGTTATCTTTTGGCAACTCATATCCGCCTGGAGCACCTGTTTATTTTGGGTGTGCTGGCATTTGTGGCATATATTTTTGTCGGACGCAGCGGACATACCTCCGGCGTACCGGTTTGGGGCATTGAGCTTAAAATGCGCGCCATGTTGGAGCAGCTGATGTATGCGCGTCCGCGTACCAAAGAATTTATGATAGGCCATCCGGCCTTTTTCGTAGCGGCTTATGCAGCCTATTACAAAGCGCCGCGCCTGTGGCAGATGATACTGGTAGCCGGTGCGGTAATCGGCCAGGGCAGCCTGGTGCAGACTTTCGCGCACATGCGCACTCCTGTTATCATGAGCTATGTCCGTGCGCTTGACGGTTATTGGCTGGGCGCTTTAATCGGCATTGCTGCCGTTGTTGTGCTTAATTTGTTAATGCCTTATTTACAGAAATGGCAAAGGAGATATTTGGGTAATGAATAAAATTGTCATTTCCGGATATTACGGATTTGCCAATGCCGGTGACGAAGCAATGCTTACTTCAATCGTAAGGGCTTTGCGCGGAATGCAGCCGGAAATTGACCTGACGGTTATTTCCGGTAATCCTTCCGAAACGGCAGCCAAACATAAGGTAAAAAGCATTTACCGTTTTAACTTTTTTAAAATATATAACGCCGTTAAAAATGCCGATATGCTTTTAAGCGGCGGCGGCAGCCTTTTGCAGGATGTTACCAGCCTGCGCAGCCTGTTTTATTATTTATTCATTATTTCAATGGGCAAAATAGCAGGCAAAAAGGTAATGCTGTATTCGCACGGCATCGGGCCTATCCGCAATGCACTGGCAAGAAAGCTGACCAGGTTTGTCTGCGGCAAAGCAGATTTGATTACGGTAAGGGACGCCGATTCTGAAAATGAGCTTTTAAAAATGGGGCTCAGCGGTAAAAATATCATGGTTACTGCCGATTCTGTACTGGCGTTGCCCGTGGCAGATAAAGCAATAGGGCAGAAAATACTTGCCGGTGCCGGTGTTGATTTAACAAGGCCGGTGCTTGGCATTTCTGTGCGCCCATGGGCTAACGATATAAATTGCTTCAAGGTGATTGCAGCAGCCTTAAAACAGTTTAAAGAGCAGCACGACGCGCAAATAGTATTACTGCCGCTGCAATACCCGGCTGATTTGAAAAGCTGCGCTGCGTTGGCAGACTTTTTAAAATCCGAAAGCGGCATTTTCTTTTTAAACAAGCCGTTTAATACAGAAGAATTTTTATCATTGATTGGCAATTTTAAGCTGCTTTTGGGCATGCGCCTGCACGCTCTGGTTTTTGCAGCTGTTATGAAAGTGCCGGTGCTTGCAATATCCTATGACCCGAAGGTTGATGCCTTTGTAAATACTGCTGGCGGCGTACTTGCCGGCAGCGTTGATAATATCTGCGAAAGCAGGCTGCTTGGAGTTTTGGAAGCAGCATGGGACAAACCGCCGCTGGTGCAGAACGAGCGGATGGAGCAGCTGCGCCACAAAGCACAGCTGAATTTGGAAGAAACTTTTGCGCTGCTGCGCGGTGCAAAATGAAAGGGGTGGCCGTATGCTGGAAATGATAAATGTAAGCAAAATTTATCCAGGCGGTTCGGTGGCTTTACAGGATGTTAACGTCCGCATTGAGCAGGGCGAATTTGTTTTTGTTGTAGGCCCGAGCGGGGCAGGCAAATCGACATTTTTTAAAATGCTGTTCCGCGAGGTTTTGCCGACCAGCGGCGAGGTTATTGTCAACGGGCATGACCTTGTAAAAATGACTGATAAGGAAATCCCGTATTTCCGCAGGCAGCTTGGCATTGTCTTTCAGGATTACCGCCTGCTGCCGGACCGTACCGTATATGACAATGTGGCTTTTGCGATGCAGGTAATCGAAACGCCGTACCGTAAAATCAAACGCCGCGTAAACGATGTGCTTGACCTCGTAGGCCTGCGTAAACGCTGGCATGCGTATCCGACTGAGCTCAGCGGCGGCGAGCAGCAGCGTATTGCCATTGCCCGCGCCATTGTCAACGACCCCATCCTTTTAATTGCCGATGAACCTACCGGCAACCTTGACCCGGAAACCAGCTGGGAAATTATGGATATTTTCCGCGAAGTCAATAAAAGCGGAACTACTATCGTTATGGCAACACATGACCGCGAAATTGTAGACCAGATGGAAAAAAGGGTTATCGCCATCGAGCACGGGCGGATAGTGCGCGATGATGCCAAAGGAGTATACGGCTATGAGTCTTAGTACCAAAGAATATTTTGTAAGAGAAACATATAAATCCATACGGCGCAATGGGCTGATGAGTGTGGCTTCCGTGTCCACCGTTGCCCTGTCGCTGTTGGTTTTAGGTATGTTTCTTTTGTTGTTTTTAAACACTAATAATCTGGCGCAGTACCTTGAAAGCCAGGTACAGATAACCGTTTATATGCAGGATGACATTGATAACAGCGTGCTGGAAGACACCTATGCCAAACTGAAAGAAATGCCCGGCGTGGAAAAGGTTACGGCGGTAACGAAGGACGAAGCGCTGGAGCGTTTTAAGGAGCGCCTGGGTGAACAGCAGAACCTGCTTAACGCGCTCGGCACGGATAATCCGTTTCCGTATTCTTTTGAAGTTGAGGTCGATAACCCAGAGCGCATTGCCGAGCTGACGCCGCAAATTGGCGATATGGAGGGCGTTGAAACAGCCAAGTTCGGGCAGGAGGTAGTAGAGCAGCTGTTTCAGATTACCAAAATCCTGCGCATCGGCGGCGTAGTATTAGTAGTTCTTCTGGCATTTGCAACTCTGTTTATTATTGCCAACACCATCCGCCTGACGGTATTTGCCCGCAGGCGCGAGGTTAATATTATGAAATACGTCGGCGCAACCGACTGGTTTATCCGCTGGCCGTTTATGCTGGAGGGTATGACGCTGGGATTTTTCGGTTCGCTGATTTCAATTATTGTTATCAATCTTTCTTATTCGGCGCTGCTTTCGCGCATTTATTCTACGCTGGCATTTTTGCCGATGCTGCCGCCTTACCCGATGCTGGTGTATGTAGATTTATTCATCATCATCAGCGGCACGGCGATTGGCGCGGCAGGAAGTTATGTATCGCTGCGCAAATTCCTGCGTGTGTAAGGGGGTCTGCGTATGTTGAAAAGTAAGGTTCTGGCGGTTGCACTGGCAGCTTGTGTTGCCGTGCTGCCGGTGCTACATGGCTATGCAGACGAGCTGAGCGAAAAACAGGCCGAGTATGAACGTGTGCAGCAGCAGATGCGCGATATGGAAGCGCAGCGTGACGAAGCAAGGGCGGCGGCGGATGCAGCAAGCAGCCGTATGGAAGAAGTAGTCGGCGAGCTGCGTAATTTGCAGGTGCGCCTTGATGAAATCAACGCCCGGCAGGAGGAGCTGAACGCAGCCATTGCCGATAACGAAGCAAAGCTTGCCGAAGAAAAAGAAAACCTTGAGCGCAGAATGAATATTTTCAAAAAGCGCTTGCGCGATATTTATATCAACGGGCAGATAAACTATCTGGACGTGCTTTTGGGCGCAAAGGATTTTTCGGATTTTTCTTCCCGCATGTTTTTGTTACAGAAAATTATCAGCCACGATATAGCTATGCTGGACGCCATCAATAAAGCAATGGCGGAAATCGAACAGCGCCAGGCAGAGCTTGATGCACAGGTTAAAGAGCTGGACGGCCTGAAAGCCGAGCTTGAAGTTAAACGTGCGGAAGCCGAAGCGCGCCGCGAAGAAAGGGCGCAGCTTTTATACGCTGCCGAAGAAGAACGCAGTGCCGTTGAGGGTGAATATGACCGCTTGATGGCAATCAGCGAAAACATCGCCAGCATGCTGCGCAGCCTGCAAAATGCCGGCGGTATGCCAGGCGCAGGCGGCACGGGCAAATTTATCTGGCCGGTGCAGGGCGAGATTACCTCTTACTACGGCTGGCGCACACATCCGATTTTCGGCACAACGCGCTACCATTCCGGTTATGACATTGCCTGCGATACTGGTACGCCGATTGCCGCTGCCGATAACGGAATGGTTGTATATTCCGGCTGGCTGGGCGGTTATGGCTACTGCGTAATGATAGACCACGGCGGCGGGCTTGTCAGCCTGTATGGACACAACAGCGAATTGTGGGTATCCGAAGGCCAATACGTGCAGCAGGGCCAGACTATTGCGCTGGCAGGCAGCACCGGCTGGTCCACCGGCCCGCACTGCCACTTTGAAGCACGCCTTAACGGCGAACTGACAGACCCGATGAATTATCTGCCTTGATTTACGTTTGAGTTGGAGGGGCATTGATGTTTAAACCAAGATTCAGTTTATTTACACTTGTGCTGGCCTGTGCCTGCGCCGTTGTGATTACCATTGCCGGTGTTATGGCGTTGGTGCAGAAGGCAGCCGGTAATTCTGCCGCCGGCATGGTGTTTTTAAAAACGCTGGTAACGGTGCGAGATAATTATGTTGAGCCGGTTGAAAGCGAAAAGCTTTTTGACGGCGCTACGGCCGGTATGGTCAAAGCGCTGGGCGACCCGTATTCCGCTTACCTTGATAAGAAAAGTTTCAGCGAAATTACCGATTTGACCGATGGCGTTTTTGGCGGCATCGGCGTGGTGCTTGGCAAAAAGGATAATGATTTTGTTGTTGTAGCACCTATGGAAGGAACTCCGGGCGACGAAGCCGGTATTAAAGCCGGTGATAAAATCCTTGCGGTTGACGGTACAAGTGTTGAAGGTATGCAGCTGGAAGACGTTGTCGGTAAAATCCGCGGCAAGCAGGGTACGGAAGTTGAACTTAAGCTGGCTGACAGCAGCGGTGCTGAACGCACGGTGCGCGTTATCCGCGGCGATATTAAAGTGGAGTCCGTCGGCGGCGAGTTGCTGCCGGGTACGAATATCGGCTATATCCGCATTAGCGTGTTTAACGAACAGACCGGTAATGATTTTGCAAAAAAATACATGGAACTGGAAAAACAGGGGATGAAGGCGCTTGTGCTTGACCTGCGCCACAACCCGGGCGGTATTTTGGGAGAATGCGTGAAGGTTGCGCAGTACATTGTGCCTAAAGGTACGGTGGTTTCTATAAAAGACCGCAACGGCAATACCTATGTTGAAGAATCCAACCTTGAAAAAGTAAAATATCCGCTGGCCGTTTTGGTAGACCACGGCAGCGCCAGTGCAGCGGAAATTGTTGCAGGCGCAGTGCAGGATACCGGTGCAGGCAAACTGTTCGGTGTGCAGACTTTTGGCAAAGGTTCGGTACAGTCGGTGTATAAGCTCAGCGAAAACACCGGGCTGAAACTGACCACGGCCAAATATTATACGCCGAGCGGGCGTTCTATCCACGGCACGGGCATTAAGCCTGACGTTGAGATTGAACTTGACCTGAACGGCATGACCGATAACCAGCTGGCAGCGGCAGAAAATTATCTTAAAGAACAGCTTGCAAAGTAAGAAAGGAGCAGTAATGGTAAAACAAGTTTTAGCTTTGGCAGCAATCTGCTGCGCAACCTTTGTTAATTCTGCTTCGGCAGAGGATATGGCGCGTTATTATTCAACCGAGCGCGTCAGCGGCTATAAAAGCGGCGAGTTTATGATTCTGGCGGAGGACGATGTTAATTTCCGGTCTAATCCGGCGTTGAGCAATAATGTTATCAGCTGTTTGCCGCGCCATTCACTTTTGCGTATCACTGACGGCGGGCAGCCGTGGGCTGAGGCTGTGTGGAACGGCAAGAAGGGCTATATTGCAACCGAGTATCTGACTCCTGCGGACGCAGAACCGCTTTTGAATGACGAAGACATTAACTTTGGCGAGTGGAAGCTTGACGATGTTTTTGCCCCGGAAGATGCAAGGCTTGGCAAGCTGCTTGATGAGGGCAAGGAACACGGCGATTACGTTTATGAATATAAGGATGTAAAAATCAGCGTAAACCGCAAAAAGCATACCATTACGGCGATGGAAGGCAAAACGCCGGTATTTGCAACCATGCGCGGCGTAAGCACAGGGGATGAAGCGTCGCGTGTTATCGGGCAGTACGGTATGCCCAACAGGGTTGTTTATTTTACGCCCGATAAGGATAACGAGGCCTTGAAGCAGACAATGATGCTTGGCTATGATTTTGATAAAGACGGCGATTATGAAGACGGCGGGCTGGATTTTTATGTTGACGCGCACGATGTTGTAACTAAAATAGTGCTGCGCAAGGATGGCTGATTGAAGTAAATGTGCTGTATTTGTGTAAACTGCTTTACATAAATAACAGCACATAATTTTTTTATGGCAATTTTATAAAATTTAGTTGACTTAATAATTGCTTTTGTTTAAACTATACACAAGTTAATAATTACCACTAAACCTAAGAGACGGAGATCAAGCCGGAAGGTGCGCTCGCAGAGAGTCCCGGTAGCTGTGAAGGGATAGAAATGCAGTCCGGTAAATGGACCGTTGAGGGTGCAGTCAAACCGCTTTGGCGGGAGTATTCTGCAACGCAGCGCCAGCGTTACGGGCGAGGGGTGTGTTGGCACTCTGCTAAAGTGCACGGTTTTATCCGTGAATCAAGGTGGTACCGCAGGTATAATTATTCAGCCTGTCCTTGTAATTTTACAGGGACGGGCTTTTTTATTTAGCGGCAGCCATTTCCAACAAAAAATTTTTAGGGGGAAATATCATGATTAACACAGCTATTGCCAAACTTGCAGCAGGGCAAAATTTACAGGCTGCCGAAACACGCGACGCCTTTGGGCAGATTATGAGCGGGGGTGCAACCAGCGCGCAGATTGCGGCGTTTATTACAGCGATGCGCATGAAGGGCGAAACGATTGACGAAATTACCGCCTGCGCCCAGGTGCTGCGCGAAAAATGCACGCGCATCCACGCCCATGGCGATGTGCTTGATATAGTCGGTACTGGCGGCGACTGCGCCAATACCTTTAACATTTCTACTACCAGCGCTTTTGTAATCAGCGCGGCCGGGCAGCCGGTAGCCAAGCACGGCAACCGCAGCGTATCAAGCAAAAGCGGCGCTGCCGATGTTTTGGAGGCGCTGGGGGTTAAAATAGATTTAACGGCAGAAAAAAATGAAGAATTACTGCAAAAAATCAATCTCTGCTTTTTGTTCGCCCAATCCTGCCACGCTTCCATGCGTTATGCAGGGCCTGTCCGTAAAGAAATCGGCATCAGGACGGTTTTTAATATCATCGGCCCTTTGGCCAACCCGGCTTTTGCCAATTTGCAGCTGCTGGGAGTTTACCAGAAAGAACTGGTTGCGCCGCTGGCGCGTGTGCTGGCAAACCTTGGCGTAAAGCGCGGCATTGTGGTTTACGGCAACGATGGGCTGGACGAAGTAACGGTTTCGGCTACCAACACGATTGCTGAAATAAATAACGGCAGGGTTGCTGAATATGTTTTTGACCCGTGCGATTTGGGTTTTAAACGCTGCCGGAAGTCTGACCTGGTTGGTGGCGACGCCAGGGAAAATGCACAGATTACCATAAATATTTTAAATGGCACAGAACGCGGCGCTAAGCGCGATGCAGTTGTTTTAAACAGTGCTATGAGCCTTTATATCGGCGGCAGGGGAACATTGCCGGAGTGCGTAGAGCTGGCAAAAGCAACTATCGACAGCGGCAGCGCTTATAAAAAGCTGCAGCAGCTTATTGAATTATCCAACAGGTGAGAACATGATTTTAGATACATTGGCAGCAGGCTCGCGCAGGCGGGCGGCAGAACTGGTAAAAAAATACGGACTGGACAGCTTACGGCGCGATGCGGAGGCCTTGCCCAAAACTAACCGCGGCTTTGCCCAGGCATTGCAAAAAGAAGGCTTGTCCTTTATCTGCGAGGTAAAAAAAGCATCGCCATCCAAAGGGCTGATTGCCGGAAATTTTGACCCGGTAAAGCAGGCACAGGCGTATGAAGCCGCAGGGGCAGCCGCGATAAGCTGCCTGACAGAACCGGACTATTTTTTAGGCAGCAACCTGTATTTGACGGAGATTGCAAAAAACGTAAAATTACCGGTGCTGCGCAAGGATTTTACGGTAGATGCGGCGCAGATTTACGAAGCCAAACTTATCGGCGCGGACGCGGTTTTATTGATAACTGCGCTGCTGGAACCAGGCGAATTGCAGGAGTATCTTGCCGCAGCACGCAGCGTAGGTCTTGATGTGCTGACAGAGGTTCACGACGAGCGTGAGCTGCAAACGGCGCTTACAGCCGGTGCGCAAATTATCGGCGTTAATAACCGCAACCTGCGGGATTTTACAGTGGATTTAACTACCAGCCTGCGCCTTAAAAAAATGCTGCCGCCGGGCGTAACTTTTGTTGCCGAAAGCGGCATCAAAAACCGGCAGGATATAAAAATGCTGGAAGAAGCCGGGGCAGACGCGGTGCTGATTGGCGAAACGCTGATGCGCAGCGGCGATGTAAAAGCAACGCTTAATGAACTGGCAGGTGTGCAGAATGCTTAAAGTAAAAATCTGCGGCATTAAAACGATGCAGGATGTAAAGGCAGTAAACAGGCAGAAACCGGATTTTGCAGGCTTTGTGTTTTACCCGCTCAGCAAAAGGTATGTAAGCCTTATCACGGCGCAGCTGCTGAAAGCGCAGCTGAAAAAGCACATCAAAACGGTTGGCGTATTTGTAAACGCGCCGCCGGAAGAAATCGCCGCTGCGGCAGAGCTTGGCATAATAGACCTGGTGCAGCTGCACGGCGATGAAGGCAATGACTATATTGCGGAGCTGCAAAAAATCTGCAAACTGCCAATTATTAAAGCGGTGCGCGTGCAGGATGAAAGCGACATCAGGCGCGCTGATTACTACAACTGCGATTACCTGCTGTTTGACGCTTATGCAAAATCCGCTTTTGGCGGTACGGGCAGGAAATTTAATACAGAGCTTTTAAAAAAAGTTAAAATACATAAACCTTACTTTTTAGCAGGCGGGCTTGACGCAGAAAATGTGCGGCAGGTACTGAAAGGCCTGAAGCCTTATGCCGTTGATGTAAGCAGTGGCGTGGAAACCGGCAGCGGTAAGGACGAAGAAAAAATAAAAATGTTTATAAAACAGGTGAAAGGATGAAGAAAATGACTAAAGGAAGATACGGCGTGCATGGCGGGCAGTACATACCCGAAACCTTGATGAATGCAGTGCTGGAGCTGGAAAAAGCTTACGAATATTATAAAAATGACCCGCAGTTCAACAAAGAATTGCAGGAATTGTACCACGAATATGCCAACAGGCCGTCGCTTTTATATTATGCCGAAAAAATGACGAAGGATTTGGGCGGCGCTAAGATTTATTTAAAACGCGAGGATTTGAACCATACCGGCTCGCACAAAATAAACAATGTCCTGGGGCAGGTGCTGCTGGCTAAAAAAATGGGCAAAAAGCGTGTCCTGGCAGAAACCGGTGCAGGGCAGCACGGTGTGGCAACAGCAACCGTAGCTGCGCTGATGGATATGGAGTGTACCATATATATGGGACGTGAAGATACTGAACGTCAGGCGCTGAACGTGTTCAGAATGCAGCTTTTGGGCGCGAAGGTTGTAGCTGTTGATACCGGCACCAAAACGCTGAAGGATGCAGTTAACGAAGCTATGAGGCAGTGGACTGAACATGTCGATGACACCTATTATGTGCTGGGCAGCGTTATGGGCCCGCATCCGTATCCGGAAATGGTACGCGATTTTCAGAGCGTTATCGGCAGGGAAGTAAAAGCGCAGATGCTGGAAAAAGAAGGCCGCCTGCCTGATGTCGTTATGGCCTGCGTCGGCGGCGGCAGCAATGCCATGGGGTTGTTTTACGATTTTATCCCCGACAGGGAAGTGCAGCTTATAGGCGTGGAAGCAGCGGGGCGCGGAGTGAATACGGCACAAACGGCGGCAACCATTGCGCGTGGCAGCCTGGGCATCTTCCACGGCATGAAATCCTACTTTTTGCAGGATGAATATGGGCAGATTGCTCCGGTGTACAGCATTTCCGCCGGGCTTGATTACCCTGGCATCGGGCCGGAGCACGCGGCGCTTTACGATACAGGGCGCGCGCAGTACGTATCGGCTACTGATGACGAAGCGGTAGCGGCGTTCAGTTATCTGTCGCGCACCGAGGGCATCATACCGGCGATTGAGAGCGCCCACGCCATTGCATACGCGCAAAAGCTGGCGCCTACACTTTCTAAAGATAAAATTATAGTTGTAAATGTTTCCGGCCGCGGCGATAAGGACGTGGCGGCGATTGCAAGATACATGGGGGTGGATTTGCATGAGTAAGATAGTGGCAGCTTTTAAAAAACAGCATAAATGCTTTATCCCGTTCATAACGGCGGGCGACCCGGATTTAAATATGACGAAGGAACTGATTATGGCCATGGCTGACGCCGGGGCTGATATTATTGAGCTTGGCATACCTTTTTCTGACCCGGTAGCAGAGGGCGAAGTAATACAGGCGGCCAATATCCGCGCTTTGGCGGCGGGCACAACAACCGATAAAATTTTTGCCATGCTTGATGAGGTGCGCCAAAAAACAGATATACCGCTGGTGTTTTTAACTTATGTAAATCCGATTTTTACTTATGGTTCGGAGAAATTTCTGGCGGCGTGCCGGCGTACCGGTGTTGACGGCATTATTGTGCCTGATGTTCCGTATGAAGAAAAAGCGGAACTGGACGGATTGTGCAGCAAATACGGCGTAGATTTGATTCCGCTTGTTGCGCCTACATCGGAAGAGCGCATTAAAATGATTGCCAAAGAGGCGCAGGGTTATGTGTATATCGTGTCGTCGCTTGGTGTTACCGGCGTGCGGCAGGATATAACGACGGACATCAAATCTATCGTTGATAAAATACGCGAAGTTACCGATGTGCCTTCCGCAGTTGGTTTCGGCATAGCTACTACCGGACAGGCGCGTGAAATGGCGTCTGTCAGTGACGGCGCAATAGTCGGCAGCGCCGTGGTAAAACTTGTCGGCGAATACGGTAAAAACTGCCTGGAGCCGGTTAAGGAATATGTAAAACAAATGGCCGATGCCGTGCATAAGGTGTAAAAATAAACACACAAAAAATGCCTGAAAGCTTTTAAACTTTCAGGCATTTTTTATGAGCGGTTCCTTTGCCTTAAAAAACCGGGGAAATAAGCTTCCTTCATAAATTGATAAAAGACGCTTTGAACCGGAAAAGAGTTTAAATTTTTAGAATCAAAAATAAGCCAGGTATTGCGTTTGAACAGGCTTCCATCCTTAAAATACATAGCTTTGGTAAATAGCGGCCCGGAACATTCCGGCACCAGTATTTCCGGTAAAATTCCATACCCCAGACCGGCAAAAATCATTTCTTTAGAAATATCAAGATTGCTTACTTTGGTCCCAACATTCGGGCGGCAGTCAAAAGTCTGTTTCCACCAGTTCCATATCGAAACCCGGTAGGAATCTTCGTAAGGATAGGTAATAAGATTCATTCCCGGCAGGTCTTCTATATTGAATGGGTATTTACAGGCAATTAAAGCATTGTAAGTTGTCAGAAGCAGTTTATTGTTCTTATCAAAAAAAGACGCATTTTTGGTAAAACCAAAATCAACAATATGTGCTTTCATCAGCTTATTAACTTCTGATGACGGCGTGGTTATTATTTCAAAACGTATTTTAGGGTATAACTGCTGAAAATTTTCGAGCAATGTCGGTAAATAATAACGCCCGATAATACTTGAAACAGCAATTTTTAAAATGCCGGTTACTTCATTGCCAAAAGATTTAAGATTTTGTTTGAACATATAAAGTTCTTTTAGCTGATGCATAGCAAATTGCGCGGCGTATTCTCCGTAAGGAGTAAAAGAAACGCCCTTGTTGGAGCGGTTGATAAGCTGTACGCCAAGATTCTGTTCTATTTGTTTAATGCGGGCTGTTAAAGCAGGCTGCGATATAAATAAAACATTAGCAGTTTTGGTTATATTTTTGTATTTGTAAAGTGTGCTGATAATTTTCCAGTCTCTTTCGTCCATGTTTTCACCTTCTGTGTGTAACTGGCAGTTATAAATTCATTATAACATGTTAATAGTATAAGTTGATAAAGCACTGTTAAATTTATAGAAACCAACAAAAATAATATAGTAAAAAATGATAACAGGCATAAAATTTTGATATTTTATTTTTGATTTTTCGAAATATATAATGAAAATGTAAAAAAATATTAGAAGAAGGTGAGTTTATGCAGTTAAATATTCTGGTAAAAAACGGGCATGTTATTGACCCGGCTAACGGTGTTGATGGTGTAAAGGCAATTATGGTCAGCAACGGGCATATTGTTGACCCTGATTGCGGGGCTAAGCCCGATATTGTTTTTGACGCTGCCGGAAAATATGTTTTTCCGGGGTTGATTGATTATCACGCCCATATATTCCCAAAAGGCACTGAACTTGGCATAGATGCTGATACCAGTATGCTCAATCAGGGAGTAACTTCAGTTGTTGACGCTGGAAGCGCCGGTGTTGGTGCTTTGGAAACTTTTATTGAAGATTTTATTTACCGTTCAAAAATGAATATACAGGCATATATTAACTTATGCCCGGCTGGACTCATTACAATGAAATATCACGAAGATTTCAATCCTAAATATTGGGATGAAGCCAAGATAAAAAGTTTTTTAGAAAAGTATCCGGAATTTTTACTGGGCCTTAAAATCCGCATCAGTAAATCTATTTTTGGTGAACTGGGCTTTGATGTTGTTGAAAAAGCAGCAGCACTTGCCAGAAAATTAAATGTAAGATTGTGCGTGCATTCCACAGACCCCGTCGGCGGAATGGCAAAACTTGCTGAAACTTTAGGCAAAGGCGATATTCTTGTTCACTGCTATCATGGCACAGGCAGTACCATTATCGGAGAGGACGGACATGTACTGCCGCAAATTAAAGCAGCACAGCAGCGCGGAGTAATTATGGATGCAGCCAACGGAAGCAACCACTGGAGTTTTGCAACGGCAGATGCAGCCATTAAAGACGGTTTTTATCCGGATGTTATTTCTACTGATTTAAGCTGTAAAACTCTGTATAAAGACCCTGTTTTCAGCCTTCCTTATGTTATGTCCAAATATCTGATGCTGGGCATGCCTTTGCAAGAAATTATCAAGGCCGTTACGGTTACGCCGGCTTCGCTGATGCATAATGAAAAAGGGCTTGGAACCTTAAGCACCGGGGCAGAAGCCAATGTTGCAGTATTTGATATTATTGACAAAGAAATCGAGTTCAGCGATACGCAAAAACGCACAAGAACCGGCCGGCAGGCAATGGTTCCGCTTTTAACCATTTGCAAAGGCGAGATTGTTTACAGGTCGCTGGCGTTTTAATAAAGCAAAATTATCTGAACAGAGTGTAAATATTATAAGAACGGAGCGATAAAAATGGGCTTTGAACTTGTTAAAAAAGTATGCCTCTGCGAGGTCGGGCCGCGCGATGGCATCCAAAATGAAAAGCAGTATCCTACAACGCAGCAAAAAATTGAATTGATAAACACAGTAAGTGAAGCAGGGTTTCCTGTAATTGAAGTAGGCAGTTTTGTCAGCCCTAAGGCTGTACCGCAAATGGCTGATACCGATGAAGTATTTAAAGGCATAACTAAAAAAGCCGGGGTTGAATACAGGGCGCTTATTGCCAATTTAAAGGGTGTGGAACGCGCTGCTGCCTGCGGCTGCCAGAAAGTAAAACTCAATGTGTCGGCAAGCGTGGCGCACAATCTTGCTAATTTGAATTGCACGCCGTCTGTAAGCGTCGAGCGTTTTGCAGCCTGCGTAGATAAAGCCAAAGAAGATGGGCTTGGTATTTCCGGTTCTATTTCCATGGCATTTGGTTCGCCGTGGGATAAAGAAATTTCTATTGATAATGTTAAAAACATAGTGGAAGCATACCTTAAAGTAGGCGTAAATGAAATCAGCCTTTCTGATGCGTCCGGTATGGCATATCCTACGCAGGTTTATGCCATGTGCTGCGAAATGCGCAAAACATATCCGGAGGTAACCTGGTGGCTGCATTTTCATAACACCAGGGGTTTAGGGCTGGCAAATATCATCGCAGGCATGCAGGCAGGGTTCGACAGGTTTGATTCAAGTTTTGCCGGAGTGGGCGGCTGTCCGTTTGTTCCCGGCGCTGCCGGAAACGTAAGTACGGAAGATTTGCTGCATATGTGCCTTGAGTGCGGTGTTGAAACAGGCATTGACCTTGATAAAATGATGGCCGTTGCAGCAAAAGTTGTTGATATTGTCGGGCATAAAACTGACAGTTATTTGCTGCGTGCGGGCAAAGCAAGCGATTTAATTAGAGAACTGCCGAAAGGACAGGCTAAAAACAATACGCAAAAATAAAAATTGGAGGTATAAAAATGGGCAGACAAGCATTAGAGGGAGTACGTGTTCTTGATATAGCGACAGTTATTGCAGCTCCGTGGGCAGCTGGCCTTATGGCAGATTTTGGCGCAGAGGTAATTAAAGTAGAAATGCCGGGGCGCGGGGATTCGTTCCGCGGCATGGGGCCGTTAAAAGACGGCGTAAGCATCCGCTGGCCTTCTATGGGGCGCAACAAAAAAAGCATTACGCTTGATTTTCATTATGAAGAAGGCAAAAAACTATTTTTGGAATTAGTAAAAAAGAGTGACGTTGTTATTGAAAATTTTAAAACAGGCACTTTGGATAAATGGGGTATTGGGGTAGACGTAATGCGTAAAGCAAACCCTGATATTATAGTAACGCATGTAACCGGGTATGGACAGACAGGCCCTTATGCTCATCTGGCGGGGCTTGGGCAGCCGTTGCAGGCTTTTTCCGGATTGACCTACCTGATGGGTTATCCCGACAGGCCGCCTGTAAGCATGCCTATGCCGCTGGCAGATTATGTTGCGGGGTTATATGCGGTTATCGGGACAATGATGTCGCTATACTACCGTGATTATTTAAAAGGCAAGGCTCAGGAAGTTGACGTAAGCCTTTACGAAGGGTTGTTCCGTATGGAAGAAAGCTTTGTAGCCCAGCTTGACGTTTTAGGCATCAACAAAGAACGTGCGCCGATTTCAACCGGTGCCTCCTGCCCGATTGGCATTTTTAAAACAAAGGATAACCAGTGGGTAATTTTGGTTTGCAGCACAAACCCGGTATTCTGGCATTTATGTGACACCATGGAGCGGCCAGACTGGCTGCCGAAATATGAAAAAGCGTCGCAGCGCCTGGCTGACCCTGACCCTATCATGAATGCGGTAACAGACTGGATTAAAAGCAAAACCTGGGATGAATTAAAAGCAAGATGCGACAAATTCGGCGTACCTGTATGCAAGGTTATGAGCATGAAAGATATTTTTGAAGACCCGCAGTATGCGGCGCGCCACGATATTCTGGAAGTACCCTGCGAAGAATTCGGCACAATCAAAATGCCTGGTATCTGCCCTGTGCTCAGCGAAACTCCGGGTGAAGTAAAATGGCCCGGGCCTAAACTCGGTTCTTACAACGAAGAAATTTATAAAAACCTGCTTGGCTTAAACGATAAAGAAATAGAAGATTTAAAAAGCAGAAAAATTATATAAATTTCAAAAAAATTTATTGATGATGATTTTAATAAAATAATATTGAATTAAAAAGAATAGGTAATTTCTGTATATTATAGAAGCTACCTATTTTATATTTAAAAATAAAAGTAAAGTATTTAAACGCAGCGCAGGGGGTGAAATTAATGGAAGAGAGGGACTGGCTGATATTAAAGGTACTTTACGAACAAAAGAATATTACCAAAGCGGCTAAAAAATTATATCTTTCCCAGCCTACTCTTACGGCCAGGATTAAACATATTGAAGAAGATTTAGGAACGAAATTGCTTTACAGGGGAAATAAAGGCATTACTTTTACCGAAACAGGAGAATTTTCCGCCAGGTTTGCCGATAAAATTTTGAAAGAAATCCGCATTTTCCGTGAAAAAGTTGACGATATGCAAAAGGATATAGCCGGTATATTACGGATTGCAGCACCGGCTATTATCATAAAATATTATTTTCCCAAACTGCTTGGTGAGTTTAAAAAATTATATCCGAAAGTTAAATTTGACGTCCGCGTTGCGCGCAGCAGCGATGTTGAAGTGTTGGTAAATTCGCTGGAAATACATTTTGGATTTATACGCAATGATAATGACTGGCCGGATGACGAACGCATTTTATTATCAAGGAACCATGTCTGCGCAGTATCGGCAAAACCTTTTAAGCTTGTGGATTTGCCGGGAATGGTGCGTGTAGATTATGACACCGATAAATATTATAAAAACCTGCTGGATGACTGGTGGAAAGAAACCTATCACGATGCGCCGATAATAGGCACGCGGGTAAGCAATCTTGATATGTGCAAGGAAATGGTTGTTAACGGCCTGGGTTACGGCATACTGCCGTCCATTCTGATTAAGGAATATCCTCAGTTATATTCAATTCCGCTGGTACATAAAGATGGCAAAATAGTGGAACGCCGCACGTGGCTGATTTATAAAAAAGAGACTCTTGATTTGGCGCTGCCGAAAGTTTTTAAAGAATTTTTAACGGAATTTGATTTTGACAGTTTTCAGCGTAATTGTTGATTATATGAAATTTTTAATAAAATTGCCTGATGATAATAATTAAAATTAACTATTTCACTTATCTGAAAATTCAAATTAAAATAAAAATATAATCAAAAATATATGGAGGTGTCATTATGGTCTTTCATGGAAGCGAATCAGCCTGCGGCACAAATTCAAAAGGGGATGCTATTGTAACTATTGAGATTACTAAGAAAGACGGCATTCAGATTGAAATTGTAAGCAAGGTACTTAAAAAGTACGGAGAAAGCATTAAAGAAAGCGTATTGGAAATTCTGCACGCTTTTAAAATAGAAAATGCCAATGTACTTGTTGAAGATTTCGGCGCGCTTGATTTTGTCATAAGGGCAAGGACCGAAACTGCGGTAAGGCGCAATTTGGCATTAAAGGAGGCGTAGAAATGAATTCATTGTACAGGACAATGCTTTTTGTTCCGGGTAATAATCCTAAAAAGATTATTGGCGCAGAAGTTTACGGTGCAGACTGCATTATTTATGATTTGGAAGATTCCGTATCTGTTTCGGAAAAAGACAGCGCCAGGATTTTGGTAAAATATGCTTTGCAGTATAACCGCCCTGATTGCAGGATTGGCATCAGGATAAACCAGTTTGATACACCGTATTTTAAAGACGATGTAAACTGCATGGTGCCGCTGAAACCGGATTTTTTACGTTTGCCGAAAGCCGAATCTGCCGACGATATTTTAAAGCTTGATAAAATGATTGGCGAGATAGAAAAAGCCGAAGGCATACCGGAAGGCAGCGTTAAAATAGTTGCGAGCATCGAAAATGCACTTGGTGTAATAAATTCTTACAAAATTGCATCGGCATCGCCGAGAATGCTTGCAATAGGGCTGGGCGCAGAAGATTTCAGGACTGAAATGGGAATGCAGAGAAGCGAGAATGCAGAAGAAATTTTATTTGCCAGAAATCTGATTGCCCTGAACGCCCACGCTGCCGGTATTAAAGCCATGGATTATGTTTACAGCAATTTCAAAAACGAAGAAGGGTTCCGCGCTGATACGGAATTAGGTAAAAAACTTGGATATTCGGGCAAATCGGTAGTACATCCGAGCCAGGTTAACATTGTACATGAGGTTTACACTCCTTCGGAAAAAGAAATTGAAAACGCCAAAGCGGTGTTTGCCGCCTATGAGGAAGCTTTAAAAAATGGTTCCGGCGTAACTTCTTTAAACGGCAAAATGATAGACAAGCCTATGGTTACAAGGGCGATGGCTGTTTTATCCTTTGCCAAGGCTGCCGGGCTGGAGGTTTAAAATGGACAAGGTTTTGATAGAAAAAATTAACAAAATACCCGGTTTTGAAAACAAGCAGATGTTTAAAGGTGCTTTTGCCGTTGAACCTACGGGCAAAAGGGCAGCCAGGCCTTTAAAACAATACCGCCCGGGAAAAAATAAAGTTATAGCTTTGGAACAAGCAATTGATGCAGTTGGGCTGAAGGACGGCATGACAATTTCTTTTCATCACGCATTGCGTAACGGCGATTTGGTTATGCAGAAGGTTATTAAAGTAATTGCTGATAAAGGCATTAAAAACTTAACCTTATCGGCCAGCTCGTTAAGCCTGGTGCAGGATGCTCTTTTGCCGTACTTTGAAAATAAAACCATAACTGCTGTCGATACAAGTGGGGCCAGAGGGAAAATAGGTAAATTTATACAAAGCGGCAAACTTGAAAAACCTGCCGTTTTCAGGACGCACGGCGGCAGGGCCAGGGCAATCGAAACCGGTGAACTGCATATAGACGTAGCTTTTATTGCCGCACCGGCGTGCGATATTTACGGCAATATAAACGGCGTACAGGGAAAATCAGCGTGCGGCTCGTTGGGGTACGCAATGCCGGATTCTGAATATGCAGAGCATGTAATTGCCGTTACCGACGGTTTGTCGCAAACGCCTTTGGATTATGTAAGCATTCCGCAGACAAGGGTTGATTATGTAGCCGAAATTGACGATATCGGCGATCCTGCCGGTATCAGCACAGGTTCTATAAGGGTAAGCAAAAGCCCGACGGAACTTGTTATAGCCAGGAATGTTGCTGATATTATTAAATACAGCGGCGTGTTTAAAGATAATATTATCTTTCAGTTTGGCAGCGGCGGCATTTCCATTTCGGCAGCCAGCTTTTTACAAAAAGAAATGGAAAAGGAAAATATTAAAGCCGCGGCAGGCGTCGGCGGGGCAACCGGATTTTTGGTAGATATGCTTGAAAAAGGTTATATCAAAACATTTTTCGACCCGCAGGATTTTGACCAGACTGCAATCCGTTCGCTTTATGCCAACAGAAACCACCACGAAATATCTGCGTCTGATTACGCCAATCCCTTTAACGGCAGCCCGTATGTAAATTTACTGGACGTTGCTGTTTTGAGCGCAACAGAGGTTGATGTAAACTTTAATGTAAATGTTTTGACTGATTCGTACGGTAAATTGATGGGGGCGCCAGGCGGGCATCCTGATGCGGCGGCAGGCGCTGATATTACCATTGTTGCCATGCCGCTTCTGCGCGGCAGGCTGCCGATGATTTTAGACAAAGTACAGACTGTTGTAACACCGGGCGAAACCGTGGATGTTGTAGCGACGGAATACGGTATAGCTGTTAATCCGCGCAGGGAAGAACTGTATGTAAATCTTAAAAAGAGCAATCTGCCGGTGCTCAGCATGGAAGAATTATACGCCAAAGCGCAAAAACTGGCAGGAAAAGCTGTGCCGGCAGAGCATGGCGATGATATTTGCGGGCTTGTAGAATACCGCGACGGGACAATTATTGATGTTATTTATAATATTTAAAAAAAGAGGTGTTTAATATGTATGGAACCTGGTATGATGTTTTCCCTGAAATTTCTTTAATCAGCGATGAAGCTTTGCAGAAGAAAGTTGTGGAAACCTGTGAAGAAGCGCTGCAGATAGGCGGCTGGACGCTTGATGACCTTGACAAAATTCCTTTTACGCTGCTTATTCCGGATACGGTAATAGGGTACAGGACGCATGTACTGGCAGTTACGAGAATGTCAATAAGGGCCGCAGATGAGTGGGAAATTTATGGAGAAAAATTTAAACTGAACCGTGATTATCTGATTGCCGGTGCCATTTTGCATGATGTCGGCAAACTTATAGAATACGAAAAGGACGAAAACGGCAAAACCGTAAAATCCAATCTTGGCAAAAATTTGCGCCATCCGTTTTCCGGCTGCGCTCTGGCGGTAAAACACGGTTTGCCATACGAGGTAGCGCATATTATTGCCAACCACGCCAAAGAAGGCGACGGAACTTTAAGAAGCCCGGAAGCAGTAATTGTCAACAGATGCGACATGCTTAACTTTACTGCTTTAAAATCTTTTGCAGGAATTATTTAATAAAAGCTATTTTGATAAGGCGGTGAACATAGATGATTTTACGATGGATTATCTTATTTGCAATACCGGCGCTGATTATGGTTATGCCGGTTCCCGAAGGCTTGACGCAGGAAGCCTGGAATATTTTTGCAGTTTATGCTGCCGCCATTATAGGCCTGATTCTGCGCCCTGCCGGCGAGGCAGTTGTAATGCTCAGCGTAATTGCTTTTGGCTCGTTCATTGTTCCGGTCAGCAAACTGTTGAGCGGATACGGCAACGGAACTGTATGGCTGGTATTTACGGCATTTTTAATCACGCAGGCTTTCGCCGATACGGGACTTGGCCGCAGGGTTGCATATTTGATGATTGATAAATTCGGTTCATCATCTTTAGGGCTTGTTTATGGGCAGATGCTTACAGATTTGATTTTAAGCCCGGCTACCCCTTCCAATACGGCGCGTTCCGGCGGTATTGTTTATCCTATTTTTAGAAACGTTGCCAGCGCGCTTGGTTCCGAACCGGATAGCCATCCGCGCAGAATAGGCGCTTATATTACCATTTGCGGTTATGCTGCCAGCTTATCAACATCGGCCGTGTTTTTAACTGCCTGCGCGCCTAACGCCTTAACCGTCAGCTTTGCAGCAGATATTTTAAAAACCAACATTACCTGGATGGACTGGTTTATTGGTTTGGCTGTTCCGTCCTTATTGGTTTGCGCTGTTGTGCCGTGGCTTATTTACAAAGTATATCCGCCTGAACTGAAAGAATTGCCGGACCATAAGAGAATTGCGGCAGAAGGTCTGGAAGAACTTGGACCTATGCAAAACAAAGAAAAACTTTTGGTTATTTTCTTTGTTCTGGCAATTTTGGGATGGGCGACCAGCAGCATTACCAAAATAGACGGTACGGCAGTTGCACTGCTATTTTTTGCCTGCTGTGCAATTTTCAAGCTGATTTCCTGGAAAAATGTTTTGAGCAATAACGGTGCCTGGAATACCCTTATCTGGTACGGTGCAATCATAGGCATTTCCGGCATTTTAAGCAAAGCCAAATTCTTTACCTGGCTGGCCGATATGGTTGCCGAAAGCATGAATCTTGCCGGTGTCAACGTAATTGCAGTATTTGCTATTTTGCTGATTGTAAGTATTTTGGTAAGATACGTGTTTGCTTCCATGGGCGCTTATGTAGGCGCGTTTATACCGGTATTGTTTACTTTGGGCCTTGTGGCCGAAGTTCCGCCGATGCCGCTTGCATTGCTGATTGGCGCGTCTTCAGCTTATGGCTGCCTGCTTACCCATTATGGCGGCGCTGTTGGTCCTATTTTGTTCGGTACAGGTTATGTCCCTCAAAAAACTTGGTGGAAAATAGGCGCGGTAGTTGTAGCTTTTAACTTTGTTGTTTATATGACTGTCGGTATTGCTTATTGGAAAGTTTTGGGGTTAATGTAAAATCGCTTTGATAAAAAATAAAACCGCATGTAAGCTGGTTAAATAAAATCAGTTACATGCGGTTAATTTTTTTGCTTTTATTCTGCGCCGTACACGCTTTCTTCAAGCAGTTTGGTGTTGTAAATAGCAGGCGATTCACCGGCCTGCGTAAGGTGCGGGGTTAAAATCATCATTACTTCGGTTTTGGTTTTAGTTGTGGTGCGGTTTTTAAACAGCTCGCCTAAAAGCGGAATGTTTGATAAAAACGGCACTTTTTGCAGGCGTTTTTGTTCTTCTTCGTTAATTAGCCCGCCGATAATTAAGGTTTCGCCATCGCGCATACGCACGGTGGTATCGGCTGTGCGGCTGGTTATTTTGTAGTTTTTCATTTCGGAAATCAGCGTGGGGGTACTGACTTCGGTATGGACGATTGACGTTATCATGCCGTCGCTACTTACGATGGGGGTGTATTGCAGTTTAATGCCGGCATCAACATAATCCGTGCTGCTGGTAGTTACAGCGTTTGAAATTTTTTCGGTAACAACGGGGATGTGGTCGCCAATAAAGATAGAAGCTTCACGCCCTGGGATAGTTATTATGCGCGGCGTTGCCAGGATTTTGGCTTTGCCGCTGGCAAACAGGGCATTCAGCGTAGCGTTGAAACGGAATTCATATTCCGCACCGAAGTGCGCCACGCCGCCGAAGTTTTCGTCATCACTGTCAATATCATCGTCGCCGTCATAATTGCTGTTCTGCGGTATTTTATCCCAGTTCCAGCTGATGCCGAGGTTTTTGCTGTCCTCGCGGTTAACCGCGATAATTTTTGCTTCCAGTGTTACCTGCCAGGTGGCGACATCAAGTGAGGCAAGTACGCTGCGCAGTCGTGCTTCATCCGTAGGCGTGCCGGTAAAAATAATACTGTTAGTAACGCTGTCGGTGCTTATTTTGCTGCTGGTGGTGATAAGTGCATCAAGCGCTGGCTTGATTTCTTCCGCCCTTGCGTAGTTGAGCTTGATAACGCTTGCCGTGTCGTTGAATTTTTCCAGCCCTGCGGCAGAGCCGACCAGGATTACATCACCGGTCAGGCGGTAGCTTAAACCTTTGGCGGCGGTTACAATGCGCAGTGCGGTATCAAACGGCACGTCCTTTAAATCAAGTGTTATAGTTCCCTGCACGCTGCTGTCAGCAACAATGCTTTTGTTGGAAAGTGCGGCGATTGAGCCAAGCACGTCGCGTACCTGCCCGTCACGCACGTTAAGCGTAATGCTGCCGGCAAGGGCAGTTACAGGCAGGCACAATAAAACGGCAAGCAAGGCTAAAAGTTTAATCATGCCCAGTTCCTCCGGCTTTAAGCGTCAGCGTTTCTTTGCCGTTGCGCAGTTCGGCACTGGCTGCCGTTATTCTGCCGACTGTGTAGCTGCCGGTTTTATCGCCGCTGCGGTAATATCCGCTTTGTCCGCCGTATTCAATTATAGCCGCATAATCATTACCGCTTTGTACGATGCCTTTTAACACCGGGGCAGGCGCAATAAACTGCCGCTGCTGCGTAACCGGCAGCAAAAACGGGTTACGTTTTGGTTTATCCGCATTAGCGGCAGTTTTTGGCAGTTGGATGGGGGTAAAAACTGCCTGATGTCCGGGTGCGTTAAAGGCCTGCGTGCTGTTTAGCAAAAATAAATGCACCGTGCTTAATATAAGTGCTGCGCCCGCCAGGATGCACCAAAATAACGGCGGTCGCTGTAATTTTAAATTTTGCAGAAGCTATTCCTCCAGTGAGCTTCTGTATCCGCAATTTCAGTTTTTTATTATAACATAAAATTACGCTTGCCGATATTATTTTTGCTGGTTATAATAAAAAGGCTGCAAATTTTTGAATGATGGGGAGAATAATTTGATTATACAGACTAGGCAGCCCCTTTTTGGCGGGGCGGATGAAAATACGGCGGCGGTAAAAACTGCTGATAATATTATTGCGCAGGCGGTGCAGTCCGGAGCAAGTGATATTCACCTTGAACCGATGGAAAACGGCGGGCGTGTGCGGCTGCGTACAGACGGCGTGCTGCATGAGGAGGCAGAACTGGCAAAAACGGTAATGCAGGGCGTGGTTTCGCGTATTAAGGTGCTGGCAGGCATGGACATTGCCGAAAAACGCCTGCCGCAGGACGGCAGCATAAGGCTGGAGCTTGACGGGCGCAGTGTTGATTTGCGTATTTCTACCTTGCCGACAATTTTGGGCGAAAAAGCCGTAATACGTATTTTAGACCGTGAAAGGTTTAATTTAAAACTTGACGAACTGAATTTTACGACTGCAAATTTAAAACTGTACCGCAGTTTGTACAGCTTTAGCAGCGGCGTTGTACTTTTAACCGGGCCTACCGGCAGCGGCAAAACAACAACGCTTTATGCAACGCTCAGCGAGCTGAATAACAGCGGGCGGAACATTGTAACGATTGAAGACCCGGTGGAGTACCGTATTGCCGGCATCAGCCAGGTTGCAGTTAATGAAAAGGCCGGGCTGGCTTTTGCCAGCGGTCTGCGCAGCATTTTAAGGCAGGACCCGGACATTATGATGATTGGCGAAATCCGTGATATTGATACGGCGCAGACAGCCATTCATGCTGCGTTGACCGGTCATTTGGTTTTCAGCACGCTGCATACTAACAGCGCTGCCGGGGCGGTGGTGCGCCTGGTGGATATGGGCATAGAGCCGTTTTTGGTTGCGTCGGCACTGCGCGGCGTTGTAGCGCAGCGCCTGGTGCGGCGCATTTGCCCGCACTGCAAAACTGCTTATGCGGCAAGTGCGGAAGAAAAAGCGTACTTAAAAACGGACAGCAGCCTTACTTTGTACAATGGCAGCGGCTGCGAAAAATGCCGCGGCACCGGGTATTTGGGACGTATGGCCTTGCAGGAGGTTATGCCGATACTGCCGGAACTGAAAAAATTTATTTTGAAGGAAACACATGAAGATGCGCTGTTTGATGAAGCGCGTAAATATGGCGCGGTAAGTATGCGCGAGGACGGCATAACAAAAGTGCTGCAAGGCATGACGACAGTAAGCGAACTTATGCGCGCTGTGCATTGAGGTGAAAGATGCTGAAAGAAATTATCAAAACTGCGGTTGGGCAGAACGCTTCGGACATACATTTAACATCAGGCTGTGCTCCGGTATTGCGCATTGGTGGAGTTTTGCAAAAAACTTCTTTGCCTTCAGTGACAGAAAATACAATTTCGCAGTTTGCCAAAGAATATGGCAATGTTGCTGTGCCGTTACAGAAAGAAGAACTTGATTTTGCCTGCGATTATGAAAAGCTGTGCCGGCTTCGCGTAAATATTTACAGGCAAAGCGGCAGGCTTTCCGCAGCCATAAGGCTGATTAAAAGTAACATTCCTTCTTTAAAAATGCTTAATGCTCCGCAAGCAATAGAACGTTTTACTGATTTACGCAGCGGGCTGTTGCTGATAACAGGCCCGACCGGCAGCGGTAAAAGCACAACTTTGGCGGCGGTAATAGATGCCATCAACCAAAAACGTGCAGTGCATATTATCACACTGGAAGACCCGGTGGAATATAGGTTTGCGGAAGTGCAGTCTGTTATCCGCCATCGAGAGGTCGGCAGTGATACAAAAAGTTTTGCAGCCGGTTTGCGCGCGGCTTTGCGCGAAGACCCGGATGTAATTATGGTGGGCGAACTGCGTGATGCGGAGACAATCAGCATCGCCGTAACGGCGGCAGAAACCGGGCATTTGGTGCTGGCAACACTGCATACGCGCGGCACAGTTTCGGCACTGGCGCGCATGGTGGAGGCCTTTCCGGCAGAAAAGCAGCAGCAGATTCGTTTGCAGCTGGCAGATGCCTTGCAGGGCATTGCAGCGCAGCAGTTAGTACCGGCGGCCAGTGGCGGGCGCACGGCAGCGTTTGAAGTGCTTACCGCTGCACCGGCGGTGCGCAGCCTGATTCGTGAAAATAAAGCATATCAGCTAAGCAGTTATTTGCAGGGCGGCAGGCAGCAGGGAATGCAGTGTATGGACTGGTCGCTGGCGGATTTAGTGCGGCGCGGCATAATTACGCGGCAAACCGCTGCGGAGTATGCCTTTGACCTGGATTTATTGAATAAATACCTGATGGCAAAATAAAAACTGCACCTCCATAAGTCTAATTTTTGGGGTGCAGCTCAAAGGCAATTTGCTTTAAAGGTGCAGCTTGTTTATTTAAGCAGCGTTTGTATTGCTTCTTCGTCCGGGGTTACATAATATGTAGTTTGGTTGGTGTAAATTACAAAGCCGGGTTTAGCGCCGCTGGGCTTTTTAACAAATTTGCGCAGCGTACTGTCTACCGGCACATTGCTGCCGCCGCGCGCTTTGCTGAAATACGCGGCGAGGCTGGCGGCAGTTTTAATATCGCCGCTGTCCGGTGCTGGCAGGCTTGTTTTTAAAATAACGTGCGAGCCGGGAATATTTTTGGTGTGGAACCACAAATCATTGCCGCTGCCGATAGAAAAGGTAACGTAATCATTCTGCTTGTTATTTTTACCGATATATAAAGTTGTGTCTGCCGATAGTTTTATTACGGTTGGCGCAGATTTTGCCTGCGGCATTTTGCTTTTTGTGTTTTTAACAGTGATAAAGCCTGCGGCGGCCAGCTCTGCTTTGATTTCGGCAACTTCGGCGCGGGTTTGCACAAGTTTCAAGGCAACGTCGATGCTGCCAAGATATTCAACCGCTTCTTCAGTCAGTTTAAGTTGTTCTTTGATTTCCGTTTGCGCGCGTTTCAGCTTGTTATAGCGTTTATAATACTTCTGCGCGTTTTCGTTGGCAGTCAAATCAGGCGCAAGGGCAATGGTCAGCGGTGTGCCGTCGTAAATATTTTCTACCGTGCATTCGCTGCTGCCTTTTTTGATGCGGTACAGGTTTGCCATCAGGGTATCGGCAATAATGCGCTGCTGTTCGGCGTCTTCTGCTGCCGCCAGTTCTTCTTTCAGCACGGCGGCTTTTTTTATCAGTTTTTCAGTTTCGGTATTGACTGTTTTGGTTAAAATTTCCTGCTCCGGCAGCTGCACCGGTGCAAGGCTTTGCGCGTAATTAATGGCGGTGTTCAAATCGCCAAACTCTTTAACGGTTTCGCCTCCGGCAAGCAGCACGGGTTTAAACGGCAGTATGGTTTTAACATTGTTGGTGCGTGTAATAATGGCATAAACTGGCGCGCTGCCTGCTTTTACGCTGTTTACATTTTGCTGCATGTCGGCAATGGCACCGGCAAGGCCTGATATATTTTCTTCTGCCAGATTTTCACTTCCTGTTAGTCCGGCCATTTTTAAAAGCTGGTTAGCTGTGTATTGGCCAATGCCAGTTGCAGCGGCAATTAGCGCTTTGGCGGGTGCCAAGGGCAGTTGTTGTGCTGCACTTGCAATTTCTTGCGGCGCAGCCGTCAAAATATCAAGCCCGTCCTGCGGCGGAGGGGCGATATAAGTCAGGCCCGGTAAAATCTGTCTGTAACTACTTTGCATTTTGTTGACGTGTTTAAGGCTGTCTAAAATAACGCCGTCAGCAGTAAAAATAATGTTGGCGTTTTTGCCGGTCAGTTCAAAAACAAGCTGTTTGCTGATAATTTGTCGCGCGCTGCCGATGCTGGAAATTTCCATCGTAATTACGCGGTCCAGCCCGCTCTGTTCAATTCTGGTAATGCGTCCTTCTTCCAGATGTTTGCGCAGCAGCATGCAAAAAGAGGGTGGTGTGTCAGGGCGTTCCGGCGTTTTATCCGGCAGGTACAAATAAGGCGAACCGCCGCTGAAATCCGCCGCCAGGGCGAGTGTTGAATTTTCGGTTTTTACCAGAAGCAGCAGACAGCTTTTGTTGGGCATAAAGATTTTATAGATTTTGCCGCCCAAAAGGCGCTGCTGCAAAATGCTTGTCAGCACATTTATGGTGATACCTTCCAAATTCATGGAAATTCTCCTTTTTTCTTTTAAAATTTACGTTTTTCGTTTGCGCTTGCACGCAGAATAAGGTATAATATATTTTCAAGAATAAGTATACAACATATTTATCAATTTAGAAATGCGGCAGGAGGTTTTATTTTGTTAAAAAGTATGACTGGTTTCGGCCGCGGCGAATATGAGGACGAAAAGTTTTCGGTAACGATAGAAATGAAAACGGTCAACCACCGTTACAACGAGGTTGCTATCCGTCTGCCGCGCTTTTTGAATCCCCTGGAGGACAGGATACGCAAAACAATTTTGCGCAGTATTAACCGTGGACGCATAGATGTTTTTATTACAGCCGATTATGTTAATGACGAGCATTGCACCATTAAGGTGGATAAAGCGCTGGCGGCGGCTTATCATAACGCACTGCTGGAAGTTGCCGATGCGGCAGGGCTTGGCGGCTGTAAGCTGGCAGAACAGGCCGAGGTTCTTTACCTGGCGCGCTGCCCGGAGGTCATCAATGTTAAAGAAGGACTCTTTGATGTTGAAACCATCTGGCCCAAACTTGAAATTGCCTTGCAGCAGGCTACCGGCAATCTGGTAGCAATGCGAGAAACAGAGGGCGGCAATATTTACGGCGACTTTATCAAACGTGCGGATTTAATTGAAGAAAAGCTTTTGCAGATTGAAGCGCGTTCGCCGCAGGTGGTTGAAGAATACCAGGAGCGTTTAAGCGAGCGCATAAACGACCTTTTGGAAAAATATAATCAGACGATTGAACCGGAAAGGCTGCTGCAGGAAGTTGCCATTTTTGCCGACCGCACCAGCATTACCGAAGAAATTGTGCGCCTTAAAAGCCATATCAAACAATTCAGGGAAATCATCAACCTTAACCAGCCGGTAGGGCGCAAGCTGGATTTTCTGGTGCAGGAGTTCAACCGCGAGGCCAACACCATTGCCTCCAAGGCTAACGATTATACTATTGCCCAGCTGGTGGTTGATATTAAGGCAGAAATCGAAAAAATCAGGGAACAGATACAGAATATTGAGTAAAAGGAGGCTGTTACATGGACATTAAGCTTATCAACATAGGCTTTGGCAACATTGTTGCCGCCAACAGGATTATTTCTATTATCAGCCCGGAATCCGCGCCGATAAAAAGGATTATCCAGGAAGCGCGCGACAACGGCACGCTGATTGACGCAACCTACGGACGCAGGACGCGTGCGGTAATAGTTACCGACAGCGGCCACATTATTTTATCGGCAGTACAGCCGGAAACAGTTGCCAACAGGCTTGTCCAGACTGATGACGAAGATGAGGAATGACGGCGAAGCAGGGGAGGGCTTAATTTGAAACCAAAAGGATTACTGCTGGTTTTATCCGGGCCGTCCGGAGCCGGTAAGGGTACTATCTGCCAGATGCTGCGCGACAGGCTGCCGGATATTGGCTATTCGGTGTCTGTTACAACCCGCGCACCGCGCGAGGGCGAAGTTGACGGCGTTAATTATTTTTTTAAAACTGTCGATGAAGTAAAAGCAATGATTGCTGAAGGCGGGCTTTTGGAATACGCCGAGGTTTACGGCAACTATTACGGCACGCCGCGCGATTATGTTATGGAGCTTCTGGAACAGGGCAAAGACGTAATTCTTGAAATTGATATTCAGGGCGCATTGCAGATTAAAAAGCGCTTCCCGGACGGTGTCTTTGTGTTTATCGTGCCGCCGTCTTTAGACGAGCTTTCGTCCCGCATTTACAAACGCGGCACCGACAGCGAGGAAGTTATCAAAAAACGCCTTGCATCCGCCACGGGCGAGCTTGCCTATGCTACTGAATATGACTATATTATAGTAAACGATATTGCCGAAAGGGCGACGCAGAAGGTGCTGACGGTTATGGAAGCCGAACGCTACCGCGCTGCACGCACTTACTTTATTATTGATGAAATTTGCCATTGCAAGAAAGAGGAGTGATTTTAATGTCTATGGTAGAACCTTCCATCGATTACTTGACAGAAAAAGTTGACAGCAAATACACTTTGGCTATGCTGGCCGCCAAACGTGCCCGCGAACTGACCGTACCGGGACAGAACCTGCCCGAAAAGGAAGTAAGCATGGCTTTGAAGGAAATTGCCAACGATACTATTACTTATGAGCGCAATAAAGCCAGATAAAGGGGGCGCCGGCCTTGTTGAAGGGTAAAAAGATTGTTTTGGGAGTTACCGGCGGCATCGCCGTTTATAAAGCTGTTGACCTGGTAAGCAAGCTGCGCAAGCAGGGAACTGAGGTGCGTGTTGTAATGACGGAGCACGCCCAGCAGTTTGTAACGCCGCTTACTTTTAAAGAAATCAGCGGCAATCAGGTGGCTGTATCCATGTGGAACGCCAACCAGGAATTTAACGTGGAACATATTGCCCTTGCAGATTGGGCCGACTTATTTATGGTTGTGCCTGCAACGGCCAACATAATTGCCAAAATGGCTTGCGGCATTGCCGATGATTTGTTATCAACAACACTTTTGGCAGCGCACAGCCCCATTATTGTATGCCCGGCCATGAACACGCATATGTATGAAAATACTGCCACGCAGGAAAACCTTGCCAAGCTGCAAAGCCGCGGCGTTGTTGTAATGCCGCCTGCAAGCGGCGTACTTGCCTGCGGCGCTGTCGGTGCGGGCAGATTGCCTGAACCTGCCGATATCGTCAACTTTGTAAAGGACTTTTTTGCCAAAACAGAGGGCGACATGCGCGGGCTGAAAGTTTTGGTAACAGCAGCCGGAACGCGCGAACCGATTGACCCGGTGCGTTATGTGGGCAACCGCAGCAGCGGCAAAATGGGTTATTCCATTGCAGCAGCAGCAGCCGAGCGCGGTGCAGAGGTTACGCTGGTAAGCGGGCCGAGCGCTTTAACGCCGCCGCCTAACGTAAAGGTTGTTAATGTAGAAACCACGCAGCAGATGATGGACGCCTGCCTTGCTGTTTATGATGACTGCGATATTGTTATCAAAGCAGCGGCTGTGGCTGATTACCGCCCGCATGATGTGGCAGCGCAGAAGATTAAAAAGAAAACCGACGACGCTTTAACGGTTGTTATGGATAAAAACCCGGATATTTTAAAAACTCTGGGCGAGCGCAAAACCAAACAATTTTTGGTTGGCTTTGCTGCCGAAACACAAAACCTGATTGCTAACGCCAAAGAAAAGGTAACCAAGAAAAATCTGGATATGATTGTCGCCAATGATGTTACCATGCAGGGCGCAGGTTTTGGCTCGGAAACCAATATCGTCAAACTTATTTTTGCCGACGGCACCATTAAGGAGCTGCCGCAGATGAGCAAATATGATGTGGCAGAAGAACTTTTGAACACCGTTTTGCGTTTAAAGAAATAATAGTTGCTTTTTTTACACGAATTAGATATAATAGCATAGTAATTTAATATTTACTCATCAAGAGCTGGTGGAGGGATTGGCCCAATGAAACCGCAGCAACCATTGCCGGTGAGGCAAAACGGTGCTAAGTCCTGCGAGTTAATCGAGAGATGAGAATGCCTGTAAATTAACGGCGCTCTCACAGAGAGCGCTTTTTTTATTATCATTTGTACAAGGAGGAGACAATGAGAAAATTATTTACTTCTGAATCAGTTACTGAAGGACATCCTGATAAAATTGCCGACCAGATTTCTGATGCCGTGCTGGATGCCATTTTAGCAGAAGACCCGCATGGCCGCGTTGCTTGCGAAACAGTTGTGGCAACCGGGCAAATCCATGTAGTCGGAGAAATTTCTACAAGCTGCTATGTTGATATTCCTAAAATTGCGCGTGAAACCGTTATCAAAATCGGTTACGACCGTGCCAAATATGGTTTTGACGGCAATACCTGCGGCGTGCTGATTTCTATCGATGAGCAGTCCCCAGATATTGCGCTTGGCGTTGATAAATCGCTGGAAGCCAAAGAAGGCAAAGCCGATGAAAACGAAGTAGGAGCTGGCGACCAGGGCATGATGTTTGGTTATGCAACCAACGAAACACCGGAATATATGCCGCTGCCGGTATCTTTGGCACATAAACTTTCCCGCCGCCTGGCAGAAGTACGCAAAACAGGCGTTTTGCCTTACCTGCGCCCGGACGGAAAAACCCAGGTTACCGTTGAATACGACGACGGCAAACCGGTGCGCGTTGACACGATTGTAATTTCTACCCAGCATGCTCCGGAAATCGCACTGGAACAAATCCGCCGCGATATTATGGAGTTTGTTGTAAAACCTGTTGTACCGGCAGAAATGCTGGACGCTGAAACCAAATACTACATTAACCCGACCGGCCGTTTTGTTATCGGCGGCCCGCAGGGCGACAGCGGCCTGACCGGACGCAAAATTATTGTCGATACTTACGGCGGCATGGCCCGTCACGGCGGCGGCGCTTTCTCCGGCAAGGACCCCACGAAGGTTGACCGCAGCGCTGCTTATGCTGCTCGCTATGTTGCCAAAAACGTAGTTGCCGCCGGCCTTGCCGATAAATGCGAAATTCAGCTTGCTTACGCTATCGGCGTTGCACAGCCGGTTTCCATTCTGGTTGATACCTTCGGCACCGGCAAGATTGACGACGACAAAATTGCCGAGCTTGTTAAAAAGAACTTCTCGCTCAGCCCGTCCGGCATCATCAAAACGCTTGATTTGCTGCGCCCGATTTACAAACAGACTGCTGCTTATGGCCATTTTGGCCGCACGGATGTTGACCTGCCGTGGGAACATACCGATAAAGCACAGACCCTGCGCGAACAGGCCGGACTGTAAAATAAAAATTGCTTTTAACTGCACTGCTTATGCTGCGGCAAGGCGGTGCAGTTTTTTATTTAAAGTATTTGCAGCATTATGGTACAATAGATAAGTAAAGCTGATTTTGGAGTTTATTATGAGATACATCAATGTTGCAATAAATTTACCGGTAAAAAATCTGTTCCGCCAGTTTACCTATGCGCTGCCACCGCAGTTTAATTACATCGGCGCAGGCTGGCGCGTAATTGTGCCGTTTGCGCATCAGACAACTGAAGGTTTTGTGGTTGGCGAAGCGGGAACGGATTTGCCGCAGCCCGAAAATTATAAGGCTGTGCAGGCCGTTATCGGCGCTGAGCCGTGGTTTGATGAAGAAATGCTGGAGGCTGCGCGCTGGCTGGCAGGCTATTATATGTGCCCGCTGGCGGAAGCCATGCGTCTTTTTATACCGGGCAAAAGCAGCATTAAACGCCATGCTGTGTACGATGAAAACGGCAGGCTGCTATATTATGAACTGGAGAACCGTTTAAAAGAAAAAACACAGTTTTGCTATACGATTACGGAAAATGGCAGGCAGGCGCTGGCAGAAGGCAATAAGCGCGCTAAGGCGCAGATGGCGGTGCTGCAGCTTTTGGCTGATGACGGACGCGAACTGAACGCTGCGGAAATGGAAGCTGCCGGTGTGCGCACGGAAACCTTGCGTACTTTAATGCAAAAAGGCTGGTGCAGACGCGGTGAGCAGCGCGTTTTACGCAACAGCTATGCTGCTAAAAGCAGCGCAAAGCAAAGTTTTAACCTGACGGACGAGCAGCAGCACGCCGTCGATGCCGTAAGCAGGGCGATATATAAAAAAGAGCAACAAACATTTTTATTGCAAGGTGTAACCGGCAGCGGCAAAACGGAAGTTTACCTTAATTTAACGGCGGCTGCGCTGGCAGAAGGCCGCCAGGTGTTGGTGCTTGTGCCGGAAATTGCCTTAACTGCGCAGATTGTCAAACGCTTTCAAAGCTGGTTCAAGGGTAGCATTGCCGTTGTACACAGCAAACTTTCTGCCGGTGAGCGCGCCGACGTGTTTTATAAAATCCGCACTGGCGAAGCACAGATATTGATTGGCGTGCGCTCGGCTGTTTTTGCGCCGTTTGCTGATTTGGGTCTGGTCATCATTGACGAGGAGCACGACCAGAGCTATAAGCAGGAGGAACGCCCCTGTTACCACGCGCGTGAGGTGGCTCTGCGCCGGGCGGACTATTTTGGCGTGCCTGTCGTTTTAGGCAGTGCAACGCCGTCGATAGAAAGCTATTATAATGCCATTAGCGGCAAATATGCACATTTGCGCCTGACGGGACGCCCCAACGGCCAGCCGTTGCCGAAAGTACAGATTGTTGATATGCGCAAAGAATTACAGAATAAAAATTTTTCTGTGCTTTCGCGCACCCTGCAGCAGGAGCTTGTGCGTACTGCCGCAGCCGGTGAACAGGCGATAGTGCTTTTGAACCGGCGCGGCTATTCTACCTTTGTAATGTGCCGCGACTGCGGTGAAACGATTATCTGCCCGCATTGCGCAGTGGCGCTGGTTTATCACGAAGCCGGTAAGGTAATGCGCTGCCATTACTGCGGCAACACAATGCCGGTACCGGATGAATGCCCGAAATGCCACAGCAGGCGCATTAAATTTTTCGGCACCGGTACGCAAAAAGCCGAAGCGCAGATTGCCGCGCTGCCGGAGGTTAAAGTGCTGCGTATGGACCAGGACAGAACGCTGCGTAAATTTGCGCACGAAGAAATTTTAAGCGCTTTCGCTAGCGGCAAATATAACGTGCTTATCGGTACGCAAATGGTTGCCAAGGGGCACGACATTCCCAATGTAACGCTGGTAGGCGTGCTTTCAGCAGATTCGGCGCTGAACATGCCGGATTTCCGCGCGTCGGAGCGTGCGTTTTCACTGCTTACGCAGGCAGCAGGGCGTGCCGGCCGCGGCGATAAACCCGGGCACGTTGTTTTGCAGGTGTATGATGCAGATAGCCGCACCGTCAAGCTGGCGGCAGCGCAGGATTATGACACTTTTGCGCGGGAGGAACTGGAACGCCGCCGCGAACTAAATTATCCGCCTTATGCGGCTTTTTTGAAAATAACGGTTTGGGATAAGGACGAAGCGCGCGCCAATAAAACAGCGCAGGAAATAACAGACTTTTTGCAAAGCGTTGCCGCCTGTAAAAGCGGGGCAGAAGTATTTGGCCCGTTTGCCGGGATTATAAATAAGGTGCGCGATTTATACCGTGTTAACGTGCTGGTAAAAAGTGCGGAAATAGATGTTTTTAAAGAGGCGCTGTGGCAGTCGCCCTACCGCGGTATGAAGAATGTTTATTTTGATGTGGACCCGTTTAACGTGCTGTAAAATTGCAGTTAAAGGCTTTTTTGTGATATAATAATTATTTGGAAAGAGAATTTTAGGAGGCTACCGTGAGTAAATTAAAAATACTGGTTGCGGGCGACCCGCTTCTGCGTCAGACGGCGCAGGAGGTTGAACGCATGGATAAAAAAACTTTACGTCTTTTGAATGATATGGCAGAAACAATGTACGCCGCCAACGGCGTAGGGCTTGCTGCGCCGCAGATTGGCGTATCCAAACGCATTGTGGTTATTGATGTGGGCGAAGGCCTGCTTGAACTTATCAACCCTGTAATTACCTACCGTGAAGGTTCGATTGTAGGCCCGGAAGGCTGCCTGTCCGTACCCGATTACGAAGGCGAAGTAGAGCGTGCGGAAATCGTACATTGCGAATATTACGACCGCAAGGGGCACAAAATGCTTATCAAGGCGGACGGGCTTCTGGCAGTCTGCATTCAGCACGAGCTTGACCATCTGGACGGCGTGCTGTTTATAGACAAGGCCAAAGTTTTAATGCCTAAGGAATTTGACAGGGAGTAACAGCGATGCGCATTGTATTTATGGGAACCCCGGATTTTGCCGTTGCAAGTTTAAAAGCGCTGGCAGAGCGGGGCACAGATGAAATTGTAGGCGTATTTACCCAGCCGGACAGGCCTAAGGGACGCGGGCAGAAAATGCTGATGACGCCGGTGAAGGAATATGCTCTGGAGCGCGGATTTGAAGTTTATCAGCCGCAGCGCGTAAAAACGCCGGAAGTAATCGGGCTTTTGCAAGGCCTTGCGCCTGATTTGATAGTTGTGGCTGCCTTTGGGCAGTTTTTGCCGAAGGAAATTTTAGAAATGCCCAAATACGGCTGCATTAACGTGCATGCTTCGCTGCTGCCGAAATACCGCGGCGCGGCGCCGATACATTATGCCATTTTAAACGGCGAAACAGAAAGCGGCGTTACCATTATGCAGATGGATATAGGCATGGACACCGGCGATATGCTGACGAAAGTTAAGGTTGCCATTACGCCGGAAATGACGATGGGCGAGCTGCACGATGAGCTGAAAGAGCAGGGCGGCGCGCTTTTATTGGAAACCATCGAAAAAATAAAACGCGGTGAAATAACGCCCGTTAAGCAAAATAACGATGAAGCAACCTACGCGCATTTACTGACGCGCGAAATGGAAATTATCGACTGGTCGTTACCGGCAGAACAGATTCACAATAAAATACGCGCTTTTAACCCCGCACCGGGCAACGTAACAACGCTGCCGGACGGCAAAAAGCTCAAAATCTGGCGCGCACGGCTTGCAGAAGGCAGCGGCGCACCGGGCAAAGTGCTGGAAGTTTTAAAGACAGGCTTTAAAGTAGCCTGCGGCAGCGGCGCGCTTTTGGTTACAGAAGTTCAGCCGGAATCTAAAAAACGTATGCAGGCGTCCGTTTTCTGCAACGGCCGCGGCATTAACGCAGGGGATATTTTAGGCGTTGAAGGATAAAGAAATGGAAAATGTGTTAAAACCTAAAAAACGCATATTTGTTTCACTGACATTGGCCAGCGCATTTTTAGGCGCAGTGTTTATTTACCTGTGCTGGCGTGTGGCACTGCCGGGTCTGGCGCAGATTAACAAAACTCTGCCCATGCTGTTCGGCAGCGTCGGCATTGTGGTGGCAATCGGTCTTTTGGCGGCGGTTATTGCTATTGTGCTGGCAATTTTAGGTTTTCCTATCATCAAAATATTTTACTTCTGGGCGTGGAAGGCAGTAAACATGCTGTTTCCTTTTGCAGTCGGGCTGGGGCGCATTTTTAACATTCCGCGCCAGCGGATTGAACAGTCTTTTATAGAAGTAAGCAACCATTTGGTAAGGCAGCACAAAATAAAAGTTCCTGCCTCGCGCATTATGATTTTGACACCGCACTGCATTCAGCTTGATACCTGCGTGCATAAAATTACGCGCAATATCGAAAACTGCCATCAGTGCGGCAGATGCAGCGTCGGCGCGTTGCTTGGGCTGTCGCATAAGTACGGCATTCACGTCGGTGTGGCAACCGGCGGCACGCTGGCAAGGCAGATGGTTAAAGAAGTCCGCCCTAAGGCGATTATTGCCGTTGCGTGCGAGCGCGATTTGACGAGCGGGATTCAGGATGTTTTCCCTCTGCCGGTTTTGGGCGTGCTTAACGAAAGGCCGTTCGGGCCGTGCTTTAACACCCGCGTTGATATAAGTAAGGTAGAAGCCGCAATTTTGGACTTTTTGGATACAGAGGAAGCAGATGACAGCAAAACAGCAAGTCAACAGAAAAACTAAAAAAGATACGGCAAGGCAGCTTGCTTTAGACATAATCTGCGCTGTTTTTAATGACGGCGCTTATGCCAATCTTGCCTTGAACAAAGCCCTGCGCACCAAAAAGGTGGACGACAGGGACCGCAGGTTTATTACGGAGCTGGTCTATGGTACCGTTAAAGCTAAAGGTACTCTGGACTGGCTTTTGTCGCAGTTATCGTCAAGGCCGGTTGGCAAAATTGATAAGGTTATTGTAAACATTCTGCGCATGGGGCTGTACCAGATTTTTTATCTGGATAAGGTTCCGGCGTCGGCGGCATGCAACGAAAGCACGGAGCTTGCCAAGGCGTGCAGCCATATTGGCACAGCAAAATTTGTCAACGGTATTTTGCGTTCTGCCGTGCGCAGCAAAGACGCCGGGACAATCGCATTTCCGCCGGAACAGGAAAAGCCTGCTTTAAACCTGGCGCTGATGGAGTTTCATCCTGAATGGCTGGTTAAACGCTGGCTGGGTCAGTTCGGCGCGGAAGCTACAAAGGCTTTGTGCCGTTATGATAACCTGCCGCCGCAGCTTACATTGCGTGCAAATACTTTAAAAACCACGCGCAACCAATTATTGGCAGATTTGCAGGCCGCAGGTTTTGAAGCAGAGCCTTCCAAATGGTGTGCAGAAGGCGTTATATGCACTAAAACAGCAGGGCTTAACGCTTTTATGGAGCAGCATCCGGACAGCTGCTATATGCAGGACGAAAGCTCCATGCTGGTAGCGCATGTTGTTGACCCGCAGCCGGGCATGATAGTGCTTGATTTATGCGCGGCGCCGGGCGGCAAAACAACGCATCTGGCACAGCTGATGCAGAACAAAGGGCAGATTTTGGCCTGCGATATTCATGCGCATAAAATAAAATTGATAGAAGAAAATGCCAACAGGCTTGGCATTGGTATTATAAAACCTGTTTTGCAGGATGCAGCAGTATTTAAACCGGAATGGGAAGGGATTGCTGACTGCGTGCTGGTAGATGCGCCGTGTAGCGGGCTGGGCGTTTTGCGCCGCAGGGCGGAAGCACGCTGGCGTAAAACAAAAAAGGATTTGCAGGTATTTGCGCCGCTGCAAAAACAGATTCTGGCAACTGCCGCGCGCTATGTAAAACCGGGCGGACGCCTTGTTTACAGCACCTGCACGCTGGAAGAAGCAGAAAATAACGAAGTAACGGCGGCATTTTTGGCAGCTAATCCTGATTTTGAATATGCAGCCTTCAAACATCCGCTGACAGGCGAAAGCATCAGCGAATTGCAGCTTTTGCCGCAGCATGATAATGTGGACGGCTTTTATATCTGCGCCATGCAGCGCAAGGGGTAATTGTAATGAAAAAAGAAATTTTCGGGCTGGCACCGGAAGCCTTGCAGCAGGAATTTATGGCAGTGGGCTTAAAAAAATTCCGCGCATCGCAGGTTTATCAGTGGCTTTATAAAAAGTCTGTTTTTAAATTTTCAGATATGCACAATATCTCCAAAGCCGATATTGCTGTGCTGGAAGAAAATTTTACTATCCTGCCTGGGCAGGTTAAAATTCTGACAAGCTGGAAATCAAGCGACGGGCTTACGGAAAAGCTGCTGCTTGAGCTGGAGGACGGCAACTCAGTAGAAACGGTTTTAATGCACCACGATTATGGTTACAGCGTCTGCGTATCAAGCCAGGTTGGCTGTGCTATGGCGTGTGCTTTTTGCGCCAGCGGGCTTAACGGCTGTGTGCGTAATCTGACAGCGGCAGAAATTATTATGCAGGTGTATTTGTTTAACGCTATGATTTTGCCGCAGCAGGTAAGCCGTATTGTGGTTATGGGCAGCGGCGAGCCGATGCAGAATTATGACAATGTGCTTGATGCGCTGAAGTTTCTGCACCGCGAAGATACGCTGTTTATGAGCTACCGCAACATGACAGTATCGACCTGCGGCATCATACCGGGCATCGAGCGCCTGGCAAAAGAAGATGTGCCTATTAACCTTGCAATTTCGCTGCATGCGGTAAAAAATGATGTGCGCACGGAACTGATGCCGGTAAATAAGGGCTTTCCGTTTCCGGATGTTATTGCGGCGGCGGAAAAATACGCCCAGGCCAGCGGCAGGCAGGTAACTTATGAATATATCCTGATTAAGGATAAGAATGATTCGCCGGAGGATGCGCAGCTTTTAAGCAATTATCTAAAATTTAAACACGCTTCGGTAAATCTGATACCGGCTAACCCGGTGCCGGAAAAAGGCTTTGAACGCCCTTCGGCAAAACGGATTGAAGGATTTTTAAAAGTTTTGCAGAAAAATAAAGTTAACGCTACCATCCGCAAAGAGATGGGTAAGGATATAAATGCAGCCTGCGGACAGCTGCGGGCCAAGTTTAACTCGAAAAAGTAATGTGCTTTGTCAGGGGGCGCTGTATGAAAGCGGTTAGTAGAACAAATACCGGTCTTGTGCGTAACAGCAACGAAGATGCCGTTTTGACGGATATGCCTGATTTATTTGCCATAGCGGACGGCATGGGCGGTTATGCTGCCGGTGAAATTGCCAGCGTTGAAACAATAAAGGTTTTGCAGGAAGAAAAGAAAAATTTTGCCGGGCTGACCGGCGCTGCTTTATGCAGGGCTTTGCAGGAAGCGGCTTCTAAAGCTAATGAGCATCTGTTAAGCCTTGTATCTAAAACGCCTGATTACGAGGGCATGGGTACAACTCTTGTGGCGGTATATCTGGCGGCGGACGGCATGGCTTATGCGCTTAATATCGGCGACAGCCGCCTTTATTTATGGCGCGGCGGTGAGCTGAAGCAGATAACGCAGGACCATTCGTATGTTGCGCAGCTTGTAAGCAAGGGCGACATAACAACGGAGGAAGCGCGCAGGCATCCGCAGCGCAATGTAATTTTACGGGCGGTCGGTGCTGATGAGGTGCTGGAGTCTGACGTGTTCAGCTTTAAGGTAGAGCCTGGCGACAGGCTGCTTTTGTGCAGCGACGGGCTCAGCGACATGGCGTCTGACGAAGAAATTGCCGCTGTGCTTGGTGAACGCAATGTTGACAAGGCAGCGGACGAACTGTTGGAACTGGCGCTTAATAACGGCGGGCGCGATAATATTTCGGTAATTTTGCTGGATTTTGGTGCGGAGGAGATATAAATGGACAACGGAACAATTTTAAAGCAACGTTATAAAATTCTGCGCCATATAGGGTCCGGCGGCATGGCCGAGGTTTATCTGGCGGAAGACCTGCTTTTGAGCAGGCAGGTTGCCATAAAAGTGCTGCGCGACCAGTTTAACGACGATAAAACGCTGCTAAACCAGTTTAAGCACGAGGCGCAGTCGGCGGCGCGCCTTTCCAATCCTTCCATCATCAATATTTTTGATGTCTGCGAGGAGGGCGGCAAATCCTTCATCGTAATGGAGTATGTGGAAGGCAAAACGCTGAAAGACCTTTTGGAAGAAAAAGGCAGGCTGACGCCGTACCAGGCTGTCAAAATTGCCTGCGATATTGCGGCAGGGCTCAGCCACGCGCATAAACGCAATATTATACACTGCGACATTAAGCCGCATAATATTTTGATAACAGAAAACATGATGCCGAAAATTGCTGATTTTGGCATTGCCAGAATGATAAGCAGCATGACGATGGTATATACCAATTCTGTAATCGGCTCGGTACATTACCTTTCGCCGGAACAGGCCAGCGGCAAACCGATAACGGCGCAAAGCGATATTTATTCGCTGGGCATTGTGCTGTATGAAATGCTGACTGGGCATGTGCCGTTTGACGGCAATACAGCTGTTGCAGTTGCCATGATGCATGTCGAAAAAACTCCGCCGCCGCTCAGCACTTTTGTGGACGGCCTGCCGGAATGCTTGCAGCGTGTTATAGACAAGGCGCTGGCTAAGGATTTGACCAAACGCTATGCAACGGCCGGTGAAATGTGGCAGGATCTGAAAGCCATTAAAAACAAAATGGAAAAAGAAGGCGAAGCCGAGGCTTATCCCGTTGCGGCGGAAGAAGAAATAACCGAAGCTGGTTATGAAGAACCGGAAGCACCGGAAGAAACTATCGTTATGACGGTTCCGGCAGCGGCAAGAAAACAGCAAAAACCAAAAGGAAGCTGGCTGGAACGTTTGAAAAACGTGCAGCTTACGCGGCATCAGCAGTTTATGCTGGCAGCAGTGGTTGTAGTTTTATCGGCGGTATTTTTGCTGATTGGCAATGTATTCAGCCGTGAGACGGTTAAAGTTCCGGATGTTACCGGCAAAACCGTGGTAGAAGCGCAGAAAATTCTGGAAAACGCAGGCTTCAGCATTACGCTGAAAGAAGCTTATGATGACAAAGTTACGCCCGGCCTTGTGCTGGAACAGGACCCTGCCGGTGATGAAATGCGCAAGGAAGGCAGCGCTGTTTATCTTACTGTAAGTAAGGGCATTGAAATGGTTGAAGTGCCTAATCTGACTGGCAAAACCCTGGCAGACGCGCGTAAAATGATTGAGCGTAAGGAGCTGGCGCTCGGCAAGGTGGAAACCGTATTCCGTGACGACGGCAGCGGCCTTGTTATCGAGCAAAGCCCCAAAGCCAATGAAAAAATAGAACATGGCAGCAAGGTAAACATTGTAATTTCCGAAAAGCCTAAAGAAGTTACCATACCGAGCGTTGTAAATAAATCTTCCGGCGAAGCGATGACCGCTTTGGAAGCATTGGGCTTTAAAGACGTGAAGGCGCAGTCTGTGCCCAGCAAAAAAACGGCAGGCACTGTGCTTGGCATAACGCCTAAGGAAGGCGCCAAAGTAATGAACAGCACAGAGGTAATCCTGCGCGTGGCTGACGGTGTTGGCACGGCGGCGCAAAATAAATATGCCGAATTTGTTGTGCCGGAAGGCGAAAAACGCCAGAAAATACGCATTGTTGTAAGTGATGACGATGGTGAGCGCACTGTTTACGAAGGCACTAAACGCGCTGGCGTGCGCATCCGCCAGAAGGTTGAAGTAAGCGGCAATGCCGTTGCCAGAATGTATTCGGATAATAAACTTGTTGAGGAGAAACAGCTGTGACGAGCGGCCGCATAATTAAAAATTTTAACGGTTACTATTATGTAGAAACGGCAGAAAAAGAACTTGTTACCTGTAAAATTAAGGGTAAGATGAAAAAAGAACGTTTTTCTGTCGTTACCGGCGATATGGTAGAGTTTGAAAAAAATCCCGACGGCGAAAGCATGCTGACCGCAGTTTTGCCGCGCCGTAATTTTTTGGAGCGCCCGGCAATGGCAAATCTGGATTGCGTAGTTATTGCTTTTGCCTGCTGCGACCCGGATTTCAGCTTTTTGCTGGCAGATAAAATGCTGGCTTTTGCAGAGCGTGCCGGTATTGAAGCAGTGCTGTGCCTTAATAAAACCGACCTTGTAAGTGAGGAAGATGTCGAAAAAATTGCCGGTGTGTACAAACTGGCTGGTTACAGGGTGTTTGCGGTTTCTACCTTTAAGGGAACCGGGCTTGACAGGCTGAAAGAATACTTAAACGGAAAAATCAGCGCATTTGCCGGGCCTTCCGGTGTCGGCAAATCATCCATGCTTAATGCGCTCCAGCCGGGCATCAGCCTGCAAACAGGGCACATCAGCGAAAAGATTGGGCGCGGACGGCATACAACGCGCTTTGCCCAGCTTTTGCCGTTTAACGGCGGTTATCTGGCAGACACGCCGGGTTTTGGCAATCTTCTTGCTGAAAACATAGATGAGCGTGAACTGTATAAATATTTCAGGGAGTTTAAGCAGTTTGAACATAACTGCAAATTTGCGCCCTGCACCCATACGCACGAGCCGGTCTGCGGCGTAAAACAGGCGGTACAAGAAGGCAAAATTGCTGCCAGCCGCTACCAGTCATATCTTGCAATACTTGACGAGATAAAATTACTTAAAGAAAAGAGTGGTAAAAGATGATTAAGATTGCTCCGTCGATATTATCTGCCGATTTTGCTTTTTTAGCCGACGAAATCAAAAAAATAGAAGCTGCCGGTGCCGATTGGGTGCATATTGACGTTATGGACGGCAATTTTGTGCCTAACCTTACTTTTGGCGCGCCGGTGGTAACCAAAATCCGTAAGGTAACGGATATGTTTTTTGACTGCCATCTGATGGTAGAGCATCCGGAAACCTATATCGACGATTTTGCCAAAGCAGGCGCAGATATGATTGTTGTCCATGCCGAAGCAACCAAGCATCTGCATCGTTGCCTGCAATACATCAAAGGCAAGGGCGTTAAAGCAGGTGTGGCGCTTAATCCGGCAACGCCGCTGTGCATGGTGCAGGAGGTTTTAGAGGACACCGACATGGTGCTGCTAATGACGGTTAACCCCGGTTTTGGTGGGCAGAAATTTATTGCAAGCGTCGTGCCTAAAATTGCTGCGCTGCGCAAAATGATAACTGATAAAAATTTAGCCTGCGATATTGAAGTTGACGGCGGCATCAATGCCGAAACCTCTAAAATAGTACGCGAGGCTGGCGCAAATATTTTAGTGGCTGGCAGCTATGTTTACGGCGCAGAAGATACAGCCGCTGCCATAGCCAGCTTAAAAGCATAAAAATTTTTTAACTGCACTCTGAAAGCAAAAACGCTTTTGGAGTGCAGTTTTTTTACAAACGTATTAAAAATTAAAAGAGGCTGAATGATAAAACTAAACTGTTATTCTGCGGTTGATTTGTTTTGCCCATTGTTTAATGTTTTGATATAATATTATTATAAGTATTTTTCGGAGGTGATTGGATGTCGCTGGATACGGTGCTGCTTGTGGCAGGTGTTGTGCTGATTGGCCTGGAGATTGTTGTTCCGGGCGGAATTTTGGGCGCTATCGGCATTGTATCGCTGATTGCCGGCTTTTTCTTTTTCCTTGGCGGCGGCTGGGACGCATTTTTAATTGTTGGCGGTACGGTGGCAGTGCTGGCGGCAATTTGCGCGCTGCTGTTCTGGTTCATTCCGTCATCTGTAAGCTGGAACCCGTTTGTGCTGCGCGAGAAGCAAAAAAACAGCGAAGGTTATACCGGCGCCGGTGACTATTCTTCCTATCTTGGCAAAAAAGGCAAGGTAATTGCGCCGCTGCGTCCGGCAGGAACCGCCCTTATTGACGGTGAGCGCGTGGATGTTGTCAGCTTTGGCGATTACATAGACAAGGATGCTGAAATTGAAGTTGTTAAAATTGAAGGCAGCAAGCTGCTGGTTAAAGAGGTAATTAACTGAAAGGATGTGCTGAAACATGGATTTTTTACTGAGTTTTTTATTCAGCGGCGGGCTGATATCCATAATTATCATTATCGCCGTTATTGCGCTGTTTTTTAACTTTGTGCCGTTGGGCTTGTGGATTTCGGCAATCGCAGCCGGTGTAAACGTAGGTATTTTTAATTTAATCGGCATGCGCCTGCGCCGCGTTCCTGCTTCGCAGATTGTGCTGCCGCTGATTAAGGCAAACAAGGCTGGTATGGATGTAAATGTAAACCAGCTGGAAGCACATTACCTGGCAGGCGGCAATGTTGACCGCGTTATTGACGCTTTGATTGCCGCGCACCGTGCGCAGATTCCTCTGACTTTTGAGCGCTCCTGTGCGATTGACCTTGCCGGACGCAACGTGCTGGAAGCCGTGCAGATGAGCGTTAACCCTGAGGTTATCGAAACTCCGGTTGTTTCCGCAGTTGCCAAAAACGGTATTGAACTGAAAGTTAAAGCGCGTGTTACCGTGCGTGCCAATATCGACAGGCTTGTCGGCGGCGCCGGTGAGGCGACGATTATCGCCCGTGTAGGCGAAGGCATTGTAACCAACGTCGGTTCTGCTGCCAGCCATACGGATGTTTTGGAAAACCCGGATTATATCTCCCGTACTGTGCTTGCCAAAGGTTTGGACGCAGGTACGGCGTTTGAAATTCTTTCGATTGATATTGCCGACGTCGATGTAGGACGCAACATTGGCGCAGCTTTGCAGACCGACCAGGCGGAAGCTGATAAACGCATTGCCCAAGCCCGTGCGGAAGAACGCCGCGCTATGGCTGTTGCCAAAGAACAGGAAATGAAAGCCTACACGCAGGAAATGCAGGCCAAGGTTGTCGAAGCCGAAGCCAAAGTTCCTGCCGCATTAGCGGATGCGCTGGAAAACGGACGCCTCGGCGTGATGGATTATTACCGCATGAACAATATCATTGCCGATACCGATATGCGTAAAATGATTGCCGGTGCCGAACAGGATACGGAAGTTGATAAAAATCCCGTTCAGAAATAAATGAGGGATTATTATGGATTTTGAAGATTTAAAAGGGCTTATCCCTATACTGATATTTATCCTGACGATTGTTATTGATAAATCATCGCGCCGCAAGCGCAAAAAAGAGCGCGGGCATTTTCCGCCGCTGCCCGATATGGATAACATTCCGCAGGAAGAAAAGCCGCAGCCTGATTTTAGCAGTGCTGAACGCAGTACAGACAGCGGCAGGGTTTATGAGGAAACTCCGGCAAAAGAGCAGGAAAAGCCTGTTCCATGGTATGTCGAGTTTCCGGAAGATAAAGAGGAAAAGCCTCAGGAGCGTGTTTTTAAAGAGCCTGCAAAACCTGAGCCGGTAACTGTTTTTAAGCCGCCGGTGTTTACGGTTCCTGCTGTGCAAACGGCGCGCAAGCCGCTCGCGGCGGTACCCGCATCTAAACCTGCAAAACCGCGTTTTAGCGGACGCATGAGCCGCAGGCGTGTCTGCGATGGTTTTGTAATGGCGCAGATACTTGATAAACCGCGCGCTTTAAAGCCTTATACAGACCCATATTGAATCTGTAATATAAAAACTGAATAGAGGCGATAGTATGCTGGAAAAGATTGATTTAAAGCAAAAAATGAAAAAAGATGAATATGATGAAAAGCTGGAGCATTACGGAGATTTGCTTGGCAAATTACAGCGTGAGTGCCGCAGCGCCAAAATACCGGTTATCATTTTGGTTGAAGGTTGGCGCGGGGCAATGCGCACGGATATTATCAACGAAATGATGCAGTATATGGACTCCCGTGGTTTCAGGGTGCTTTCTGCTTCTAAAATGACGGAAGAACAACGAAAACAGCCGTTTTTTACAAGTTTTTGGAAGCAGTTGCCGTCCTACGGCAATATTACAGTTTATCACCGCAGCTGGTATTTTTTGAAAAACGAGCATAATGTCGGTGATAAAAGCCAGGTTGGGGAGTGGCTTAATACCTCGTATTCGCATATCCGCGCTTTTGAAAAACAGCTTACCGATGACGGTTATGTGCTGCTGAAATTCTTTGTGCATGTTTCTAAAAAACAGCAGAAAGAAAACATGGAAAAGCTGAACAAAATTTACGGCAAAAACTGGAAAAAACTGGATATCAAAGAGCATGATGAAAATGATTATGATAAATTTGTCAATGCTTACGAGGAAATGTTTGCCGAAACCGATACCGAAAATGCGCCGTGGCATTTGATTGCAGGCGATGATGAGCGCTTTGCCACCATTCAGATTATTGAAAGCATAGTTAAAACATTGCAGAATGCACTGGCAGCGGCAGAAATCAAAAAACAGAACCGTAATATTGTTTTGCCGCCGCGCCATGTAGCTTTATACGATGTTTTGAGTAAAGTTGACCTTAGTAAATCGCTTACCAAAGAGGAATATAAAGCGGAATTTGCCAAATGCCGCGATAAACTCAAATCGCTGCAGCTTGATTTGTACGAAGCTCAGCGCTCGCTGATGGTTGCTTTTGAAGGCTGGGATGCCGGCGGCAAGGGTGGTGCTATCAAACGCCTGGCCAGGTCGCTTGACCCGCTTGGTTATGCTGTTAATCCATATTCCGCGCCTAACGCGGTAGAAAAACAGTTCCACTATATGTGGCGTTTTTGGGTTAAAATGCCGCGCGCAGGAGAAATTGCCATTTTTGACAGAACCTGGTACGGCCGTGTAATGGTAGAGCGCATTGAGCATTTTGCTACTGACGCTGAGTGGCAGCGCGCTTATGGAGAAATTAACGAAACTGAGGCGCAGTGGACAGAACACGGCAATATTTTGTGTAAGTTCTGGCTGCACATAGATAAAGATGAACAGTATAAACGCTTTATGGAGCGCGAAAACGACCCCGATAAAAAATGGAAAATTACCGACGAAGATTGGCGTAACCGCGATAAATGGGATGCCTATGAAGCTGCTGTCAATGAAATGCTGATACGCACCAGCACGGATTATGCACCGTGGACTGTGGTAGAGGGAAATTCCAAGTATTACGCCAGAATCAAAGTTTTAAAAACAGTTATCAATGCTATCGAAAAAGCTATAAAATAAGAGGTATTGCTTTTGACTTGGGAATTAAAAAATAAAATTTCAGAAATGTTGGCAAAAGAAATAGGCGCGCAGTGCTTTGCACCGGGGGCAAGGCGCGCCTTTGCTTTTTTATACCCCAACAGCTATAAAGTAGGCATGTCTAATTTAGGCATGCATATTTTATATCAGATTATCAACGGCCGCGGCGACACAGCCTGCGAACGTTTCTTTTTGCCGGATAACAGAACGCTGGCAGAATATAAACGCACGCGCACTCCGCTGATGAGCATGGAAACGCAGCGCCAGCTGAATGAATTTGAAATTATCGGCGTTATGATGTCCTTTGAAATGGACTATACAAATCTGCTGACGATGCTGCAAATGAGTAATATCAAGCTGCGTGCAGCAGAGCGCAACGATAAAGAACCTTTGATTGTTATCGGCGGACCGTGTGCAACCTTTAACCCGGAGCCGTTGGCAGAGGTAGCCGATGTTTTTGTAATCGGCGAGGGCGAAGAAGTTATCAACGATTTGTTGGATACTGTTTATAACGCTAAGGCAGAAGGTTTGGACAAAGAAGCTATGCTTTTGCGCCTGGCGCAGATAGAAGGCCTTTATGTGCCGCGTTTTTATATGCCGCAGTATGACGCTGACGGCAATTTTACCGGTATGGAACATGACGCGCGCGTACCGGCAACGGTTAAACGCCGCTGGGTGCGCGATTTGGATAAATATCCAAACACTTCGGCAATTCTGACATCAGAAACCGAGTTTCAGAATATGTTTATTGCCGAAGTAGCCCGCGGCTGCGGCAGGCATTGCCGTTTCTGCATGGCAGGTTACTGTTTCCGCAAACCGCGTGCGCGCAATTTTGACTTACTGCTGCAAAAAATCCTGAACCGTCCGGCGGTATCGGCTAAAGTTGGCCTTATGGGTGCAGCCGTGTCGGATTATCCGCAGATACACGAGTTGACGGCGGCGCTTATTGATAACAAAGTGCCTTTTACCTGCGCATCACTGCGTGCCGATACACTGGATGAACTGCTTGCGCAGGCGCTTGCCCGAAGCGGCCAGCAGACGATGACGGTTGCCCCGGAAGCAGGCAGCGTTAAAATGCGCAATATCATTAATAAGGGCATTACCGAAGAAGACATCTATAAAGCAGTAACACTCGCGGCAGCCAGCGGCATGAAAAACGTAAAACTGTATTATATGATTGGTTTGCCGCAGGAAGAAGACTGCGATATTGAAGAAATGATTGAAATGGTACACCGCATCCGCCGGAAGATGGACGAGGTGGGCAACAAAGGTGAACTGATAATTTCCGTCAACGCTTTTGTACCGAAACCGTTTACGCCCTTTCAATGGTCGCCGCTGTGCAATACCAGAGTGCTGAAAAAACGCTTTAAAATGTTGGAAGATGCGTTCAAAAAAAGCAAGCATATCAAGTTGTTGACAGAATCTTTAAAAGAAACTGTTTTGCAGGCAGCATTGGCGCGCGGAGACAGAAATACAGGCCGCTATTTATTGCAGGCTTTTGCCAGTGGCATTACCTTAAAACAGGCGCTTAAAAACGACAGGCTTGATATTGAAGAACTTGCTTATGCAGAATATACACCGGGTGCGCCGCTGCCGTGGAAGCACCTTGACATGGGCTTTAAGGAAGCCTATTTGATAAAAGAATGGGAAAACGCCAAGGCGCAGCGTTTTACGCCGATGTGTTTTGACGGCTGCAAGCGCTGCGGCGTATGTGGAGATTAAAATGGACGGATTTACACTGCAAAATAAAAATAACATCTGGTTCGGCAGTTTTGCGGCTTTTACGGAGTTTGGTTTCGGCAACGCCTTCAGCTGCCGTCTGCATGGCAAAAGCAGCCTTGTGCCGGGCGGTTTTAACCTGGCGCTGCATGTAGGTGATGACGCCGGTATGGTTTTGGCCAACCGCCGCCAATATGCCGCTGCACTCGGCGGTGACGCCGCTAAATTTACAACCTGCGAGCAGGTGCACGGCGATTGCGTTGCCGTTGTAGATGCTTCGTTAGCGGGCAAGGGCGCGCTGGCTTACGCCGATGCCGTAAAAGGTACGGACGCACTGGTAACAGATTTGCCTGATGTGCCGCTGCTGCTGTTTTTTGCCGATTGTGTGCCAATTATTTTTGCCGACCCTGTTACAGGCAGCATCGGACTTGCACACGCAGGCTGGCGCGGCACTGTTGCAGACATTGCACAGAAAACTGTCTTTAAAATGCAGGAAGCCTTCGGCGCCAAGCCGCAGGATATTATTGCCGGTATCGGCCCGTGTATCGGCAAATGCTGTTATGAGGTTGATGATACCGTTTACAGTGCGGGCCAAAAGCACGCTGCTTGTTTTACCAAAAAAGCAAATGGCAAATACATGGCTGATTTACCGGAATGGAACAGACAGTCGCTGCTTGAAGCAGGCGTTTTGCCGCAGCATATTTATAACGCAGCAGTCTGCACCGAATGCAACAAAGAACTGTTCTTTTCTTATCGCGCCGAAAGCGGCAAAACAGGGCGTATGGGCGTAACTATTTGGAAAAATTTAAAAGGATAAATTATACTAACGGCGAATATAAAACCTTTAGGGGGTCTTTATATTGTTACAGGAAAATTTAAAAAATGTTCAAAGCAAAATAGATGCAGCGCTGGCAAGGCGCAGCGAAGAAAAAATTACCGGCAGTAAAGTTACGCTGGTGGCCGTAACCAAAAACCATCCGGCAGATGTTATTACCGAAGCTTTAAGCCTTGGCGTAACCAGCATCGGCGAAAACCGCGTGCAGGAAGCCAAAGCCAAACGCGAAATTACCGGCCCGGTGGGCAGGTGGCATTTAATCGGCCATTTGCAAACCAACAAAGCCAAACAGGCAGTTGCAATTTTTGACATTATCGAATCGGCTGACAGCCTGCATTTAATGCAGAAACTGGACGAAGAAGCTGCCAAAGCCGGTAAGGTGCAGGATATTTTATTGCAGGTCAACATAGCGCGCGAAGAGCAGAAAACCGGTTTCAGCCCGGAGGATTACGCAGCGATTGTACCGCAGCTTGATAATTTTAAAAACCTGCATGTGCGCGGTTTAATGGTTATTGCGCCGGCGGCGGATAATCCGGACGATGTGCGCTGGGTATTTGCAGATGGCTATAAGCTGTTTTGCGGACTGAAAAAACTGCGCCCGGATATTGACACGCTTTCTATGGGGATGACGCATGATTATGAGGTTGCCATTGAGGAAGGCGCAAACATGGTGCGTATCGGCACGGCGCTTTTCGGGCAGCGCGATTACAGTTTGAAATTTTAACCTGAGGTGATATTTTTTATGAAGCTTTTAGACAAAATCTCCGAAGCGCTCGGTTTATATGAGGAAGAAGACGAAATTATCGAAGAAACCCCGATGGACGAGCCGGAAGAAAAGCCTAAAAAGAGCATGTTCAGCCGTAAACCGGCAGTGCCGGTAAAACCGGTCCCGGCAAGAGAGCCTGAGCCGGAGCGTAAATCTTTCTTTAAACCGAAAGCTAAAGCAGAAATGCCCGCTTCCAAAACTATTTCCATACCGATGGCGCAAAAGCAGGTAAAAGTAGTAGTGCTGGAGCCGGTATCTTTTGACGATTCGCAAAAAATTGCCGATTACCTTAACGGCAGCCAGCCCGTGGTAGTTAATTTTGAAGCTACTGATAAAGTAGTAATGAAACGCATGACTGATTTTATCAGCGGCGTTGTTTACGCTTTGGGCGGCAGCATGAAAAAAATCGGCCATAATATTTTGGTATGCGCGCCGAAAAACGTGGATATCAATGCAGATGACAACATTTATGACGAAAGAGGTGGACAGCCTTGGAAAAAATAACCGCTAAAACAGGGCGTATTGCTTTTATCGGCGGCGGCATGATGGCAGAAGCTATTTTAAAGGGCATGCTGCATGCAGGCATTGCCGAACCTGAACTGATTACAATCAGCGACCCTTCGGCTGCACGCCGCGAATATCTGGAACAAACTTATAAAGTAAATACCGTAAGCTGCAATGTGGAAGCAGTTAAAACTGCCGGTTTTGTAATTTTGGCAGTTAAACCGCAGGTGGCCGATGCTGCCGTCAGCAAAGAAGTTGCTGCTGCTATTCCGCAGGGCACAACGGTGCTTTCCATTATGGGCAGCGTAAACCTTGAAAAGCTGCACAGCCTTGTGCCGGGGCACGCTGTTATCCGCGTAATGCCCAATACGCCGCTGGCGGTAGGCTGCGGCATGACGGCTATTGCGCCGGACGGAAATGTAAGTGAAGATATGCTTGAAGCAGCCAAAGAAATTTTTGGCAGCTGCGGCGAAATTGAAATTATCAGCGAAAGCGCTATTGAAGCCATTACTGCTATCAGCGGCTGCGGACCGGGATATGTGTTTATGATGATTGACGCTTTGGCTGATGCCGGTGTTAAGGCAGGCCTGCCGCGCGCTATGGCGATTAAACTGGCGGCGCAGACCTTTGCAGGCAGCGGCAGGATGGTATTGGAAACAGGGCTGCATCCGGCAGTGCTGCGCGACCAGGTAACGTCTCCGGGCGGTACAACTATTGCCGGTATTTACGCGCTTGAAAACCGCGGTGTGCGTGCTGCCATGTACGAAGCGGTAATGGCTGTTTTAGAGCGCAGCGCAGAATTGCAGGGTAAGTAAATGGCAGACAGAGAAAAAATACTGCGTTATTTTAAAGCGGGCGGCGATGAAGAACTGGCGGCCAAGCTGCTGGATCTTGCCGAAGCGGCGCGCAAAAGCCGCAAATACCGCATTACAGATTTTTTAGACCCGCACAGCTACAACGTGGCAGAAATTATTGCTGCCAACTACGATAACATGAAAATTGAAGCTGACGGCGGTTTTAACAATGCCGAACGTGTCAGGGCGGCCTTTATCGACGATAATTTTATGGGCACGCCGGATTACGAAATCAGCTGTTTTGAGGTTAAATGGGATAAACGCTTTTACACTGTCGGGCACCGTGATGTTTTGGGCGCGTTTATGGGGATGGGCTGCAAACGCGATATTTTAGGTGATATTGTCATCACGCCGGAAGGCGCGCATTTTGTAGCGGACAAAAGTTTTGCCAATTATATCGAAAGCAATCTTACGCAGATTGGCAGTGCGCCGGTAACGATTACGGAAATACCGCGTGAAAACCTGGCCCAGCGTGAAGAGAAGGTTAAAATCATCAGTGCAACGGTGGCAGATTTGCGCCTTGACGCTGTTGCGGCGGCAGGCTACGGCGTGTCGCGCTCGCGCATGGCGGATGAAATAAAAAGCCTTAACGTGCGTGTAAATTGGAAGGAAGCCAAAAAGCCTTCGCAAAGTGTAAATGAAGGCGATGTAATCAGCTTCCGCAGCCGTGGGCGCGTAGAAGTTGCTGAAATACGCGGCACAACCAAAAAAGGGCGTATGAGCATTACCTTAAAACGCTATATTTGATTTTGGAGGAAAGAGATGTTTGCACCTCTTGATTTAAAAAATAAAACTTTTACCAAGGGCTTCCGCGGTTATGAAACCGAAGAAGTAGATAAGTTTTTTGCGCAGGTGGTTAAGGATTTTGAACGCCTTTACCAGGACAACATCGAGCTGAAGGAAACGGTGGAGCGCGTCAGCGCCAAACTGGAATATTATCAGCAGATGGAAGCAACAATGCAGAATACTTTGGTAGTGGCGCAGGAAACGGCAGACGAGGTAAAAAAGACCAGCGAGAAAAAAGCGCAGGTTTTGCTTGATGAAACCGCAGCCAAATGCGACGGCATGAAAAAAGAAGCACAGAATGAAGCCGGCCGCCTGCTGAACGAGGCTAATGCCGCTGCGGCGCAGGCACGGGCCGATGCCGACACTTATGCCGAAAAAACGCGCAACGATGCCGATGCAGAAGCTGCTAAGCTGCGCAACGATACGGAAGCTGAAATGAATAAGCTTAAAAGCGACACGCAGCAGTTTGTAAACAAAATGCGCATGGCGGCAGAGGTTGAAGTGGCTCAGCTGAAAGTCAACAGCGAAGAAGCCTGCAAAAATATTTTGGATAAAGCGCGTGAGGACGCTGTGGAAACTTTGGCCAAGGCACGCGGACAGGCGCAGAAAACCATTGGCGACGCCGATGCACGCGCACGCAAAATGATTTTTGACGCCGAAAACAAAGCAGGCCTTGCCAAAAATATGTTTGAAGACCAGGTTAAAAAAGCCAATGTACACCGCCAGCACATGATAAATCTGCTGGAATCGCAGCTTGAGCTGCTTAAAGGCTTTAACGAAAAAACGGAAGAATAGGGCGGAGCGATTATGATTATCCTTGTACGGCACGGAGAAGCAACACACCATACGCAGCATTTAACAGGCGGCTGGACGGATTCTGACCTTACGGAAGCAGGCCGCGGGCAGCTGCACGCACTGGCAGATAAACTGGCGGCTGATTTTAAGGGCCGAAGTGATAAATTCCGCATTTTGACCAGTGATTTAAAACGCGCTGCCGAAAGCGCCGCTATCATTGCTGCCAGGCTTGGCATGGAAGATTGCGTTGAGCGGCACGGATTTTTGCGCGAAAAAAACAACGGGCGTGCTGCCGGTATGACAGAAAGCGAGGCCAAGGCGATTTACCGCCCTGCGGCAACGCTTAAAGAACTTAACCACCGCAATTATCCCGGCGGCGAAACCCGCAAGGAGTTTTATGACCGCTGCGTAAAGGGCATCCGCGCCTGCGCCGATATGGAAAAAGAAAACCTTATCATCGTGGCGCACAAGGGTACGATTCAAAATATCATTTTTTACTGGCTCGGCTTTGACATTGTAGATGTCAACAAATATAATTTTTCAGTCGATATCCTGCCAGCCAGCATCACAGTGCTTGGTGTAAACAAATGGCTGGAACACAGCATATTTTTGCTGAATGATACCTCGCATTTACATAAAGGCGAAGGTTATGGAATTTTTACATACAAATATTACAAAAAATATTGACGGTTTTGCAGCCGTGTTGTATAATATCTTTGTTTTTAAATATTCGAAAGGCTATGATAAAGACAGTAGCCGGCAGGATACAGTAAAGCGAGTCCGGGATAGTGCAAGCCGGAACAAGTTTGAACGCCGGTGAAAATCACTTTGGAGCTTCCGTGCCGAAACCAAGTAAGCGCGGACGAGGCAGCGCACGTTAACAGCGCTAAGAGTGGCGCAGAGCGTCATTAGGGTGGTACCACGGGTAATACAAGTCTCGTCCCTTTGGGATGAGGCTTTATTTTTTTGGAGGTGTAAAAAAATTGGATTACAGCAAAACGCTTAATTTACCGGAAACCGAGTTCCCGATGCGTGCGGGATTGCCGCAGCGCGAGCCGGAAATTTTAAAATACTGGTATGACAACAACATTTACGAAAAGAAACAGAAACAGCACGCAGGCCACAAAAAATTTGTCCTGCACGACGGCCCTCCGTATGCTAACGGACAAATTCACATGGGCACTGCGCTCAATAAAATTTTAAAAGACATCATCATTAAATATAAATATGCGCAGGGCTATGATACCCCTTACGTTCCTGGCTGGGATACTCACGGTATGCCGATTGAACATGCCGCTATCAAAAACCTCGGCCTTAACCGCAACGAGCTTGACCCGTTGGTTTTGCGCAACGAATGCAAAAACTACGCACTGCAATGGATTGATATCCAGCGCAACGATTTTAAACGCCTTGGCGTTCTGGGCGATTGGGAACATCCTTACGTAACCCTTGTCCCTGATTATGAAGCAGTACAGATTCATGTTTTTGGCGAAATGGCTAAAAAAGGCTATATCTATAAAGGACAGAAATCCGTTTACTGGTGCCCGCATTGCGAAACTGCCCTTGCCGAAGCAGAAATTGAATATGCAGAGCAGAAAACCCCTGCAATTTATGTAAAAATGCCGCTTATTAAAGATAACGGCATGATGCCGGAAGCTGCCAAAGGCAAACCGGCTTATGTAGTAATCTGGACCACCACGCCGTGGACCATGCCTGCCAACGTAGCTATTGCACTGCATCCTGACATTGAATATGCCTGGGTAGAATGTGAAGGCGAAGTTCTGTTCCTGGCTAAAGACCTGCTGGAACAGGTTGGCAAAATCTGCAAAAAAGACCTCAGCCACATTCTTGGCACCTGCAAAGGCAAGGACATGGAATTTGCTGAATGCCGTCATCCGTTTGATACCATTGACCGTAAATCCCCGATTGTGCTGGCCGATTATGTAACGCTTGATGCTGGTACCGGCTGCGTTCATACTGCTCCTGGCCACGGCGATGTCGACTTTGAAACCGGCCTTAAATATCATCTGCCGATTATCTGCCCGGTTGATAAATCCGGTAAATTTACCAAAGAAGCAATGCAGTTTGAAGGCATGTTTGTATTTGATGCCAACATTCCTATTTTAAAATATCTGTCCGAGCTTGGCATGCTGCTGGGCAAAGAAAATATCCGTCATCAGTACGCACATTGCTGGCGCTGCAAAAACCCGATTATCTACCGTGCAACCGAGCAGTGGTTTGCATCTATCGACGGCTTCCGCGATGATGCGCTGGCTGCCATTGCCAACGAAGTTAAATGGATTCCGTCCTGGGGCGAAAGCCGTATTCACAACATGGTTGCCGACCGCCACGACTGGTGCATTTCCCGTCAGCGTGTATGGGGCGTGCCTATTCCGGTATTCTACTGCAAAGACTGCGGCAAACATTTAATTACCGATGAAACCATCAACGCTGTTGCAGACCTGTTCAAAAAAGAAGGTTCCGACGCATGGTGGAAATACGAAGCTGACGAAATTCTGCCGGAAGGCACAACCTGCCCGCACTGCGGCTGCAAACATTTTACCAAAGAAACAGATATCATGGACGTTTGGTTCGACAGCGGTTCTTCCCATGCAGCAGTTGCCAAAGTTCGTCCGGAACTGCAATGGCCTGTTGATATGTATCTTGAAGGCAGCGACCAGCACCGCGGCTGGTTCCAGTCCTCTTTGCTGACCAGTGTTGCTACTACCGGCCATGCACCGTATAAATCCGTTTTGACTCATGGCTACGTTGTTGACGGCGAGGGCCGCAAAATGTCCAAATCCGTAGGCAATACCGTTGCCCCGCAGGATGTAATCAAACAATACGGCGCAGATATTATCCGCCTGTGGGCCGCTTCCAGCGATTATAAAGCTGATATCCGCATCTCCAAAGAGATTCTTAAACAGCTTTCGGAAGTATACCGCAAAATCCGCAACACTATCCGCTACATTTTGGGTAATACCAACGACTTTGATTACGAAAAAGACAAAGTGCCGTTTGACCAGATGCTTGAGCTTGACCGCTGGGCATTGATGCACATGCAGCTGCTTAAAAAAGAAGTAAAACAGGCTTACGAAGATTATGATTTCCATGTTCTTTATCATGCGATCCATAACTTCTGCACTGTTGAAATGAGCAGTTATTACCTGGATATTCTTAAAGACCGTCTGTATGCTTACAAGGCAGACAGCGTAGAACGCCGCAGCGCCCAGACTGCCATGTACGAAATTATGGTTGACCTGGTTGTAATGCTGGCTCCGGTGCTGAGCTTTACCATGGAAGAAGTATGGCAGTTCATGAAGAAAACTTCTACCATGCCAGAATCCGTACAGATGATGCCGTGGCCGGAAGCCAAAGAAGAATACATCGACCCGGCTCTGGAAAAGAAATGGGAAGATTTCATCGGCATCCGCAGCGAAATTACCAGAGTGCTTGAAGTTGCGCGTAAAGCAAAAACTATCGGCCACTCCCTGGATGCCAAGGTTGAACTGTATGCCGAAGGCGAAGCTCTGGCAGTGCTTAAATCTGTAGAAAAAGACCTGCCGACCCTGCTTATCGTTTCTCAGGCAGAACTGCATGAGGGCGTAGGCGAAACCGGCGAAGCAACTACCCGCGAAGACCTTAAAGTTGCAGTAAAACCGGCAGAAGGCCACAAGTGCGAACGCTGCTGGATTTACAGCGATACCGTAGGCCAGGATGCAGAACATCCGACCCTTTGCGCACGCTGCGCAGAAGCTGTAAAATAATATCTTGTAAATATCAAAACAGCCTTTTACCGTACAGGTGAAAGGCTGTTTGTTTATGGTTAAAATTTCGAAATATAATATATAATAAAGCATTGCAGTAAATGCCTTGGCTTTCTTTTTTGCCCAAAATCCGCCTATGCGGTATAATATAATTATAAACTGCAAAAAGGAGCGGTATTATGATTAAGCTTACTTTGCCTAATGGGGCAATTAAAGAATATCCGGAAGGAACTACACTTTTTGAGGTCAGCCGTGAGTTTAAGGATTGTTACAGCGCGCCCATTGTGGAGGGTGTTTTTAACGGCGTTGGCATAGATTTGCAAAAACCTTTACAAAGTGATGGCACGGTTGATTTTATAACCTGGGATACGGAAGAAGGCCGCCGCGTATATGTGCGCAGTTTGCTGTTTCTATTTTTGTATGCCATTAAAAAGCTGCGCCCTGAAGTTGAGCTTGAGGTTTGCAACTCTATCGGCAGCGCGCTTTATTGTGATATTACTAATGGCATTGTGCTGAGTAAATATGATTTGCAGGCGATTGACCTTTATATGCGTAAGCTGATAGTTTCGGAAGAGCCAATTGTTTACGGTACTATCAGCAGGGCGGAGGCAGAAAAAATTTTGCTTGAGCGCCACGAAGATGACCGCATGGAGCTGTTAAGCGCCAGCCCGGATGCACAGGTGCTTACGGTATATTATCTGCGTGATTACGCGGAATACTTTTTTGGCGCGATGATGCCTAACTGCGGCTATTTAAAACAGTTTGAACTGATTAACTACGAAAGCGGCATTATAATCAACTTCCCTGAAAAAGGCAGTATGGATAAACTGGACAAGTTTGAGCCAAGTGATGCTTTAAACGGTATGTTCCATGAGTTGCAGGACTGGTCGGCAAAAATTAACTGCAATACGGTAGCCAAGCTTAACCGCATTATTAACTGCGGCTACGCTAACGGTATTATTCAGGTGGCGGAAGCACTGCACGAAAAGAAAATTGCCGGCATTGCCGATAAAATCGCTGCCAGCAATAAAGATGTACGTCTGGTGCTGATAGCGGGTCCTTCTTCTTCCGGTAAGACAACTTTTGCCCAGCGGCTGAGCATTCAGATGGTTGTCAATGGCAACAGGCCGGTGCCGATTTCGATGGATGATTATTTTAAAGACCGCCGTGATACTCTGCGTAAGCCGGACGGAAGTTACGATTTTGAAAGTGTTGAAGCCGTTGACCTGGAGCTGTTTAACGACCATTTGCGCCGTTTGCTGGCGGGCGAATGTGTAAAGATGCCTAAGTATAATTTCCGCAGCGGTATGCGCGAATACCGCGGACGTGAAATTCAGATGGGCGAGAAGGATGTTCTGGTTGTTGAGGGCATTCATGCTTTAAACGAACGCATTTCGGAAGCTGTGCCAGCCAATAATAAAATGAAAATTTATATCAGCGCGCTTACTCCGATGCAGCTTGATTCGTATAACCGCATCCATACAACTGATATGCGCCTGCTGCGCCGCATTGTGCGCGATTCGCAGTTCCGTTCGCATGATGCGCTGACGACGTTAAAAATCTGGGATGATGTACGCCGCGGCGAAGAAAAATATATTTTCCCGTTTCAGGACAGTGCCGATATTATGTTCAATACCTCGCTTGTCTATGAATTTGCCGTACTGAAAAAGTATGCCGAACCGCTTTTGCAGCGTATTACTCCTGATGAAGCTGTTTATACCCGCGCGCGCAGGCTGCTTGATTTGCTGAGCCATGTGCGCGGCATGGATGATGATGCAATACCCAACAATTCTATTTTAAGGGAATTTATCGGCGGTTCTATTTTTAAAGAAGCTTTGTAAAACTGAAAAAAGGTTATAAAAAATCCCATCCGTTTAAGCGCGGATGGGATTTACTGTTTTTATTTAGCCGGTGTAGGCTGGTTGCTGACCACCGGTTTGGTATTGCTGCTTGCTGCGTTGCCTTCAAGTATTTCGCGTACACGCTGGCGCATGTTTGGCTTTTTGGCATCTTCGTTGCTTGTGCCAATGGCTTCTTCAGCAGCTTTTTTGGCAGCAGGTTCGTTTTCTTCTTTGCTGTCTTTGGCTTTTGCCTTGTCCTTATCTTTATCCTTGTCTTTTTCTTCTTGCTCAATCTTGGGTTCCGGCGGTATTACTACGCCGCTCGGGCGGATAAAATCGACTGCCGGAAGGTTTGATACGGCGTTAACCATATAGCTGCGCCAGATGCTGAGCGGCTGCATAGAGCCGTACATATAATCAAGCGCGCGGCCATTGTCATCGCCAATCCATACAGCAGTGGAAAGGTTGGGGGTAAAGCCTACAAACCAGGCGTCCTTAAAGTCATCGGTAGTACCGGTTTTGCCAGCTGCCGGACGGCCAATACCTGCGCCTGCGGCAGTGCCGTTAACAAATACGCCTTTCATCATATCTACTGTTAAATAAGCGGCGTTGGGGTTAACAGCTTCATGGCGTTCGGTTTTGTTTTCAAAAATGACTTTACCGTTGCGGTCTTCAATTTTTAAAATGCCAATCGGTTTTACATAAACGCCGTTGTTGGCGATTGCGCCATAAGCGGCAGCCATTTCAAGAGGAATAACACCCTTGCTAAGACCGCCCAGCGCCATGGCCAGGTTGGCGTCGCTGTATGCTCCGTCTTCCACAAGTGTGGTTATGCCAAGCGCTTTGGCGGTTTCTATAATTTTACCAACACCAACCTGCTGTGCAACAAGTACGGTAGGTACGTTCATAGAGCGGGTAAGCGCTGTGCGCAGGCTTACTTTGCCATGCCATTTGCGGTCACTGTTCTGCGGCGTCCAGCCCTGTGCAAATTCTGTTTCCTTATCTTCTACAACGCTGGCAGGTGTAAAGCCGTTTTCCATCGCCGTAAGGTAAACGAAAGGTTTAAAGCTGGAACCAGGCTGGCGCACAGCCATAATGGCGCGGTTGAATTTATCTTCGGCGCGTCCGCCAATCATAGCTTTAATATAGCCGGTAGTTGGGTCGAGCGATACCAAGGCAACCTGCGGCTGGGTCAGTTTGTTGTCGTCGGTGTAGTAATCAGGCAGGTACTGCAAAGCGTCAACTGCTGCCTGCTGCATATCGCTGTTAATGGTGGTGTAAATGCGCAGGCCGCCTTTATACAAAGCATCTGCGCCGAACTTATCAATAATAAGCTGATTGCAGTAATCAAAAAAGTAAGAAAGATATTCTTTTTTATCCTGTGTTTCGGTTACATGTACGGCAATTTTTTCTGCTTTGGCAGCATCGGCTTCAGCCTGGGTAATATAGCCGTATTTTACCATCTGGTCAAGCACAAGTTCCTGACGCTCTTTGCTGGCTTTAGGGTTTTCCAGCGGATTGTAGTAGTTAGGGCTTTTCGGGATTGCTGCCAGTGTTGCTGCTTCGGCAAGGTCGATGTCCTCTACATGTTTGCCAAAGTAGTAAAGGGATGCGGTTTCAACACCGTAAGTACCCTGGCCGAAATAAATACGGTTGAGGTACATGTTTAAAATTTCATCTTTGGTGTAGCGTTCTTCTAACTGGCGGGCAATAAACGCTTCTTTAATTTTACGGGTAATAGTGCGTTCGTTGGTTAAAAAAGCATTTTTGGCAAGCTGTTGGGTGATGGTGCTGCCGCCCTGTACATCGCCGCCGGTAAGCGTTACAAAAAGTGCGCGCGCCGTACCGCGGAAATCAATACCTCCGTGCTCATAAAAGCGTGCATCTTCGATAGAAATAAAAGCTTCGCGCAGATGTTTTGGCATTTTGTCTAGGCTGACGGGGATGCGGCGTTCTTCAGATGCTGTTGTGTAAAGAAGTTCTCCCTTATCGTCAAAATACTGCGAGGCAGCGTCCGGCCTTAGCGAGTCTTCTATATCGACCGCAGGAATCAAACCGGCAAGTCCCCAAAAGGCAGCGCCGGCCAGCACTATCAAAGCTGCCAGCACGCAAAAAGCTGTTTTAAAAAAGTTTCCCATAAGTTAACCTCGGTTCTGTAATTTAGTAATCAAATATTCCAACTCATTATACCATACTTTATGTTAAAAATGTACTGCTAATGCAATAAAACAGCACCGGCAGAAGTAGTATTTTAGTGAAATCTTCCGGTGCTGTTTGTTTAAATTTATATATATAATTTTACCAGATTCCTAAAATATGCTGCATGCCGATGCTGACAAGCGCAATGCAAATCCAGCAGATAAGGCCCAGCAAAATCGGCTTGCCGCCGCTTTTAACAAGGCTTACCAGATTAGTGTTAAGGCCAATGGCAGCCATAGCCATGGCAATCATAAATTTACCAATAGAAGGAAGCTCTGCAAGCAAGGGCAGGCTGCTGCCAAAAAGCGTGTTGACTACTGCTGCCAGCACAAAATACAGAATAAACATTGGAAAGATAGAGGTAATTTTTACGTCAGAAGCAGTATTTTTGGTTTTGCTGGTGATATAGGCAAGGCCGAGACAAATCGGGATAATTGCGAGCGTGCGCGTTAATTTAACGATTGTTGCATAGTTAAGCGCAGTATCGCTGCCGTGCGCGCTGGCCCAGGTCTGGCCTGCTGCAACGACGGAACTGGTATCGTTAATGGCGGTGCCTGCCCACATGCCAAAGCCGGTATCTGTAAAACCAAGCATATCGCCCAGGGCGGGGAACAAAAATGCCGCAACGACATTAAAAAGGAAAATAACGGAAATAGACTGTGCTATGTCCTTATCGGAAGCCTTGATAACAGGTGCTGCTGCTGCAATGGCACTGCCGCCGCAAATGGAGGAGCCGACACCTACAAGAGTTGCAATATCGTGGTCGATATTCATAACCTTGCTTAAAATGTAAGCAACTATTAAAGCAGTACTGATGGTGGCAATAATAATAGCCAGCGACTGGGAGCCAACAGCGAGGATTTCAAATAAATTCATACCAAAGCCCAAAAGAATAATGGAATATTGCAGAATTTTTTTGGCAGTAAACTGAATGCCTGGATGAAAAAATGCAGGCCTGTTCCAAAAAGCAACCAAAAGGCCAAACAAAATTGCAAAAACTGGTGCGCCAACAACGGGAAACATCTTGCCGAGGTAGGTTGCGGGCACTGCCAGCGCAAAACAAAACAGAACGCCACGGAAATTTTTACTGATAAAATTCATGAGATACATCCTTTCATAAAAAATTAAATGCGTCACGCTATCGAAATTAACAATACCGTTAGTATAACCTGCTTGCAGTAATTAGTAAAATGAATTATTATAATAAAAACGATTAAATTTTATAATGAGGTTATTATGCTGGAAGAACTTGAAACTTTTTTAAGTGTGGCAGAATGCCGTAATTTTACCAGAGCGGCGCAAAAACGTAATCTATCGCAGCCGACAGTCAGCGTACAGATAAAAAAACTGGAAGAATATTTCGGTATGTTTTTAATAGAACGAAACGTGCGCCATAAAACTATTGCACTGACACCGGCAGGCAAAATTCTGCTGCAAAGCGCCAAAAGCATCTGCGCAGAAATGGAATATGCAAAAGCAGCTATCAATGATTTGCAGGGAAAGATAGAAGGAACTTTGCGCATCGGCGCCAGCCAGACGATTGGCGAATATTTTTTGCCGGAATATTTAGGGCGATTTACAAAAGACTACAATAAAATGGAACCGGAAATTATAATTGCCAATACGCAGCAGATTTTGCGTCTGCTGGCAGACGGAGAAATTGATGTTGGGCTTGTAGAAGGCGAAATTACTGAACCGGGCATTAAAGCCGAAACCTTTTATAACGATAAACTGGTGGTTATTACTGCTGTCAAGGAGAATGAAGCAGGCGAAAAACGCTGGATTATACGTGAAGAAGGTTCGGCATCACGCGCGCAGTGGGAGCGTTTTATAAAAGATAATAATATTACGCCCGGTCGCAAGCCTATTATTTTTAATACTAATTTTGCTGTTAAAGAAGCCGTAAAAAATAATCTTGGGGTGGCACTAATTTCTCAGCATATTGCAAAGCAATCGGCAGAACGCGGCGAGGTTGCAATAAGCAGGCAGTACAAAGCCGCTGTGCGCAATTTTTATTGCCTTACGGCAGATGCCAGGCAGGAAAGGCGGGCGGTAAGCATATTTAAAAGTCATTTGCAGCATAACTTTACGGAAAATAAAGTAAAAGAGAAGAAAAGTGAGGATTAACAAGGAAAAAGTTAATATTAAGTAAATTCGACGGATAATTTACAGAAATTGCATTAAATTTGTGTTTGCTTTTGTTACATAGATTTAATATAATAATAACACGCTGTGATGCGGCAAACAAAAAATGAAATTTGAAAATAATTTCAAAAAAGTAGTTGACAAAATGTTAAAAACATAGTAAACTACAAAAGCTGTCAACATCAGCAGCACCTTGAAAACTGAACAAGAACCAAGAAAAAGCGAATGTGCGGGCAAGTTTGCTGGAGGCAGAAATGCTGAGGCGAGCTTGTCAAAACAAAATTCTGGATTAAATAATAAGAGCCAATCGGTTCTTCAATAAGTATATTGGAGAGTTTGATCCTGGCTCAGGACGAACGCTGGCGGCGTGCCTAACACATGCAAGTCGGACGGGGAATTGAGCTTCGGTTCAATTCCTAGTGGCGAACGGGTGAGTAACGCGTAGGCAACCTGCCCTTTAGACGGGGACAACATTCCGAAAGGGATGCTAATACCGGATGTGACAGCGTCATCGCATGACGGTGCTGTGAAAGATGGCCTCTACGAGTAAGCTATCGCTAAAGGATGGGCCTGCGTCTGATTAGCTAGTTGGTGGTGTAACGGACTACCAAGGCGATGATCAGTAGCCGGTCTGAGAGGATGAACGGCCACATTG
>QAMT01000012.1 GCA_003150755.1 Phascolarctobacterium sp. | reverse complement strand
CTAAAACCATGTTTTATTGAACCTATATATAATAAGGAAAGAACTATGTAAAATTTTTAAATCTCAGACTTAAATTTCGATTTTATATCTGTACCCTAAGAAGTATTCATATGGATATATAAAATCTATTCTACGTTCTATACGATCAGAATACTCCATAAATCGCCCCTAAAGAATTTCACTAACCACACCAACCAATAAACTTAAAATGTAATTTCGCATTTTCCTAAGATAGAAAAATTATATTTCGATACAGCGGAATCAAAAATAACTCCATCTGTCGGAACAAACTCGACGTTGTGAATCGAATTAGGTTTATCATAAAATCCTATTATTTCAACATGAATATGATCTTCTTCTATCAATTTAGTGAAGGTATCCATAAATCCATGATAAAAATCAATATCAAAAATTTTGTAATATACTTTTACACGATAATCTCCAAGTTTGGTGAACTACCCACGAGCTAAAGCTCGATGGGCTTCCTAGTCAATATCTCTAACGAGACAAGTTTACCTAGGCTATCCTCGTAGTTCCTACGATTTTATTTTCGTTATATAATCTTAATCCTTCATTTAGAATATTTATTGCTGCATTTATATCTCTTTCATGATGTATTCCACAAACAGGACAAGTCCATTCTCTGACTGATAATGCTTTCTTACCGTCTTTGTGACCACAATTAGAACATATCTGGCTTGATGGATACCAAGTATCAATCTTGATTATTTCTCTTCCATACCAATCAGATTTATATTCCAACTGTCTTACAAACTCTGACCAAGATACATCAGCAATTGATTTTGCTAATTTATGATTGCTCATCATATTTTTGACTTTAAGACTTTCGAGTACCACCACTTGATTTTCGTCAATGATACGTTTTGAAACTTTATTCAGAAAATCTTTTCTTTGATTAGCAATTTTTTCATGTTGTTTTGCAACCTTAATTCTGCACTTTTCTCTATTTTTACTTCCCGATTTACAACGTGATAAATCCTTTTGCAATTTTCTTAATCTTTTTTCAGACTTTCTAAGATATTTTGAATTTGGAATCATTTCACCATTAGAAGTAATCGCAAATTCTTTTAATCCTAAATCAATTCCTATTTGGTTATCTGTTTTAGAAAGTTTTTCTTTTTCTTCTTGATTTACTAAAACTGAAACATAATAGTTGCCTGATGGGGTTTGCGAAACTGTAACTGACTTTATTAACCCTTCAAAGTTTCTGTGTCTCTTTACTCTTACTAATCCAATTTTAGGAAGTTTGATATATCTATCAGATACATAAATATTTCCACCTTGATTATTAGTAGTATAAGAATAATAATGATTCTTCTTACTCTTAAATTTAGGAAAACCCACTTCTGGTCTTTTGAAGAAATTGTTATATGCAGTTTGTAAATTCATTTGAGCATTAGCAAGTGCAAGTGAATCAACTTCTTTCAACCATTCAAACTCTTTCTTATATTGAGCAGGTGTATTATTCAGTTTCTTCTTTGTTTCTTTGTAGTAATTAATCTTATCTGAAAGCATACGATTATAAATGAATCGTACACATCCAAAACATTTTGCAAAATATTCTTGTTGTTCTTTATTAGGATACAATCTGTATTTGTACGCTTTTAGCATCTATAATCACTTCCTTTCTAATAGATTATTCTCTTTTTATCCTTGATTTTCTATATATTTTCGCAATTGTTTTTCTGAAACATTACCAATACTGCACACAAAATATCCGTCGGTGAAGAATGTAATTTTTTTCAAAAATGTTTTGATAGATAATTTTTATGTAATTTCCATATGTGATATGTAATATATGATTTCATAATTCTTACTAAGTCAGATATAGAAATAGTTGGTTCTGTTTCTATCATATAATGAATATGGTCTTTATCTGTTTCCATCTTATGAATTATCACATTATGTCTTTGACATATCTCATAGGAAAACTGTTTTACATCATCTGATATTTCTTTGTGAATAATTTCTTTCTGTATTTACAGACAAATATGAGATGATATTGTAATAAGTATTTGTGTCTATTTTTTGATTTTCAATTATTGCTCATATATAGTTATTCTCCATCATTCATCCCATCGGCTAAAGCTAATTGGATTTCTGATTATATCACTTAAAAAGCTTTTATTTACACGGAAATCACGTATTACAGGATGTCCATATAATCCAAAAGGAAAAGTATCTTTATCTGTATAAAATTTTACATATTTCTTCCCATCTACAATTTTATACTCACCATTTTTAACCCTTTTACGAATTTCATCTTTGATGCAGCTATGTACATAGGTAGCACATTCCGCCCCTTCTTTATATTCCTTGCTACTTTTCTCTGCGGCAACCTCTTCAGGCGTTCTGCATATTTCATTTAACTCATCTCGAAAATTCATACATAAACCTCCTATTTATATTTATCTACATAATATCACAACAAAAGAAAATTTTACACATATTTCCAAATCAAGAGCGAATCACAGATTATAACAATTATTAATTCGACAATTTAAGGAAGGAAGAAATTTATATGAGCAATTTGAAATTAGTAACAACTGAGAACTTTGGAAATTTAGAATGTAATTTCTATAGAAATATGAACGATGACATTCTTCTTACAAGAGAGCAAATTGGACAGGCTTTGGAATATGCAAATCCGGCAAAAGCAATTCAGAAAATTCACTTAAAACATAAAGATAGACTTGAAAATTTATGTTTCAGAATGTCAGAAGTCCGATACCCCCAGAATGGAGGTATCGGTGTGAATGTAGAAACTGTCTATTATACTCAACGAGGAATTATGGAGATTTGCAGATGGTCACGACAGCCATTAGCAAACAAGTTCATGGATTGGGTTTGGGATATTGTCGAAAAATATCGTAGTAAAGAAATTCTGGATTTTACATGTGTGACTCACACATTAAATCAACTTATGAATGTATTTCAAAAATATGAAAACCAGATTTGTAAAATCGAAAAACAATTAGCTGTGCAGCAAAAACAGTTAAATAGACTGACTACGCATAAGAAACCATATAATCCATGGTTTTCTAAAATGAGTCCCAAATATAAATTATTAGAAGAACATTTCAATATTACAAGAGGTGAATTATATAAAGAAATACTAATGGAATTAAAGAAAACATATGGATTGGATCCAAATCAAATTCAGGTAGATTACTGTTATGAAAATAATCTGGACACATGCTATCCTTTAGAACCATATGAATTTGTACCTACTTATAGAAAAATGATTGAAGAAATTATAGACAAGAATTTATTGAAATTTGGAATTATGGAAGATAACCAAGTTCTACCATGTAAAGAATATAAAACCATTTTTGATACACCGGTAGAAAAGAAAGAGAAGTAATCAATATAAGTAAAAGTTCCGGATTTAGTTTTTCGATAGAAAAATAAAGACGGAAGCACACGGAAAAGACGTTTACGGATTTTCTGAAGTGCTACTACTCTCCTACTTAGATATGTAAAGGGAATAGAGATCATGGATTTGGAGAGAAGTTTATAGAGTAAGTGAAGAAATATCCAGTGGAGAAACCATCATTGATGAATGCGGTAATATTCATGTTGATATTTCTATTGAAAGTCATCAAGCTTCTGAAGATGAAATGAACTACTACTCTCATTGTGTTTCAATTGCTGATAAAGCAGCAAAAATCGAAAATGCAAGTGAACGTTATTATAGCAAAAAAGCAAGATTCTTTGGAGAAGTATTAAAGAGAGAACTTTATAATAAAAAAATTAAATGCGTATTCAAAACTTATGAGGCTTACTATGTCAACTTGGACAAATGCAATTTTGTATTAGATCAATTTGGAAAATTTCAGACAGATAATTTAATAGGTGAATTCAATAAAGAGTTCACTAATATGCTAATCGAAAATGCGGGAAAAAGATTTGATAAACATCCGAATAAATACATTACTTATTCTGAAAAAGATGACTATACACTATGCTTTCAAAATCTGTGCGAAATTACAATTGATAAAAATACTGAATATTTAGGAAACCGAATAAGAGAAAAAGAATAATATTAAAAAAAATTTAATCAAGATAAGGAAAATCGTTTTAGAGTGATAAAACAATCGAGCGTTTTGCGCGAGATATACTCTTCTCTTGATAATATGAGTCTATCTTGATATTGACTGTCACAAATGGTACGTCAGGAGGTACCTAAATGCAAAAAAAATTTTCATTTGGGTACGAACTGACGGTACCTAAATAAAAATTAACAAAAATGATCGGAGGTGAAATTTTGAATTATGTGCGTATTCCAGAAGAAATAATTCAAGATGTTTCTATTAGTGAAAAAAGAGTGATTATATTTTCATATTTATGTTGTCGCAGATCATTAGACGATACTGTTGCTTTCAGTATTACAGAACTTGTGGAATGGAGTAAATTAAAGCCAAATTATAGAACAGGAAAAATAAACCAAAAATATTGGTCAGTATTAGAACGGTTTACTGAACTGAATTACATAAAAACAAAACTTAACTTCAAACGACTGACATCAGAACAAAAAAATTCTAACGAATATCTGAATGTTTTAATCAACAACGAAAAATTTGATATGACTGAGCGTTATGGGATTATCTACTTTGATGAACTACAAAAAATTTTAAATTTCAAAAAAGAACTAGAGAATAACGAAATAGAGACAAACAGGATTTCCTCATCACAAATTTTGTTGGTTCTTTCATATATACGTCTGAATATGAATCGTATTCCAAACAAACCACGCTGTTGCTATCGATTATTAAAAACAATATCAGATGATATAGAAATATCAGAAAGATATATTAAGAGAATTATTACTATATTGGATAAATTAAATATTGTCAAATATAAAGAAATGAAACGTAACAGATATTTAGATGGCGAAAAAAATATTTGCTTTTCAACAACTCCAAAGGTATTCGCAGATTATAAAGTTTACACAAAAGATGATTATGGCAATCATGTTATTGATCAAGCATACAGTTGGAAAAATGAAATGGAAGCGCAAATTAAATTTTTAGAGAATATCTGATTTATCTAATTGGGATGTTTAAAAAAATCTATTGCACAACAGTGAATAAAATTTATATACACAACACACTACCAATTATTAGCAACATGAAAACTAGGTTTCAACAAAAAGAAATGGAGGTGATGTGAATGAAGACATAATTTTTTCAATCACATTGCATGCAGCAAAGGTATCCCTAGAAAATACCTTACACTGCACAAGATTCTTTGTGAACAAAATTCGTTCACACATTTTAAATTATTGCAGAGAATCAGAATTTATCGTACCTAATTCTTGCTTTAATCCAAAAGCAATGTAGTCATTTGTGACTACGGCATTGTCTACTCCTGAGTCGAGTAATAATTT
>QAMT01000008.1 GCA_003150755.1 Phascolarctobacterium sp. | reverse complement strand
TATGTTTCAGCAAACCAGAAAAATAACAGACCGCTTGGGACTATGGCAGATGGGGAACTTCGAAACCTTCGGATACAGGCACATCGTGCATTAAGGGAAATTTGGACACAGGGATATATGACAAAAAACAGTACGTATCATTGGCTAAGTGGGAAACTGGCGCTTCCGGAGAAGGAAACACATGTTGCCATGTTTAGTACATATCGCTGCATGGAAACCATACGTTTAGCCAATGAACTGTTGGAAGAACGAAAAGAGATGGAAAAAAGAGAACAAAAAGGCAAGCCGAAAGGAGAAACAGAATCGCATGATATTAAAAGCCACGGAACACGATATGTATCGGCTTCTGGACTATAAAGAAAAATGTCTGATAAAAGCAGGAATCTGTTTGGGAGTTTCTGGATTTCTTGGACTTTTCCTGCTTTTTTCCCATTGCCTTTGGGAAAGTATCTGCGTATTCCTGCTTCTTATGAGTTGGGGATTTTATCTGGTCAGGGAAGCGCTGGACGCAAATGGAAGGATCATGCAGACGAAAGGCTGTTATATGAAACTGGAAGAGGACTGCTTAGTAATCCGACAGCCACAGAAAAACGAACATTATGAAATCTGTCGGATTTTTTACAGGGAAATGGAAAAAATTGTAGAAGGAAGCCGTAAGGGCATTCCAGAATTTTATATTGTAATCCGAAAAATGAAGGAGGAAGAACAGGAAAGTTTTATTTTACTTGATAAAAAAGAGAGAGATACCCTTGTTTTCCAAGTGCGTTCTTTTGGGTATGAGAAAGAGGCATTCCGAAAATTTTATTTAAAGTTGAGGTGGCTGGTACCTGGAAAAGTGCGGATTATTGGGACAAAAAAACAGACAGTTTGGAAACAGAAACCTAAGAAACACATACTAGGACCGGCATTTTCCGGCTTTCTTTTTTATCTGCTACCTAAAATTGTTCTATGTTTATTTTTCTAGTTTTGGAAATATAAAAAAGAAATGGAGATGGATATGCAAAAAAGATGGAGGCATCGTTTGGAAAACATGATGCAATACGTGATCAAAAAATCAGAAGGAATGGGGGACATTCCTTTTCTATTTCGGGAGAAAATGTGCAAAGCAGGCCTTTTCTCTTTTTTTATTGCTGTGGTTGGCACATATATGGGACTGCAGTTTGACGAAGCAGGTTTTTTAATCTTGACTTGGATTTTGGCGGTGTTTTCTTTCTGGCAGATTTTTCGATTTTTAAAGATTGGGAGAACCGGGAACTATGAAATGTTGGAAGCACGGATCTTTGCGATAAAAGGAAAACATTATCCGGGAAGGAATTATCAGGTAACAATTCAGGATAAAGAAGGAAAAATGATCCGTATTTGGATACCGAAAGAAAAGAATTTTATAGTGGGGAAAAATTACCGCTTCTATTTCAAAAAAATGGAGCAGATACAGGGAAAGACAGAACAAGTAAAAGAGTGCAGATATGAAATTTTCTATGGAATGGAAGAAATTCAGCAGGAAGAACGGTGAAAAAAGTGTGGTTCGAACCCACACTCTTCCTCTCGTGTCGCCATGCACGAAATAATTTAGAAAAGGAGAGATGTATATGGCAGGAAAAGAAATGAAAGGAACTGTAAAATGGTTTAGTGCAAAGAGAGGATATGGTTTCCTTGTAGACGCAGATGGTGTTGATTACTTTGTACATTACAGTGAAATCCAGTCAGAAGGTTTCAAGACCTTGAAGAACAATATGGAGGTATCCTTTGTGGCAGAAGAAGATGAAAAAGGACGAAGCCTTGCAAAATGTGTGGTTCCGATTTTGGCAGAAACGCCAAAAGAAGAATAACTGATTGGAAAGGGAGGGGCAGATACCAAATGTGTCTGCTCCTGATTGAAATAAGGAAGTGCGTACAGAAGAAAAATTGTATTTATCACTAAATATATGAATGTAAAGATTGACATATACTATATGTTGTGCTAATCTTTAAATGACTTCATTTTATGTGGAAATATAAAAAAGTTTCCATAAGTCAAATTTTATTCCGGATTTATTTCTGGAAGAGAACTTTTAACAACTGTTTTAAAACGCATAGATCGACAGACACAAAAAGACAATGGCTCTTTTTTGTGTCTTTTTTTGTGCGTGAAAGGAGGAAAGCATGCAAAAACCAAAGAGGAAGGAGAAGAGGAATGTGTCAGAGAAATAATGTACAACAATCAAGAAACCAGCAGAAAACAAGAAATATAAAAGTTTCTGTATATCTGCCAAAAGGAAGGAGGAGAATGTATGCAGACAAGTATTCTTTGGGAAGGGAGTCTGCCAAGTAAGGAGGAAATGGAACAGATGAAACGGGAAGGTTATCAGTTTCGAATCGTAGACGGTGGATGGAAGATTTGCTTAAAACTGCACCTTACACCTACTGGAAGATATTTTGCAGATGGTTTCTCAAAAGCATTTTCTAAGGAAGTAGAATTGCATCAATATCTGGAACAGGTTGAAAAGCGTGCAGACTGGTTTGAAGTTCCAAGCAAAGACCTTCGTGTATATGAAATCGGTCAAGTATTAGACAATCCTAAAAGTGAAGCGGAATGTACCTGCATGGAAGTGCTGACAGATACAAAAAAACATTCCCACCTTTTGCTGAAAACGGACCAGGAAGAAGCATATCAGTTAGGAAGTTCTGCGATTGCTACATTAGAAAGCAGGGCAAGGATCAGCGGTGCAGCATTGTCCAGTGTAGAGCCAGCAGTACTTGCAGAAATATTAAACCAATGTTTGAAGGTTGCGAAAGGAAAAGCATTGCTTCGTATTTCGGAAGGAAAGGTACGGGCAGTACATTCTGCAGAGAAAAACGGATATCAGGTCTATCCTTTGCCGGAGGTATTTATGCTTGCCAGTGTTTATATTCGGGGTGAGTATAAAAAAAGTACTTTTTTAGAAGGCTATGCAGATCAGACAATGGTATCGGCTATTTGGCAAATCGAAGATCAGCGCTTAGAGGAAGTGTATGCAGAAATCATGGAAAAGTATGGAAAACAGGTAAAGGAAAAACTGACAGCGACTATACGAATTACGTCTTCTGACGTAGCGGCGTCCGGTGCCAATATTTTCTACAGCCTGATGGAAGGAAAACGGAAGATTGCACTTGGAACAGATATGCGTATGCGGCATAACAATTTTGTAGAATTTCAACAGTTTACAGAAAATCTGCTTTCAACCTTTGAATGCTATAAAAGTGCATTGAAAGGAACCGTGGAAAAACTATGTGCGATTTCTATTGAGTATCCGGTCAATACCATGATTGGAATTATGACAAAGCAGGGATTTGGAAAGAAAAATGTTGCGGAGATTGTAGATCGCTTTAAAGCGACTTTTGGTGATGTACCGTGTACGGCATATGAAGTATATTGTGGGATTGGAGAAATTCTTTTTCTGGCACAAAGCAAAGGGGTATCTGGCAGATCCATGGTAGAACTGGAAGAAAAAGTTGCCAAATGCCTAAGTATGAAGTGGCGGGAATACGACATCCCAGGTGAGCTTGTATATTAAGAGCCGGCAGCAGATAGGAGAGAAGTTGAATGGAAACAAAATGGAATGGGCAGACCATAGAAACTCTTTTGGTAGGAAATTATTTGAATACTTTGTGCATTTCCTTAAAGGAAAAAGAACTTTTGAAGGAAATGGGAAAATGGGAAAAAGCGATTTGTGACAGATTTACATTTTTGTGTCTAAGTTGGATAAAGGTATTATCAGACTTTACCGCAATGGATGAAAGAAATGAAGCGTCTGTCATGCTTGCAAAAGAAATTTTTGAACAGGATATAACCTTTCCAGTATTGGAAGAAAGAAGGGAAAAAACAAGCACATATCCCCTGTTAAACGAAGTAAATGCACAGGAGGTAGCCGCTGTTTTTTCCGTATATCTGGAACAAGATGCAGAAAACAGATATCAGGAGTTCCTTTTAAAACTTCAGAAGGAACACCGTACTTTGCAGCAGAATTTTACCAGAGTTGCAATGGAATGGCTTCAGAAAGTAGGAAAGGAAAATCCAAACCTTTCCTGGATCAGAGAGCTACCGTTTTGTCTGCCATGTATATAGGAGAAAAGTATGAGTTATAAAAAAGAGAAGAAAGAACTTGGCATTTATTATGCAAAAATGCTGGTTTTTATTGCTGAGGAGATTACAGCTAAAAATGTAGGAAATGAAAAGGCGGGAATACAGAAAACGTTTTCTGATTTACAAAGGTGTGGTGGAAGTGTCCGTAAAAATATGACCTATCTGGTTACCCACTGGATTTACCGTTTGTCAATGTTCACACCATGGGAAGAGGAAGAACTGTGGGCAGTGGATATGGCGAGAGAAGCATTTGCACATCCGGTAATACTTCCAAAATGCAGCAGAAAGCGTATTTTCAGAGCTACCAAGATAGAAGGAAAACCGGAAAAGCAATTGGAAATCATTTTAAGACAACTTACGGGTTCTGAAAAAGATGGCTTCATGAAAGCATTTTGGCTGGAACTTATCACTATGAAGAAAGAAAAACAGCAGATACTCACAGAATTTCTGTTGGAATGGCTGTGGGTAGAGTGTAAAAAGGAGCAGGCAATGGAAAAGATACGATATTGGGCATCTTCCTATTGTCTTCCATTTGTATAAAAAAGAAGAAAAGGAGAAAAAGAATATGAGAAATGTACCAAAATGGGCGAAAGGGAATGGATTTGCAAAACGTTTTTTTAAATGGCTCAGAAGAAAAAATCAAGGGGCACTTCTGACAGAAGATGCAGTGTTTACCAAGGTTTCCAATCAGGAATTTACTTTTGTGTACCGGGGAGTGAACATGCGTAACAGCTCCAGCCGTTTGTATCAGGGGATGGATTTTGTTGGGATTTTTAATCAGAGGACATTTGAATTTACAGACGTATCTTATTCCCTGCGAGCCTTATTAAATATTCCAGAAGGAAGAACATTCCGTTTTCAACGGGGGTGCATGCACAGTCTGGAACGTAAGGTTCAGGAATATGCACAAAAGAAACTGGACAAAGAAAGGAAAGAGATTTCAGTTACCCCAGTGGAACGGGCAGCACTTGCGTGGAAATACAGAGAGGTGATTGAAAAAGCTGCAGGAGATGTGATTTTTGGAAAAACATCTGTAATGGGGCAGCCAATACCTCAACCAGACTTTGCGTTTGATGGGGAAACGTATGTGTTTGATAATCGGCTGTATTTTCGATATTTAAGAAACGGGAAATCTGTGATCCGAAAATTTGGAAGAACTTGGGCAAAAGAATTGCAGCACCGGGAAATTATGAGGCAGATTTTTGAGGAAGAAGTAAATACCCGAGCAAAAATTTTGCTGAAAAAGCAGCCGGAGCGAATTGAAAAAATCCGGACACTGCGAAATGCGCTGGAAAACGTGCATCATACAGTTCTTGTAGTTGTAAGAGGAAAGCATGGTGTATTTGAATATTTCCATATCGATGCAGAGGTGTTAAAAAATACAAATGGGAAATACCCGATTGCTGAGGTATCGGGACAGGAAAAAAAACATCTGAAAGAAAAATACGGCGCACATAAGGTGTGGGACGTAGAAGAAATTTATCAGGTAGGAGCAAGAAATATCTGGTATTACAATGTTATGGCAGAACGGAAACAGGCAGCCTAACAAACAGAAGAGGAGGACAAAGGATGGAAAATAAAGAAACAATGAATTTACAGCAAAAACTGATTGCGATTTCTAATGAAATGCCAAAGTTATTGAAGAAACATTACTCAGATGAAGTAGATTATGATTTTGTCAAGATTGATGATATTTTTGAACTGTTAAATCCGGCATTTACAAAGCACCATATCTGCTTACAGGAGTTGGAGGAAACAGATGCTGCTTACAGTAAAGTAGATGCCAGTTGGATTTATACGGCAAAACTTACATTTTTTATTGTGAATGCAGATTGTCCGGAGGAAAAAGAACGGGTAAGCATTCAACTGGTGGGAGACCATCTGGATTCCCCGGCAAAGGCAAAAGGAGCAGCATGGACATATGGATTTAAGTATTTTTTCTTATATAAGTTTCGTATGAAGCAGGAAACAGAAGATCCGGATATGAAAGGGACTCCAAATGGTCCGGATAGAGGAAACACACAAGGGAAAAAATCCGAATTGCCAGCAAAGGTGCAAAAACCGGATTCGAAAGGGGCGGATATCATAGCGGACAGTCCTTTATCGAAAATTCCTGTGCAAGAAAGTAAAAAAGCGAAATCTGATGTTCTGACAGATGATGACCTTCCGGATCCTGCTGATTTTTTGAAAGAAGAGCAAACGGAAGAAAGAGATGGAGAGGTAAAAGTATCTGAGGAAAAACTGTCAGAAGAACCATCTTTTCAGGAGCCGGAGGCATCCAACCAACCGGTAGCGGAAGAAACAGAAGCATTTAAAGAAAATCTGTCTGACTTTTCAGAGGAAGAAAATTGTCCGGAACATTCTTTCCCGGAAGATTTCGAAACAGAAAAAATGGAGCGGGAATTGGTAAAAGAGGAAACAACTTCGGAAAGATCGGAAAAAGAAATACAGAAGAAAGAAGAAACACAGGCAGTTTTAAAAGACCAAAAGGAAGAGGTGGAGGAGCATTTAGGACAGATGAACCTCTTGGACTTTTCAAACCAGCAGACAGAACCTTTTACGAAATCGGAAATAAAAAGCAGTGAAAGAGTAACAGATGAAGGAACTCAGTCAGTTGATAAAGAAGAGGATAGAAAAGAAGAACCAGTTTCTTCTGAATTACAAGAGCAATTTGAAGAGGTGAAGGAAGAAGTGCCTTTTGAAGAAGCAGATGAAGATGATTTCTTTTTGCAACTGCAAAGAGATATGGAAAGTGAAGCAGAAAAGAAACCACTGACCGTTGAAGAAGCCAAAAAAGTAATCTGTCCGTATGCACTGTTTGAAGGAAAACCGTTTGGCGAGATGCTGCAAACAGAAACAGGCTATCGGCAGTTGCAATGGTTTGCGAATGAATACAGAGGCTCTGATTTTAGAATCAAGGAAGCCGCGCAGCTTTTAGTGGAAAACTGTGAGCAAAAGGCGGCTTAGAAAATGAAAGGATTATGAAATTATTTCAGGATAAGGAAGAGGCGTGCAGGGCATGCCTTTTCCGTTTTTATAAGGGGATCGTTCCAGAAAGGTTAAAAGGTATGGAAAAAAGAAAGCATACAGAAGATGTTCCGGTTGCCCCGTTTACAATTTTTGATGTAGCAAAGATGCTGGATATGGAATTTTTAGAAAACTGTAAAAACGGTTATCAGGTAAAAGACACGTTGAATGCAGCGAATGTTGTCTGCCCGTTTTGTGGTGATGCAAGGGGAAAGGCGAGTATTTGTGTCTGTGCAGACGGAAAAATCATGAACGTCTTTCATTGCTTTGATTGTGGAACCGGTCATAATATGTTGACACTTTATGCGGAACTTTGTCATTTGACGGGGAAAGATCGGTATAAGAAAGCATATCGGGAAATTTATAAAAGGAAACAGGAGGAACCCGGAAGAAAGAAAAAGACAAGGAAAGCGATGCAGCAAGAGAGCCAGGGGATAAAAAAGCAGGCAAGAAAACAGAAAGAACATATGGCAGAACCGGTGGATATCGAACAACGACATCAGGTTTATAAAAAAATGCTGTCTTATCTGAAATTAAAAGAAGAACACAAAAAGGATTTAGAAAGGAGAGGTGCGGATTGGGAGATTATTAGGCGTATGGAAGAAAAGGGATATAAAAGTACCAGTGAGGAGGACTCCCAACAGATTGCCAGAAGATTGATAAAGGAGGGGTTCCGTTTAGAAGGCGTCCCCGGATTTTATGTTAATTGGCAAGGAAACTGGGATCTGAATTTTTATGAAGGAAACCGTGGATATCTTTGTCCGGTTTATACCGTGGAGGGATATCTGGCAGGATTTCAGATACGTTTGGATCACCCAAAGGGAAAAAATAAATATGTATGGCTGTCCAGTGCAAACCAGAAAAAAGGCTGTGGTATCAGCAGTATGGTAGGAATATCCGGAAAGGCAGAGGGGAGGGAGATCTATGTGACGGAAGGGATTTTAAAAGCAGAGATCGCCCATCAGGTATCAAAAAAAACCTTCCTTGGTAATCCGGGAATTGGGAACTGGAGAGATTTATATGAGGTTTTGCAGGTGTTAAAGAAGCGTGGACTGACACATGTGGAAGAAGTTTATGATATGGATAAACAGCTCCGTCTGATCTGCGACCAAAAATATAGTGAGATTTGTAAAGAATGTGAAGATAAGAGAGAAGCAGGAAATACAGGTTTTGAATGTCCAAAAAAGAGATTAAAGCGGGATACCATACGAAAAGGCTGTAACCATACCTATCGTGTATGTGAAGAATTAGCTTTATCCTGCAACCGTAACCAATGGGATTTAGACGAAGACGGTTTATGGGCAGAGCATGAAAAAGGAATTGATGACTGGCTGACAAAGGAAATCAGAGAAAGAAAAACGTGATTGATCTTTAAAATGTGCAAAAGAGGAATTGCAAAGGCAGTTCCTTTTTTGCATGGTTTAAAGAGCCATGAGAAAGGAGTGAGTGTCGTGATTCGGGATAAACCTTAAAGAGAAAGCGGGAAGAGGGGCAGTTTCGCTAGGTAGACAGATTCCCGAAAAAGAAACTGCCCATTAAAAAGAGCAAACAAATGAAAGGAGAGAGCGTTTATTGAGAAAAACATGGAAAAAACGATGTACAGCAGGATTTTTGGCAGTTTTATTAGGGTGTTCCTCCCTTTTTGTAGGAACAGGCAGTGCGATGGCAGCACCTTTAGAACAGTCAGAGAATAAAGCGGAAACACAGGCAGAGGATATTGCAATACAACAAGGGGAAATGTTTGATCCGGCTTCTGATTTTAAAGGGATTACAGTAAAAGACGGTGAAAAGATTTCTTTTGTGTTATCTGCAGATAAGGAGGGAAAATTGTTTGATGCGGACCGGCCCGGAACCTATGACTGTATTTACCAGGTCCAAAAACCTTCCGGTGAAACTTATGAGATTACAAGGAAAATCATTGTAAAGGAAAAGGGAAAAGAAGGAGAAAACCCGCGAAAGGACAAGAAACAAAAGAAAGAGCAAAAAAATGGGGAAGAAGATGCAGAACCTGACGGTGCCAATCTTGATACCAGTGCGCTGAAAGAAGAAGAGGGTGTCTTATTTTCCGTTGTCCCGTCCTCCATGGAGCAGGCAAGGGAAAAGGCTTCTTTGATAAAAGGAGACCGCATTCAGTATCCTAGTGATCTTGGTTCTTATAGTACCTGTTACTTCTATGTCAATGATAGGATTGCATATTGCCTGGAATCAAATTTACAATCCCCGCCTTCTTCCGATTATGTGGCAGAGATTTATGAAAGTAACTTGAATTTGCAGAAAGTTTTATATTATGGATACGGCGGACCGGGTGATCTTACCGGAGAATATTTAAAAAACTACAGCAACGACGTGAAATATGTCCTGACACATTTAGCAGCAAGTTATTGTTACGGCGGAGCGGAGGTGGCATTTGTGGGCTGCACGCAGGACGGACTAAAGCGTTATGGTGTCATGGAATACATCAATTATCTTTGTGGTCAGGAGGCACCGCCAAGCGCTGCCATCAGTCTTTCTTCGACAAAGGAAACAGCCTTTTTGGAAGGGGATGTGCAGAAAACAAAGAATATCACATTGAATGGAGATCATAGAAATTATATTACACTGCCGTTACCGGAAGGTGTAACTTATCATGATACTGCCGGAAAAGAACAAAAAGGCGGTTCCATTCAAATTTATGGCGGTACGACTTTTTACTTTACCGCAGAAAAAACCGTACACGGTACATGGAACAGCGGAGATTTAGGCGGACAGGTAGGAGCCCAATGGAAAACACTGGTGGTTTCTACCGGTTCTGGCAACCAAGATGTTGGTTACGGGGATTTTTATGAAGAGCCAAGTGCAAAAGTTTCATTTTCTATTCAATGGATGGATATTTCCTGGATTGAAGTCATCAAGGAAGATGCAAAAAGCAGTGTAAAACTTGCAGGGGCTGTTTTTGGAATTTATCGGGATCCGGCTTGTACAGATTTAATACTGGAGATGCCGCCTACTGATGAAAAAGGGGCAACAAAAGCAGAACTGACAAAGACACAGGATACCATATATATTAAGGAAATCACTGCACCGAAAGGATATAAACTGAATACAACTGCTTACAATGTTAATCTGGAAGTGGCAGAAACACAGACAGTGACGGTGAAAAATGAGGAACAGAAAGGGAAAATTGTTGTACATAAACAAGGAGAAAAACTGACTGGGGTATCCGGAGAAGAAGGAAACCTTCAGTTCCTTTACACCAATACCGCATTTGCAGGAGCAAAATATAAAATTTATGCAGCAGAAGACATCTACAGTCAGGATAAGCAGACGAAGATCTATCAGGCAGGAGATTTAGCGGCTGAACTGGAAACAAAGGAAGATGGAAGTTGTTCTTCGGATATGCTTTATCTTGGAACGTATAAAGTTGTAGAACAGCAGGCGCCTGATTCCTTGACTATAGGTAAGACAGAGGAAGAGCGTACCCATATGGTAACTCTTTCTTATGCAGGACAGACAGTAGAAGTGGTTGAGGAAGAAACACAATATGAAAATGCCAGACCAAAGGTGTCTGTGGAAGTGCTGAAACAATCCAGCAACGATGATGCTACTTTAAAAGGGGCAATTTTTGGTCTGTATGCGAATGAAGACATTACCGGTGCAGACGGTTCAGTGCTGGTTACAAAGGGCACCTTGATTCAAAAAGCAGAGTCTGGGGAAAATGGGAAGGCTCTCTTTACTGCAGATATCCCAATCGGTTTCCACTATGTGGTAAAAGAAATACAGGCTCCATCCTTGTATTTTAAAGGTAATGACAGTTATGAATTCTTTTATGAATATAAAAACGACACAACCTATACCTACACTTTTACACACACCTTCCAGAATAAAGAGGTACGTGGAGAAGTTCATATCAAGAAAATAGACAAAGATACACAAGACTCAGTAAGTCAGGGAGACGGGGACTTAAACGGAGCAGTCTATGGATTGTATGCGGCAGAAGATATCCAGCATCCAAATGGAAAGACAGGGCTCCTTTATAAAAAAGATCAGTTAGTCGTGCAGGGAACGATAGAAAAGGGAGTCCTAAATTTTGAAGATTTATATCTTGGAAAATATTATGTACAGGAAATTTCGCCGCCGCCTTCGAACGCATATCTATTGGATCAAACCAAATATCCGGTAGAACTTGCGTATGAAGGACAAGATGTGGAAATCGTGCAGAAAAACGTGACGGTTGTAGAAACTATAAAAAAACAGGCGTTCCAGTTAATTAAGATCAGCGATGACGGCAGCCAGACAGAAACGGAATTGCTGGAGGGCGCAGGCTTTAAAGTGTACTTAATCCGTGAACTTTCTAAAGTAAAAGATGGCAGCTTAAAACCGTCAAATGGAACGGAGTATACACCGCAGGACTTTATCGGATATGATTTCAGTAAAGAGAAAACTGCATCTTATTATGAAAACGGAGAAAAGATACAGACAGAAGAAATGTTCACAGACAAAAAAGGGTATTTGTGTTCCCCGGAACTTCCATATGGAAAATATGTGTGCATTGAAAGCACTATTCCAGAAAATGTAGAAGGAATTCAGCCATTTCTGGTAACTATTGATGAAGACAGCAGAGAACCGCAGGTATGGCGTGTATTTAATGACCGCCCGATGCAGTTTTATTTTAAGATCATCAAAAAAGATGCGCAGACAGAACTTCCGATTTTAAAGAACAGCGCCCATTATAAAATTTATGATATGGAGAAAAAGAAATATGTGAAGATGAAAGTGCGGTATCCAAAGCCGGAAACCATTGATGTTTTCGAAACAAATGAGGAAGGATATCTGTTAACACCAGAACCACTGAAAATGGGGACTTACCGGATTGAAGAGGTAAAAAGCCCGGAAAATTTTGTACAGACCGGATTTGAACAGGCACTAAAAAATGGAGAGGAATTTCTTCCATTAAATGAGGTGACAGCGGAAGGGACTTATGAGAAAGCACCAAGAGAATCCATTACCATCAAAGTAGACAGCAATACTGCACATGAGGTAGAAGAAGAAACCGGAAAATATATTGTCGTGGTAGAAGTAAAGAATAATGAAGCGGTAGGCAGTCTGACAATCCAGAAAACGGGAGAAATGCTGGTTGGTGCTGAAAAAATAACGAACCAGATGCTGACAAAATTAAAGAATGGTCTGGCGAAGGCAGTAAACCAAGTATCCACCCTGTTTACTGGAGAAGAGGTTATGGAAACAGAAAAAGGATATGCGTTTTCCTATGAGGAACAGGGACTTGTAGGGGCAGAATTCTCTATTTATGCAAGGGAAACTATTTACTCACCAGATGGCCAAATGGACAGCGAGGGTAACCGTATCATACGTTTTGAAAAAGACGCATTGGTTGGAAAGATTGTAACGGATGAAAAAGGAAAAGGAACTTTAAATAACCTTCCGATTGGAAAATTTTATATCAAAGAGACAAAAACAGGAACTTCTTTTGTACTGGATCCAAAAGAGCAGGATTTTGAGATTACCTATCAGGGACAAGAGGTAGCGGTTGATTATGTGACAAAAGAAATCAAGAACCAGCGTCAGAAAGTGGAAATTGAGGTACTGAAAAAATCAGAAGCTACGAAAGAGCCACTGGAAGGAGTTTCATTTGGTCTGTATGCAGGAGAAGACATTGTAAATGCGGCAGGAAACGTTGTGGTGAAAAAAGATGAGCTGGTAGCAGTTGAAAAAACAGATAAAGAAGGTAAACTGAAGTATTCGGATACTATTCCACACGGAAAATATTATCTGAGGGAACTGGAAGGACTGCCAGGCTATCTTCCATACGAAGAGAAGATTGAAATTGATGCTTCTTATACAGATCCCAAACTGGAAGTCATTTCTATACAAAAAGAGGTAGAAAACCAACCGACCAAAGTAGAAATTACAAAAACAGATATTACCGGAGAAAAGGAAATCGAGGGTGCCAAGTTACAGATTTTAGATGCAGAAGGAAATGTGGTGGAAGAATGGACTTCTGCCAAAGAATCACATCTTATTTATGCGTTGAAACCAGGTAAATATATCCTGCATGAGGAACAGGCTCCAATAGAAAATGGATATGTGAAAGCAGAAGATGTAGAATTTACCGTAGAGGAAACCGGGGAGATCCAGAAAGTTTCCATGAAGGATGATCATACAAAGGTGGAAATCACGAAGACGGATATTACCGGGGAACAGGAAATCGAAGGAGCAAAATTACAGGTTCTGGACGAAGAGGGAAATATCATCGAAGAATGGACCTCTACCAAAGAACCATACCGTATCGAATATCTGCAGCCGGGGAAAACATATGTCCTTCATGAAGAAGCCGCTCCGGAAGGATTTTTGATTGCAGAAGATGTAGAATTTACGGTAGAGGAAACTGGAGAAATTCAGAAAGTTTCCATGAAAGATGAAGTACCAATGGGACAGTTGGTGATTAAGAAAACAGATGCCGAAGATCAGACACCACTTGCCAATGTAGAATTTGAATTGAAAAACAAAGAAACAGAGGAAGTGGTTGGAAAACTCACGACAGACAAAGACGGTGTTGCAACCAGTGAACTGCTGCCGATTGCCACTTACAAAGATGGTAAGCCGGTAGCACCGATTACGTATGTATTATCCGAAACAAAACCATTGGATGGATATGAAAAATCTACGGAAACTTATGAGGTTACATTCAGTTATGTGGACGCGAAAACCAAAGTGATAGAAATGGTAAAAGAAATTCAGAACAAGAAACTTCCACAGACACCAGAAAAAACAGAAGAGGTAAAAACGGGAGATCAGACGATGCTTCTGCTGCCAATTGGCATTGCGGTAGTGGCAATTCTTGGTATTAGTATTGTCCTTTGGAGAATCAGACGCACAAAGAGATAAATCGTATTTGGAAATGATAGACACTAGGCCTGCGGGGTGGTGTAAAGAACATTTCTGGATGCTTTACCAGAAGATTTCGGGGCGGTACCGAACCCCGCAAGCGAAAGGAAAGGTGATGCGGAAGCGAAAGAAAAGAATTTAAAAGTTTTTATAAAAGCGTAAGCGGGAATGAAGCGGAAAAATGCAAATATCCAACCAGACTGGATACTTATGGCTGTGGCTGTATGCATAATTGTTCTTACTGTTATGCACGAAGCCTGCTGGATTTTCGGGGACTTTGGGATGCAGAAAATCCAAGAGTGGCAGACAGCCAAAAAATCAGGAGAAGATTGGAAAAGGTGCCGCCGGGAACCATTTTAAGACTTGGCGGCATGACAGATTGCTTTCAGCCGGTGGAACGTCGGGAACAGGTTACCTATCAAACCATAGAACAGTTAAATGAATATGGTATTGGATACCTGATTGTGACAAAATCCCATCTGGTAGGAGAAGGAAGATACCGGAAACTTTATGATCCGAAACTGGCACATATCCAGATTACCATTACCTGCTTTGATGATAAAAAGGCGCTTGGCTATGAAAATGCTAGTAGTCCTTCAAAGCGGTTAAAGGCATTACTCAAATTACAGGAGGAGGGCTTTGATGTTACGTTGCGGCTAAGTCCTCTGATAGAAGAATATCTGGATTTTGATTACTTAAATAGGCTGCCGGTAAATAAAGTTTTGGTGGAATTTCTCCGGGTAAATGGGTGGATTAAAAAGTGGTTTCCGGATTTGGACTATCAGAAATATATTTTACGTCAGAGTGGGTATTGGCATTTGCCTTTGGAAGAAAAAATCAGAATATTGGAAAAAATTCATCTTCCGTTGACGGTCTGTGAAGATGTCACAGAACATTATGAATATTGGAAACAGCATATCAATCC
>QAMT01000011.1 GCA_003150755.1 Phascolarctobacterium sp. | reverse complement strand
GCACAGGAAGGTGCTATCCAGATCTTCCAGGAACATGAAGCAGGATTTGCAGAGATCATCGTCGGAGTTGTAGGAACACTTCAGTTTGATGTCTTAAAATACCGTCTGGAAAATGAATACAACTGCGAGATCCGTTTAGAACCATTGCCATATCAGGCAATCCGCTGGATCAAAGACCGCAACACGGATATGAACAAATTACGTGGTGTATCTGAAGTTAAGAAAGTCAAAGATATGCGAGGAAATCCATTGTTATTATTCAAGAACGAGTGGGGAATCCAGTTTGTGCTTGATCGTAATGAAGGATTGGAACTTGTCGAATTTAGCAAAGAATAATTGATAAATGTCAAATTGTATAAGATTTAGAACTTCTAAATGATTGTAACAGATGAAAAAGAATGGTATATTATATTAAGGTATAATTCAAAAAATGATATAATATTCGGAGTATAGATATTTAGAAAGAAATTTAAGTATGGGATTGATAGATATTCACACTCATATACTCTACGGAGTAGATGATGGTGCAAAAAGTATAGGGGATTCCATGGGAATCCTTGATGAAGAGCGTGAGCAGGGAGTTGATCAGATCATCCTGACACCGCACTATGGGCCAAAGTTTGGACATCCAGATGCTTCAATGCTCAAGGAACGTTATATGGAACTTTGCGAGAGGGCAAGACAATACTATCCAGAGATCCAATTATATCTTGGAAGTGAATTGTATTATCAACAGGAAACAGTCTCTGACCTTAACAAAGGAAAAGCTCTGACGATGAACGGCACAAGATATGTGTTGGTGGAATTTAATGTAACAGATTCCTATTCCTATATCTGCCGTGCGATGCAGGATTTGTGTTATGCCGGATACATCCCGATCATAGCACATGCGGAACGATACGAAGCAGTGTTTGGACATGTAAAACGCGTGGAGGAGCTTATGAACATGGGGGCTTACATTCAGTTGAATGCAGAGAGCCTTGTCGGAGGCCTTTTTAATAAGAAGGCTTCATTCTGCAAGAAGCTGATCAAAGAAGACTTCATGCATTTCTTAGGAAGTGACTGTCATGATCTAAGGAACAGAAGACCGAATATGAAACCGGCAGCACAGGTATTGATCAAGAAGAACGCTGAGCATATTCTTGGATCAAATCCACGGAACATGTTGGAGGGGAAAAGTATATAAAGAAAGGGAACGATCAATGTACGAATTTGAAAACGATGACGAAATTGAAATTGATTTAAGAGAGTTGTTTTTAGCTTTAAAGAAAAAAATCGCATGGATTTTGCTGACAGCATTTATTTTTGCAGGTGCAGCAGGTCTTATCACGAAATTTGCAATGACACCGATTTATTCTTCTACAGCGCAGCTTTATGTTGTGTCAAAGGGCGGACTTTCACAGCTTACAGATCTTACGATGGGAACTCAGCTGACTCAGGATTATATGGTAATTGTTAAGACAAGGCCAGTATTGGATAAGGTCATTGAAGATCTGCATCTGGATATGGATTACAAAGAACTTGGAGACAAGATCACTGTAGAGAATCCATCTGATACACGAATCATGCAGATCACAGTCACAGACAAAGATTCAGAAGTAGCCAGAGAAATCACACAGGATCTTGCAGAAGTAACATCAAAGACTGTTGCGAAGAAGATGGATGTGAAATCACCAACGATCATTGAAAAGGCATACAAAGCAGAACAGCCAGACAGCCCAAGTCTTAAGAAGAATATTGTGATCGGAGCATTATTAGGATTTATCCTGATGGCAGCAGCCATTGTGATCCAGTATTTGATGAATGATACAATTCTTAAGGAAGAAGATATTGAGAAATATCTTGGAATCAATACTTTAGCACAGTTACCTTTAGTGAAAGGTTCAAAGAAGAGAACAAAGAAAGTAAAGAGGGCGAGGTAAGAGTATGAAGAAGTTACAACTTGATTTTCCACAGATCAATGATTACCGAATGACAGAAGGACTCAATCAGTTAAAGACAAACCTGGCATTCTGTGGAAAAGACATTAAAGTTATCACAATGACAAGTAGTGTTCCAAATGAAGGAAAGAGTTCCGTCTCTTTCAGTCTCGCCAAAACACTGGCAGAATCTGGCAAGAAGATCTTAATGGTTGATGCAGACTTAAGAAAGTCTGTAATGGCAGCAAAATACCATATTCAGGGAATTGATAAAGGATTAAGCCACTATCTGACAGGACAGGCAGAGATAGAAGATATCATCTATGAGACAGAAGTGGATGGATTTTATCTTGCAGTTGCAGGACCATTAACACCAGATCCTACCACACTTCTTGATTCAGATGCGTTTAAACAGTTTATTTCCAAAGCCCGTGAAGATTTTGATTATGTGATCATTGATGCACCACCTCTTGGAGTTGTTATTGATGCCGTGATCATTGGGAAATACAGTGATGGAGCTTTGCTCGTGATCGAGCAGGGAGTGATCAAACGCAAGGTAGTCCAGGATGTTATCAAGCAGCTTAAGAAAGGTGAAGTTCGAATTCTTGGAGCTGTCTTAAATAAAGTTGATGAACGTATTGGAGCATACGGAAATTATGAGTATAAATATTCTTATTCATATTACGGTGAATCCGATACGTCAGATAAAAATTAAAATACTTAATAAGGAGGAACAAGTATGAGCAACAAAATGATCAAGAAAGCTACAGCATGTGCATTATCAGCAGTTATGGCTTTCGGATTAGTCGCAGTGACAGACACAGCGAAAGCAACAGATGTTAACGCTGCAACTAAAAAAGTGAAAAAGTTATCTTTTAAGAAGAAAGGGTATGTGATTAAGAAAGGTCATTGGATGAGCGTGAGAACTCGTCTGAAATTCTCACCAAAGAAATCTAAGACAACAAAACTGATCTACAAGACAAGCAACAAAAAGATCGCTACAGTTTCTAAAAAAGGTATCTTAAGAGCTAAGAAAAATGGTACTGTAACAATTACAGCAATTGCTAAAAACAATAAGAAAGCAAAAGCTACAACAACAGTTACTGTAGGTAAAGTTGTTAAGTCTCTGAAATTCAAAGAAGGAACAAAGAAGACAGTTAAGGTTGGTCAGAAGTTTACACTTCATCCAAAATACAGCCCAAAGATTGCTTCAACAAAAGCTGTAACATGGAAATCAAGCAACAAGAAAGTTGCTACAGTATCATCTAAAGGTAAAGTAACAGCAAAGAAAGCTGGTACAGTTAAGATTACTGCAACAGCAAAAGATGCTGGAAAGAAAAAAGCTACTTTCAAAGTAACAGTTAAGAAAGCAGCTACACCAACAGCAACAACAAAGAAAGTTACATTAAAGACAACAGTATCTAATGGTACAGCAACAATTTCAGGAATCGATCCAAACGCAGTAAGCTATACAGTAACTCGTAAAGGTAAGATCGTGAAAGTTACAGCTGAAGAAGTAAAAGAAGCTTTAGGATATATTGCAAATCCAGCAACAGCTTATGATGCATGGCTAAATACAACATCTCGTATCAAAGCATATGCAAAAGTAACAGGAACAAAAGGAGATGCTACAAAGATAGTTGTAATCTCTAACACAGATACAAAATATGATGGTACATACAGCGTAACAGTAACAAAAGCTGAAAACGGATATAAAGTCGTTGCAGCTAAGAAATCTGGTGCAGAACATGTGATCAACGTAACAGTTGCATCTAATGGTGACATCAAAGCTGAAAGTGCTAAATATGTAGCAACATGTGATAAGAACGCAACATCTGTTGTAGTTACAAACAAAGAAACAGGTACAACAGCTACACTGAAAAAAGCAGATGGTAAATATACAGCAACTTTACCAGCAGATAAAGCAGCTGATTTACAGATCGTACAGGAAGTAAAAGCAAACTAACTTGTCTTGTATAGGAAGAATTCTGGAGGAGATACCTTCTCCAGAATTTTTTCTATATATAAAAACTCATAAAAATTCATCAAATCAGAACGATAAAAAGGAAGAAGATCAATGAAGAAGAAAATGATCGCATTGCTTATGACCCTGGGACTGATCGTGGGATTCCAGACAAATCCTGCGAATGCAGCATCTAAAAAGGCATACATTCAGACAGGAGTAAAAAGCAAAGTAACAGTTTTATGCAGAAAAACGTTAGATTTAAAAGCAAAGACAGTCAATGTAAATAAGAAGATCACATATACAAGTTCCAAGCCTTCTGTGGCAAGTGTTAATGCAAATGGAATTGTAAGAGCAAAGAAATATGGAACAACTGTGATCACAATGAAAGCAAGTGGACTTTCTGCAAAGAAGGTGACGATATCTGTAAGAAAACCAGTCACTTCTATGAAATTAAAATCCAAATCTAAAGTAAAACTAAAAAAAGGGAAAACATCTAAGATTTCCGTTCAGGTTTTACCAGGTGGAAAACAGATGGTAAGTACAAAATTATCATATAAAAGCAGCAATACAAAAGTTGCAACAGTAAGTTCCAAAGGAAAGATCAAAGCCAAAAGCGGCGGATATGCAAAGATCACAGTGTCCACACCCAAAAGTTCTGGGAAGATCTGCAAAAAATATGTAGATGTATTTATCTATGACGGATTTAACAAAGTTTGTACAGAAACATCTGGAAGTCAGACAAAATTCACATTAAATCCAAAATGGAAATCAGTTACAGTGAAATTTAAAGCAAAGAACGGAAAAACTTATTCCAGAAAACTAGTTGGGATCAAGAACACATTTGGGATGCTTGATCAGTTAGGAATCGGAAGTGGTCTTGGAGAAAATAGTATTTATATTGAAAAGATCGCAAAGAATGAAGTCAGATTTGAATTACTGGATACAAACGAAAGCTACGATGCCAAGTTAGACAGTAAGAGATATCAGCTGACATTCTATAAGAATCTCAAAGATTCCAATGGAAAATGGAAAGTGACATTTGATGTAAATAAATAAAAAATAAAACAAAGATACTTGACAATCAAAAAACAAGTATGATATAATATCAAAAGTTGTGAAGAACAACAGAAACAACAAAGAAGAGTATCCACTCTCACC
>QAMT01000009.1 GCA_003150755.1 Phascolarctobacterium sp. | reverse complement strand
GTGCCGATTATCGGTTGCCCAGTATCGACTACAAGCATATTTTTCAAGTGTGCGCCGTGCTGACGCATAGTGTAGCCGAGTTGTGGAAAGTTTATCGACTGATGGTGTTCAATTATCTCATCGGTAACAAGGATGACCACGCTAAGAACTTCGCCTTTATTCATCGGGATGGCGATTGGCATTTTGCTCCGGCCTATGACCTGTTGCCCAGCGATGGCATTAACGGTTTTCGCACGACTTCCATCAACGATAGTATCGAACCGAGGAAAGAGGATCTTTTGGCAGTGGCAGCAAAGGCCGGGTTGAATGAGCAAGAGACGGTCTATGAGTTTAACAGACTGCGAGAAATACTTCCTACTAAATAATAAGAATCTAAACTGTGTTAGTGAGTCGAAAGAAACTCAAGATTGTTAGATTCTTAAGATATGTGCGATTCTTATTTTATTTTTATGCACAATGAAAGCTATGTGGCATATACAACGTGAAGAGTTCAAGAGATTGAAGTCCGGCTCAAGTGCGTTAAATATTCTTTATCAGGAAGGATGTACTTATGTAATGGACAATCATCTTGCGGCAGGGTGGTGTTGGTATAATACCTTAGATCGTCGTAAAGAATATAACTTTTGTCATATTGATCAGCATGATGATCTCGCTAATGATAAGCATGATATTGTGAAGGACTTATTTGAAGAAACTCCAATTTCGCTTGAAAGATATATTTCCTTACATTATGAACAACCGCCTAAAGTTGTGATGCCTCCAGTGAAAGCTATACGTTGGGATAATTATATACTTCACATGAAATCAGTGTTTCCTCATTGGTTTATGAAAGAAGTTTATGTATGTCATGATTTTGTATCAGGCGAAAACTGCAGTGTAACAAAAACTCAGCCATACGATCGCTATTATGATCTTAATAACGGATGGCAAGAATATCCAGTTAATCCAATCAATATCAATTGTTATGATTTAAGTCGACTACTGGAAGAGCAGATTAGTAATAATAAAGGAAGATTATGGATTGTAAATCTGGATGTTGATTATTTTTTTAATAATAATGTTCAATTATTTACAGAGACGTATATAGAATCTATATGTACCCAGATTGTTAAAGAGAAAGCTAAAATAGCTGTACTTACTATTGCTCTCAGTCCTGATTGCTGTGGCGGTTGGGAGAATGCTATTAGAGTATATAATTATATAGCAGAACGACTTTTTCTTGAAATGCGGTTATAATGTGGTGGACAATTAATGGTCTTTTCCTCCAAAATAGTTTAGATTTTATTGGGCTAAATGAAATTTATTGGTTTTGAAAGTCTTATTTCATGATTCACGCTCTTTATGATATGGACACAAATCAATAGTCAACTCTTTGAGCTGTTCATCCGAAAGGTGCATATCTTTCAAAAGGTTCAACAATTCTTCCTGACGTGGCTGTCCCAATGTCATACGATACAATGCAAGTACTTTGATCAGGCGATCGTATTTATATCGATCACGGCTGAGAGGGTAAAGCGGAACAATACGTTCAATGTATTCCAATTTAGCCCGTTGTTCTTCTGTTAGTTCTGCGACAGGAAGGCACCAATAAGGAACGATATCCGAATGCGTACCTTTCAAATCTTTGTAAGCCATAGAGAATAAATCATCCCAAGTATGATACACTGCATTGCCATATAATTTTACTACATTTCTGCGTATAGCCAGGCATTTATAGCGGTTAATACGGCCTTCGCGTTGCTCCAAATCAACCGGATTCGAAGGTAAATTCCAGTGAACAATCTTTCTGGCATACCAATGAAAATCAAGACCTTCCTGTCCAATCGAAGTGGTAGAAAGCAAGAATGGCCGGAAGGGAGAGTTGAATGCCTTACGGATATTGCTGGTACGTGCGACTGATTTGTCTGTGACTGTTTTATCAATGAACGGAATTGCAAAATGGCAACGCATAAGTTGCTTTTTCTTATCCGTACCCAAAGAATCGGTTGTGTCTATACTAAGATTGCTCGTACCGATAATGGCATCCGAGATAACATGTCCGAGTTCCTTTTTTTGTGCCATGTGTGCATATTCATCGAGAACAGCCTGCAGGTTGCCTATCACACAGTAATCAAGTACAGATTCGTAATAATCATCATCATTTTTCTTGTTGTACATCAGATCTATCACAACTGCACTTTCGGGCTTGTTGAACACTGAGACGATTGCTTTGGCTACCATCTTGGCATCTTCTTCATTGCCTGATTGTCGATAGGCACATACTGCAGGTGAGGCTATAGCGATATCTGTCATCACATCCAATGCATTCGAAGGTACATACAAGCCAATCAAGTCTTCTACTGGTTCGTCATCCAGTATTCTCATGAGGGAAAGAATAAGTTGGGCGTTGTTTCGTCCTTGTTGTGGAAGGGTATGTATGAGCGTATTCTGGGCAAATTTTTCTTGAATTCGCTGTTTTATGATTCTCCGGATTGAAGAAAGTTTTTCTCCATAGAATTCCGCAGGAGAGAAAAGACCCGCTAAAGTTCGGCAAGGATACTCCAATAGCCCGCCTGTTCTTAAACGGCCTTCACCGTAACGATTCTTCTTTTTTGAAGCATAGCCTATCTTCGGCTCGGTTAACTCTCCAAAAGTATATAAATCAGAATAATATGACATCATTATGGAGATCATTCTCGGTACCATTTCCCATGACGAGAACAGGATAACCTTAGAGAAACTGCGGGCCTCGTTGCACTCGAATACACTCTCGGCCGTATAGTAAGGATTGGATGCAGGAACCCAAAGCAGCAGATGTGTTTTCTTTTCATGGCGAACTCCAAATACCAAGTCGTGAAGATACTTTAATTTGCCACTGGCAAAAGGAATTGAACGATATTTGTTGATTGCATCTCTTGAGAGGAGTAATGCTTTCATTTTACCGGGTTTCTTTACCTCTAAATGATGCAATGCTGAAACTATTTGCTTCTTCAGTTCATACTTGTCCATAAAGGACAGTAAATAAGGCGAAGATTTGACATACTCCATGGGAAGATTACCCAAGTGTATTTTTTTATTTTCATGGCTTAGACAATCCATAAGATGCTGGCATTCTGCAAACGAAAGAATATCTTCCGGCAAGACCTGTACATCGCATACTTGAGAATCGTCTATAATGCCACTATTAAATCGTTCCGTGCGGCACATCACTCCATATAGAGCTTCTTCCGCCTCGTTTTTGGCGGAGACGAGAGGTGTCAGATCAACTACATCAGTACGCTTCAGTGCGGCAGAATATGTATGCCATATCAACTTAAATCGGTCGGTTTTATCTTTTGTGGCATATAGAAAGTCCATTACTTTCATAAAGTCCTGATAGTGCTCGTCATTTCCATCCGTATTCAACTCTTCAAGGGTAGAATATGGCTTGTAGGGCGTAGCGGAAAGCAACAGAATCTTGGTATTGGATCGCTTGTTATCGAAAAATTTGTTGGCCAGCATGGATTGCTCATCATCACTTTGTTCGAGCAGAGAGTTGAAGCGTTGGAACTCATCCATGATAACCAGATCCGGATCGAGCATGTCTATACTGATCCCGGCAAAAATACGACGCAGTTTGTTAATCAGATCTGCTCGTTGCCGATTGTCGCAACCATTCTGAGCATATTCAATCAGTTGATTGATAATCGTATCTGACAGGCTTGTCTGCAACTTGCCATACATCTCGCAAAGATAGTCTTTGCCACATTCTTTGATTTTACCGTTATAGATGATAGTAAGTTCATGCCAGTTTTTTACATTGCAACTAAGAAGATTGCTGATGACTTTTTTATGATCTTTAAATTGAGGGAGCTCGCATAATATATCATACATCAAGGCCCGTTCATTGGCTGTTCCTTGTGCACTGTAAAAACGGAAGGAGGTTGATGGTGTCAGTGGAATGATCGATTCTGGCATTTCCCCTTTCTCGCGTTGTTTCGCAATCCTTTTTTCTGCCAGTTTAATATAAAGATGCTGCATTGACAGACGGCTCTCACTGATACTCATCCGATTGTCAACTCCCAATTTCTCAATGTTCTGGTCGGCTATATTAGCATTAGAACAGATATAGACAACCTTAAAGAAATCATCTTGTTCCTGCTTATGCCATTCTCGAATCAAATTAATAACTTGTTTGGCCACATACGTCTTACCCAATCCTACCTCATCGGCAAGCAATACCCGACGGTGCCCTAAGTTTTTATAGATATGTAGAATGCGCTCTGCTGTGGCACATTGAAAATCTTTGATTTCCCGGCTTATAAGCGTTTGATTCTTTTAAGAACATTTTCAAATGTGCTGTACATCTCCACGAAATGGTCTGGAATAACAGACTCGTCCGCTTTTTCTACGATTTGTCGGATAGATGCAATGCGGTCTGGATCTTTATATGCCATTTTTACCATATCCTCATAAAGGGAGGTGCTGATTTGCTGTTCCAAAGCAGCAGTTTTGTCTTCGGCCAACTCTTTTTCCAACTGTTGACTTTCCAATATATATTGTTCCACATCTTCTGTCAGCATGAAAGCCAGGTAGTTGATGAACTTCCCTTTTGTATTGATGAAAGAACGGAATATGGCTTTGTCCCGTTCGTCGGTTGGCATTTCTTCCGTCTTTATCTTTATCACTCGGTGTAAATCTCCAGTGCGTATTGAGTAAAACTCTGTCAGTGAATCCAGTGGTATGTCTTCAAATATCAGATCATCAGTCAACTCTTGTTCTTTGCCATTACATCCTAAAGGATAAAGGAAAACAGATTCCGAAGGGAGCTTGTTTGGTAGGCATTGGATTGTAATGGTATAGCTGCCGTTATTTGATCTGATTTGTGCCTTTTGAATCGCTGCAATCGCACGACGCAATATCAGTTCGTCGGTGACATTCTTTTTACCACCGTCTTCCTTAGGTACCGAAATAACCTGCTCGAACATACACTCTTTACTGTCGTTAATCAGTTCACTCCGGTATTTTTCATACGAGGTCTTATATGGGGCAAACTTCAGGTGCAGTAAAAATTCCACATTCCGTCCGAATCCGTTCTTGGTAGCATTGGTAGAACCGAGATACATATGGTTATAGTAAAGATGGCCTTCATGTCTGCGTATGAAATAAACTTTCTCGTGCAAATCGACAGCTACATCTTTTTCTACTTTATCGGTCAGTACCTCCTTGGGTGTGTACACTTCGTTATTAAATAAATTTATGATCTCTTGTGTAACAGAAGCATGTCTTGTGATGAGTGTCTTTCTGGCTCCGTGGCTGCAACTGACCATTTGATTCAGGATATGTGTGTCTACGAATGGAGAGATAACCAGCATCTCTGTTGCATGCTTCAACATACTCTGTTCAAGGCATTCTGCATGTCCATCATATCCAGGTATTCCCATGGGGAAAAACTCGTAATCTTCAAAGGGCGAATCCGTAAGATCAAATTGTTCGATGCAGTTAATGTCTATGCAGAGCGAACACATATTTTTACGGATAGTACAGTTATCGGTTTTTCCGATCAACCATGTGAGAAAGTCCACAAGCGGTTTATGTTTGCTTTGGGCTTTTTGAGTAGCTTGTTTCGTGCTGATCTTTCCGGAAAGTTCACATACTACGTCCAGGTCGTTAGAACTGGTTAGGTTGCGTGAAAGGACAATCAATTTGATTTGCTGCGTACCTGTATTCGGGTTTGTTTCTTTGATTATCCATACTTTGGGATGAAAATTGATGAAGCCTCCGCCTTTCGCCTGGAGTGTTACCTGCACAACGCTTTGCTCAAGAAGTGAATACACTTTGGAGTTGGCCTGCGGTATTGCAATACATCCGGCGTTACAAAAAACTGCAAATTTACCTGCCGATTGATTGATAGTCTCAAGAATCAAGTGGGGAGAACGCATGGTTGCCTCCGTCAAATCTGTCATCGTACCCAGCATAAATGGTACCGACAATAAGGAAGGCATGTCCAGACTATAGGTCGTGCATACGGCATAATCAACCACAAAGCCGTCACTTTGCAATACATCCGTATAGACAATATCATTCCATAATGCTTCAGCCATTGATAGCCTCCTTTCTTAATTCGTCAACAAAGATTTTCACCGTATCCCATCGGTACGTGAGTTTATAGTAATGTATGCGGGCTTTCTTGTCGTAAACGTATGCAGGATTTCCAATTTTCCTGCGATTCCCTTTTACATTTCGTTCTCGGCTGATAATCAGTTGGTCCAGACCTCCATCTTCTTCAATATCATTGGCAGCAAGGCGTTCCGCAGCTTTTTCGCAGAACCTTTTCCCGCTATCCTCCCGTATGTTTACGGCATTCAGTACCTTGTCTATATCGGTCCCACTTTCCCGGTATTCTTCAAGTTTCTCCTGAAATTCAACTCGCATCTCTTCATCCTGGTATTGCGAATAGATATAGTTATAGCGGATGTGCACCATATATATAAAATCCGCAAAGCGTCGGGCCAGGTCTTGCAATTCTCCAATCTCCTGTGGCAATTGGCGGTATGGGATCTGTTCAAATCTATCGGTTATCGCAAAGTCTGGATTATCTACGATGTAACGTAATAATGTACCTTGACATGCTTTTGCATTTAGTATGTGACCCACAATGAAGTCTTTGTCCTCTACGGTCAGGTCTAAGGAGCATTTTTGAGTAAAATCATAATCCACATTCGGGAAAGAACAAAACTGGAACAGGCCTAACCTGTCATCAGCATCGTTATTGGTATCTTCGTCATCTGTCCTGGCTGCCGTCGGGGCGTTGTGTAGTGCATTGGATGTTGAGTAAATAAGTTCATACAATTGCGGACTGCGCAAGATTCCAAAAGTGAGCAATCCTGTATTGTAGATGTATGCAGGATCGTATTTAACGTAGTTGTTCCCGGGTTTATTAATAACTTCGCTTCCTATAATTCCTCGTGTGTCCGTACTGCCTTCACAGAGATTCTTTGTCATGATGCGCTCCAGCCGTATAATTTCCGTTTTCACCTCTGAAATCCGGTTATATCGTTTTTCAGTAGCCTTGCGGTAGAGTTGAGGCATGAGCGAGAAATATTTAATGTGCTTCTGCAGGGTGGATATTCCGGGGAACATCCGGTCTGAAAAAGCGTCACGAATACGGCCAATGCCGAGTTCGTCGAGGGCTACAGATTCCGAGGTCATTTTCAGTACCTGCATGACCCGGGTTTGTTCTTCCCTGTTGCTATGTATATATCCTAATTTCATGAAAGAGGAGGTCGTGAGTTTTTATTGTTTCTTAAAGCTTGGTTTTGTATTGCAAGTCTGATCCTGGTAGGGTGTAGGTTTATAGGATTCTTCTGTGATAACCTTCTTGAGCGGGTGGGCAAGTAGATAAATTCTGTTAATTGCGTTTTAATAGCGTGTGGATCTTGGCCTCCTCGTCGGTGCCCGTGGTCGAGAGGCGCAGCAGCGGTAGGCTGTAGCGGTCGAGGATGCGATCCTTCATCCGGTCGCGTTCGGATTGGCGGGTTCCTTGTTTGTGGAACTGGTAGCCGTCGGTCTCGATAGCCAGGACGGGCCGCTTGCTTACGCGGTTGTAGATCAGGAAGTCGAGGTGTGTGGCACCGTTCAAGGCATAACGGCGTTCCTCGTCGTCGAGAATCGTCCAGTCGCGGATCAGTTGTCGCAGCGGTTGGTGGCAGAGGACGCCCAGATGCCGGAATGCCGGGTCGGCCTCCAACACCCGCTCCAACAGGGCATAGGTCAGATTCTCGGAGTCGAACTCCGAGATCCGCCGATGCCGTTTGAGGAACTCCCGCCGCGCCTCGGCGTAGGGTTCGTAGAGCAGGTCGAAAACCGAATGGATGGCGCTCTCCGTGATCTTGCCGCCGTTGTAGTCGATGTAGGCCAGCAGGTCGGCGATGTTGCGGCTGTCGGGCTGCTCGTTGCTCGAGGTGACGAGCGTGAATTGCCGCTTGGCCCGCGATACGGCAACGTTCAGCAGATTGGGATCATCCGTGAAGGCGGTAATCTGATCGTCGACGGTCGACAGGATGATGGCCTCCTTCTCCCGTCCCTGGAACTTGTGTACCGTAGCCACGTCAATGCCTCC
>QAMT01000018.1 GCA_003150755.1 Phascolarctobacterium sp. | reverse complement strand
GCAAACATAATAATGCGCAAATCCATTCTCCAAGTTCGCTCTCTGCAAGTAGTTTTTATAGTATTCCGATGTTGCGTTCTGGCTGTCTGCCCCGTTGTGGATAAAAATACCGACAGGATTCTTCCCTCTCCTGCCGGCAATTCCTCTACAGATACTCATTACTCCTGTTCCTCCTGCTCTTCTGTCTCAAATACCTTTTCCAGTTCTTCAGCTGTTGTCTTTCCAAATTCGTTCTGTTCGCTCATGTTCTCACCTCCTACCGTGCGATATCGCACAATAAAAGAGAGCCTGTTTCCAAGCCCTCTTAAATTATCTACTTATATTCAATTTACTCATTAGCGCTTCCTGAAGCACCTGCGAATAATTCACTCCTGCTCTCGTCGCAGCTTCGTTCAACCATTCGGGTATTGTCAGTGTTTTCTTTACCGCCCGATTATTATGCATTTTTGCGTATTCAATGGTATCGCATGCGATATAATTCACAAATTCTCCATCTTTTAATTCAATTTCTGCAGTAGTAGATGATTTTGGTATTTCGTTCTGTGCTACTTCTTCATCATAAAGATAAAATGCAAGCACATCCTCCGCCATTACAATTGCATCCTGCAGATCATCTCCGCAAGTATAGCACCCATCTAAATCTGGAAAAAACACCGAATATTTCCCATCTTCCTCTGGTGTAAACACTGCTGGATATACGTATTTTGCCATTCTGTTGACCTCCTTATATTATCTCATCAAAGGATTGGGCTTATTTCAGCCCAACATCCTTTAGTATTCTGTCCGCTGTTCCGGTCGGGATTTCCTTACTTTTATGTCTTGGGATTCGCACATCCTTTCCGGTTAAATCGCTGTGCCACTTATCATGCTCTTTACCATGTTCCACGAAAAAACAGCCATTCTTCTTGAGTATTTTAACAAGTTCTGATGTTTTCATTATTTCCTCCTTTCATGGTATTATTATAGCACGTGTCAGCACGTGTGTCAACAGTTTTTGCACATATTTATACGTATTTTATTCATTCTTCCCGATCTGCTTAATGGTCTGATTCACGTATGTACTCAATCCGGCTGTTAAAATCCCCTGTATAATCGCCGTAAATACCGCCATTGCGATCTCCTGCCCAGTACTGATGGGACAGGATGCAAACACCCACACAGCACACAGGACAATACCAAGCCCGCCCAAAATAAGCGGGATGTACTTATCCTTTACTGCCTGTGCGTGTTTTAATCCCATCCCGATAAAATACAACACTACTGCTACTACAATCAATTCTGGTTTTACATAATTCATGATCTGTTCCATATTTTCTCTCCTTTAAAAATACATTGCCACTACTGCCCCGATGACTGCACCAATCAGAGTGGTGACAACTCCATCCCATCGTCTGGCCGGAGTCTCCTCAAGGTGCGTAACCTTTGCAGTGAGCTGCACAAGGGTCTGGTTCATGAAGCCGACCTCTTTGGTTAGCCCCACCATTTCCTGTGCCAACTGATGCACCACATTTACAACGTCCTCCACCTCGTTCATCCTGTGTTTTAATGAGCCGATTTCCTTTCCTTGCTCTGCAATTCTTACTTCAATGTCTTTTTCTGTCATCTCTACCTCCGTCTTTTCTTCCCGCCACCCAACCGCTATTTAACCCATAGCTGGGAGATAAACTGATCACCGCCTTTCCGTTTGCACTGTTTTTAGAATTTAGCCAACTGTTGCATATCTAAAATATTCCACATTGTCCTCCACCATTTTAGAAAATAGCCTTTCGTACGCCAGTCCCATTGCATTATATCCAGCTAACGTAGGGTGTCCGTCAGACATGGTTGTATATATGACATTTGTAAACGCTGGATCATTAAATGGATCAATAAACGGAATGTCATAATGCTTTGCAATCTTTTCAACAGCATCTCTAAATTGCGGGTAATCACCATCTTTAAACGGCGGTTTAATCATGCACAGCTTAGCATTTGGCGCATGCCCTTTAAGCTGGTTTATGATCTTTGCATAGTTTCCGAAAAATGTATCAGCACCGCTCGAGATATCATCTTCAATCCCGAGATACGACAAACCTAATGCGTTTACATCATTTATACCTAATGCGAGGAAGTAAAAATCATTTGCAGATGTTGCTAATACTTTTTTCATTCCATCAGCCGCAGTTAAATAGCTTCTCGTATGCGCACCCGGGACACCATAATTGCTCCAAGAAATACCAGCACGCTTTGCCATTGTTGCGATATAAGAATGTTCCCTTTCAGCCGTCCAAGTGCTATCGGAGTGCTTCGTGCTTCCGGCAGTGTAGCTGTCACCGATTGCTCCTACAGAATTAAAAATACTCACCGTGCAGTACATGTAATCAACTTTCCTGCTTATTTGCTTTTCCACGGAATTTCCAGCTGGATCAATAATTTCCAGCAGTGAACATTTTTCAGAATTACCGTCTAAGAATATGCGGACATATAACTCGTTGTATTGCGAGCTATCATGTGTAAACATATAATTGTGTGTTCCTTTGTTTATAGCTCCTTCAGCGAGGGTATAAACTACCGATGTAGAACTTCCTGAGCTGTTCAGCGTTATCTTGCCGTTAGACACATCCGAATCGATTGTTGCACTAACAAAATATGTTTTTCCGTTTTCCAGCGCAGTTGAACTTTGGTTGTGAATCACAGTATAGATAGATGGAGATTTTACTTTCCGTATCACAAGCGCCGTTCCGCTTTCGTCCCCGAGGATGCTCTCTTTTAGCTTTTCTATATCAGCTGAAAAATCATATAGCCATTTTGGCTTCATGTTGCTCGAATAAATGTAGCCATTATCGGTTTTGTTGTAACAAATATATAGTTTCTTATATCCGTTTTTTATCAATTTTGCGATATCGATCTCAAAATTATCTTCGCCCGATGCGTGTGTAACGTAATTGTTACTAAAATTTTCGTTCAAATTTTTTGCACTTACTATCTCTTTGGATTTGTTTGTAAAATCCGTGTAGTATAGCGCATTTCCGATATTCGCAGCACCAGGAGTCTTGCAGGATAAATTGTCAAGCCCTGCCGTCGTTAAATGGATCGAATACACCACATACTCGGACTTTGATGACGAAATATCAGCGTCAAAGTCCGACGTATACCCGGAAAGAAGCCCATCCTGTGCGTGAAGGCTACTAATTAAATCAAAATGATCTAATGTTATCGCTGCTTCTTTACTTTCTAAATCTTTTTTTATATTATCTATGCTTTCTTTGTTCGCCTGTATTTGCTCTCTATCTTCTACAATCTCTTGTACGGCGCCCTGCAAAACTTCAGCCTGCTTCACTCCCTCTGCTTGTACCTCCTGTACGGCTGCGGTTTTTGCTGCTCCAACAGCTTCTGTGGCTGCCTGTTGCGCATTCTCCACGTTCTCGACTGCTTGCGTCCCTGCGCCCTCTACGGCTGTTTTCTGGGCTGTTCCGGCATTCTTGACAGCATTCACTGCTTCTTTAGATTTTTCATCCACGATTTGCAATAACTGTGCTACAATGTCCTTTTCTCCCTGTTCGATCACTGGATTATCAACTTCTAGCCCCTCTAATACAGTCATTGTAGCGAGCGTTGTGTTAAACTCTTTTTGGATTTCCCCATCAGATCCTGTAAGACGCATGCAGACGATAAACCTTGTATTTCCCTTGTATCTCACAGCTATATTTCCGACCGACCAAGAAAAACAAATCTGATCTCCCGACACGCTTTTGTCTGTAACGAGGTATCTGCCTTTTTCGTTTTTTGCATTTAAAAAGTTTACACTAATAGTAAACGCGGACAAGTCGAGATCCTTATACATTTTTGGCAACTTAAACTGTATCACTCTTACATCCTTGTCGTGTTCAACTCCCAAAATTTTAAACTGCTCCGGAATGCTTGCAATTCGCAAGTCGGAGTCTATCACGCAGATATCTTCCGTCTGTGTTTCTGCGACAACTGCACTCTTTGTTTCTTGCAATAATTTCTCCGCTTCTGTCATTCTCCCGGTCTCCTTTGCCTTACAATTTTCCTGTTTGTTGTTATCTTGTATCCATCCCGAATTCCTGTAAGCTGCACGTAAAAATCCTGAAAGTCTAATGCTTTTGCTGGGATTTCGCATTTCCCGTTTTCTACGATTGTCGGGTATTCTTTTCCGAGATTAAAAAAGGACGCCGCAACTCGGCACCCTGTCCACTCGGAATCAAATACAAACTCTGCTTGTAGATATCCTTCTGTTCCGGAGATCAATCCTGTAAAATCACATTCCGGATCAGGCTCAAGTATCTGTCCGTTTGCTATAAATCTTAAAATTCTCATTTTTTCGCTCCTTTACTTCAATCTCGTTTAACCTTCCGTTATCCAAGTAGTTGTTAGCGTTCTTTCAAGATACAAATTATTTTCCACATCTATAGTTATTAAACCGTCCTTTTTAATTACGTACCTACCTGTTCCAAATATTTGTCCGTTGGTAACCTCGCTTATCGAAGATAATACATCTATTGCGGGTCTATATCCACTTGGTATCCTTGTCTCTACTATATCTTCGAATCGTCCTTTTCTTGGAAACTGCGCTTGCATAGTAATTGTACAGGTTACAACAAAAGCAGTTCTTATGAGCTCGATTCTCATGAAGTTGGAAGAATTTAGTTCGATGAAAGGGCCTTTAATTATTCCTGAGTCGTATTTTTTGTACGAAGATAACCCAATTAATGGATTATTTCCGTTCTTCGCATATATATCTCCGTCTGATAGCACAAGCTTCGAACGTCCTCCGGTATTTTGGTTTATATATGCTAGACCTTGCATGGAAAAAGTCATATTTGCAGGATTACCTCCCGAGTCCTTACCGGAAAATGCAAGGGAAGCGGAATTAAGTTCCATCGTGCTGTCGACAACTCCATTATCAATCAATTTGCTTACGATTTTCCCTGCGTCAATATCTATGAGCATGATCCCGTTTTTGCTTTTTATCTTCCCAGCTGTTAATTCTCCTGCATTCACCGCGATTGCACTCAATGTTTGCACGTCCAGATTCTCGACCGATACGTAATGCAGCACCCAACGACTTCCATCCCATCTTTTAATTGGTTCTCCACTTGCTGTCTGCCAGAGCTGTCCTACTTTTGGATTTTCCGGGGGTGTGGGAGACACGATAATGCCGGAATCCCCGTCTGCCCCATTCTGCCCGTGTACTCCGATGATAATAGGGGTTGTCTTGGTCGAGGTTCCATTTGTGTAGGCATAAACTTCGTAGCTCCACAAATATTTTTTTACGTCCGTCATGTCCTGCTTCGTAGTGCTCCACCCAGAAGAGGATATTGTGATTCCGGTACTCTTTTCGGATGCGAGGTAGTACTTTGTAATAGATTCGATTCCAACACCGTCCTGACCATCATCCCCTTTATACTTCGTCCACTGATAATCTGTGGGATTGCTACTTTCTGTCGGTACTTCCTTGTTATAGGCAAATCCGATGTAATATTTTCCGTTCGGGCTGTCAGACATCCCGTTTCCGCTGGCATCATCCGCATATCTCACCCACGTATAGTAAGTTTTTCCGTCATCTCCGGGCTTTCCTGGTACTCCCTCTCCGGTGATCCTTGCCCACTGGTAATCTTCCGGATTATTGGACATTACTGGAGTCACCTTATTGTAGGCAATTCCTAAGTATTCCTTTCCATCTGGACTGCTGGACATCCCGTTTCCATACTCGTCATCAGCAAATTTAAACCATGTGTAATAAGTTGTTCCGTCTTTTCCCGGCTCTCCATCGGATACATCCGTAACCGTTACTTCTTCAAATCCCCTTAGGACTCCCTCCGTATCCCTTGCTTCAAATTTGTAGACCGCCTTGCTCTCCACATCCAAAGCTCGAACTTTTATGGTCCGACCGGCATAAATATGATTTCCATCCTTAAACCATCGAATTGTGAAATTGCCTGTCCGATCTACCCCATTATCTATTACATTGGCAGTCAAGTTGGTAAAGCCTTCATTATTTTTAAATACAATTCCGTTATCCGTAGAGATACCGCTGGTGTAAATCTTTGTTTTGTTAATCAGATCCTCTACTTTCTGCAGCAAATCTTCAGAGATTTCCGACT
>QAMT01000003.1 GCA_003150755.1 Phascolarctobacterium sp. | reverse complement strand
TAATGTTGTAGGTGGTGGTTACGCAGGTCAATCAGGAGCTATTCGTCACGGTATTGCTCGCGCATTGCTTCAAGTAGACCCAGACTTCCGTGATTCATTGAAACGCGCTGGTCTTCTTACACGTGATGCACGTATGGTTGAACGTAAAAAACCAGGTCTTAAAAAAGCTCGTAAAGCTTCACAATTCTCAAAACGTTAATCTGTTTCAGATATATCAACGTTTTGGACTATTATTTGGTGGAAATTGGTGTAAAAATCAATTTTCTTATCAATATAAAAGCAAAAGACATCAGTGTTTTACTGGTGTTTTTTTATTTTTATCGAGAAATTTGTAAAACTGTTATAATATATTTACTGAGTATATTATTAGGAGGTTTTATTTTGGCGGAAAATTTGAAAAAAATAATTTATTTTGATGAGACATCTGCAATTGATTTATTGCAGATAGAGAAAAAGGGAAACTTTAATCAAACAATAGAACTAGTTAATGAAGTAAGTGGTGGAGCCAATGGTGAAGTAAAAGCCAGTGCGGCCGCTGGGAAGCAAAGTGCAGTTAAAGCTGTTTTTGAAAAATTAACAGGGTTGTCGGGTTCAATTGAGGGTCAAATTGGAGCTTCTGGAGCTATTCATGGCGGAAGAATTGCAAAAACATTATTAGAGAATACTTTACTCTCTGATTTTTTAGATACTGTTGAATTTAGAAAAAGAAAATCATTGATAGATATTACAAGTGGATATAAATTGACTATCGATAAAGAATCTATGACTTATTTTGCTATGATTGCCCCTATAACGGAAATGATGGAAGGTAATCAAAGGGTAGGTGAAGAGATAACAATGACAGTATCTAAAATGAATCAAGGGATAAGGAATACCAAAGGGTATTATGAATTGATAGGAACAAAAACCCAATCTGTAGATGATTCAACTGATAAAGTTATAGATAAGAGAATTTTTCGATTTAATATCGATTCTTTCAAAAACAATTATAGAATTCAAGATTTAAGAAGAATGAACTTAAACTTATACTCTATATATGTTGGGGAAACATATATGTCTGAATTAAATTTTGAAAAAGAATTTGATTTAAATTCAGATAAAACTGAATTGGACTTTCAAGGATTTAGTAATAAGAAGGCTGATGAAAAAGTTATATCTGATGAAATTGTCCCAGTATATGATGTAATATTGGCAGGAGTGAAATAAATGGATAAGATAGTTCTTTTTGATGGATCAAAAAAAGATTTTAATGCCTATGTTGAAAAACATGGTGTTGAAGAATATACTCCATTTATGGAGCTGATTAGACAATATAATGAAAAAATTAGAGCTAATGATACATCTGCTGTAAATGAAGTGGGTGAGGTAAATAAGAATATTATTGAAAATGTAGTTATTTATTCTGATGATTTTGCTTCTGTAACAGATCATGTAATTACTAACTTCCCTAACATAGTGATTTTAGGACATGATATTGAGAATTTATATATTCAAAATGCACCTAAACGTGTTAAGTATTCGTTGGAGGTGGAGTTTGATAATATAATAAAAAACCGTAAGTCTGATTATTATGAAGCAGATTCGGAAGATATCATTAAATTCTATAATGATGTAAAAAATAGTCATGTTGTAGGACAAGAGGAAGCTAAGAAAAAAACTTGTGTTGGTTTGTACAAGTCAACTGTTTTGAAAGAAAATCAACCATTAGTGCTATTGTATTACGGTCCCTCAGGAGTAGGGAAAACGGAACTTGCAAAAAAAATAAGTAGTTTTTATGATGGAAAGCTCACAAGAATTCAATTTTCCATGATGCAAACAGATGAAGCATTTAAATATATATTTGGAGATACTCATGGGAAGCCATCTTTAGCGAGAGACTTATTATCTAGGGAAACAAATGTAGTGTTAATTGATGAGTTTGATAAAGTATCACCCTCTCTGTACAATGTTTTTTATCAAATGTTTGATGAGGGAGAATTTGAAGATATAAATTATAAGGTTGATGTATCAAATTGTATTTTTATACTCACATCTAACTTCAACAATGAAAAAAATATTGCTGAAGTACTTGGCTTTCCAATTTTTTCAAGAATAGATACCAAAATAAAGTTTAAAGAACTAACAAAATCAGAACTCTCTTTAGTAATAGAAAAAATATTTGAAAGTATTTATAAAAAAATATCAACTGAAGACCAAAAACTTATTGATGAGGTTGAACTAAAAAATAAGTATTTGGAGTCAGTTGAAATTTTTAAAAATATTAGACTGTTAGATAAGTTTATAGAAAATGATATCTTTAATGTATTATTTGAAAATAGAATTCAGGGAAATGACAGCTAAAAATTGTTATTTTAATGAATTTAATAGATTTAAAGCATCTGTATCTTGCAGGTGCTTTTTTTCTGGCATTAATTCAAGATAGTAATTCATTGTGGTTTGTAAATTTGAATGCCCTAATCGTTGTGAAATATAGTCCAATCTAATGTTGTCATTTGAAAATAGAAATGAAGCGTGAGTATCTCGAAGCCCATGAAAAGTCGTTCTAGGGATTTCTAATTTCGTCAGTAGTCTTGCTAATTTCGCTGATTGTTGAAATCCGTCTGGATCAAATAAATAACCATTCTCTTTTGGTTTTAGAGTGTTAACAATCTCATAAACATCTTTATTAATAGACACAGTCCGTTTAGATTTCTTTGTTTTAAGACGAGTATCGGGGCTTGTGGGGCTGATTGAGCGCTCTATTTTAATGCCATACTTAATTATATCATTCTTAGTCAAGGCGAGCAGTTCGCCACGTCTAGCACCAGTTTCAAGCGCTAAGAGTACCATAACATAAAACTCCTTATTATGATTTTGAAGGAGATAAGAACGTAATTTCTTAAAGTCAGAAATAGATAGTGCTTTATTTCTTTTTTCAAGTTCTTTACCACGGGTTTTTACAAGACCAGCAAAATCTGAAACAAGAAGATTTCTTCCGTAAGCGTAACGAAGCGAAGTTCTTAATTTTAATAATAATTCGGTTGTTGTTTTACGAGAATGAGTTTTTCCATACTCATCTATCTTCATTTGTACTACTAGGTCATTTAATTCATTTAATTTTATATCTTTGAATAGTTGTTTTACTACAGGAATAGTCCTAGTATAATTTACAAAGGTAGCGGGTCTTACATCATTCTTTTTTACAATATAAACCCAATTTTCATAAAAGCTTGAAAAACTATCTTGCCTTCGTGCGAGGTCTATACCGTCACCTTTTGCTATCTCGTGTTGCATAGCCCAACGTTTCGCCTCAGCTTTAGTTTTGAATGTTTTTGTAATCCGATTATTTACGCCATGTTTATAGTTAGAAATTTCTGCACGATATGAATTACCTCTTTTAATTATTGTTGCCATTTACCTAACCTCGCTTAATGGATTGAATGATTAACAATAAATTTTTCAAGTTCAGTGATTGTATAACGCTCCTGTTTTCCAACCATGAACCTTTTTAGCTCATCTGAACTCCTAACATACTTGTCAAAAGATTTTGGGTCAATCCCTAAGAAATTAGCTGCCATTTCCCTTGTCAACAATAAAGGGAAGTTTTTTCCTTCACGATTCATTTTATTTCCTCACATTTAATCAATTTTTATTTTTTTATATTTGATACGGTTCTCTAAGAGTTCTCCATTTTTGAAAATCTTACCTGAATACTCTGTTTCATATAGAACTTCATTATGTTTGATGATATTTTCGGTTTTCTCAAAACTAACGAATTTCAAAACTTCAGGTTTTTTCAGATTTCTTGAAGAATAAAAAGATTTCTTTCCGTAACTTTCAAGAAGTTCTTGTCCAATACCTTTTTCAAAGTATTTGCTGACGTAGCGACCTCGATTTTCTTTTGAATCAACATCAATTTTATTTATCCAAACTCCTCCAAGACCCCAAATTCTTACCAAATCATGTTGGGGAATAAATGGAAAATCAAAAAGCATAATATGAACGTGCCAGGCACCTCTTTTTTGCTTTTCTAATACAGCAAGATATTTAAGCAGTCGTTTTTTTGAATTGAAAATTTTATAGTTTAAACGTTTGATGAATTTGTCGAAAAGTAAATTAAATTGATTTCTATCTTGAATATTTTCTTTTGTTGTAAGTGTGAGGAATGAAGTTCTTTTATCGAAATTAGTATCAACTAATCTCATAACTTCCCAACGTGAATTTTTTCTTGTCTTTGAAATTCTTTCTAGTCGTTCATTTTGTTCTGCAGTAGATAATTCATCGAAATTTCGTTTCTTTTTTCGTTCTTTTTTAGGTTCAGTATTTTCAATATTTTTATCTTGAGTAAAGATAACTTTTTCATATTCGTATACTTCAATATATGAATTAGTTTGGATAATTTTTCGGTTATAACTCACAAAAAATCACCCATAATTTCTGTTTTTTTCTCGTAACCTTTGATTATAGAATAAATAAACTAGGAAGCGAATTCTATTCGCTTCCGTACCTCTAAATTTTGGATAAAGAATATCGTTCCACTAACACGCTCCGCTTGCCCAACGAGTTGGGCAGTTCTATTCTTGAACCAAAATAAGAGATACAAAGGCTAGAAATTATTTATTAGCTGGTAGGACATCAGCACAAGAAAACCATAAATTTCCATTAAATTGCCCCACATTTAAGTCTTGAAGTAGAACAGGAGTAGTTTTATTATTTTTTAAATCTTGAACACTTAAGCTAGGAGCTACATTATTAACTTTAACTTGAATCATTTCCATGAAGAAGTCTGAACTCTCATCTTGAATAGACACATTTAAGCGGTACGCAGATAACTTCTGTGTTTCACGGTCTAATACTTCTGAATATCCTTTTACTGCTAAGAATTTATTTCCGAGTAACTCAGGTTTCAAAAAATCATTTAATTTCATATCGATATTCCTTTCGTTCCAGCTTTTATAAGTCGTTCAGGATTGGACGTACATTTTAGTTTTTTTCAGCTTTATCAAGCTGACCGGCCCGTCATTCCGCCGGCTGCATGAATGCATTTCATAAGTGATTAAAACACGTTTTAATCACTTACAAAACGCTTAATTAGGATTCATCAACAATAAACATGTGTGCTGATTATAAAGCGTCAAGTAAAGCTTTGTAGATATTTTCATCAGCTTCATAACTTGTCATATGTTGACCGTTAACAGTTACAGTTATTTTTACCTCATTCATATCAGCATTCCTTTATAAATTTTTTGTAATTATTTGATGCATTTACTAGAACTGGATGTAAAATCTCATTAATATCACCTGCAAATGAAGGAGATAAAAATGCTACTGGTTCTTTTGAGTCAATAGAGAGTAAACCACCGTATTTGTCCATAACTTTAGGTAATTCTTTAATCCCTCTTGAAAACATCATCTGGGCACTCTGAGCAGTTATTTCAGAACCTGTGTATATTTTATTAACCAACTGTTCACGTAACCCTGTGCTGATCCCAGTTGTCTCATCTGCATTTGCTTGCTGAAGAACAAGCCAAGCCCCCATTGATAATTGTCTTGAGAGCCTAAGGTAATTTCCGAGTTTCTTATTCCAATCCGTTCGTTGTTTTGAGTCCATCAAGCCGAGAAGAGAAGGGTATTCATCTATCACGAAAAGAATGGGTTCTAAAACATCGGAGGTTAAATCTAAATCCATGGCAACTGTGTCAAATTCAGAAGAATTTGTGTAAATTTCCTTTCTACGCTCTAGCTCCTCCAGCAATTCATTAAGCATAGAGAACGCATCTTTTACAGTTGTACCGAACTGATTTTCGGGCATATCAGCCAAAACCATATGTTTATAAATATCAGACATCTTACTGTCATGAACATAAAGCCTAGCGTGCTTTCCTTTAACAGTTTTACTTACAAATTGTCCTATCAATCCATATAGTAATGTGCTTTTACCACTACCTGAGACCCCTGAAATGATAGTAGAGAAGTTGTTTCTTAGAATTATTCTGTTGTTGTCGAAAATTTGAAGGCTCATATCTTCATCTTCAAGAGGGAGAGCCTTAATAACATTTCTTTCTGCAGGGGACTTTCTAAATACATATTCCACGAAGTCGATTGTAGCGTTTAAAGTGTACAAAGGCATTCCTAACTTAGATTCTAAAGACTCTCCAAGTTCATTAGCAATCTTTTGGTAACGATCGCCATTCTTTTCTATAATCACACGCAAAACATCTAAATCTTCTATATAGGCCATGCGAATTTCACTTACCAATTGACCGTTTTTTGCTTCATATAAGTTGTTCTGATAAATAAAATTTCGAAGTGTCGGCTCGAAAGGTCGGTATTTCGGAAAAAATCTATGTTTCATGTACAAGGACAGTATTATCAAGATACAAAACATTAATAGGATAATCCCATTACTACCATGGCTATCTTTCAACATCTGCAAAGAGCCGACAATAAAAACAAATGCTATTAGTGCCCTTGAAGGTGTAAAAAAATGACGAATTGAGATTCGAGATTTATACAGCTTTTTCAAACTAACAATATAGAGTTTGCCATACTCGTTTTCCTTTTTTATACGAGTAATTAATTTATTCTTTAATACTTCTACGTTCAATTTATTACCTTCCTTTTAAATGTTCTATCTTCTTTAGCGCATTAATAATTCCTTTTTCGGCGAATTCTCTTTGCATGCCATCGAATGCTAGATAGTATTCAATTTCAGATAAAATCAAGTTTACCTTTTCTTTAATGTTCATCTTTTTTACCTCCCTTAATATTATTTTCTATCAGTGTTGAAAGTAATGCAGGTAGTTGAATCAATAAAGTTATTAATGCTAAAGTAAGTCCTACTTTTACAGATAACCAAGGTGTCCAACGAGTAAAATTAATACCATCAGCAGTGAAGCCAGCAAAGAATGAAATGATTGCAAGCAAGACGAATGTGCTCGTCATCCAAAAGTTTTTCATAGTTTATTCTCCAATCAATTATTTATAGTCTGTATATCTATAACAATAGTAGTCTCTCTTAAAGTTAAATTTCCTAAGCCGAGCGGTTCCAATGCAAATATTGCAGGCTTTCCAAGTGTTAATTGTAAAATCTCATATATTCTGATTCTCTCTTCATCTTTTCTTAATACGGTTGCTTCTTGTGAAGGAACTCTCTCAAGCCATTTTTCTTTATCATTATCTAGTACTTTGTATATTGAACCTGAAAACGTAGTAATAAGATATAATTTCCCCATTGATAACAACCACCTTTCAAATTTAGCAAGAGGGAAGAAATCCCTCCTGCGTTTCAAAAAAATTAACGGTAACTAGTGAAAAGATGTGGTAATTTACCTTTATCAACAAAATCTTCAAGCATGGATTTACCATTAAAATAAACTTGTTGAGAGTGAAAATAAAAGGCAACTAATTTTTGCGTGTATTCATCTTGAATACGTGATGTTAAACCTAACGAATTGATCAAATGTGCATATGCTTCGCTATAAACATCGCTTTTAGTTTTATCAGATAAATTGAGTCTTGCTTTATCTGCTACATACGCACGTTTTTCAGGTGTATTAAAAATATGATTCATTTGTTGTACTTCATTTTGAATTTGAAGTGGGTAATTTGTAAATTGATTGTTCATTTTGTTCTCTCCTTTGTGTGTGGCTAGTTTTTTATTTTGCAATATTTATTAATGGGGAAGCTCTAGGCTTCATGTTTAACACCTCCTTTGTAAAGAGTAATACACTTTTACTCTTTAAATATAAAATTTAAAAGAGTAAGACACTCTTAAACTTTCTAACTAAATAATAAAAGATGAAGCATCATCTTTTATTTAAAACTTCATGTTTATAGTAAAAAAACACGACCAATTTTATGACGAAATTTAATTGAAGATTACGTTGCATGTTAGATGGTTTCAATTCCCACTGTAATCGTTCTAATCCCTCCAGTATATCTGTACCTATTAAAAATCTGGGCGTTGTACTTCCAACATCTAAATTTCCAATTTCTTTCTTTGCGGTTTTTTTGCATTCTTCCGATATAGCTGACCAATCAGAAGGAGACAAATTTGAATTCATACAATAATTATAAGCAGCCTCTAAAATGCTACCACTAGAAACTGTTATAGATAGTGTAGGAGAATAATTTTGAAATTCTTCATTTTCACGAAGCAAATCTTCATACTTAGTAATTAATGATTCTTTTATGCCTTTCAATTGTTCTTCATGAGTAGCTATTAAATCATTCAACCACTTCTTTGTTTCATAAGCTAGACGTACTGTTTTGTAGACTCGTGGCATTTTATCACCGCTTCCTATTCAATTGTGTAAAAGTGGATTACACTATTATAATAAATGATTGTTGGAAGATTGTCAAGAAAAAAGTTGTAGTAAATTGTAGCAAAACATATCTAAATTATTCCATTTTTATCGAGGACAATCCATATTACAATTCTAAAAGTCTTGATATAACTGGATATTTGTGTATAACGGAAGTACCAATATTTTAAAACTATTGCTCAAAACGTTAATCCGTTTTTCAGATTTGTACAAAAGAACACTCTTTGGGGTGTTCTTTTTTGCTTTTGAAAAAATTATTGGAGTAGGATTTTAGAGAAGGGACTCAAAATACAGTCATGTGCCTCTTAAAATGCCTGAAAGAGTCTTAGTGTCCTATAAAAGGGAAAAGTAATAGAAGGTGATTTGATGCTTAAATAGAGCCTGTGAGAGCGTCTACTAGAATAAATCAAAAAAACTTAAAAAACATATTGACAGTATAGATGAAGTTTAGTATACTAAATAAGCTGTTGTTTGAGGCAGCAAATATTTCAAAAATGCTTTGAAAAAAGTTCAAAAAACTTCTTGACAAAGCGTTGAAGAAATGATAAACTAATATAGCTGTTGTTCGAGAGGGCGACAGAAACAAGTTTGAAAAGAGTTTTGAAACTTTCTTGAAAAAGATGTTGACAACGC
>QAMT01000016.1 GCA_003150755.1 Phascolarctobacterium sp. | reverse complement strand
TCATTTATAAGAACATATTTTTATGACACATTAAAAAAAGCAGGTATGGATCCAATCGTATTACCACCTGTAAGGTTTAATTGAGCTTGGTTGTCAGGAGAAATTCCGTTTAGCGTGGAATTGCTACAATATAAACCAGAAATAATAGAAGAGATTTGACGGGGAGAAGAGAGAAAAAGAATAATGAGACAGGAGATAAGACAGAAGATGGGAAATTTTCTGTCTTATTTTGTCGAAGGACGTCAGTTTTTATTGGTTGAAGTGTATCATATAACAAGGGGGATTTGTAACCACATAGAGTATAATGGTTAAATTATTTTATAATAATACAGGAATTAAACGAAAGGAAAAGGCTATGAAAAACTATTTTATAAAAGATGAAGCATTAAAGTCAGTTGATCAGGATTCTTTTGAACATGTTGATATTGCTAATAATATAAAAAATATGATTGAGTATACGGATGCGCCATTTAATGTGGCAATTATAGGCAAGTGGGGTATGGGAAAATCTTCTTTAATAAATATGTTAAAAAAGGTTTTAGAACAAGACCAGACTGATGTATATATGATTCAGGAAATCAATGCCTGGAAATATCAGAAGGAAGAGTTTGGAAGAGCTTTTTTAAAACAATTGTTACAAGGTATAGAAGGAAGAAAATTTAATAGCAAAGAAGAGTTTGAGCATATCCTTCAGAAATATTTAAATCAAGATGTTAAAATCGAAAATGATCAAAGTCATGTCAAAGCGCCGGAACAGATAAAAAGCGGGTGGCACAGATGGAAGAAAACTATTCGGGGGATTTGGGGAATATCAGGATTTATTTTTTTGCTGGTGTTTATATATAAGTGTATTGCTTTGAATTTGTTTTGGGGACATTTTCCAGAGCTATTACGTGCGTCATTTATATGTTTTTGCAAAAATGTAGCTACTATTCTTATCGTGCCGATTATGGTCTGGTATGGAAAGATATACATGGATAAACTGGCAGAAAAGAAGAATGTACAGGTGGGATTGAATTTTCCATTGGAGACAAGAGATGATTATGAGAACTATTTGAAATCAGTACTAAGGGAAAAGAAATATGCAAATAAGAAAATAATTACAATTATTGACGATTTGGATCGTTTGGATTCATCGAAAATAGTAGAAGCTTTAGATGCATTAAAGGTGTTTATGGATTTGGATAAATGCATTTTTATTGTGCCATTTGATGATGCTATTTTGAAGAAAGCGTTGGAAGAAAAAAGAGTCAGCAATTTAACAAGTACAGAATCGAAAATTGACAGTGACCTTATCTTGGACAAATTATTCCAATATAAGGTATACATTCCTGAATTGGTAAAAATTAATATTAAGAAATATGCAGTCGAGCTGTTCCAGGAAAATTGTCAGGATTTTATAATGGAATATATGAATGGAAACATGGAAGAGGCTTGCAGAATTGTTCAAAATATTGTCATTCATAAACATGTTTCAACACCAAGACAAGTAAAGAAGCTAATTAACAATTTTATTAATAATATGATTATTGCATGCAAGAGAGAGAAGAAGCAGACTGTTCAGAAAGGATTTGCAACAGAATTGGATAGCATTCGCATGATTGCAAAAATTTCAGTATTGCAGGCAGATTTTAATGAATTTTATGATACCTTATTCCTTAATATGAATGCTATGGAAGAGATAGTGGAAGTGTACCGAGGGGAAAATGATTCACCGTCAGAAGAAGTGGGACGCTTTTTTGAAAATATAGATGAGAGATATGAGTTGAAACCTAAATATCAATCACTTATAAACTATTTGATTCATACAGAGAAGTATAATAAAGTTCCGTCACTTGCTTCATATATTTACATGGCACAGGATAAAATAAGTGCGTTAACTGGAGATAAAAAACAGCAAGAATTCATGGAAACAATGCTTAGTAAGAATATGCAGTCAGCGCAGAAAATGTTGGAAAATACACCTGTTTTTGCAGAAAAGATATGTCAATATTTGGATTTGGAAGATGATGCAGATGATGTACTCACAGTATGTAATATGGCAATTAATTTAATTGAGAGTATAAATCAGCAATATTGTGATGAAGTTATTCGAGCAATCTCAAGGCGTATAGAAGGCTGTGCAAAAACAGTAGAGTATACAGGAATAGAATGGTTGAATATCAATCAATATTACTGGGTTAGAAATCACGCAGAGGATAAAAGTGTATTTGATGTTTCAATGGAACAGTATTTGAACAAATTGGAACAAGAAAAAGATGTAGAACGTGTGATTATATCAATGTTGAAATATAAAAATGATTTTTCAGCAGGTGTGAAGCAAAGTGTTAAGAAAGTGATAGAGGAATATGCGGATGATGGAGCCTATGGCTTGATGAACTTGGCTGTTATGGGACAGGATTTATCGATAGAAGAGACTTTAGATTACATTCCGGAAAAAATGTTTGTACATATTACGAATGAATTAGTTGAAGATAGGGCTGATATCAGTGATGAAGAATGTGAGACATTAACACATTTCTTTACAATTTATGTTACAAAAGACAATTATGTGGAGTATCTGGCGTTGATTAAATATCTTGCAGGAGATGCGGAGTATCATGGACTATTATTAGATTTACTTGTTAAATCGCCATTTGGAGAAAACATCCCGGAAAACATGAGACAAGTAATTATAAACACAGTTGCAGCAATGGATCCTGATGAAAGTAATTCTGAGACATATAATTTGCTGATAGAATATCCATGTGATTTAGAACCGGGAGAAGATGAAACTACAAAATATGTTTCATATCTAGGAAAAATCAAAGACGCTGATAAGGTCGTAGATATAATTTGCGCATTTGCAGACTATGGTAATGATATTGAAATATTTGATAGTATTATACAGAAAATATTCAGTGATGCACCTGAAAAAGAAGAACACAGATCTGCGGTGTGCAGGCTTGTGAAATATTGTGAAACTAAGCAAATTCAGACATTATTTACGACATTGGATACGAAAGCATCATATTCTTCAGGTAGAGAATATGATGAATTGACCATGTTGATGAAAGAACTGCATGAAACGAATAGTGTTAATGATGAGTTAGTTAAAATAAGTGAAGAAACCATATTCCCACATTTACGTTTATATGGAGAATATCAGAATTACTTTACATTTGCAGTACAGCAGTTGATAGAATTAAAAGAAGAAATATCAGATAAGAGGATGGAGGATTATGAAAAGGAGATTCTCAGACATTACAGTACATTCCCTGTAGAAGTAGTAGAAGCATATAATTCGTTGAGTGAGTATATGAGTGAGGAAATATTAGTGGAAGCTGCGGGGATATTTATAGCGACGCCAAAAAAAGAGGTTATTGATGACATTGCGAAATTTCTGTATGCGCATTACACTATTTTTAACGAGAAAAATGAAAATCTTAGTGAACTTCTGAATTTTGTTAAGGATAATTTTAAACAGTTGCAAGATAAAAAGGCAGCAGTAAAAACAGTGAATAGAACATATAGTAGTTTGGGAGAATCTGGGCTGGAAATTATCAGTAATCAAATTATGAATGCTGATGAAGAAATTACTGCATTATCAAAAGATATGGCGAAATTTTATAATAAGTTATCAATAACAAGATTTTCAAAACTTATCTTAAAACTGTATATCAATAATACGCCTGAGAATATTAGAAAATTATTATTTAATACAGACACGACAAGAACGATAGACGAAGTTTTGGAAGTCATTGGAAAAGATTCAGACGATTATACAACAGCACAGTTAGAAGAAGCATTAGACATGTATGAACAATACGGACTGAAAAATGAGAAAATTTGGTATGCAATTGCAAAAGGTTATTTAACAGACAATCAGGAAACAGAACAAAATGAGAAAATTTTGAACTTATTGAATGAGAAGTTAAATGAGAAAAAGATTGAGAAAGGTAATGCTGCTAAGTTGTTAAATATGATTTATTATAATACTTCAAGTGACGAATTGCAGAAGCAAGTAGTAAAAGTGACTGTAGAAAGAAAGGTGGTTGTGCAATTTAAAAAGTTGTTATCAGCGGATGAAAAGATAGAGTATGATAGAAAACGAAAAAGTATGTAATTACTATGACAAAAGCCACTATTGCAGGTGGCTTGAACGGATTAAGCAGGATGAGAAACATATGGAAAAAATAATAGGGAAGGTATACATTTTTTCAAAGGAATCGTTTGATAAGTGTTTGGTCAGATTAAGTATATGAGGAGAGTACATGAGAGTTTATTGGATAGATGAAATTATACAATATATTGAAGAAAAGGTAGTTGATTATTTATTAGAGAATTCTGTAAGGAGACAAATTAATAAAGTAGAAAGAAAATTTATCACAAAAAAATATCAAAAAGATTTAGAAGAAATGGTATTAAAAAAATATGGAAGAGAACCGTTTTATGATCAATTATGTCAGGTGTTGTTAAAAAATAACACTTTAGAGAGGATTATGAAGAAAGTCTATGACAGAAATCTAGATGAAAATGTGATAAAGGAAGAAAGATTAAATCTAGTTTGTTCCAAGATGTCAATATCTGCTTATAATCAAAGCATGGTATGTGATGCAGTGGAATACATTATGAATCAGACAGTTCTAATAGCAAGAAATAAAAATAATTGTCAAAAAAGAAGATTTGTTTATGTGGCATTTGGTGTTGTAATGATGGTAAGTATGACTCAGAATTTTTTACAAAATCATGGGGGATTACAGGGAAATAATGAATATGAAGCATCACCGATGTTTGTAGTAAATTCTGATAATACTGAAGAAAAGAGTAGGTATAATATACGACTTGAGAATGGAATAGCAGCTTACGTAAAAATGCGGGGATATGAAAAATATACTTTTTTTCATGAAGGAAAAGAATATGATGTTAGATTTGTTTTTTTGAGCAAGGAAAAAAATGGACAAGTTAATATGTATGATAAAGGTGCAACATTAGATTATGAAGTATGCAATACGGGATTTAATCATGATGAAGCTTTTAAATATATGAATAAATATGTAAAGAAAAAATTTGGAAATGAAACAGTTGTATCTAATACACGATACATTGATTTAAATTATTATGATTATACAAATCAAAATTATACATTGCGTTATAGTGGAACTAAGAATAGGATTGAAAATTATAGCGTTAGAAAAGGAGAGCTAGATACATATCCGGAGCATAATTGTACAGTTGCTTTTCGAGAAAATGAAGATACATTTGATCAAGTACGAAAGTTAATAGATCAAGTGAGTAATTTATAATAGTATGATATTCCCAAAAAAAATATTTTACATGGAAATATTCCTAAAATGTTATGTTGAGTTATGATATTATAGAGCAGTCAAGAGGGAATGAACATTAAGGTACATATTACATGGTGGAGCTTACACCATGCAAAGATTTGATAAATTAAAGGTAGGATAATTATGAAAATGAAATGTGTAGAGGTATACGAGGGATTATACCATCAGGAACCGTTTGATGTGGCATTTTGCCCTTATCGAATAAGCCCATTAGGAGCGCATATCGATCACCAGTACGGTAAGATCAATGGTCTTGCGATTGATAAAGGAATACATATGGCTTACCATCCGAAGCAGAATGGTATCATTGAATTACAGTCTTTGAATTTTCCGAAGCGTGCGCAGTTTTTTGTAAATGCAGTGCCGGAGGAGAAGCAGGGAGATTGGGCGGATCATCTTCGTGGTGCAGCTAAGATGTTAGGAGAAAAGTATCGGTTGAAGATAGGATTGTCTGGTGTGATTGAAGGGAGTCTTCCGATTGGTGGACTGTCTTCCTCAGCGTCAGTTATTATCTGCTTTTTGTCAGCATTATGTAAGGTGAATGATATTCATCTGGAGCCGATGGAACTTATATTAACTGCAAAGGCAGCGGAGAATCAGTATGTAGGAGTGTCTTGCGGTAAGCTGGACCAGAGCTGTGAAGTGCTTTCTAAAAAGAATCATCTTCTGTATCTGGATACGAAGGATGACAGCTATGAGTTGATCCCGACCAGTCAGAGTATGAAGCCGTATAAGATTGCGATTTTCTTTTCTGGTCTGGAGCGTTCGCTGAAGAATTCAAAATATAACCTGCGTCAGGATGAATGTAAGGCGGCAGCGTATGCGTTGATGGGATATGCTGGCATGGATTATGGAACATTTGCAGATACAAGATTACGTGATGTGCCGTATGAAGTATTCGAGGCTTATAAGGATCATTTGCCAGAGCTATGGCGCAGACGTGCGGAACATTACTACAGCGAATTTGCACGGGCAGAAAAAGGAGCCGAGTTGTGGCGAAAAGGTGATTTGGAAGGTTATGGACAGCTTGTATTTGAAAGTGGAAAGTCTTCTATATACAGTTATGAATGTGGCTGTGATGAACTGAAAAAATTATATGAAATCATGTGGAATACAGATGGCATTTACGGTGGACGTTTCTCAGGGGCAGGATTCAAAGGGTGTTGTATGGCTCTTGTTGATCCGGAAAAGGTAGAAGACATTAAAGCGAAAGTCACAGAAGAATATTTGAAAGCATTTCCAGAGTTAGAAGGAAGATATTCTGCATATGTATGTGAGAGTGCAGATGGAGTGAGACTTTAGTAGATATATATACGTAATTAAAGAAACAAAGGTTAGAATATTGAGCGAGGCAGGAAGTTGTATTACCTGCCTTATTATATGTGACAGAATCTGTCAAACAGTTAAGAAAAAGAGAAAAGAAACTTCTTGATATAGAAAAGATATCATATATGTACTATAATGGAACAGTGACAAAAAATGCACATAATGTGTGGGAAAGGTAATATCATGAAAGAAAAAAATGTGTCATTAGAGAATAAAGTGATTTTAGTAACCGGTGCTGCTGGATTTATTGGATCGAATCTTGTTATGGAGCTTTTGCGGGAGGTACATCCGGTACATATTGTAGGAATCGATAATATGAATGATTACTATGATGTGTCTATTAAAGAGTATCGTCTGACCCAGATAGAAGAACTGGTAGGAAAGCAGGAAAGTTCTACTTGGAAATTTATCAAAGGATCCATTGCAGACAAAGCGCTGATTGATCGGATATTTGCAGAGGATAAGCCGGCAGTTGTTGTAAATCTTGCAGCTCAGGCAGGGGTACGCTACTCAATTACAAATCCAGATGTATATATTGAGTCCAATCTGATAGGATTTTATAACATTTTGGAGGCTTGCCGTCATTCTTATGATGACGGAGCTAATGGAGTGGAGCATTTGGTTTATGCTTCATCCTCCTCTGTATATGGAAGCAACAAAAAGGTGCCATATGCGACAGAAGACAAAGTAGACAACCCGGTTTCTTTATATGCAGCTACAAAGAAATCCAATGAGTTGATGGCACATGCATATAGCAAGCTATATAACATCCCGTCGACAGGGCTTCGGTTCTTTACAGTTTACGGACCGGCAGGAAGACCGGATATGGCATATTTCGGATTTACAAATAAACTTCGCGCCGGAGATACGATTCAGATTTTTAATTATGGAAATTGCAAGCGGGATTTTACATATGTAGATGATATTGTAGAGGGAGTAAAGCGCGTAATGCAGGCAGCTCCGGAGAAGAAAAATGGCGAGGACGGGTTACCGATTCCACCTTATGCAGTTTACAATATCGGAAACAGTCATCCGGAAAATTTACTGGAATTCGTAGACATTTTACAACAGGAACTGATCAGCGCAGGCGTACTTCCGGAAGATTATGATTTTGACGCGCACAAAAAATTAGTACCAATGCAGCCGGGAGATGTGCCGGTAACATACGCAGATACCACAGCATTAGAAGAAGACTTTGGATTTAAACCACAGACAAGCCTGCGAGAAGGCTTAAGAAAATTTGCACAGTGGTATGCGGAATTTTATAAATAGGGGGTCAGACCCTCTTAAGATTTTCTTAAAAAGAGGTTGAGTAATATTATGATAGCAATTGTTTTAGCAGCTGGGTATGCTACGAGATTGTACCCGTTGACAGAGAATTTTCCGAAGCCGCTGCTTCCGGTGAATGAGAAGCCGATTTTGAACTGGCTTTTAGATGACTTGGAAGAGCAGGAAGAGATTACGGGATATGTGATTGTAAGTAATCACAAATTTATTGGATATTTTGAAGGTTGGAAAGAGACTTTAAATTATAAAAAGCCGGTAATTCTTGTGGATGATGGTTCTACGGATAATGAGCACAGACTTGGGGCAGTGAAGGATATCCAGGTTGCGCTGGAGGCTATAAAAGGGAGAAGTGGAGAGAGTTTTCTTGTAATTGCAGGAGATAACCTTTTAGATTTCTCGTTCCGTGAGTTCATTCAGTTTAGCCAGAAAAAGCAGGCGCCGTGTGTGATGTGTCATGAGGAAAATGATTTGAAGCGGCAGCAGAAGACGGCAATTATTGTAAAAGATGCAGAAGACAAAATTATTTCTTATGAAGAAAAACCAGAGGTGCCGAAGGGGAATTTGGCAGTGCCGCCGTTTTATTGTTATCGAGAAGAAGATGTGGCACGGATCGACGAGGCAATTAAAGCTGGTTGCAGTACAGATGCACCGGGAAGTTTCGCAGCATGGCTCAGCCATCAGACAGATGTCTATGCATGGACGATGAGTGGAAAAAGACATGATATTGGAGACCGTGCCAGCTATGATGCGGTGCAGGAGATTATGAAGAACCAGGCATAGGTGCATATTACCTGAGAAAAATATAAAAGGTATGTAAAAGGAGAAATAAAAGTCATGAAGATTGCAGTAGCAGGAACAGGATATGTAGGATTATCAATTGCGACATTATTGGCACAGCACAATGAGGTATGGGCAGTAGATATTATCCCGGAAAAGGTGGAATTGATCAATCAGAAGAAGTCACCAATTCAAGATGATTATATTGAAAAATATCTGGCAGAGAAAGATTTAAATCTGACAGCAACATTAGATGCGAAATCAGCATATAAAGATGCAGAATTTGTTGTAATCGCAGCACCGACAAATTACGATTCTAAAAAGAATTTCTTTGATACATCAGCGGTAGAAGCTGTTATTAAATTAGTTATTGAGTATAATCCGGATGCGATTATGGTGATCAAATCTACAATCCCGGTAGGCTATACGGCAAGCATTCGAGAAAAATTTCATTGCGATAATATCATTTTCAGCCCAGAGTTCTTAAGAGAGTCTAAGGCGCTCTATGATAATCTGTATCCATCACGTATCATTGTTGGAACAGATGTGGAGAATGCAAGACTTGTCAAAGCAGCGAATACATTTGCCGGATTATTACAGGAAGGTGCAATAAAAGAAGACATTGATACTCTGATTATGGGATTCACTGAGGCAGAGGCCGTGAAGTTGTTTGCCAATACATATCTGGCACTGCGTGTATCTTACTTTAATGAGCTGGATACTTATGCAGAGATGAAAGGGCTGGATACGAAGCAGATTATTGATGGTGTATGTCTGGATCCACGAATCGGAAGTCATTATAACAACCCGTCTTTTGGCTATGGTGGTTATTGTCTGCCGAAAGATACAAAGCAGCTTTTGGCAAATTATGAGGATGTCCCACAGAACATGATGACTGCAATCGTAGAATCTAACCGAACAAGAAAAGATTACATTGCAGAACATGTGTTAGAGATGACAGGTGCTTATGAGGCTAATGATGATTACGATGCAAGTAAAGAAAAAGAAGTAGTCGTAGGCGTTTACCGTCTTACAATGAAATCTAATTCCGATAACTTCCGTCAGTCATCTATTCAGGGAGTTATGAAGCGTATCAAAGCAAAAGGAGCAACGGTAATTATCTACGAGCCAACACTGGAAAATGGTACAACATTCTTCGGAAGTAAAGTAGTCAATGATCTGGAAGAATTTAAGAAACAAAGCCAGGCAATTGTCGCCAACAGATATGATAGTAGTCTGGACGATGTAAAAGAAAAAGTATACACACGAGATATTTTTAAGAGAGATTAGAGATTGAGTGCAGGGATAAAATAAGAGTAGAGCAAGAGAAAAGAGGCAGAAATTGAAAAAATTCGGTCTCTTTTTGTATATTGAAAGTAAACGGTGAATAGTAGGTACCACGATTTTTGCTAGTTTTCATGAGATAATTACTTAAAAAAATCTAAGGTTTTTTAGAGGGAGGATAATCTCATGGATAAAATAACTCATAAAGTCCGGTGTGAACAATGGACAAATATCATCAAAGAATGTCTTGCTAGCGGAATGCCTAAAACAACCTGGTGTCGAGAGCACGGTATTTCGGACAAATCCTTTTTTTACTGGCAACGAATTCTTCGTGAAGAAGCATACCTTACCACATTAGAGAATACCTTAACGCCTGCTGTCAAAGAGAATTCGTAAACGCTCAATAGCGAGTACAGTAATGACAGATTTGCAGCGAGAGTGTTGATTTATGATAGTGTAAAGCAGAATATAAAGACTAAAGCATAATATACAAAACTGGATAAGGTGGAAGCTGTATAATTTCATTAGTCGGATAAGAAAATATTATGCTGAAACGGATTAAATATGCGCCACAAAATACATTGTTATATTACTGAATGATTTATGAAAGGAAAGATTTAGTGGAACTTATATATTTATACATAAGAAAATATGAAGAGGTTTTTGAAAATGAGGAATTCAATTTCTCTTCAAATTATATGGCTACAATAAAAGATAATTGGTTAAGTGTTGAGAAAAATGTAAATTCAATAAAAAATTACTATGGTAAAAATGTAAATAATGTAGTTATGTTTTTAGGAAAAAATGGTATGGGAAAATCTACATTATTGGATATATTAGGAATGAACCGAGATGACAGAATTGCTGATACATATCATAGAAGGATAATTTAGAAAAGGAATGATAAAATTAGTGAAGGACACAATTGTAACAGCTATATCGGATATAGTGATTGGATTAATAACTGAAAGTGTATCAGACGGAAAGATGACCATAAAAGAAAACATAAAGTTTTGGTCATTTAAGAAGAAAATAAAGAAGTGGTTAAGAGAATTTATCAAGAAAAATGATGGAACAATTTTAACTTCTGGGAAGTTTGAAGATTTTTTGAAGTATTATAAACCTATTGAAAAGATATATGAACATCTGTTGCAGTCGAATGGAGACATTACCACAAAAGAAGAACTTATAAATGGCTTAGTTGGACAATTGAAAGTGTTTTTCAATGATGATGAAAGGGAAATTAATGTAATAGATGAATCAGTTGTCAGAGAATTGCTGGTGAAAATATATACAGAATACGAGGAATATTTGACCAGTGGATTATCGGTAAGTGAGCAATATTTGAAAGCTTCTATATTAAAAAATCAAAAAAGCGAGAGTAAGAGACAGCTTGAATATAGTAATAATAATATTAGAGAAATTATAGAACATACATCCCAAATTAAAAATCCAGAAGAGGTTATGAAAGTATATGATATTTTAAGTCAGGAAATTAGGAAAGGGAATATAGAACAAGTTCATGATTTGCTTCCGTTTTTGAGGAATAAAAATGCGGATATTGATATGGCAATGCAAATAAAATTATCGTTACTCTCTGATTATCAGTGTTTAGATATGGAGGCTTTGGAAGCATGGAAGAAAATTAAAAGCAACTATATTTCAGATGATATAACAAGGATTTTGATTTTATATTGGTTTGATAAAAAAGAAAAAATGACACAATTAGAAAAACTGATTAAAAATTCTGACCTGAAAGAGATTGCAGGAATTATTTCCAGAGATGAAAAAGAAAAGTTCATGAAGCTTGAAAAGAAGAATAGACATCATGTGGATAATTATGAGTTTTCTCTTACTGGACAATATAGCAATGAAAAATGGCTTGTTAATCGAGTGTGCGCATTGTGGCTGGCAGAAAAACCAATAATTAATATTCATGAGCTGATTCAGCAATTATTTGGAAATAATCTGAGTTATATAGAGGAAATATATGTATTAGAAAAAGAGCAGGACACTATTGTTAATACAATTTCATTAGAAAATGTAAAAGAGGATGGACGGGTAAAAGAAATTGGAAAGATTTTGTCTGGAATGAAGCAAAAAATTGCTCATAACAACAATAAGATAAAATTATTGTATTATAGAACTTTTTTGAAAAACCAAGTGGTTCTTGAAGAAAAAAATATAGAGTTGTTCTAATTAAATTCCAGATGTAATAAAGAAGGATTCTGCGATTGAAACTATGATGATTCAGTATAAGATAGATTTGGGTTGCATAGATGAGGAAGCAGTTGTGGAATTTTGTGAAAGAGCGGGAACGTATTGGTTATATTGTAATTTACTGAGAAAAAAATGTAATAATTGGAATCAGGTAAAAGAATCTATTGAGAGTCATAATGGTATTCTGGAGAAGGATATATATCTGTTTTTATTATATGTTCAATCAATTCGGGTATGTGATGGTAAGGAAGCGGCAATTACGGAATGGAAGAAATATCAATCGGTTTACAAGGATTATGTAGAGTATTGGTTAGAAATTTTCAAAGTTCATGAGACAGAGCGAAAAATGCTTCCGGAATTATTTGAAAAATGGAAGGATGGACAGTTAGAATGGCTTGATCCGGAAGCAGAAGTTGATTTTGCAAAAGTATTGATTGATTGTCAATATTATAAAGAAGCAATGCAAATAGTAGAGAAAAAAGAAGCATTAGGACAAGTATCACCAGACATATTGAGATTAAAAGCTAAACTTTTGATGGAAGATAATCAGGCAGTAACGGCATTAGATATATTATTAAACATATTTGATAATTTTCAGAACGATTTGTTTGTAGTAGATGCTACTATTGTTTTGTCATTAAATTTACAAAGAAATGTACCACAAAAGGTAATAGACGCGGCAATAAAAATTGGAACAGCAAGATTATTGACACTTGTTGCGGGTATTTATAGCAGGGAAAATAAAAAAGCAGAAGCAAAGAAATTAATGTTAAAGGCGTTGCTGAGAAACAAAGATAATGAGATTGGAATATTTGGAAATTATCTTATGCTTCAGATAAGTGATTCGGATAGTACAGAAAGAAAAATAGATGGAATTGAAAATGATACTGCAGTTGTGTTACAGGGGGTGGATGGAGAAAAATTAATATATTGCATATATGAAGAAAACATATTGCCAGATGTACCATATATATGGCAGGGAGCAACACACATATACCGAGATCAAGCAATTACAATAGGACTTTTGAGAAAGAAAACAGGCGATCTTGTTATGATAGAAGGAAGAGAATATCATATATCAGAGATAATGCCTGTGGATGGTTACTTAATTAGGCTATGTTTAGAAAAATTGGTGAAAGCAAATGCAGTAAAAACAATATCTATCGAAACTAGGGATGGAAAATTAGATGTAGAAAATTTCAGCAGAGAACTTATGAAATACATTCCTGGAGATGAAAAGGAATTTAATTGGTTAGATAATTATAAAGATTTTTCCAGTTTTCCATTACCATTTGCGATACTTCAGAAAACTGTACGAGTCAATACGGTTCAGTTAATTATGACCTTAGTACAAAGTGAAGATATTATTGTAAGAGAGCGTTATGATGAGGACTTAATTCGAGGACAACAGTTTGTATTGTCTTTTGCAGCTGTGATTATGTTGTATATGATTGGAGTTAAGCCGGAATTCTTAAAAGAAAGACAGGTATTTGTTCCAGAATCAATGAGAAATACGATATTAACTATGTGTACAGACATAATTAATGAAAATGATAAGGAACATGTATCCAGCCTTGGTGTGAGAGAAAAACGTCTTTACATGAATGTAGTATCTGAAAGTGAAAAAGTGCAGATCCTTGGGGAGGCAGCAGCCTTAAAAAATTTTGTGAGTCAGTTAAATACTTGGAGCAATAATCGAGAGTTTTGTGACGTGCAGGATGAAGAACGGGACTGGTTAGATGTATTTGGAATTTCTGATTATGACGCGTTAGCACTGGCTCAGGGAAAGAAAGCCGTTATAGTTACCGGAGAAGTAACGATACAGTCATTAATAATACAGGAGATAAAATTAAATATTTCTGGAACGGGAATACTAAATTTTTTAGTTGCTCTTAAGATGGATGTTTATGTATTACTAGATTGTATAGAACAAATGATTAAATACAGATTTGAGATTACAATGACTGAAAAATGTCTGCGTTATATTATTGATGAATACAGTAAATTGGAAAATCAAGAATTAAAAGAAGATTTTATGTGTAAATGGATTGATTGTTTGACGTTGGTTGAGTCAATGGGGGATGAGTATAAGGAAGTTTATGCACAAAATATGATGAGAGTGTGTCAGGATATCATAAGAGAGGAATATGAAGTGTTGAATCCAGTGTGGAGGAATTATTTTTCTCTTTGCGTGAAATATAAGTGCGGATTGGAGACAAAGTAGAAACGGATAAAGACTGAAGGGGTCAGACCCCATTAAGAAAATCTTAAGTTGTTAAAAGGTATTGCAACTTTATATCATTAATGATATAATCCGATAAAACTGATAGTAGGAAGCGGATCGGATGAAAGAGAACAGAGAAGAATATCAGAATGAAAAGGAAAAAAGAGAGAAAAGGTTGCTGGCATATGCGGATATGATTCAATCAGCAGTGCAGCAGGATTCTTCCGAAGTGATACGACAATTGGTGGAGGAAAGAAAGAGACAGAAACTAACGCAGCAGGAATTATCGGATATAACCGGTGTGAGAACATCGAATATAGCAAGGTTTGAGGGAGGGACAAGAATCCCGACATTGTTGATGCTGGAAAAATATGCGAATGCATTGGGAAAACACATAGAAGTAAGTATAAGTGATAAAGAGTAATGCGAATGTGGACGCATTACTTTAAAGATAATCATAAATGATAATATCATAAAAGGAGATTCGAAAATAGCAAGAAAATTAAGAGAATGGTATCCGGGTGCAATCTATCATTTGATGCACCGAGGAGTAAGGAGAACAGAGATTTTTTCAGATGAAGCAGATTATCAGATGTTTTTAGAAATATTGAAGGTGGCATTAGATAAGTATCAATGTAAGACACATGCATATTGTATGATGACGAATCATATACATCTTCTACTGGAAACTAGTGAAGATGAGATTGGAAGGTTCATGAAGTGTTTGTCTGAGAGATATGCAATGTATTTTAATCACAAGTACCAGTATCGAGGACATTTGTTTGAAAGCAGATATAAGTCATGTCTTGTGAAGGAAGATTCTTATTTCTTACAGACAAGCAGGTATATTCATCTGAACCCGGTGAAAGCCAGAATAGTGGTAAAACCAGAGGATTACCGATGGAGCAGCTATCAGACAATGATTGCATTAAAAGATGACAGAATAACAGAAAGGAATCGGACGCTTGCATATTTTAAAGACAATAGCATATTGCGGTATCGAGATTTTGTAGAGGATATTGGACATAAATATGTGGTACAAGAGCACGAAATCAAAAAGAGTATGGAGGAGTTACCATTTGATTAATAAATCGGTATATCTTTAAATCGAGCCGTAAAAATACTGGAAGTTAACATATATGAAAAAGTGTTTGGAATCATCTTGACAAACATGTTGAATACGACATATTATAATTACAAAGAAGAAGGAGCATACTAATGTACGAGATCATTTTATATGATACAGAAGATGAAAGATGCCCTGTGCAGGAACTATTAGATTCCCTGGAGCCTAAGTTGCTGGCAAAAACATTGCGGACAATTGATTTACTGGAAATGAACGGACCATTGCTTCGTGAGCCATATTCAAAACCATTGGAGAATGGGATATTTGAGCTTCGTGCCAAGCAGGGATCAGATATTACAAGAGTATTGTATTTCTTTATCGTAGGCAAGAAGGCGGTACTGACCAATGGATTTATAAAAAAATCGCAGAAGACACCAAAGGCAGAAAAAGAACTGGCAAAGAAGTATAAAGCAGATTATGAACGGAGGTATGGCAATGAGTAGCTATAAAGATTATAAAAAAAGAGCATTGCAGAATCCGGAGGTAAAGGCAGAATATGATGCACTGCAACCGGAATATGATATTATCCAGGCGATGATTGATGCAAGAGTGCAGCAGAATATGACACA
>QAMT01000010.1 GCA_003150755.1 Phascolarctobacterium sp. | reverse complement strand
GGTGACACTTCGACATTTCCTGTAATCGTGTAAGTCTTTCCAGTGGAAGTATTTCCGGTGATATCTGCATACATTTTCTTTCCAGGGTTGTTGATAAATACTGCCGCTTTTTCGACTGCCGCCCCTCTTGAATAGCTTGTCCACATAGCGTCAAGAACAGCGATATTTCCTGCTCCTACAAGCCACGCTGGCACATTCATTATAGGTTGAATACCTGTGGTATCACCTCCACCCTGTTTCAATTTGCCATTGACACTGATAAAGTGCTTTTTACTTCCAACTTTAATACTGCTTCGTGTAGCATCATATTCGAAGTTGTTTGTGTTACTGAACATAGGTGTCATACAGGCGCCACGATATTCCTCGTAATAATCGCCGATATCGTCTCCTTTTTCCGATGTGATATAGGATAAAATCCACTCAGCATAAATAGGAGCAAATACGTCACTGAAATGTAGAGAACCATCTGCTAACCATTTGTTTCTACTCTCAGTATTTTCTACGTTCAATTCAGGAATCTTGCACCATGCATCAATGAAATGGAATCCCCATTGTTTACATGTATTGGCAATTTCTCTTGCATAAACTACTAAAGGAATGTGATTAGGAACGTCCCTCTGAGCTAAAGAGCGTTTAGGTGGCGACACCATATACACCTGACATCCCTTCGCAGTAACATGTGGCTGTAATAATCCTGCTACAGATGCTAAGTTAGTTCTAAACTGCGCATAATCTGTCATACCACCATAGTCATTAGTTCCCAGCATGATAATGATAATGTCATATCGCGTAGTGGTTTTATTGATTGCGGTTAGCGTGTCAATAGCGTGCGTCATTTTTGAACCTGCTTTACTGTTGTTTACAATAGTAGTGCTATTTCCTGAAGCTTTTGAATTAATAATGTTTTTTAATTCGGTCGTCCAGTGTTTTGTTATCTTACCACTACCGGTGTATGATTCGTCACTATTACTGTCCCCGATAATAAGAATATTCTTATTTGCAAGTGTGTTCAAATACTGTATCTTGTTAGTATTAACAAGCGCTTTATTTGATACTGTAGTAGCACTGTCTATTTTGTCCTGTAAATCCTTACTAAGTTGTTCCAACGCCGGTGTAATTAATTCATCAAATCGACCCTCATTCACTAGACGCTGTACTTCTTCAGCGGCTTTCTGAGCAATCGTTGCGTCAATGTTGTTCAGCTTACCGTCTACATCTTCCTGAATACCTACAATCTGCTTAGCTAAAGCGAGTAAATCAGCTTCTGTCTTATCCTCTAAAGTATCCATTCTATTCAGAGCGTTCTTCACCTCAGAAATAATCCAATCGGTATTCACCTCGTGAAAATTAGTAAACGGAAATTTATTCCATAATCCCATAGCCTACTCCTTTCTCAATAAACTAACAGACAAAACCGTTCCTTGAAATCTGTTACAATCACCTCATAGATATTGAACTTCCTGTTCTCTCTAACTTTTCTAATCACGTCCGCGCTATCACGTTTCATCGTGATTTCATGTGTTCCACTCTTTTCTGTGTTATGCCTCACTGTGGTCGAATCTTCGCCAGTAACAGTCGCTCCATAGTTGATAGTGTCCGCCTGCTTATCAACCATTACTTCGCTGTTGAATCCTGCCACGGTTTGAAGAGTCCTATCACTACCGCTTGTTTTACTTGTACTATTCCTCTGGTCTACACCATTGGTCATACCGTTCTCACTGTAGATATCGGTATTTACATCCCATGGGCTGTCAGTATCAAGTGAGTAGGTTTCATTCAGTCGCTCCCACACATTAACGATACTCTTTGACCATGATGTGATAGCCTGTTTCATGAAAGCAGGGTCTGCAAACAGCACCTCTAACTCTCCACACTCCATAACAATATTGTCAACGACTGTGTCTTTGTCAATTCCTTTCGGTAACTGCAACCCATCAAACAGGCTGTTGTCCGCTATTAGTAGGCTTGTAATCGTTATTAACATGCTCACTTCTGAACTCCACCCCCATTTCAATTCCGAATAACTGGTTAGCTTTCTCACACCCCTCTTTCAGGGTTTCAAGCCACAATTCCGCTTTGCTTCTGCTCTCTTCATTGTTGCTCTCAGCTTCTGCCACAATCATTCGTTCTTTCTTGTCACTTCTTACATTTCCAATTCCGATTTCATTGCAGAACAGTTCTTCCCATCTCCTCATACAGTCCATAAGTTCTGGCGCAATGAATGAGTTTCGTAAGTCCTGATTGAATACTTCCCACGGTGTTTCTGTATCACCATTACCAGATTTTCTCCTCAGTTTGTCATCGTAGAAAACTCCAAGTTCTCCTCTTTGTAACTGGTCGAAAATCTTCTTCATACTCTCAGCACCCTGTTTATTTTTAGCGGCGAACAGGTAGCTAAGTTTGCTGTTCATAATATTCATTTCTAACGCTTCGGCACTCATAGCCATGTTATCTGCGTAGTAGTTCACTATGTCACATACTCCGCTATAGTCTGGCATAAGCTTAATTAATGCACACTGTTTATCAATAACAGGAGTAAGAATGCCTGTGAGTAATGGATTTGCGATAACAGCATGTGTCGGCTGATACATCACATTATACCCCTGCAATCCACAGTTCTGAGGGATAACTCCAAACTTATCAGTATTGATAATAGCGATATACCCCTCAAGGAACAGTGTATACAGGAAGTAGTTCTCAGCCCAGTTATCAGGCAACTTGAACTTGAAAACTGATAGCACTTTCTGAATCAAATACTTTCTAAAGAAAGAAAACAACTCATTGTTTCTGGTGTGTAACGTACTAGGACTAACCGCCCATGTAACGCTGTTTATTGCTTGCCATGAATAAGGCGCACTCATGTTTTCACCCCCCTAACCTTTAATAAAATAAGCTGACCATTGTGACGCGTAGGTTACACGCTCAGGATGATTGATTGTTGCAGGTCTGAGATAGTTAGCCATAAACGCGTATACAAGCCATTCCAAAGTGTGTGTAGTATCATGCGCCCACTCGCCATAACTCACATTATACGCCCGAACTGGATACCACTGTTTTTCAATACCTATACTAGCTTCTCCTGTCGCTTCCTGATATTCTGCAAACATTACAGCAAGCTGTTTGTTTCCATCATACCAATCATCATGTTTTCCGAACAGTAAGTCAAGCCCTGTCAAAAGCTGACTGCCGGGTGTCCACTGTACAAGCCCTCGTCCCGGACCCGCTGACGTAGTGCCACCGCCTACCTCGATTAATCCGGGATTCATAGTACTTTCACCTGTCATATTTCCTAACAGTGCGATAATGGGGTTTGTACTCCATCCTTTAGCTTTGAAGAAGTTGAACACGTTTGTAGCGTTCTGTTTCTGCTGGTCAAACGTGAAGTACCCTGCTGTTGTATCAGTAACTTTTACTAACCAATCGCCGGACGGCGGAATAACAGGTGTACCACCGCCACCAGCTTTCTTTCCTAACGCGTAGAATATTAACGCGCTGTTTTGTTGGTGATTACTTCTCATGCGAAAAATACCCCCTCTTCAAGTACTCTCTGGATCAATGCCGTTTCTTTTGGCGATGCACCCAAACACGCTGTCGCACCGTTTTGCACTTTGTAGAATCCTGCCCCTAATGCTCTCATCGTACCAATTTTGCAATACGGTCTACCGTTTTTAGCGTTATCCTCAGGTACAACTCTGTGCGCTTCGGCATATACGGTCACGCTAGAGCCTAAAGCCGCCACACCACCCTGTGTTGAAATCTGGCTGACATCGGTTGTCGTAAGGTCGGAAACCATGTTAGACAATCCTGTTACCGCACCACCTATGTTACCTGTAAAGGTACTCACAACTCCCATAATACCACTCATCAACGCACCACCAAGATTCTGTTGTATGTCACTAATAGCAATTGGTACACCAATCGTGCCGTACATGTTAGCCAACAGCGTACCACCTGAATAGATGTAACACACTGAATTTCCTGTGCGCTTGTCATAAGCCACATTCACATCTACTTTTTCTGTAATCTTGTTGGGGTCTAGTTCACATACACCGAAACCGCCGACACGGATTTTAACTCTGCGATACGGAAAGCTGTTTAGATACTTCCCTCTGTCTCCTGCCTGTGGATGTTCCGGCACGTTCACACTCACATTGATTTTCTCAATAACTCTTGAAGAAATCTGTGTGCAGTTCACACCAGTAATTTCCCACCAACCAACAGGTATATTTACAGGAGTTGTATTACCCTTAACAACTGAGGGAAACCACATCACGCTTGTAACGTACTGAGCAGGATTTACTACACTTTTGATTACATCATCTTTAATGTCTCCCCAGTCAGCTTTGTTTTTAAGCCAGTCAATACTGCTAAACATTTTCTGACATAAAGTGTTAAAACCTGCACTGTTCATTGCATAATATGACGACACTCCCGATGCTCCGACAATTCCGACAACGAACGACCCTGCGTTTAGGTCACCCTCAAACACCCACAACGGAGTACTTGCGGTAACAGTATTAACTGATGCCAATGGATAGAACGGATAAAGTTTGTCAATAATCTGTCCATCGCTTGCCTGACTGGTTCTCAGTATATAATAACTGTTATCCGCGATAGTGTCACGCCAAGATGCTAATGGGTCGGAAGTGCATGAGCAAATCCATACACCCTGACTGTAAGTCCATTCATCTATGAAATAGTAGCGTCCGAAAGCTTCAATATGACAGTAGTTTACTCCATTAGGATTCCACGTCAATCCGCTTGCCAACACCAGAATGGGGGACACTATCCCACAAGGTTCTTTGAGATTGCAGGATAGTGTCTGATATTTGTTGTCAGGGTCTGGGACGTATGTGCTATTACTTCTTTTGGCAACCTTATAAAATGTCACATCAATAGCCATATGTCAACCCCCTTAATTATGCTAACAGGAATACAACCCCATTCTCAGTGAAGTCATTGAAATACCTGTCGTTGAAGTGCCAGAAGATGTTGCTATATCCACCGCGTGCATTGAATGGTGACGGTGCTGACCACTCACCAAAAGTAGTGATACCCACAGCTTCCTCATCAAACAACACACCAAAGATGTCTGCTACTGCAAGTTCTTCTGTCTCAGCTTTCACAGTTCCGCCTGGCAGTAAATATGCGGGTTTCACCTTGATTCCATCCGGGCTGTCAATGGACTGCCAGAAGGATACTCTCTCATGCTCTGCAAATTTCAGGTATTCATCATTAAAGATTGATGTCATAACAGACGCGTCAATGTCGTTCAGCAGTTCAGAATACAGATACAATTTCTGTTTATTGTATGGTGTATGTCTGCTGATTTCTTTTCCTGTCACGTTAATATGGAATTTCTGAGAACGATTTGTCATTCTGTCGGAAATTGTCTTGATGAAACCAACAGCCCACTTCATAAACGGAACAAAGTTTTCTGGCTGTCGCACTGTCGCTGTGTCGAGTGTCGTACCTGCCACATCATTGTAGATTGTCACCAGTTTGTACACGTTTGCAGTATCACCTTTTACTTTACCACCGATAAAGTTCGCAAGTGTCATACGCGCGGTGCTTTCATGAGCCTGTTCAATCTGGTCTGAAGCGTTTGTCATAACCATTGTGATAAACCGCTGAAATTCTTCTTCACTGGAAAGAGCAATATTCAACTGGTCTTTAAAGATTGTAACCTGACGCTCAAAAATATTCTGACCATAGAAATTGGTCTGTAACACGTTTGGTTTTCTCACAATCTGGTCATCGACTGCCTGTCCGTCTGTCAGGTCATATCGCAAGTCTTTGTTCCAGTCCGAATCCGCAATGTTAAGTTTTCTTGTGTGGTTGCCGAATCTCTGTGAATCCATGTACAGTCCTTTGAATTTACGGCTGTACGGTCTGATAGAGAATATTGTTCTTGATAACACTTGCGAGATAGCGGACAATAAAGCATCTGTATTGATACCTAACGCGGTATTAGCAATTGAAACAAAGTCAGCAGTTGAAACTGTTTCAATAGGATTCTTTCCAGTCGCCTGACTCACGATAGTATTTAATACAGTTGAGGCTGTAAATGTACCCACTCTCGGTGTGCTATTACTAATTACATCAGTAGCTCCCAATTTATTCTACCCCCTTTGGATTAATAATCTCTGCAAGCATGTCCTCTGTAGTCGGCTGAGCCGGAACTTGCATATTCATAATATTGTTACCCTGCACTGCTCCCAGAATCTGGTCAAGCTTATTTCCAAAGTCCACCCCACTAGGCTGTGGTGTCGGCATGTACTGCTGAATCGGATTTGGTACTGGTGCTGTTGCCGGTGTCGGCGCTGGCGTTGGCGTTGGTGTCGGTGTCTGTGCCGGTGTAGGTGTCGGCTGATACATAACAGGGGCACTGGTTGGAGTTGTGGTAGTGGTTGGGGTTGGGGTTGGAGTTGGAGTTGGAGTTACGATAGGGGTTGAAGTGTGCATACTTCCTGCAATGCGAACGATGTCGTCTTTTGTAAAGCCCGCACCTGCAAGCGCGATAATGTCTGCAATGTTCATTACCTGTTCTCCTTTCGTTTGAGATAATTTTTGTGTGCAAATCCTGCATACACTTTTCCTTTGCTTACAAATTCTCCCAGATACCAGTCACCAGTAGCATCTGTGAATCCGTAGCATGAGAATGTACGACCTTTAGGCATTGACACAATGATGTTTGCATCGGTGTCTGGATTCTGTCGAAGATTCAGAGGTTCGGATGATGTTACAACCTCATACTCTCCGAAGATATCAGGGTTCGGCTCAAGTTCCGTCACGCTGTCCATGTTGTCAATGTCTGTGTCGTACACCACTCTAGCACCTACTATCATTCGGTACTGAGTTTGTCAAGTAACTTCTGCATAACCATAGTGTTATTCACTAATGCGTCACGCAACTGAGTTATTTCTTCTTTGTGTGTTTTTGTCTCGTTGTACCAGAGGTAAAAGGTGACTGCCATACAAGCCACTGGCACTCCGAGGTTAGCAATGAGGGTGGAAAATTCTGTGATTACTTCCACTTGCACTCCTTTCTCCGTTCACAAGGGACGCCACCAGATATATAAATGAGGAAAGGAATCATGGGTACACATGAATAGTAAGTTACAAGAAAGGGATAGTGGTATGGGTGAAACGTCCCTTGCTTACGGATTCCGTCCGTTGTTTCTAAGCTCACTATCCCTATGATTATTATATCATGAATGAAAATAATTGTCAAATAAAATTTTGGATTCTATATCTGAAAATATGATATGGTATTCAAGGTATTCCGTCCATAGCCACACATACTTTCTGATAAACGCCCCCATATCTTTTTCGCCCAGTCCGAATATGTCTAGGGGTGTGCCCGATGAGTGTTTCGTTACATAATATTCATCACGGCTTTTGTGTTGGTATATGGTTATCTCTCCGACCGTAACCATTGGGCGGTATTCAGTTAACGGTTTTACTGCTACGTCTGAATAGTCAAGACTATAAAATGAGTTGCTGACTGCCATTTTGTAAAAATCACTGTCAGTTCCAACCATGCGGTATAGAGCTGTCTCTGACTTTTTGCGCGATATTTCTGAATTGCACAGGTTGATTAATAGGATGCCTCGTTCGCTGAGATAGCACACTTCCTGTCCTTTTTCAGCCATCTCGCTAGCTTTTCGCACCAACCCTAGTTTTATGAATATGTCCGATGCTACGTTTTCTGAGTTAGACGCGCACACTAGCTGTACAGGTGGTTTTCCTGCAAGCTCTCTGTTTCTGTTGATTGTCTCGTATCCGTTCAACAAACTGTAGCACGCATTCTTTATAGGCGTTTCTGACTTCTCAGGGATAAACTCATCGTAGAATATCACCTCTACGTCCGATGCCCCGAATCCACGTAGATTTCCTATGGTTGATAAAGAAGCCGTGTACCCTAGAATGTCTCCGTCTGGCTGATTACGTCCCTCATCGTCAACTTCGCAGTAGTAGAACGCTGAAAAGTCTCGACCTAGTTTCACAGGGTTTATGTTGACATAGTTATCTTCATTGTACTGTTTAAAAGGGTTGAACTGTGGTATACTCATCATATCAGCTTGTTTCTGCAATGAACGCATTAATACGAAACGCCGCCTTGTCTCTATCAATTCTTTCAGTATACCATAAGTCTTTCCCGTTCCTCTGCCACCCCAGATAAAAATAAAAGGATATCCTGTTTCCAGAATACCCTTTATATTTACATATCCAGACGGCTCATATAATTCAAGTCGTCCCATGCTGTCTCCTTACGCCAGTTTGACAGAGATAAACTCTCGGTTGTTTCTGGACTTATCCTTTGTGACCTCAATAGCTGTCAATTTCTGCTTAGCCATCTCACAGAGTTTTGTGAGACGTTCCATAGCTCGAATTGCACTAGCAGAGTTTGTGACCGTAACTGCACCAGTATCAGCCATTACTGCAAGAAGTTTGACATATTCCCCTTTGGCATTCTCGTCTGTGTAGATTGCGAAATACTGTACAGGAATCACTGTTCCTGCTAAGTCTTTCATCGGCTTTCTGTCCTCAGACTCAAACATGTTGTAAAGGGTTTCCATATCGACGTTTTCTGGTAAGTTAGATTTGATGATTTCCATAATGTTTTTTCTCCTTTTTGATGTGATTATTTGATTTCTTTTCCTGCGGCTACAAACTCAGCGTCTGTCATTCCGACTTTAATTTCATCCGCGTTGATTGACAGGGATGCAATCTCTCTTTCCGGCTGTTCAGCTAAGAAAGATTTGCGGATTTTGGTTGCTGTTACACCTGCACCGTAGAAAGTACGTGTGTCAGAGTATCCATCAACGCAATTGATTGTTGCTGTTGTTCTTACAATTGTTCTGGTAATCATGAACGGTTTTCTCCTTTCGTTGGATTTAGTTGTTTCGGCTCATTTCGTTGATTAGTGATTAGCACTCGTGGACTGATAATGTTTTGTGAAATGAGTTAGGCTTCTGCCTGATATTATAATACCACAGAGGGTGTTATTTGTCAACACTTTTTTCTAAATATTCTTCAAAATCTTTCCAAAGTTCAGGACTGTCAATTACTCTTAAATATTCTAAAGTCAGACCGACTGTGTATGTGGATGGGCGTAAGCAAACATTTCTGGTTATATATGTTTCACGTGAAACATTTTCTGTATCTGGTGCATACCACCCAAAATCTGTGTCGTTGTATACAGATTCAAGACCCCCCGCTTCGCGGAACGTGAAGCCGATTTTTAGGTTTTCCAGTTTCCCCAGTTCTTTTGCACCTAACTTTTTGTTCACTCCTGCTATGGTTATGGCAAGTTTGCCGTCTTGTTCATAGGCATATTTTTTCGCGCCGAGAGTTATGAATCGGTCGTACATTCCTTCATATTCATATACGCCTAAATAGTGTGTGTTTCCTTTTCTGTCCTGCGCTTGACCACCGTTCTGTATGGAATCAGCTTTTAGTTCTTTATTGAGGTTTGATATCTGGGCTTCGATTGCATGAAATCTGGGACTCTCAATAAACTTGACAGAGTCAGTATCAGAATATACGAAGTCGTCTCCCACAATATTGATACAGTCTTTCAGTCGTTTACGTGCTAGTGCTGTTACCCAACAGCCCCATGCGTATAGCAGGAACGCTTTTTTGTTGTACTGCTCTAATTTCGCCACTTTGTCACCGTCTTGAAGTTCGTAGCAAGTAAAATCATCTGAGGGAATGTTGTGAAAAATGATGTCCGGCTTGACAGGGTTCTGAGCGCACATACCGTAAAGTGCGTTGATTAATTCTTTTGATAGCATATACTCTTTCTCGTCAACTCCTTTTAATGATGTTTTGTTTACAAATAAATCTCGCACCACTTGACGCAGAGGTTCTGGAAGAAAGCCGTAGCGCGCTGTGTAAACATCTGTTATTGCGATATCTTCCCATACGTACTCTGATTGTATTATATCAAAGTCTACGTCATTTAGTGTGCATGTATAGCTGTCCGCACTGAGGATACGACCGTTGTCAATTATAGGATTCTGAATATCCCGCCCTTTATCGCGTGATAAATAGGGACAACCATAATAAACGTCTTTCTGCTCGATGTTGATAAATGTTGCTCTGAAAAGTACTGCCTGTCCGTAGCGTTTCAATCGTTCGATATCTGATACAGTGGTCACTTCATAATTTCGTCGAAACGCCGACATGGGAAATCTCCCATTTAGCATAACATCGGGATACGATGACGCGCGATCATAAGAGTGGACGTTTGAAAGAATCTGTCCTACGTAATATCTATTTGCATGGGTGTCACCGCCACGAAACTCTTCGCGCAACATTTCGTAAACCTCGTAGTTGCACATCATCGAGTGCAGGGTTTTAAAATTGTATTGTTTCATGGCGTTGCGTGCAAGGCGGCGTACATAGCCAGTACTGGTGAACGGTAGTGTATATAAATTGTCGTTACCTTGTTGCATACGAGCGTACATTGCTTGCACCAGTCCTACTACGTCATTTACGCAGTAGTCAATTTCGTCTTTCGTGAGCATTGTCCATGGGTAGCGTCTGATATCATAATCATAGTCAAGCTTTTTGTTCTCAACATCGTAATCTTTCAACAGCTTGTCAAGTGACTTGTGGGTTTGGTGGTACGAGCATCGAAATTCCAAGTGCCGTTCGTGCCCCATTATCACTTTTAATATGCTACGGCTTTTAATTGGGAACACGTCCTCTTCCTGAAATGGTAACACAGACCGTAACCATTGAAACTCGTAACTAAGGTTATGAACAAAAATCATAAACGTTAAACCGCTGGTATCAAGTGCCCTCATAAGATTAGTAAATTCATCCCACTGCCTGCCATATACACAAACAATATAGCCAGTTTCAATATCTAGCATTGCAAACTGCCATATATACATAATAGATTGGTCTATCTCTTCAAGACGTGTGGTTTCGATGTCGAAAGCGCATATCACGTTTGAGTATATTGTCTCATCCGATTTTCTGCGGTTTTTCCTGTCTGATACAGGAACAGCCCTAGCGTTATTAGCTAAGGCTGTTAATTCATTTACGGCTTTTTGACCAGTTCCGATATATTTCCTCCAGTGTTGCATGGCTTTCCCCCTTGTTCTCGCTCCAGATGTCAGCGGCTTTTGTACTGTCAAATACTCTGCCTAAAGAAAATTCTCTCATACGTTCCATAAACGCACCGAAGTCTTGTAACTCGTCTACCGTCCGTATGTTTACGCCGTAGCCTCTAAGAGTTGCTATCGTTTTTCCTGCTGAACGGTATCTCCCACGTACACTGTACAGGTTCGACTGTTCGGCTCGCTCTAGTTCTCGCACTGCCATTTCGTACTCGCGGGTGGTATGTACTTGTGATAGCGGTGGTAGACGGCGGAGCAAATAGTCGATGTCATCCCGTGCGCCTTTTCCGAATACCTTGTTATTTCCTAGAACCTTTAGTTTCTTTATGACGGACTGGCGTCTGCGCTTATAATCAGCTTTATTCATATTGTCCCCCTGTTCTATAATGTTTCACGTGAAACATTTTTGTCTATCTGTGAAACATAATCATGAAGTAATAATGTGATGTACTTGCTAACTGATATCCTCATCCGGTTTGACTCTTCCTCTATACATTCATATAGTTGCAAGTCCATGTACAATGATGAGAGACGTTTAGCATAAAGCCTGTACTCTGAGTTATACAAAAATCTGTTTATCTCTCGGGTGTTAAAAGCGTCCTGTAGTATTTCATCCCAACGTAAACCTGAGATACTTTTGTACTCTATAACAGGGTCTGTTACATAGATGGTTCTATGGATTCTGTAGTTCATATTGGTCACCCCTTTACAATTCTATTGATGCATTTGTGTATTAACAAACCGTCTCCGGCGTAGTTCTGCAAAGCTTGTGTTATCAGCCATGTTGCAGACTCTGGAAAATGTATTTCCATTTCAACGTAGTTAAAATAAAATGCGTCTGTTATAAACTGTTCGTTGAATACCTGTTCGCAGACTGTCTCGATTAGTTCTACTTCTTCGACAGTGTGTAGTAAGATTGTGCGGTAAGGATAGTTTTTAAAGTTTGCGGATGCGATTGTTTTCATGATTTGTTTCCTTTCTTTTGTGTTGTCGTAGGCTTCAGCGAGTATCATACAGAAACCGCCGATTGCCATACCGAACACGAAGATGCTTATTGTTTTGTCCATGTAGTCTCCTTTCTTTGTAAACGTTTCACGTGAAACATTTATTATTGCAACGTTTCACGTGAAACAATTTTTATTTAGTTAATGCGGTGTCTCGAAGTTCCGCAATACGATGTTCCACACGCTCCATACTGTTGTACTTGTAACCAACGCTATTAATGTCGCTATACCATACATGCGCTATCGGTAATTTGATTTTGTTATGTACACGAAATATTGAAACGTAATGTTCGCTAAAACAAAATTTCAATGTTCTATTATCATATAAAGCAATGTTATTAATTCTTATCA
>QAMT01000015.1 GCA_003150755.1 Phascolarctobacterium sp. | reverse complement strand
ATATAAGTTACGAAAAAATGTTGGAAACCTTACAAGGCATAGAGCAAAAATCAAATTTTCGCAATCAACATCGTCTGCCCCGTATGAGCGATATCGAGGTTCCCACCCTCTTTCTGACGGCGAAATATATGGGCATAGATTCGGAATACCGATTGTTTCGTATGCTTCCCGATTATTTGCGACCCCGAATTGAGCGTAGCGTCTACAACCGCTGTCACAGAGCCTTACCCCCCCCCATTTGTCCGCTCTTCGCAAACGTATGGGCTAAAACATCTCCTCGGCTCCAGACTATCTGATTGTAGACAGTATGCCGCTGGAAGTATGCAGGATCAGTCGTAGTTTACGCTCAACGGTCTGCAAACAGGAATATTATTCTGCTCCTGACAAGGGATTCTGTGCTTCGCAACAGACTTGCTATTATGGCTATAAGCTGCATGTCGTCTGCTCGTTGGAGGGAGTGATCCGCAGTTTCGACCTCTCGAAAGCTTCGGTACATGATATTTATTATCTGAAAAATGTCAAGGAACTTTATCGGGACTGCGTCCTGTTGGACGACAGAGGCTATCTGAGCACCGACTACCGGTTGGATCTGTTCGAGAGTCAACGAATTGTGTTGGAAGTGCCCATACGACGAAATCAGAACGATTACAAGCTGCAACATCCTCTATTCCGACGCTGTCGAAAAAGAATCGAAACGCTTTTCTCGCAACTTTGTGACCCGTTTATGATCCAACGAAACTATGCCAAATAATTCAACGAATTCAGAACCAGGATAATCGCTTAAATGCACAACGAGGAACTTCAATCTTTTTCTACCTTCTCTTGTCTACTTTTTCGGCAGCAACAGCGTTTACCGAAAATATTTCGCGTAACTCAAAACACAGCTTGCACGCAAGTCCCGAACATGCAATGTCTCAGAGGCTCAAAAACGGGTCGAATAGCACGCCCCGTTGCCGCTTGTTCGCCGGCCAGCATAAAGAGGCGAACTAACTGTTCCCAAAGCCGACTTCGGGAACAAAACAGGTATAAAACGGAGGTCCTCTGCGGTCAATCCATCATGAATGATTGACGTCTCGCCTTTCGAAGCGGAATAGGCCTCGGTTCCGGCTTCGCTATGCAGGTAGCGGGTCGAGCAGAGGTTGATGATGCAGTCGCATTGCTGATTGCCGTTCTGCTGGCGGTGGAGAGCCAGTTGGCGGGAGGTGATGAAGACCGGGCGTAGGTTGGTGGCCATCAGCCGGTCGAACTCCTTGATCGAAAGTTCGGTGAGGGGCTTGAAGTGGCTGATTCCGACGTTGTTCACCAGGATGTCGATGTTGCCCAATGTCTCGAAGATCTCCTGCATACATCTTTTGAGGCTGACGGCATTGGTAACATCCAACAGATAGAAACGGGCACCGGCCTCTGCTGCGGTTTGGGCCCCGAGGACGGGATCAAGGTCGCAGAAGACTACTTGATCGCCTTGTCAGGCAAAGACTTCAACGATTCCTTTTCCGATTCCGTGGGCACCGTCCGTAACGAATACGCGTCTTTTCATGGCTTTCGGATTTTTTCTAGAAAAAAAGTGCAAGCCGGCCGCAGAGACAAAATTTTGTCGTCGATTTTGCAGTAGACGCGCCGGGTGAAGCGGATTCCGCTGGGGATGCGCCTGCAGGGGAGTTGCTTCGAGATTTTGACTGGTGCATGAGATTCCCCGGATCAGCGTAGATAATGTTGCGAGAAGAAAAGACGGATTACCGTTGCTTTCGAAAATGGGGTAAGCATCCAGCTTACAAGGTCCACTTCTCCTATTTAAACATGGGGTCCGGATTCAATTGATACTCTACACGATGAATAAGATCAAGCATCTGTAGAAAGATTTTCGGCTGGTTATCTACCCTTTAGGCACCTGGATCGCAGGACAGTCTCCGCCGGCACGAAGAATAAATTCAGCCGTCTTATGCCTTTGGGCATCATATAATTCCTTTTTGATAGTGCTACGGCAGATGACCACTGTCTCGGAAGTGTCCGTATGCCGATGGATAGGAATCTCTGTGTCACACATCAAGACATTGAACATCTTTTGAGAGGAATCTTCGGATGCAATCTTCAGATCATAATTCATCCTACGGCGGGGGGCTTCTGCCTGTTTCTGGATGCTGTCAATAGGTTGCTGTCAAGTCGCATATGTTAGAGATTGTTCGGATCCCAATCTGCTATTTAACAATCGCTTCTTTAATGCAATCAACTATGTAATGGACGTCGTCATCTGATACATATGGGCCGGCAGGGAGACAGAAGCCAACCTTGAACAGATCTTCCTCAATACCATTGGTGTAAACCGGAGCATTGGCATATACAGGCTGCTTGTGCATGGGTTTCCATGTCGGGCGAGTCTCGGTCTTCTTGCCATGCATGAAAACGCGAAGAGCCTCGACATTATCGTTCGGCTGGCAATCTGTTGTTGCGCTTTCAACAGCATGAATTACTCCGGCAGCACCTCCGACTGCTGTTTTAATTACCTCCTTATATGCATTCTCCTGTCCCTGGATATGAACCGACGGGTCGAGTGTCGCTGCACAGAGCCAGAAGTTTCCATCGAAACGAGGATCTTCCGGCTGCTTGTGGATGTGGATACCGGGTATATCAGCCAACAACTCCTCGTATAATTTCTGTACATGCTTGTGGTGAGCGATATGCGAGTTAAGTACGGTCATCTGACCGCGACCAATACCGGCACATACATTCGACATACGGTAATTGTATCCGGTAGCAGTATGCTGATAATAGGGATATGCATCACGGGCCTGAGTAGCATACCACATGATTTCATTTGCCTCTTCTGGATTCCGACAGATAAGTGCACCTCCACCTGAGGTTGTAATCATTTTGTTCCCGTTGAAAGAGAGTACTCCGTAGCGGCCGAAAGTGCCGAGGACTTGTCCATCAAAGCGAGATCCCATGCCCTCGGCAGCATCCTCAACCACCGGGATACTATATTTGTCAGCAATCGCCATAATTTTATCGATATGGTATGGCATACCATAAAGAGCAACCGGAATGATGGCTTTAGGATATTTGCCGGTCTTCTCTTTACGGTCAATTATGGCTTTCTCCAGCAATTGAGGGTCCATATTCCATGTCTCGCCCTCTGATCCTATGAAAATCGGTTTGGCTCCGAGGTAGGTAATCGGATGAGATGAAGCACAGAATGTATAGCTCTGTACCAATACCTCATCTCCGGCCTTTACGCCACACCCGATAAGAGCCAGATGTACAGCTGCTGTCCCGGCAGAAAGGCAGACTACCTTCCTGTCAAGCGGCTGACTGCCATCGCTCTTGCTATTGGCAAATGCTTCCAGATCCTTTTCGAAGGCATTCACGTTCGGTCCCATGGGAACCACCCAGTTTGTGTCAAAGGCCTCTTTGACATATTTCTGTTCCCATCCCTCTTCTGACATGTGAGCCAGACAGAGATAAATCGTTTTTCTTTCTTCTGACATAATTTTGATTTTATGTTTGGCGTATTAGTTCATAGTTATCAGATATATACAGCGTTGTATTGTTCGCTATACTTCCTCTCCTGCAAACTTAACCTTGAAATGAAGTACGGTTGCTAAGATTATTTCAATGTCCTTGAGGAAAGAATAATGTCTATAGTAGTAACAGTTCAGTCGAACCTTATCCGGATAAATTACGTTGTCATTATACTCTGTAGCAATTACCTGCATTGGGCGAGAGTCTCCTTCAGCCTGTTTTTTCTTTACATATTCGGATATCATTTCATCTTCCAGACGGTATTTCAACGTTGCAGGACCTGTTATTCCGGGACGGAGCTTGAGTACATCACGGTCGGCACCTTCGAGTTTGTCTGCATATCCGGGGACATCCGGGCGAGGGCCAACAAAGGACATATTTCCAATCAGTACATCCCACAATCCCGGTAGCTCGTCCAATTTATAGTGGCGCAGCGTTGCTCCGAAAGGCGTGATTCGAGAGTCGCCCGCAACGGATACAGTTGAACCGTTGTGATTGACAGTCATAGTACGGAACTTATGGCAATTGAATAGTTTCCCGTTTTTACCGACACGCTTTTGGACGAAGAATGCAGGGCCTCCAGGCATTTTAATTTTTACCATGATGGCTACGATGAGTAGTATGGGCCATAAAAAAAGAAGACCGAGAAATGCTACGGCCCTATCAAAAATCCATTTCAGTACCATATTATCAGTTTTCAAGATTTCGTTTTTGCTAGGCTAAAAAACTGTGTAGGCTTTTATCGTTTATTATTTAGTCCAAATTTACTTTTTGAAAGAATATCATCCGTCTTTTCTTCAAAGACTTTCATTACAATTGCTATTTCTGTCCTTCTTCAATTTGGCCAGATACTTTGTTTATGTAATTAATATGCTTTGAAACAATTAGATATATCCCATTAGAACTAATTCTGCTCAATGCATTTAGATGACCATTCTTTGTCCAATAGGTCAAAGGGATAACATCGAATTTAGCACACTCTTTCTCTTCCCTGATGCTAGCAAGGGGGTCTCATTCACATATGTCACCTTTATTTCGGCATCTTTTCCTACATAACTTTTCAGTACTTTGAGCATCTCTTTTTCGCGATGATAAGTGTCGCTTGTACAATTAATTTTCATTTCGAATTCTTGTGGTGCATGCTGGATGAACTGCCATTGTAGCAAATCGGAGTATTCCCACATCGCATTTATTATTGTTATAGGAGAAAGCAGATCCCCGTTGGTTGCTGTAATAAAATCCACTCGTCTGTCTTCAACCCTCTTCAATACTTTACCGTGGATTCCGCATTCACACTCGTGAGACATTACACCAAGGTCTCCTGTATCATATCTTATCATAGGCATGGCCTTGTTATAAAGATCTGTTACCACGATACGTCCAAGCTTTCCATCTTCTACGGAAATATCCTTTTCCAAGTCTAAAATCTCAACATAGAAGCTAGCTGTATTGATGTGATATTCCGTTCCTAATTTACATTGTTGAGAGATAAGTCCACACTCCTGGTTAGAATAGCGCGATATCACCGGACAACCGAATAAGTCTTTAATACCTTGGCGTGCATCATCAGGAAATGATTCAGACATAGTGATGAAACATGCCACCCTTGCCTTTGTTTTACGTCCTGTGCGTTTCATCCATTGGTACAAAGCTGTTATTGATGAGGCATAAGCCAAGATACTTTTTTCCTGATAATCATTTTCTAGTTTTTCAAGAAATCTTCAAGGCTCTCGTCTGATAAGTTATCACTTGACTGCATCACCATATTTGTTAGAAGAGTCTTTAGTTTGCTTTTCCTGTTAAGATGATTCCAGACTCTTATGTAATAGAGTCTTGTGCCAAGATGAAAGCCTGCAAGATCTGAACAGACTAGTAAGTCAGCTTGCGCCTGCAAGCGTTTTCCCGGGTCTTGCAACACTGCAAATGGAGTGCCGGTTGAACCGGATGTTGTCTCACGATGTAAAGGTTTTCCTAACCAACTTTGCGCTATGAAGTTATTTCCTCCGGCTTTAATAATGCTTTTATTTACAATTGGCAGTTCTTCAAACTTGTAATTAATGTATTGCTTATAGTAAGGGACCTCTTGTGTTGCCCATCTCACAAGGGCCTCACGCTGGTAGATGTTCTCCTCTCCAGTTTTAAATCCGTTGCTTACTTGGTCATAAGCTTTTTTAATTTCCCCCCCCCAAGGAATTTGTCTTTTAACCAGAATACTTTTGCGCATAGTGTCATAATAGTTGTATAATATGCTCTTATTTTTCTATCTTTATTTTTGGTAAAAACTCGATATAGTAATAACCATTTTCTAAGGTTTTATGTATTTTTATCTCATTTGAAGCTTTGGCCGAAGCCATAGAGGCATAGTTTTCAGATGAGATGGATCCGAACATGCGCAAATCTAAATGTTGAGATACCTTTGTCATTGCAACTCCCATTAATTTTGCAATGCCACGGCCTTGCAAATCTTTGTGTACCATCTTTCCTCGAAAGCATTTCCCATTCACAAATGCTCGCAGGAAGAAATAGCCTACGAGCTCGTTGTCGGATAAAACCAAAAATGTCAAGAATGCCTTATTATTCACCACCTTCCTGACCGCTTTCTCATCAAATTCATGAGGTCGAAAGAATTTAAAAGCTCCTTCGGGTTGCTCTCTAAAGAAATGCACTAAAATATCTACATCATTGTTCGTTGCCAAGCGGATGATATACTTTGGGCTTATACCTTCCAATATCTTATTAACTTTGGCTAATTGTTTCTTGTGTAACATATAGAATAGAGACGCGTTTCCCCATTCTATTGCCTCCCACAAGAAACTGAATTTGTCTTTTATTATATGTGCTAATTTGTATAACATTTTAGTTGCTTATATGCAGTATTTCATTATGATATTGTATGTATGTTGTACGGTATAGTTATTTAAATAGAATTGGTAGCCGTTTTCTCCCATTTGCTTGATGTCTGAGTTTATCATTTTGTTGAGTTTCTCGGTAAAAGTATTCACATCGTTACTTGGAGCCCAAATACCATAGCCATTCTTTTCGGCAATGCTACCTGTATCGCAGTTTGGATCTGTGCATGCAAGGATAGGCTTACGGCTCATTAAATAAGATAATAGACGACTTGGATAATTAGGAATTGTAAACCGATAATCCAGAAAGATCAATCCTACGTCACATGCTTCAGTCAAATAATAGTAGTCCTCTTTGGGTAGCCGCCTAAAAAGAGATACGCTCTGTGGCTTCTCTTCATTCACAAATTTCTCCAATTTGTTGTATTCAGTACCATTACCTACCACAAGAAAATGACAATCGGTTCGGTCTTTGTTGGCTCGAAGGCATTCAATTAGAAACGGAATGCCTTGAGGTTTTCCAAGGTTCCCACCATAGATGAAGATTGGACAATCGATAGGTAGGTTGTACTTCTTGCGAATCTCGACTCGTTGTTCTTCGGAGAGTGAAATCGATGCAACAAGATTGCAACTGTTCGGACAAATCTCCACTTTTTCAGGTTTGATTTCGGGATTATGAGCCAATATAAACTTTACATTGGCCGGACTCATGCAGCCAATCACATCCGAAATGGCATAGAGTTTTTTCTCTTTTTTGCGGAATGAACGGTACAACATACCCTTCAGCCCATTCTTTTTAAGTAGCCCCAGATCTACAGCATTTTGAGGAAAGATGTCCTTCAGCATTAAGTACGATACAGCCTGCGGGTTTTGTCTCTTTGCGTATTCTATCACTTTAGCAAACGTGATGGGTGGGGTAGAGTACAAGATGAGGTCGAATCTCACATGGCCAAGATACTTCTTTAAGGCCGCTTTAAACTGTGCTTCCAACATAACCTGCCCAAGACCTTTCTCAATAATATTAGTTTTCTCGACGTTAAGAGTTTGTACGCCTAAGATATGTATACCAGCCTCTTTAAAGAGAACAGTCTTTCTACCAGACCTTCGTTCAAAAGGCATCATTACATATACCTCGTGTCCTTCATCATAGAACCTACGTGCCAGATCTGTATATATGCCATTTGCCGAAATTTTCAGCATCTGGTTTGACATTGTCAAGAACAATACATTCATATATTTTTATGTTTTATTTTCATTGTGGTAACTTCCTCCCAACGCCAATGATAAACAGTCAAAACACGAGTTTTTATTATAGGAAGTCTATCAATAGCCAAGGCCTCTGATTTTGTGTTCTCTAAACTTTCTCTGCTGTTTTTTGCTTTTCTGTGATGCGAAATATTACCGTAAACAATGTGTCTCTGAATAGAAGAAATCGGAGGAATACCCTGTTTACAAGAAGCAAATCTATTGATTTCTATGTGTTTATTTACTTGTTAAGTAAACATTCGTATAGGTCAATATATTTATCGAAGCACTTGTTCTTATCGAAATGTTCTTCTGCCCGTTTACGGCAGGCTGTCGAAGAAAGAGGCTGCTCTTTCAGATTTATAATAGCTTTTGCCAAAGCTGCCACATTCCCTTGCTCAATTACAACCCCCGTCTTCTCATCTACAGCCTCTGATGCACCACCCGTACGATAGGTTATTATAGGAATACCACATGCTAAAGCTTCAAGATTGACTGTTGGGAAGGTATCGGCATATGTAGGGTTGATGAGAACATCTGATTCAGAGTAGAGTTGTGCCAATTCTTGCGCGGTCTGTGTCCGCAGGATGCCATGAATGCCTGCTGGAAGATTCTTTACTTGATCAGTAGAGAGACCTACCATCGTAATCTTATACTCCTCCTTTGGTAACATCTCTCGAAGTTTGTAAATGTCTAATTCTCCTTTATATGCCATCCATACATTCGAAACGGCAATAATGCGAAAAGGACGGTTGAGGGGTGATGATTGAGTGTTGGATGTTGTCTGCTTGAAGACAGACAAATCCACACCATTCTTTATTACCTCAATGCGTTTATCCTTAAGGAATGATTTTTTCACGAGACTGCTCATCCAATCTGAGCATGGCACGATAGTTAGGTTCTTGCATTTGCTAAAGAGGCTTTTTTTTAGCAAAAAGTTCTCACGAGAGCGATCAACAAATCTATTCCTCTGTACGCATTTGCCACATTCCGTTTGCCACTTCATGCAGTTCTGCTGGACGAAGTGATAGCAATGACCGGTAAATGCCCAGCAATCGTGGAATGTCCATACCACCTGTATCTCAGTCTGGTTGAGGTATTCAAATAGGATAGCATAATTTAGAAAATGGTCGTGGATGTTATGTAATTGCACTACATCTGGCTTTATTTCGGTTATCCGACGAACAAGAGCCTTTGTGGCTCTATCGGAACTACGCCCTTCCATATCCAGTAGATAGTTGTAGGCAAAGTGGATGTAGTTATCCATCTTTGAGCCTACTTTTACAAGATTGCTCTTGGAAGTGGTCATCTTTCGTCCATATGCTATGTACGAATTCCATCCACGTTTCATCGCCGACTGTCCGATAGCTTCTGCTATCTTTCCCGTTGAACCCCAGTTAGCTGTTACGTTAATCTGTAAGAGTGTTGGCATATTATTTATATTGCTTTAGAACAAGGACCATGCGATATTGAACAATCCCGTCCTTTCTGGAGGTCATCGATTAATAAGAGAAGGTTTTTGGCTGCATTGGCTGGAGACCAAACATCTCGCATATTCTCATAGCCCTGAATTGCGATTTGCTTTCTTTCTATTGGATGATTTAGTAACAATTCTACCTTTTCAGTAAGTGAAGACAGCGCCTTTTCATCTATTTGGAGTTTTTCCCCTATAAAACCTGAATCCGTATTTGCACTCTTGAATGTTATGCCAGAAACTCCATCTTCAACAAGGAACGGAATAGATCCAATACCATCGGAGCCCACAAGTATACATCCGTTGCTCATAGATTCATTGGAAACTGCACCCCAGCCTTCATTTCTATCGGATGTAAATAAGAATATCTCATGCTTGCGCATTTCTTGAAGTATTTTTGCATTCGGCATGTTTCCCTTGAATGTTATCATGTCTGTGACCCCTAAGTCTGATGCGAGTCTCTTGGCTTCTTTAAGTTTCTCACCGGAGCCGAACATGTCGAGAGAGAAGCGATAGCCTTTTTCCTTGAGTCGTTTTGCCATTAAGATAGGTAGTTCCGGATGTTTCCATTTCAGAAATCTACTGCACCACATAAGTGATGTAGTTTCTGATGAACGAACATTTTGTGACGCTTTAACGTCAAAATTTTTATCCACTGTGGTGAAATACCCCCACTTGTAACAACGATTCTTGTAAGTATGCAATTTATATTGATCACTTGCCCCGAAAGCGCTTGCGCATAACTTGTAAAATGGCTTTCTCCAGAACAGAATACGATAGTAGCATAATGATTTGATGAGTCTTGGAGAAAGTAGGTTAAGCCAACCTCGTTTCAACCAACGCTCAGATACTTCAAAAGAAATCTTGTCTGTGTTTTTGGCGCGAATTACTTCAAGGTACAGCACCTCCGGACCACCAAAAAGAGCTACATCTGCAGTCTTTGCTAACTCTATCGCCTTTTGCCGATTTTCTTCATTTTCCCAGGCCCTCAATACATATGACACCTGCGAGTAGTCGGTATAACCTCCTTTCTTTAGCCAGTCGTACATCGGAACAGTCTCAACGAAGATGTAATCAATGCCTTCCGTTGAAGCCAGTTCGTCTGCAACAAGTTTCTGATGGTGATTGAGAAAATTGGAGAAATATGCTATTATCATATATTACAAGCGGATTTTATCAATTTAGCATAATTCTTAACCATACATTCGGTTGTAAAATGAGTATAAGCAAAGTTATAGGCCGCCTCGACATTGTTTTTGTTAAAAGATGGATTATCCAATAAACTGCAGACCACCTTGAAGTAAGCATCGGCATTGTTACTTTCAACTAAATGGCCATATTTCCCGTTGTCTGTTATATCTATAGGACCACCTGCTCCTCTCCAGGCAATGATAGGTTTCCTTCTTAACATGCCCTCAACCAAACTACGGCCAAAACCTTCTGTACGTGAGAATGATATCAGGATATCAGTTTCTGCAAAGAGATTTTCCCCTGATACAAAACCGCAAAAATTTATATATGGTTTTATTCCGAGAATCTTTATCTCATGCGCAATCTTTGTCTGATATTCGTTATCACCATCAGGATCTCCATACAAATTTAAAATGGCATTAATGCCGTGATCTCGCAAAAGTTTTATCAATCTAATGCCCTCAATCTGATTTTTTAAATCGGATATAAATCCCATTGTGCTGATTCTCAGATAATCCTTTGAGAGATCTTTATGAGGGTAGTCAAATGCAGGCATTGGTAATCCATTATGAATGAGAGTTACTCTATTTTCTGGCATACCGCATTGGATTAATAAGTCTGTTTGCTTCTTTGAAATACCTACAGCAAAATCAATACAATGGTGTTTTAATTTCTGGATAATAATTTTACTTGCAATACCTTTATCTTGAAAATTACCACCTCTGTTAATGTAAATCTCATTTATATGTTTTGATGGTATTAACGACAATAGAGCAGATGTAACAGGCTGATTTGTAATAACCCAGGTGTCTCTGTCTAAGAAGGGCCTTATAGTTCTATATAAATCTAGAATAGTATAGAGAGTCTCACAAACCTTATTTTTGGACATTGTCCATACGGATTTCTTAGTTGTCTTTACAATAACATTCAAGGGAAAGTCTGTTGTTGACATTTCGCTACCATTGGGGCATACAACTATTATTTTAAACTCAGAAAAATGACTTAGGCCCTTGACAATTGATATCGTACTTTGAGGAACTCCTCCTCTATTGTCAATGAACTCGCTTGGAAATATTAATGTTTTCATTTATAATGATATATCTATACATGATTGCACATAAGATACAGTAGAAAATAGAGTTTATTCCAATAATAAATCTTGCATTGGTAATAAAATCATTAGCAAACATTGCCATTGTAACAATAAATAAGAAGAGATATTTTCCTTTAAATTGGAAAGCCCAGTTGAGTAATTTAATGTTAGTAATGAGATAACATAAGCAGCCTGCGATGCCAGTTGTAATCAGAGAATGAGAGAGGAAACTATGCTGAATAGCTGATGGCTTTCCGATGAACAGAAATGTAGATCCTTCAAACTCGAGCATATGCTGTATTGGTTTTACGTTAATGCTCATAATTCGAGAGTCCCAAAAGTCATTACCAGCGCCATTTATCTTCTCGCTTAAGTAACTTTGACTGTATTCATAAAATGAAGAATCTACAAAAGTTAAAATATACTTATAAAGTATGGGACCTATGATAATTAATAATGAAATTGCAAATATCTCGGATCCATATACTTTCTGGTGTGATAAGAATCTGAATAATAAAAAGCTAATTACGAGCATCATCATAGCATATCTACTTGAACAAAATACAATAATGACAGCCATAATTATAATACCAAGCAGTACGTATGATTTCAATAACTTTGTATAATATAGAAACTCAAATAAGATTGAAAATAATAAAGCTGTGAATGCAACATTATTACGTCCATATCCGAAGTCTAGAGTCGCAAGATTCTCAGAGTATGTTTCCTGCATCATTGTCCGATAATTGAGCAGGAATACAACAAGGAAAGCTGAACCTATTACAATAAGTTTCTTTATATCTTGTATGGATTTAATATTATTGGATAATGAAAAATATATGACGACCCCCCATAAGTAATTTCTAAAATAGTTGATAAATATTGTATTTGTTAAATCCCCATTTATAAGTGCTGCGGCAATCATAAATGGGACATATATTGCGGTTAATGTAAAAAAACGATCTGTTAACCATTGATGAGTTATAAACTTATATGACGATATTATTAATAAAAGTGCACATGCTATATCGGCGTATGTAATACCTGCAGCAATACTATAATAACTGCCAATTAAAGCTCCGACAGATAATGCATATACTAAGAATTTCATGCGTACTTTATTTTTTCTTGAATAAAAAGATTGACATAACATCTTCTCTTGAAGGAAGAGTATAGAAGTCTTTCATAGATAATTCTGTAATTCTTGTAATGTTTATCTGTAATAGGAAGGCCGTTGTAAAGGTTACTAATACAGTAACAACAGAACATCCGATAACGCCAAACTGAGGTATGATAAAATAGTTTAAAATAGCGCTTAGAATTATACCTATAACAAGATTCTTCATGATGCTTAATGGCGAGCCTTGTGATGATAAGATTCCGTAGCTAACTTCTTTTGCCCCGTTCGCAATCATTGTAAGTGCCAATAATCGGAGAACAGGGGCGGCTGTTTGGTATTCTGTACCATATAATATTCGGATAAAAATAGGGGCGAAAATGATTAGGCCTATTGCCAATAACGTATTTACAAAGGCTAATAGGAGGGAGACTCTTCTGACCTGTAATTTAAGTTCTTTCCCCTTTACCAGACTCCATTTTGAATAAAGGAGAGGCCCGACCGAAGAGGCTATTACAGTGCCTATAATCAATAAAGAATTTGCTCGACTATAATAACCAACATTTAGGAAGCCTTCCGATATGGAGAACCATGTTAAGAAATATACAGGGATACTCGTTAGAATAAGTGATGCTATATTATTGCCTGCTAGTTTGACGCCCCATTTTACTATGTTATAAAACAATTTTTTATCTATTCCATCTTGAAAAGAAAAACGTCTATGAAAATAATGGTAAAGAATTGACAAGGACAAGATGCTTCCAATGCCAGACAAGGCGAGAAGGAACCCTACATTCAACTTATTCCAGATAAATAATGCAACTAATAGAATAATAAAGGTAAATACTTTTGTTGAATATTTTACTACTTGGTTTTTTACAACATCCATTTTTGCCAAAAGGACAGGTGTAAAGATATTGTTCAAAAGCAAAGCATTTGTTCCCAAACAAAATAGAGTAATACACCAAACATTTTCCTTCCCAAAGTAGTCTGGCTTGAGCATTATTATTGCAAATAATACTAAACTTGCAAAAGATGCAATTGGGATCGTTGCATTTATGGTTGTAGATAATACCTTTCGTTCGTCAACTTTCAATGCATTTATAAAATAAATACAAGACTGACCAAGTCCTAATGCGCAAAATGTTGCAAATAGATTTTGTGTTGTAATGAATATCTGGTATCGTCCGATTTCAGAAGGGCCTAATACTCGAGATTCAATAACGTTTATTAACATATTGAATATAATAAGGCCCAAAGATGCAGCTATGCTAAAAATAGTTGACTGCTTAAAGTTCATTTTTTGATATGGTAATAGTCAAAAACCGCTTTTATCTGTCTGTCATTTCCTCCATTTATGACATTGATATTTTGCAATGAGGATGTCTCATCTATATCTAACGGTATAAATAAACTATCGAAGTGAGGTGTTGGAATATGCTCACACAGCGTACCTTTGAGCATGGTCATTACTTTGAACCATACATCATCTGCATGAGGGCATAATTTTAAGAATAAGTTTTTATTTGTCATATCCTCATGATAGCAATGAGGAGGATAGATAATACCAGATACTCCCGTTGGGAAATTGTATATATCACAACCTTTTGCACCTCTAACTACCCACTCAAGATAAGGTCTTGGTGAGCCGTCTTCGTTGAACAAGATATAATGACCTCTATAAAAATAAATCTTGCTAGAGTCTTTTTTGTAAGCACGATATAAACGCTCAACGAAATCAATTGGATATATGATATCGTCATCGACAGAGATGATTACAGCATTTGGAAAATTGATAAGAGCAGGAACGAGCTTTGTGTATGATTTTATATCTTCACACAATCTAATCTCAAGACCTCTTGCCTCTTGCCTATGGAGTGCAATAGGGATACTCTCATATGTATTGTACGCAGTCTGATCAAGCCATAATATAATCTTATTAGGTTTTATTGTTTGATGAAGCAAACTTTCAATTGTCAGATATAATAATTGAAGTTTATTTCCGTATGATGTCAAAGAAATTATTAGTTGGCCTTCAGGATATGATTCATCTGTAGTGCCTATTTCTTGGGAGGTTAAGTACAGATTATGATAATTTTGACGTACTACTCCATTGTATATTTTATTATCAATATTTGATAACTTGCCGTATAAGTTCTTGATTTTTTGAAATATTGGCATCTTAATCTGCTTTTATAAATGTATTGTAAATAGATTTCTCTTTTGCCTTAGAATACATCTCTTTGTTCTTAGTTTTTATCAATTTTGCAGGATTCCCGCCTATTACAGAACACGGAGGAAAATTCTTAGTAACTACGGAGTTTGCGGCTACGACGCTCCCCTCTCCAATTGATACTCCTGGACAAATAAAAACTCGAGCTCCTATCCAACAATTTTCTCCGATAACAACAGGCTTCAACGATAGTTCTTCAGCAAATGGGAGAATTTCCGAGTCATAGATATGATTTACCGAAAATATCATTACATCTGGTCCAGTTATAGTTCCAGAACCGATTTCCACTCCACCCTGAGCATTAATGAAGATATTCTCTCCAAGTACAATATTGTCATGAAGAATTAGATTCTCAGTATGCCCTAGTTTGAAATTTGGACAAATCTTTATATTCGTACCGAAATATCTAAATTTAAGTTTTTTTAGCTTGTATTGATTCCAATATCGTACAATAGCCGAATGTAATGAAAGTAACGAAATCATTTATTCACAATAAAAACCTTGATATCCATATTTGACAAACCACTTCCTCTTTGACACTGCGAATGGATCATAAAGCATAGAATGTGGTTTTATGTCTCTTGTAACTGTGATATTTGCGCCAATAATTGAATCATGGCCTATTGTTACAGGTCCAGCCACAACACTATTGGGTGAGATCTGGACATTATCCTCGATTATCGGTAATGTATGTTGTTTTATCTTCCCTGATTTATCAATATATTTACCAGATTTTCCGCCGTTCCCGCCAATAGTTACATTCTAATTTATTTGTACATTGTTACCTATGGACTGTGCTGCTATTATTATATTGAAAGGATGAGGTATTCTTAATGGAATTCCAATAGAACTACAACTACACTCAATATGATATGAGTGATGTAACCTATGTCGACAGAATTTACCTATGCTTGAATACCTATATCTTATTAGAAATAAAACCGAAGTGTTCGGTGAAAAGAGTATCCGAAGAAATAACTTAATCTTGGATCGTAACCCATTTTGTTGATCATTAGCATAAAGGCAATTATAATCTTTCAAAAACGCATTCCATTTTTCCATATTACTATCCTATAATGTATTTCTTTACCGTTGTCTTTGATATTAAATACGTTGCGATTGCGGATATGATAAAGACGATAGAACTAGAGACTAAACAATTCCAAGTTTCTGTTTGGGGAAAGATATATAATAGCTTAAAGAATAGCCAGTGCGTCAAATATATACCGAATGTTAATCCTCCGAGCCTGCATATGAATTTATATGTAGAATCATTTATTGTAAGTTTCTCAAATAGTCTTTTTGTTAGAATAAAAATTGAGACGCTGATGAACAAATTCGAGATAGAGCAGTATGCTATAATCTTATCCATCGAGATGCCAAAAGCTAAAAGTATCAATACGAGTATACAACCAGAGCACATCAGAATAATAGGAAATAACTTACCTACTTCAAACCTGCGAAGATATGCGCCAACTAATATATATCCGAAATATCCATAGAAACTTATGAGTGCCGTAATGGGGTTTGTAAACAACATACCGTTGTGGTCGGTTTTAAATGTAAGGAACTCATCAAAGAAATTTCCATTAAATATTAAAGTCAAGGACCAGATTAGTATATATAGTTGGAGCTCTTGCTTTGTGGCATTACTTATAAAACTAGATCCCATTGGAATTAGTAAAGTAATACCAATGAGTGCATATAAGTACCATAAATGAGGAGCTTGAGTTGCATGAGCCAAATCATATATCATTGATTTTGGGCTGCTAAAACACAGTGTGTATATCACAAGCCAGATAATTAATGGGTAAATTATTCTTGTAAGTCGTTTTTTGAAGAATGTAAAAGTGTTGTCTTTTATGGGAAAAGAAAAATAACCGCTGATAATAAAAAACAATGGTACGGCCAACCGGCCTATGACGAAACAAGCATTAAGGCAATAATTGCCCAAAATACTGACTTTCCCCCCCCCTGAAATGAACTCATAAATCTGATAGCGAGAGTGATAAAGTATAACAAGGATGCAGGCTAATAACCTAAGGATTTCTATAAATATTTCTTTTTTTCTTTCCATTTAATTTTGTATAATGATTTAACGTAATCTTTTCATCTCATTCTTTCTAGTTCTAATATCAATTTGCTCAATATCCTCCTCTCCAATAAGCGGATTGCCATTCTGTACCTCAATAAAAGGGTGAGAGTAAAACCCTTTATGGCATGAAAATGTTCAGCGGGAATAACAATCAAGTCGCCTGCTTTTTTTGTGCTTTACCGTTTATTACGAAAAAGTCTGCACTTCGCTAAATGTCCAGACGTTACTTAAGGTAGTGGTGGTAAATTTGATAAGAAATGGCCTTGCCTGGTTTTAGAGCGATACTCTTGGTGAGTTGATGCTACTTATTTTTGTAGATAGAGTCATCAAGCACACGATGTTCTAGAGACGTTCTTTATACGTAGCTAGTTAGGTTTTCTGCCGTTTTTTTGATTTCTTCCGAATATTCTTTACTGCACACTAGGATTCCATTGGGGCTTGCTGCAACAACAACATCCTTGATCCCTTCAACGTAGATGGGGCACTGAAGCTCGTTAATGATATGTGTATTCTCACAATGTGGGCCCATGATGGCATTGCCAATAATGTGGTGTTTGAGTTCTTCGGAGAGAGAGTTCCATGTTCCAAGGTCTTTCCACTGACCAGAAAAAGGAACGACAGCAATGTCTTGAGCTTTCTCGGCTACTTCGTAATCAAATGATATTTTGGGAAATTCTTGATAGCGGTTTCTTATGTCTTCAAAACAGTTACTTTGAATGTGCTTGTGAATTATATCCATCATGTAGCCAAGGCGGAAGGCGAAAACTCCACCATTCCAAAGAGCGTTTTGCTTGAGGAGTTCCTTGACAACTTTGGTAGATGGTTTCTCTGTAAATCTCGATACCTTTAGAAATTCCTTTGATTCTTCTATAACTTCCTCTTGTGGGATTATATAACCATATTTTTCGCTTGGGTATGTAGGCTTTATTCCCATCAATACCAAATCTGCGACATTTTGCTCTACGCACTCAATCATCTTGGCGATAGCTCGGAAATAACCTGCATCTGTATAAGGATCACATGGCATGATGACTATTACCTCATCGTTATTACAGCCTTTAGAGAATTTGAGGTAGCTTGTAGCGAGGGCAACTGCCGGAAAGGTGTCACGACGTTCTGGTTCGGTTACTATTGAGATTGTATCACCTAATTGCTGGGTGATGATATCAATTTGACTGGCGTTTGTTGCTATGGTGATTGCATTGATTTGCATTATTTCCTTTGCCTGTCGCACTACTCGTTGAACCATAGATTCCATAGTACCGTCCTCCTTCTCAATAAGAGGTAAGAATTGTTTGCTACGAACATTGTCTGAAAGAGGCCATAGCCGCTTGCCGCTGCCGCCGGAGAGTAATACTAATTGCATATATTAAATTGGGCATTCGTTTAATGTTGATTGGGTGTTTTTTATTCTTACAAAGAATATATTTACACTATGATAGTTAAAGTAAGAGCCCTAAGAATTTGAAAGATTTTCTGCGAGATTTTTAATTAATCATATTGTATTTATTTTGAAGTGCGTGAGAGTATTGAACTCTGACTTTCGCCCACCTGTGCACGCACTTAGCCATATTGCCTAAATTATTTCCTCTTCACCTCGGAAGTGTACGTTGAGTTCATGGAGAGGTGCAAGAAGAACACCGAGAGGGGTCCCTTGGGTCATCTTTGCGAATGCATTAACATCTTTAGGGAAACATTTGCCTCCGTAGCCGAACTTACCATCAGGACCGGGAACATAGGTGTGTGTGTCGTTGATGTACCCAGAAAGGAGTACGCCGGTATGAACTGTACGCCAATCGGCACCCATTTTCTCACAGTATTCACGACAAGCGTTAAAGTAGGTCACTTTGTATGCTCCAAACACATTGTGCATATATTTCGTGAGTTCTGCCTCAAGAGGGGTCATAACGGTAAACTTCTTACCTATGAAAATCTTTGTTAAGAGCTCTAAAGCTCCAGTGAAGACCATGGTCTGTTTTTTGAAGTCCTCGATGTGAGTGCGTTCGGTAAGGAACTCTGGCATGTAGTGTACGTGATGACCTGTTTCCTTTGAGAGCAGTTCACTACTACCTGGAAGGATAGTGGTACGCACGAAGACTGGTACGTCCGGGAGCGCAGAGATGAGTTCTTTCATGAGGGAGAGGTCTTGTGTTCCATCGTCCTCAGTACGGACATGAATCTGCAGAAACGCAATGTCTATGTCTTTCATGTCATCATGGTATCCCTTGGCTGGATCGCTGATGAATAATTTACATTCAGGATTATTGTGTTCCAACCAATCTTTCAGGGCTCCGCCAACGAAGCCGCATCCGATAATTCCAACGTTGATCATAGTTGTGATTTTTTATTATTGTTTGTGGATCTTGGTTTATGGATAAAGTCCTACTATCTTGTAGCAAGAGAGCAATCTGTGAGGTTTGCCTATATCCTATGATTATATTGTACTCATCTCTATAGACATCTGTAAGATTGTGTTTTGCAGTGTCATTTCCTCCACACCATCTTGTTCACTACGCCAACGTAGCTCTGGATGATTTTCACCACCTTGGTGGAGACATTTTCATCCGTGTAGTCAGGAACCGGGGTGCCGTAGTCGCCGTTCTTGACAAGTTCTACTGCAGTGTCGACGGATTGGAGAAGTCCTTTGGTGTCGATGCCGGAGAGAATAAAGCCTGCCTTGTCGAGAGACTCGGGACGTTCGGTCGAGGTACGGATGCAAACTGCCGGAAAAGGATGTCCTACGCTGGTGAAGAAAGAACTCTCCTCGGGAAGGGTGCCGGAATCGGAAACGACAGCGAATGCGTTCATCTGAAGGCAATTGTAGTCGTGGAATCCGAGCGGCTGCTGGACCTGTACTCGCGGATCAAGCTTGAACCCTGTAGCCTCAAGGCGGTGACGGCTCCGGGGATGGCAGCTGTAGAGAATCGGCATGTCATACTTTTCGGCCATTGCGTTGATCGCATTGAAAAGGCTGAAGAAATTCTTCTCCGTGTCGATGTTCTCTTCGCGGTGAGCGCTCAACAGGATGTAGTGCCCCTTCTTGAGTCCGAGTCTCTCGTGTACATCGGATGCCTCGATCTCGGTAAGGTTCTGATGGAGCACCTCGGCCATGGGTGAACCGGTGACGTATGTACGCTCACGGGGAAGTCCGCATTCAGCAAGGTATCTTCTTGCATGCTCGGAGTAGGCGAGATTGACGTCCGAGATGATGTCCACGATACGGCGGTTCGTCTCCTCCGGAAGGCATTCGTCTTTGCAGCGGTTGCCGGCCTCCATGTGGAAAATCGGAATGTGGAGCCGTTTTGCCCCGATGACACTCAAACAACTGTTGGTGTCGCCAAGAACGAGTACGGCATCCGGTTTGGTTGCAGCGAAAAGCTTGTAGCTGCAGTTGATGATGTTGCCGCAGGTCGC
>QAMT01000019.1 GCA_003150755.1 Phascolarctobacterium sp. | reverse complement strand
ATGTTTGCAATAATTTCCTTCTTCTGCATACGGACATGTACATGTCATATCATAAACCCGATCATCCCGAATCTCTATTTCTACATCATAATCCTCTGTTCCTTCTACTACTGCTGTATATCCTGTCGAAGTCTGTTCCAATGAAGTAACATAACCTTCCTCATAATAATTCAGTCCACGTTCCAATATATGTGTACGAAACAAATCTTTCCATGGTTTCATTGACTTTATCCCCTCAACCGTTCCTAATACAATCTTTCTATATTCTATTTTAACCGATTTCCACCCATAACACAATAAAATCACCCAAAAGAAAAAGACCGCATTTCTACGGCCTTCTCCTTCTTTACCTCACCTCATAAACAACCTTCACAAAAACGCCTCTTTTGTTACATCTATATGTACCGTACTCTTACTTACTCCAAATTTTTTCGCAGTCTGCCTTACTGTTGCCTTTTCTTCAATAATATAATTGGCTATTTCAATTGCCCTTTCTTCAATATATTCTTTCAAGGATAAGCCTCCGAAGACGCTGTTTTTACAATGTATGTCTTCGGTTTATACAATATACCATGTGCTTAAAAAGAAAACTCGCTCAAGGGCTAAATGGTATTTTATACTTTACTCCACATCACTTTCTTTTGCAAGTATTGCTGAATATTCAATTTTTGTTAATCATATACATTTTCTAGGAATTCACATAGATAATATAACTATGTGTAATCTATTTAACCGCTGCCACCGACAGAGTAAATACACTTTTTCAGCAATTTAATAATCCGGATACTACAGAATAAATAAAAAATGAAAAAAAATGGTAGAAAATGTCGTATTTAAACATCTTCTACCATTTCTTACTGCGGATAACAGGACTTTTACTTTTTCAAAAAAATGCTTTATTTACAGGCTTTTCAGCTATTTACCGTACAAAAAAACTTAAAAAAGGGGATAAAAAGGGGGCGGTTTTGGTTATGTATAGCTCAGTAACGATTTGTTATTGAGCTTTTTGTATACTTTCTCGCAACCTTGCCATTTCGCTTTCGTATCTGCCCTTTTCTTCTTCCAATATTGCCACCCTCTCTGTTGAGCTGGTCCATGTCAAATTGAAATGCTCTACACCATTACCTTTCAATGCTCTACTATACATTCTGTCCTCATTATAGAGGAATGGGCGAAGCTGCTTACTTTTGGAGGGCTTTCTAAGTTCCCTTAATCCATTTCTTTCTTGTTGACTTACTGCGTTCAGTGTTACCCCTTTATCTTCGGCTATGGCTTTTAATGTCATGCCGTTCTGGTATCGCAGGCGTATTATTTTAGGCTGTTCACCGGGCAAAGAGTCCACCAAAGACCATAAAACTTCCTTTAGCTCTTCTTGCTGGATTTTCTCAAGTACCTGTTCTTCTTCATTTATGGCAGAGGGCAGCAGGTCATACATAGAGCACTCTCCGTCTTCTCCCACAGGCACGTCTAGGCTTCCAATTCGTGCCATTTTAGCCGTTTTCCTGATGTTCTCCAACATTTCCATACTAATTCCCAGATAATGGCAAATCTCCCTGTCTGTGGGCTTTCTACCAATGGTTACCTTCCATTTCAAAACCATCTGTTTATACTCTTTGACTCTGGCCTGTATGTGTTCTGGCAAACGAACAGTGCCGTTACTCTTGATATAGCGCCCTATCTGCTGCCTTATCCAGTAACCAGCATAAGTAATAAATGGCACTTCTTCCTCAGGGTTATAGTGCCGGATTGCTTCACATAGCCCCAAATATGCCTCCTGCTGCAAGTCTTCCTCCTCGGCATAGGCTTTATAATGATTTACAATTTTATTGATATATCCTCTGTTCTGCTGCCAGAGCTGCAGCGTATTATCAGCTTCATCTATACCGGCACAGATACGAATTACTAACTGTTCATTTGTCATGGTCTTGTCTCCTCTCTTACAGCGTGTGTTTTTCTTCACAGTGACGGCGTGAAGTCCAGCTTTGTATACGGTAGGGAAGATATCCCCCTATAAAAGGTACGAAAGCTCTAAACATATTGATATCCTGCAATAACACTGATACCAAATGTAAATTACCGGTAGTTCACTGAAACCATTTTCAAAAAAACAAATAAAAAAGCACGAAGAATAGGACTTTCCAGATTTGGATTGTCAGCTATTCCCGTGCCCTATAAGGCTTACAGTCATTGACTGTGGTACTTATTATTCTAAAACAATTATGCCATAGCATTAAGAAAAAGAAAAGTGTTTTTCGTTGTTCCCTCGCTGTTCGATTATTACTTTTCCGTAGTTCCCCTGTGGTTCAGTTATTGTTTTCCCGGAATTCTCCCAGAGTTCGATTGTAGTATAATATACGCTTTCTTATACTGCCCCTCCTGCCTTTTAGAAACCTTATAAGACCGAACCATAGGAGCAAGCTGTTCTAAAACTTCCTGAAGCTCTTGGGGATTTGCATAAGATACCCTAATTTTCACACTCATGTTCTTCCTCCATATCTACCTCAAATGTATCCATTATCTCAAACAACTTGATTTTTCTTTCTTCACTCATGCTTTCGCCCCTTTCTCTTATATCTCTAAGTCAATCCTTCCCTGTTTCTGTAAATACCTACGTAAGATAACATAAAGTTGTCTTACAATTCTGCAATCCCTTTCATCACATTTATTCAATAGCTCTTTTAATAGTTTCGTATTTTTTTCTACTTCTTCACTCATGCAAGCACCTTCTTTCTGTCTATCGTCCGGATGCAGGGCGCTAACACCTTTCTCAAGAGGATAGTTATTCGTTGTTCTGGAAAGCGAACGTTTTATATATCTGTTTCGTTTTGGAAACAAGAATTTTTTCAATAATTACTCTATCATTTTCCATCATAAACCCGAGCATTTCCGAGTGTATATCTTAGGTTTTCTTAGGGTGCTTGTGTGCAACACTTAACCCTTTAACCCCGCATAAACACTAGATTTTATGCTATATTCGTTTGTTTGGGGAAACAACACTTTTGTGTGCACACAAAAACCGAAAAAGTGTGCACACAATATATAGCCTAAAGCTTGTTATCTACTGTCAAATTTATAATCTGACAAAGTAAAAGTGTACAAGTTCAAATATTCTTTTTAGTGCCTTATCATCATTGATTTTCTCAAGCATTTTCTGTATCTGTTCTTTACGGTCACATTTCTGCATTGATTTAATGCCTCCTTTCCTGCTGCCGTCTGGTTCTGGTGTTGGCGCACTGTTCCCGGAAGGGCAGCAGTTTTATAAAATTTGGTAGTTTCGTTCTTAACCTGTATATCTTCGGATTTTGCTAAAACTCTTGCTAATTATGTGTATATCTTTAATATCCTATCACTAACCAGTGAAGGAACATTGCCAGCATAAAATACACCGGCGTTCCAATTACTAGGAAATCTTTCATAACTTCTTTATGTATTTCCTCTCTCATATCTTCGCTGTATAGCTTTCTATTTTCCCAGCATTCCATTTATTAACTGTCTCATCCTTTCCAGTTGTTCATCTGTCAGCTTATTAAGCAACTTTTGCAAGCAGTTTATTGTTTCTTCTCTCATAATCTGTCACCTTTCAATCTAATAATCCTTTAATAAACCGATAAATCAGCCTTAAATGATACCCAGAATTTACTTTGCAAAGCAATTTCTTAATTTCTTCCAAATAATCCACTCTATTTTCCTCCTTTAGGTTTTGGAAATTTTGCATCTAAAAACAATATCGTGTCAATCACTTGCAGAGCTTTCTCTACAAACAACTTTGCTTCTGGTGATGTTGTACGAAGAACTTCTATTTTCCATTCTCTATACTGTTCTACGCTTAATCGTCTGCATTCCATGATTATTTCTGTTATCTTAGGAATTGATTGTATATAAAATTCTCTTTCTGTCAAAAAACCTATTCCTTTCTGCCGGAAAATCTGCTACACTGTTTATGTTGTGTTTTGTGTAGCTCCGGCTATGCTTGCCCTTGTTAGTGTTGCATCACTAGCAGGGGCATTTTTATTCTTACTTCTTTTCTCATGGCATATCTCCTATATTGAAATATTTATTAGAGCACCCAACGTTTCTTTATAGCTGTAACCGCCTATTACTTGCAGCAGTTGCGCTTTTACTGATATTCCCATATCAATTACTTTAGATAACTCTTTAGCCAATACTTTAGGAACATATCCGACTACTGTTTTTCTATGTATACAAGGAATATGCACAATCACCTGTATAGCATGACTGTCAAAGCGGTTCTCCTGTTCTCTTTCCAATGTTACGGATAAAGCCTCAGCTGGGAACTGTCTTAAAAACGAAAGTCTTTCCTGTCTGTTCTCTGCCGTAGTTCCTGCTGCTCTAATTGTCATAGACAATTTGACTCTGCGCCAAGCTTTTCTAAATGCCTGTGATAAACTATATCCAGCTTTCTTTAATTCATTCGCCATGACACATACCGCTTTTCTTGTGTTAGTAATCTGCTTCATGCTGTTTGCCTCCTTTCTTTTAGCTTGATTATATATTACACTATTTTTAAGTGTAAAACAATTGATTTTTTGCACATATTTTAAGTGTAATAAATATCCTTTTTTGTATACTTTTGCACTTGTATTTAGTGTAATTTCATATTATAATGGTATTATTGAAAGGAGAAGTAAATAATGCCAATACACTACAAAAAAGATATTTTGCGCGAACTAAAAGCAGCAGGATATAACACATCTGTCCTTAGAAAAGAAAAAATAATGGGAGAAGCAACCATTCAGAAACTAAGAAAAGGCGAACTGGTATCATGGGCAAACATCAACACTATATGTCGTTTATTAAACTGCCAACCCGGTGATATTTTAGAATACGTATCTGATGAAGAATAATTTTATAACCCATTTTGGGTTATACGTAACCCTTTTTGGGTTATTTCTTAAATTCACAGTTTCTTTTTATAACCCATTTTGGGTTATAAATAACCCTTTTTAGGTTATTTTATATCAGGAGGAAAAAATGTCAGTAAAATATGAAAATAACGACCAACTTCTAAATGAACTAAGATACACTATAAGAAAATCTGGAAAAACACAGCGTGAAATTGCTGATAACTTAAACATTAAACCACAAGGGTTAAATAAAATTTTAAACAAGAAAAATTTTAGCTTTGAAGATATGCAGAATATACTATCTGCTATTGGATATGAACTGTATATTGAATTTCGCCCTTTAAATACAGAACTTATTCCCCCAGAACCACCTCAATCAACTGCTGACACTAACAGGGTAAATGAGCTTTTGCAGCAGTTTAATAAGCTGGATAGTGTAGAGAAGATAAGAAATGAACGAAAACAAGCTGAGGAACAGCAATCAACCAAAGGGGAAACTTTAGACGAAAAGCTGGAAAGACTAAGAAAAGAGCACAGCTAACCATTTGAAAAGAATTGTTTACATGGCTTTACCGCAAGAACAAAGTTACACTATCGAAGATATTTATGCCTTACTGGAAGGGATTAGGGCAGAATTGATTGATGGAAAGATTTATTACATGACACCGCCCAGCACAAAACATCAACGAATTTCTGGTTTTCTGCATAGTAAAGTCTACCAATATATTTCAAATCATAGTGGTACTTGCGAAACATTTACAGCCCCATTTGCAGTATTTTTATCTGAAGACAACAAAAATTACGTTGAGCCGGATATAAGCGTTATATGTGACAAAAGCAAGCTCACAGACAAAGGATGTGTAGGTGCACCAAATTGGATAATAGAAATTGTAGCACCCAGCAGCAGGCGAATGGACTACTTCACAAAGCTTTTTAAATATCGCACTGCTGGTGTAAAAGAATATTGGCTTGTTAACTCAGATAAGAATAGAATTCTGGTATACAATTTTGAAAATGAAGATACTCAGGAATTTACTTTTTCCGACATCATAAAAGCCGGTATATACACAGATTTCTCTATTGATTTTTCACAGCTTAATATTTAACTTTTAACGCCCTGTATAACCTGCAGGGCGTTTTTATTCAGATAATTTAAGTTTGAAACGATACTTTCCCTCTGCACGTATATGATAAAAAATATTTCGCCATAGAGTCATATTTGTTACTGCATTTTTAAATATCCTCTAAACTGTCAATTTTATCAGCTATAATATCATACAAATTCTTGCCCAACATTCCATGTTTTGTGCTCCAGTTAACCATTGTAAAGATTTTTGACATATCATTCGGAACATCTCTTGAGCCGTCTCTATCTCCGATATATTTCACAAGGTAATTTTCTAAAATATACAGTCCTGCTAATGAATTTAAAACATTTTTTAAGTTTGCCTCCTGATACTTTGCAGCTCTATTATGTTTTACCTCATTATACAACGTCCACCATTTTAAACATACTGTTTCTTTTTTGTTAATAGTTTTTACTGACCACTTCATAAATGGTTGTAATTTAATATTTTTAAACTCTACTTCTTGAGATATTATCGACTTCCAAAAACTATCACTTAATATTGCTTTAGTATATTCACAAATATTTTTCTCTTGAACTTCCACTTTCAATTCTTTACATATTGCTTTTAAAATAACATCAATTTCTGAACAGATAGCTTGGTATTGCTTTGCAAACTCAGTAGAAAAACAACGACTATTTCTAAACCTTGTAATTTTGTGCCGGTCATACAAATAATTATCTCCCAAGTCAAAACTAACATATCTCTCTGTAGATAAAAAATCTTGCTCTAAAACTAAATAATAATCCCAAAAAGTATCAATAAATTCCTCTCGTGTCATAATTTTATACCTCATATATTTTGGTTTTATTATACAGCAAAATTATACCTATTTCCACAAAATCACTTTTTATTTTTAGCTTTATTTTCACAAAGTAATAAAATAATACACAAACAACAATATAATTGATTTTAGGCATATATAAAGAGCTAGAAACGCCTTATCCTGTTGCAATGCCTTGATACACCCATACATAGAGCCCCTCAAAAATCACCTTGGCAGCAGGCACTTCATGCTCTTTTTTCTGATGTGGGAATAAATTGTGTATCAAGGTAGGGCGTCGGTCGGGGAAAAATGATATATTTCCCCTGATTTTACCCGGGGGGATACCCTTTATCATCTAAGGGTGTAAATAGTATTGATATCCCCCTCTCACGTGCGCGCGAAAATTTCTCCAGAGTCATGACCACATCCCCGTTCTCCAAAAAAATTAAATACTCAGAGAATTGAAAGGGGGTGTATACTATTCCTATCCTGCTGCCATTTGCCTGTTTAATGCCTTATAAGCCTGTATCGCCTTTTCCCTGTTGCTGCTTTTCGCTCAGTCCAGAGCTTATAAAAAATACCATCAGACTTCTAAGGGTATCGGCAATAACTACGCCCTTATAGCTGATAGTATATATTCTTTACAAACACAATCATATTTTAATAAATAGAGTTAGTGCCTGCTGCCTTATAATATCTGCTGTTTGCTGTATAACTTATTACACATCTTCTTTGCTAACCAAAACAGTCAATATCATCTCCTGTGTCTTGTAACAGTTCTTTTATACGCTTTTCTACGTTCTGCTTGTTCTGCATATCTCTTACACTTACTTCTGGCAAAGGAATAGGTATTGTATTATCAAACACCCTGCTCACTACTCTATCATGCAATTTCTTCTGCAATTCTTCTCTGTTTAAATTACTGGTATATATAGTTGTCAGATTATTTCTATTCCTGTAATCTATCAATCCAAATAACGTGCTATCTATTGCTTCTTTCGTATTATTTGCACCAATATCGTCAAAGATTAACAGTGTTGCTTCCTTAATCGCTTTTATCTTTTCTTTATCATCTTCTGTTTTATGTGCCTGAAAAGATAATTCAATAAAATCTGATACATTTATGAATTTTACAGAAATATTATACCTTTTCAGAATTTCATTTGCTAGGCAGCAAGCAAGTTTCGTCTTTCCGCTTCCCGGTGTATTAGAGTATATATACAGGTTATCCCCACGAATACCACTTTTAAAATTTTTTATATACGCATTGCATAAGCTTTTTTGAAACTTTGTATCTTCTCCGTATATATTAAAATCAAAATCTTTCCCAGTCTTTGACATAAAAGAAACCGGCATACCACTGTAGTTTCTTCTTTCGTCTATCTCAGAAAGCAACACACCTTCACCAGCTTCATAAAACGGCTGTGTATGTCCGTATCCGTCTATATATGCTGTTATTAAAGAGCCTTTCATAGTTGCGCTCTCTATTTTCTCAATCTTTTCAACCTTCCCCACATAATCCGGCTTTGAGCGGGTGTCCTTCTGGTAAATATTGTGCATATATAGCAGAAGCTGGTTTCCTACTTGCACTGTTTCCCCGTTCCTCTGTATTTCCATGTGCATTACAGTCACCCCCTTTATGTTCTTTATCCTCATAATTTCCATCAAGCACCTTTGCCATATTGGTATCTTTAATCAGCCAATCAAAATTAGCTGACCAATTCCGATTATTTTGCCCTTTCAAAAAACTGCTGCTCTCTGCCATTTCAAAAAGCTTTTTAAAATCATCAAGACTATATACCTTCATTCTAGCTTTGATTGCCTTTTTTCTTGCTTCTGAGAGTTTGGTTATTTTGGGAAATGACACACAAGTGTTATTATACATATCAGCTATTTGCTGATAATTTACTCTATTCTCTATCTCTAACTCTATATCTATCTCTTTCTCTATCTCTAACTCTATCTCTGGTGGATTTTTGTCGGATATTTGTCCTGACATTTGTTCGGACATCTGTCTTGTTATCTTCTCTTTCTCAATCCTTGACCTGTAACTTCGCTTTCTATCCGCTTCACTACTGCTTTCCCCTATAAAATTCTGAATATCAAGCATATAAATAGCGCCGTTGTCAAGAATATCTATCAAGTCCAATTCTTTAAAAATATCAAGAGCTTTTTCTACTGTTCCCACCTGATGCCTTGTGATATTTGCAATCATCTGGCTGTTATATGGTATTCTACCATTCAGCATTAACCTACCATCATCTTTTAAACTTCTAAGATATAATTTCATTAAAATATTGCTGTATAAATACCCGTCATTCATACTTTCCAACAAAATCATGCTATCTGTTTCGAAGAAATTTTCTTTTAGCTTTAAATAATAATACTTTCTGTTGTCTGACATACATTACTCCTTTTCACTGCGCTATTATTGCATATCTGCCCCCCTAAAGGTCTCCCCGCCATAAAAGCCTAAGCTTCTAGCTACTTCCTGCGGTCTGTAAGGAGGAACAGCTTTCCTTGCGTTCTTATCCTGCAACAGCTTTCTAAATCTCCAATAATCAGTAAACGCCAGAAAGTTTACTCTTTTTAAAGCTCCGTCACCCATTACTGCAAAATCTCCATAACGTTCCTTTTCCTGCTGCATTTCCTTCATAATGGTTCTTGCCGTTCTGTCTGAAATATGATAATGCTTACATATCTCTTTCACATTCGCTACCGGTGTACCGTATACTACCTGTAATACTGTCATTTACTCACCCTCTTTTCTTGTTAAAAATTCTTTCCTCATTGCTGTAAGCTCTCTGCTAATCTCTTGAAGTTCCTCTGTGTATTCTGGTTTCCAACTGTTGCCAGAAGCCAATACAAGCTCTGAATAACGCTTTGCTAAGGCTGTGTATCTTGCTATTTGCTTTGATGTCATGTTTGAATACCCCTTTCTTGCTAAAAACTCCATAGCTAGCTAATGACTTTTCCATTTATAACTTGGTTAATGGTAGTTTGTTCCTCTTTTGGTCTATGCCCCATTCTGTACGGGTATAGAGGGCATTTTGATATAGTACATAACTTCACTTCTGTAAATGAACCACAACAACAATCTAAACATTTTTTTCTAATTGCTTTTATAGGTGTTAATTTCGCCATATACATTCCTTCCCGTTGCGCTGGCGCAACTCCTTACACTTCCAAAACCGCCCCCGGTTCTGTTATTCGTCTTCTACTTCGATAATGTCTAAAACATCAACGCCCAGAGCCTTTGCAATCTTTCCGGCTGTTTCTGGTCTAATATCCTCTTTTAACATTCTGCAAAGAGTTCCTTTTGGTATTCCAGCTTTTACAAGCTCTTTCTGTCCCATACACGCCCTTGCTCTGGCAATCATGTATTTTTGTCTATCAATACGCATTTATTTTCACCTCTTTTTAATACTCGTTTGATTATATTTTGAGTATAATGCACTCGTTCGAATATGTCAATATTGTTTTGTATTCATTTGATTGTCTTTTTATATACTATGTGTTATATTGATTGTGAAAGGTAGGTGAAATAGATTGAAATTTTCTGAATGTCTAAAAAACGCAAGAAAAAAAGAAGGATTAACGCAAAGCGCATTGGCTAAAAAAAGTGGACTTGCTATTGGAACAATTCAGCAATATGAGTTAGATAAACGTTCACCACGTCCTGATGCCTTATCTAAAATTGCCAACGCTTTAAATATGGGCTGTTCTTATGACAAAAATGGTGAACCTTATTTCTATGACTTTAAAGATAATGCACGCACTTTAAGAGAGGGCGAAATTTCAGAGGGCAATACCTCTTTTTCAACTCCTAAAATATATGACCTGATAAAAACGTATCTTAATGCTAATACATCTACTTTAGTTTCTGTGCTAAGCTCATTAACTGAACTATACAATGAACAACAGAAAAAAGTCCAAGAATTAGATTTGCAATTCAACAATTTAAACGAGAAAATTTTTGAACTTTCCTCCAAGCGCGCAATAATAGACCAGCAAAAATATGAATTACTTGAAAATATGGAATATATAAAAACAGAGTTGGCTATAATACGTGCAATGATTAATCAAGACTTTAAAAACGATAATATTTTACAAGAATATAACCCAGACACAGAGGAATAGCCGCTAAAATTTGCGCACCTTCATGACAGTACAAAACCGTTCAGTTACTTCGTCACTGAGACGATTACTAAAAATTTAGTAGTTGTTGGGAATAGCTGTAGAAAATTCTACACCTTTAGAAAACGCAAAATTGCGTTCAGTACCTTTAACCAAGAGACTTTTCCCTTGTCCCATTTTTTTGCCAATCCAAAACTGGAGTATCCCCAATGGCAACGGATGATAAGATTGAGTGAACATTGGTTACAGATTGTCTCCAGCTCTGGGAAAATCTCAAAAGGGTATAACTTACACTGATACCCTCAACCCTTTCATTTCCAAAACCGCCCCCGGTATGAATGAAAGGAAGATGCTTATATGTGGATTGAAGAAACCAAAAACGGAAAATATAAATTTGTGGAACAATACACAGACTATATGACAGGTAAGCGAAAAAGAGTATCTGTCACCTTAGATAAGAAAACTGCTGCTGCCAAACGTACAGCAATGGAAACTCTTACAAGAATGATAGAACAACATCAAAATGTTACTCCGGAAGAAAAAGAACTGACTTTCTCCGAGTTAGTGGATAAATACAGGGAATATCAAAAGCTTTCTGTTAAGGCTGCCACGTATGCAAGAAATTACTATGCTTGTGAAACCTTAAAGAAAATGCTAAACCCTGATATCCTTGTAAACAGACTAACAGCAAATTATATCAAAGAGTGTTTCCTGCACTCCGGAAAGGCTAACAGCACGTTAAACGAACACCGGGTACGCTTATTTGCTCTTTTGAACTGGGCTTATGAAAATGACTATATACAAGATGTGTCTTTTCTAAAAAAGATAAAGCCGTTTAAAGCCCAAACGAAAAAAGAGAAAGTACAAGATAAATACTTAGAAGCTTCTGAGGTGCAAAAGCTTCTCTCTGCTATGGACTCTGAAAAGTGGAAGCTTCTTACAAAGTTCCTGCTGCTATCTGGTCTCAGGATAGGCGAAGCCGTAGCACTAAATGCTGCGGATATAGACTTTCAAAACCATGTAATACATATCACAAAAAATTATGACTCTGTGAACAAAGTAATAACCACACCGAAAACACTTTGCTCTATACGTGATGTATTTATGCAGCAGGAGCTAGAAAAACTTTGCAAAAATATTATTTTATACACCAAGGCTGAGGGATTGGCTCTAGGGTATCGTACAAAGCTTTTTATGTGCAGCAGTAAAGGAAATTATCTAAACTATTACAGCTTTAACAAATACTTGCGTGAAAACGCTGCAAAAGCCATAGGAAGGCAAATAACTGCTCATACACTGCGTCACACCCACGCTTCCCTACTTCTGGCTCAGGGAGTGCCTATTGACACCATATCCAGAAGATTAGGGCATGAAAACAGTATTGTCACTCGTGAAATTTATTTGCATGTTACAAAAAAGCTTACAGAGCTTGATAATGAGAAGTTAAAGACCGCACACATCATCTGAGGGGACAAAAAGGGGATAAAAGGGGACAATTTCTTTCCTTTGTCTTCCTCAAAAAAGAAAAAGAAAAAGGCTAAAACCCTTGATTTATCAGAGGTTTTCCGCCTTTTTCATACTTTATGACTTTCGTCAAAAATGCGGATAACAGGACTTGAACCTGCACGTCATGGACACCAGAACCTAAATCTGGCGCGTCTGCCAATTCCGCCATATCCGCAAATCTATATTGTTTTAAAAAAATAACCAAGGTTTTTGACCTTGGCTGTTTTAAACAGTGAAGCATCGGGGATTCGAACCCCGGACAACTTGATTAAAAGTCAAGTGCTCTACCGACTGAGCTAATGCTCCGTAATATTATTAAACTGGGCTAGCTGGATTCGAACCAGCGAGTGCAGGAGTCAAAGTCCTGTGCCTTACCGCTTGGCGATAGCCCAAGACCGCCTTACGGCTAGGGTGGATAAAGGGATTCGAACCCTTGGCCTCCAGAGCCACAATCTGGCGCGCTAACCAACTGCGCTATACCCACCATGTGCATCTTTGATGCGAACGTGCTTGGAGGGATTCGAACCCCCGACCCACGGCTTAGAAGGCCGTTGCTCTATCCAGCTGAGCTACAAACACATCACATTAAACCTTTTGGGCTTAACGTAAGCGGGTGATGGGAATCGAACCCACATATCCAGCTTGGAAGGCTGGTGTTCTACCACTGAACTACACCCGCATAAAATAAATAACATTTCTTTTTTTAAGAAACAGTCGGGGTGACAGGATTCGAACCTGCGACCTCCTGGTCCCAAACCAGGCGCTCTAGCCAAGCTGAGCCACACCCCGAAAGTGTTTTTTGTTGTCCTCCGAACTCTCTTGCCCGGCGACAAGGTATACTATACCAGCACTTTCTAAAAAAGTCAACACTTTTTTTAAAATTTTTTTTATTTTTTTTATTAAAGTCTCAAACCCCTTATAAATCAAGGGATTTGGGACTTTTCTTACAAATAATAAATCGTATATTTCGCCTTTCCTGCTCCATCTATTTCCATAATAATATAACTGGGCTTTCTTCCTATTTGCCTTGGATAGGAAAGACTTCCTGGATTTAAAATCGTAATTCCATTCTTCTCCTCAATCTCTGGTCGATGAGTATGTCCATACATTGCCACTTTGGCATTTCGAAATGCTGCTTCCTCACAAAGCCTGTCTGTTCCCACAGAAACCCCATAATAATGTCCATGGGTAATAAAAATATGATAATTTTTTATCCAAAAGTCTTCCTCTCTTGGCAAATCTGAAAAAAAATCATTATTTCCCGCTACAATATGCACAGGGCAGCCTGCAATAACCTCAATATAGTCTTCTTGCCCTTCTACATCACCTAAGTGAATTAAATGCTGAAAAGGTCCTTTTTCCGTTAGAATACGCTCCAGATTTTCCTCATGACCATGAGTATCACTGACAATCAATACTCTCATAGCAATTCCTCACGTTCAAGAAGTTCTTTCATCTTACGCAATGCATTTCCTCTGTGGCTGATACTATTCTTCTCCTCAGGAGGAATCTCTGCTGTGCTTACTCCTCTCTCAGGAAGATAAAAAATCGGATCATATCCAAATCCATTGGTACCACGTTCTTCATATCCGATAATCCCTTCTATCGTTCCACGAACAACAAAGCTTCTTCCATCTGGAAACGCCGCTGCAATGGCACATACGAAGCGTGCAGTTCTCTTTTCATCCGGAACTCCTTCCAGA
>QAMT01000007.1 GCA_003150755.1 Phascolarctobacterium sp. | reverse complement strand
AGTCCGCGCCCCACAGTGTCGGCACCGGGTAATAGCGTGTCAGGTCTCTGCTTGAACTGCCCTATAAGTGCATTGATGTCCTCAAGGCATTCTCCACCACAAAGGTAGCTGAAGAAGAGAGAGCCGAAAATACTTCCATGGCTGAATGCCTTGCCGCTACTTCCACGTTTGCCCAATACGGATTCGGTAAGTTTTTCAAAGCCCAACTTTGAGAAAACGTCCATAATGTGATAAATTCCACCGAAAGAAGTGATATTCTCGTTTTTAATTGCTACCTTTGTCATGTCAGATATTTGCTTACTTGTTATGTTTACAGCACCAAGATAGGTGAAATTTCTGACATATCCAAGTGTTTTGAGAACTTTGTTTCTCAGGCACTTGGAGTTCTTACAAGAATTTATGCTGCGGAATTAAGGTTATAATCAAATTTCCCCTCGGGAGAGGCATATCCCCTGATATTCACTTCCCTCAGTTCAGCACCCTTGATAGTTAGATTTTCCGAAATGAATTTTGCCAGTTTGACAAGTTCCTGCCTATTATCGCCAAATCCTTTTTGCAGTTCATGGTGTGCCACGGGAAAAGAGACTCTACAATCAAGGGAATCCCTGTAAGATTTGATCTCAACCTTTTCCGGAACGATAAAATCATAGGTGTAATTTCTCTCCCCGAAAAGCGGTATATTACCCACTATTGCGGTTCCACCGTGCACGTCAGTACCGCACTCGGCGCAGCCATATATCCTCTCTTCCACTGCGACATGGCCGTCCGCCATCCAACGCTCAAAAGGAAAACTGCTTTTGAAGGTCAGGGGAGCTTCTTTCAGTCCATCGATGGAATATACATCTCCGGAACTGGGCTGACCAGCCTTTTGATTGTGTAGAGCCTTCCGGCGCTTAATGACCTTATATCGTTTCTTGCCGGATATACAGAACGGATCCAATTCTACAGACTCTTTCCCGTCTGCCGAGACATACCGGGGGAATATGTACACCATTTCCTGACCTCTCAGTTTTACGGAAGGACTTACTGTCAGCTCTATAACCAGACTGTCTCCGTTCAGGCTTCTCTCAACACGGCTTCCCGAATAGTCCCAGTTCAGCTCACCGGGGGACCAGGTATCCTGCGCAAGGGCATACGTCGGAAGTGTCCCTAACAAGCCCATGGCTAAAAATAATTGTTTATAATATCGTAACGGTTTCATTGATACTCTTTTTTGGTGATATAAAAAATAATGTAGTCAAGAGCTATTTCAGCATATAGATAATGGAAATGGCCGCCCTCGTGGGGCCGATATAATCCCCGCCACTCCTTCCAAGCTTCCGGCCGCAGGCGGTACACTTGTATTTGTCGTAGCGGGCATGTATATAGCCGATTCCCAGAGAAGCCTCTATATTGAAACGGTTGGAGAGTACCCATTGGTAACCCGCACTCAATCCTCCACCCCAAAAATAGCCCTCGTAACGGTAGTCTTTCATCTTTTCGTCCCTCTCCAGAACAAAGGGAATGTCAAACCCACCTATGTTCATCTGTCCCCCGTGAACATGCAGCCCGAAGAACCAGCCGTTGAACACGTCGCACGTCCAGTAGCGAAGCTCCGGCTGGACAAGCCAGTGACTGATTTTTTTCGTCTTGTAACGGGAGGAGGCAGCATCCTTTGTATAGAAAAAGAAGTTCATGCCCACCTGTGTATCAAGCGTCCATTTTCGCCCCATTGAAAACTCGAGGGAAAGATTCGGAGTCTTCAAGGCATCATATACCAAATTATTTTTTATTGCAATCTTCTGTGCAAAAGAATGGGTGCAAAAAAATAAAAAGAAAAGAAAAATACATTTTCTCATAACTAGTTTTTTTTTCGGTGCAAAAATAATTCAATATAAAATCCCGGAGATTCCAAAAAAAAGACATAAAATAACAAATAACAGACTAAAGCATAAATTTCAAGCATAAAAGCTACTAATCAGACTGTTTTCTATAAATTATATACAATAACAAGCAGTCCAAATTCAATTGCGTCACCCGGCATAAGACCAAGATACTAACATACACATCCACACTGAGAAATCATAGAAAGACCGGGGCAGAGCAATTCCAGACTACTATTCTTTTCTTACATATAATAATCCATTATGACGTTTGATAAAAACTTTTCCCTCACGAGCCAGCCAACCAATAGCAAGTATAGTATCATCAAAAGACAAATCCAACCTTCTGGCAAGTTCGGGAATCGTGATTAGCCCAATTTTCTCCAGTTTGCTTAAAACAAATCCCGCATTAAATCCGATTCTTCCCTTTTCCATTATGAAAATTATTATTAATTGTAAAAATCCGTCAAACTGTTACCGTATACAGGAGTTTTCAATGATTCAAATAAGACTTGCACTTTTTCTAAAATACAATGAATAAGATAGTATAATATGAAATAATAAAAGCCGCAATATCACAGCGATTCAAATTCCGGATATAAAGATTCAGGTGAAACAATTACTTATCCATAGAACTCCCGGTTTTATTCACAACATATAAGATAATGTCCGATTTATATAGGTATATATCGGAACAGACAACTGTCATCTTTATTTTTTAAAATATTTTCCTGTTTTAGAACTAAATATAAATCCTCACATGATTTGACACCCACACCATGTAATTTACTCAATGCATTAAAGCCGTTCTTCTTTATAAAACGTAGAAGATCTTCCAGCAAATAAATATTATATTTTCTAAGTCTGCGTAAAATTCTTGGCTGGATTTCAAAATTGGCAAGAGGCATTGACAGTACTTCAACGTATTCAGCAGGTATATCAAAACCCCGAGAAGGAACGTCGTCCCTCACAGGTGTACAAACAATATTTTTTTCAGGGAGAAGAGGCTTACAGTTAGTATACCGAATCGCCCCAAGTTCCTCTTGAGCCATATCCATAATATCCCAGCTGTGCATAACCTCAGTTACAGCCACTTCATACAAAAGAGCCACCTTTTTTATTGAAAGGCCATGACTCTCAGCAATCTCCTGCATACTATTTTGACCTGTCAGCAAGGAATAAAAAATCTCCTGCCTCCTTTTCTCTTTTATCTTTATGGACATCCGCCCGACCAGTCTTTCCCATAGATGTATACCGTGTACTGACAAATGTGTATAAGGAAAGAAATTTATCCTTTCTTTCCCATCGATTTCCTCTCTTAAAAGTTCCATATCACTACATATAAAAATATTATAATCCAGTATTATTTTTTATACAACTATTTTCCCGTAATTCGGTCGGAGTTGTACCGAAGTGTTTTTTACAATAATAAGTCAGGTGGGCGGGAGAACTAAAATCGAACTCTATTGCTATTTCCCGAAAAGTAACCTCCGGATCGCTTATTTTTTCACGGACAAGTTCAGCTTTCCGTTCTTGCATCCATTGATAAGGACTCTGATTGAAACAATGCTGGAATTTGCGATTAAAAGAGCGCTCCGAAACACAACACAAACTGGCAAACTCTTTTACTGTTCTAACTTTTCTATAATTTTCTATAATAAAGTTCTCAAACTTTTTTCCAACCCCGGAAATACCGGTGAAAAAACAGGATAATTCAGCCTTGGTGTAGAAGCTCCTCAGTATTAGTGTTATTTCCTGTTGTTTAAGAAGATGCATGTGTCTGCATGACAGGCCCATTTCCAGATAAAAAAGTATCTGTCTTAAAATATGCAGCAGCGGTTTGCGAATAGGTAGAATATAGTTGATATCGTCAATTATTTTTTCATGGGAAATGGTATCGAAATACATCTTGTCACAGACTGTGACTTCTTTATTCCAAAACAACAGGAGACACTCTGACGACACAGTGCTTTGTATCCTGTTTTTTTCACGCTGCGGAATAAAAAGCATTCTATTGGAAGAAACTAATATACTCTGTTCCTTACCCAGACTAACCAATAATTCTCCCCTTAATAAAAACAGGACACAAAAACAGTTGTCATTATCAATCCGACCGCATTCTTGTGCAGATAATTCATATCGAGAGAACCCACTGCCATATTCTAATTGGTAATTAAGGCAAGAACGATGCTCTGATAAATAAAGTAGTTTCATGACATATTTAAAAATGGTTTATTTTAAAAACACATCATCCGCCGCGTTGGTTTTTCATAAAAAAGACAAACATTTACAAATAGCGGCCTATTTTTATTTTTCTGAAAAACACACATATTTTTATTCTTACAAATTATTCAACATTTACATTTCATATCGTTGCTTTACATATATTATTGCATCTGAGAACAAAAGTTATAGATTTGCGGCACGAGAAGGACTAAAACATAATGAAAAAGAGACACAAACGTGGATACCGAAAAACGCGAACAATGGCGGCATATACAGGATAACCGACTACCTTACCGTACCGGACGTTAGGAGTAGTTAACGGAGTGATCAACGGATATTGGCAATCCAAAAGACGAATATCGACATATGAACCATTTTTTGATTCCTGTTCTGAATGGGATTCTGGATAATCTCTGGAATATATCTCCCTCTTTTTGGATTGACGATATTATTTGGAGGACCGCCGACATTACAGGGCCAATTCAATAATTACACCACTATTTTATATGAACACCGTGCTGCATTTATTTGTGGGATCTGTCACATGACAGACATTGTATTTTATACGGGAGTAACGGCAATACGCTATTAAATGAACGGAACTTTTTTGTCGTATACGAATGAGAGATTCAACAAAAAGTCGCTGTTATTATTCCAGCAACTTTTTGTTGAGCCGGAAAAGTAAAGAAAGCCTCTACTTCTTTGATTCTTCAAGGGACGCCTTTCTGAACTCTTTCATCAATCTTTCAATTTTCAATGAAGCCTGGCGGGCACGTGTACCGGCAGCCTTATTCCCTTTCTCAAGCTGAAGAGCGGCATCCGCTGTAAAAGCGACATATGCCTCCTGAATCTGTTCAATCAAATCTTTCATAATTACACATTTGCTAAAATTATATTGCAAAGATAGTAAAAGTGTATATAGTTGATACCTATATATTTATTCTTGGCAGTAATTTATAACAAATTGTCTGATATATAAAAAACGATACTGATTATACCATGAAACGGCCTTTCATTGTAACAATTTTCAACAGTTAAAAACAAATTGAAAATGAGGAGTCAATATCAGCACTTGCGATGTTGACATGCGTTGCTATCATTGCTCTTGTCATGGTTACCTGCCTGGACAAGAAGACCAAGGATACGGTGAAAGCGCATTTAGAACAGGCTTAGGATGATATAAAAAATAATTCAAAAAAATCGCTGGACAAGGTAAAAGGCAACGAGATATAATAATCCAAATGCCATCAAGCAATACCTCTTGAATCTTGCTGTATTTCAGTTCTCTTTTCCCGCTATGGCCATTTCCCCTTTTTTATCACCTGCCAGTGACTTCACCTTGCGTGGTTCAGGGTGCGAAGCTACGGCCGGGTCCCCTAAAAATCTGCAAGCCCGCTTCGCGCCCTACGGGTTTTGGCGAAAATTTTTCAATCCGTCCAG
>QAMT01000020.1 GCA_003150755.1 Phascolarctobacterium sp. | reverse complement strand
TTTTGTAGTCAGCATTTTCAGGATTACTGAAATAAGCTAATGCTTCTTTCATGTTAGCTCCAATGAATCCGCCTTCGGGAGTTAGAACAGTTTGGTTAACTTCCGAACGAACTAGTTCTCCTCTAGCGATAGCTTCTTCAATAAACGCTTGAAGTTCAACTTGTGAATTGTTAAACAGTTTGTTGAATTTCTCCGGCTCTTTAATTGCGAACTCGTCAAGAATCTTTTCTTGAATTGTACGGTCAAGTAACAAGTTAGACAATACATCTTGTTTGTTGCTTGCACAGTAGCATACAAAGATAGCTTTAAACTTAGCATCATTATCAATAGCATCAAGATAATTACGTCTTGCTTTGTTAGCCTGAATACGACTACGTTTCAAACGATTAGCTTCACGTTGTTCATCTTTTATATAGAACTTGATTCGAGAATCAAAACTAATAACAGATACGTCTTTAGCTACAATCGGATATAATAGGCAATGACGATATGCAAGATAATCATCTACTTTAATAGGATGTCCATATTTATAACGAGTAGATTCAAGAGCATTAATCTTATTGACATATCTAGCAATAGCATCTTTCAACTGTTTAGGATTAGACTTTTCAGCATTATCGTATTCTTCTACGATAGCTGTTTCATCTATCTTATAATCCAGATAATCTCTTTTCTTTCTCCATTGGAACGAACAGTTAAGTTTCTTTCCGTCACCATCAACTGGAATAGATATACTATTAAACCAACGTTGAACTCTAGTAACATACTCTTGTGCGTTAGGAGAACAACCAATAAGAGAAGGCATATAAGCTGCCATTTCTTCATAGTTGCTAGTCAAGACTCTAGCTGAATTAATACTACCACCAATACTATCATGACGTTCAGCAATGTATCTAGCATTAACTTGACGATAAACAGAATTAATAGTAATATCAGTAGCAAGAGCTATTACAATATATCTTTCTTCAAGAAAGTCTTTGTCTAAACCATCTTCTTCTTTAAGAATTTGTTCATAGGTTTGTTTAGGAGCTTCGGGAGTTTTAGCCTGCGAAATACTTGCAGGCTGTGGATTTGGATTAGCTAGACTACTACCGAATGTACCGGTTTTTGGTGTTTGTCCTTCCATTATAATTTAGTTTAATTGTTTAACTTTAGAGTACACACTCCAACATGAACATCTTCTCTTGTCTGTCAACTTGCAGACCACGAGACATCTTAACTTCATATTGAGATTTATCAATATCCGTAGATATAGAATTGCTAGGAACAGAACCCCAAGACGGTGGAATAGGAGTAAGACCTTTCAATACACCAACAAGGTAAGACTGACCTTTCATACGTACCATACGGACATTACGATTTCCGTTATATACAGAATTGTCAATGAACATCAGTTTGTGAGACGTCATAGGCAAGCCTGTACGAGGATGAATAAGACCATTAGCTTTTGCTGTTTCAGCAATAGGTGATTTATCCAAGAACGGAAGATGAACACAAGTAACTGTATGTCCGTCGATAGTCTTATATTTACGGAAGTATTTACCATAAGTAAGACCACCACCTTCTTCACCAATCATCTTTTCTCCAAGCGGAGTAATGAATCCTTCTGTCTTAACATCTTCACGAATAGCCATGTCGAAATCTTCGATACCGCCTTTACCTGAATAGAGAGTAATCTCCATAGAACCAGTATCGGTATCTTTATCAACTACATCACCAATAGTTCTTTTTAACTTGCTAAGAGGCAAGTATTCGCCATAAGTATCGTAGTTTGATTCTTCTAGGATTTCAAACATTCCGGCAGTTTCAGGAATAGGTTGGTCATTATCCCAATCCTTCATATCAATAGTACCATTAACAGTACGATTGTAACGAGATGTCCATAAGTCAATCTCATTAGAGATACGCATCTGAACATCGAACTGACGCATTTCTTCATTAATCCAACGAGTATCAGTACCACCGCCTTTTGTCTTGAAAGCATAACTAACAACAACATTACTAATGTTACCTGCAATTTCCTTGCTATAACGTTTGAATCCTAACTGGGATTTCATAACACCAGGACCCATAACATTAGTTTTGTTACCCTTAGAATAAGATTCAGGAATAGACGGAGCTAACATACACCAATACTTACCTTTCTCAAAGTTAGCTGGGTCAATATAAGCACTCTTATCTGGATTCTTTAGCTGCAAAGAATACAGATGTCCACCATGATTACCTGCACCGTGGTCACGCATTACACGAACAGCTGTCTTACCATCAGGAGCAAGCAAACCATACTGTTCAATAATAAGACCAGTAGCAAACTCAACTTTAATAGGTTTACCACCAATACCAGGAGTAGTATCGTTAGTGTCAGCCCAAACAATGTAATCATTGAATCTCTGACGACCCATTGTCTTCCAAGTCCACTCAACAGTAGTAATGTCACGAACACCAGCAGCACCTTGTCCTTCAGTAAGGAAAGTTAGCGGGAATCGGTCATCTTCCATACCATAAGTGTAAGTCAGGAAGTTGTTGATTTCCTCCGGTTTTTGAATCATTAAGGCAGCAAGAGATTGTTCATTAGAATAACCTCTGTCATCATATCTACCTCTTTCGACTTCTCTTAATCTGTACATATTAGTTTTAATTTAGTTAGTTCAAGACTAGTTGGTCATTATCAACTGTCTTAGAATTATTACCTTTACTATTGATAATAACAGTCCTTTTACCAGTAGTTTGCGCTGCGGCAGTTCTAATAGATAGAACTTTTTGTTTATTAACAGCCATACCAACAAGACTAGCATAATCGCCACCAGTAAACCTTAGAAATGCTTTAAGTAAATCATCCTGCATACGAGCATCAGAATCAAGTTTAGCTTCGTCTAACATATAGGCTGTATTACCTTCACTATCAACAGGAGTAGACACATACTTCAAGAAGTCTCTGCGACTAAGCATTACTTTCTTTCCATCTTTGTTACATTGGATTTGTTCAGGAATACTATAACCTAATAGTTCACCTTTGCTAATAGTCTTTTCTACATTATCCCAATATGCTTTTTCTTCGGCAGCAGCAGCAGCTTCTTTAGCTTCTACTTGTGCTTTCTGTTCAGCAAGTCGAGATTCATATATGCTATCAACAGCTTCTTTAGATTCAACGGCAGTATCATAAAGAATACCAGCGTTCTTACAATAGTCAATAAATTTGTTTACGTCTCCTTTCTTACCACTAAGTTTCCATTCTTCACGAATAAAAGTAGCTTGTTGTTCTTCGTTATCTTTACTAACAGTAATTTGACTTCTATCAGGTATTTCTACGAAGTCGTCAAGACTACCATTGAGTTTAAGATGATTAATAACTTGTTCTACTTGAGGATAAGTTTCAAATAAGTTATTAATAGCAGCAGCTTGAGCTTCCTTAACTCTACTCTGAACTACTGTTTCAACATAAGCAGCAATACCTTCTTCATTATCATCGAATACGATAGGATTACCGTTTTCATCTTTAAAGTCAGAGCCGAAACGAGTTTGTAATTGGTTAAGAACACTTGGTTCAGAACCATTTTGAGCGATAAGTTCAGCAAGTTCAGTAGCGGTACGGAATACAGTTCCGTCAGCAGCAATAGCATTACCTTCGGCATCAATAGTATAATCCACACCGTCTACATTAACGGTGTCACCTTCTGATAACTGAACTTCCCCCATAGAAGAGGTTTGTTGCTGATTATCCCCTTGACCTTGCTGACCTTGCTGACCTTGATTTCCAGTATTACCATTACCGTTATCAGTATCAATATTAGTATCAGTATCAGGATTACCATTACCATTACCATTACCTTGTTGACCTTGTTGACCTTGTTGTCCAGCACCTTGTTGTCCCTGTCCGGTAGTATTACCGTTATTACCAGAGCCAGCACCTTGACCTGCACCACCAACAGTAGATATATCATCTATTTTGGTAGTACTTAAATCGAGAGAATCATTATTATTAAAAGTTGGCATAATAAATATGTTTTAATTATTACTTTCAAGTCCAAATGTAGTTTAATAATATGAGAAACACAACTCTTGCTAGTTTGAATACCTTGTTATTAGGTTTAGAAAAGCTCGTATTTGAATTCAAGTAATATAAGAGTTGAATAGTATCGGCTAAAACGAACGTTCAATATAGGACAAAATAATAAGCCATTTTAAGGCTTGCTACGGCATTTTAATGCTTTCTAATACAGTTATCTCTTTAAGGGGGAAAATGCAATAGAGACAAAAGAAATGCGGTCTACGTCAATCTTACGGGTACGAAAAACCCTACGGAAGCATCCGTAGGGCACGTCTGAATCATAGAGAAAGGTATATAGCTAATTACGACTTAGTGTTCACTTCTTACTAGAACTACTACTAGACTTTGGTTTATCATATTTGTTCTTATTCTCTTTAGCTATCTTTAGTTGATTATCTCTATCTAATGCAGCATTAATCATATCCAAGTCTTTAGCTCGTTTCTTTTCATTGAGTTCAGCTTGTTTTAAAGATAGTTCGGCAGAGTTATCTTGTAGTACAGTTTGTGCAGGCTGATTAGCTAAAGCAGCCATTGCAGCTTCCGTATCCATTCCTTTAGCAAGAAGGTCATAATAACCTTTGATTTCAGCAAGTCTAGCATCTTGTTCACCTTTTGCAGCTATCTGTTCAAGAACAGCTTTATTCTTAGCATCTTCTAACTGTTGGTCTAGTTGACGAAGAGATTCTTCGTTTTTCTGACGAATCTCTTGATAACGATTAATAGCTAGTTTAAGACTAGATATATTCCCTGAAGTAATAGCTGCAACAGCTGACATTAAATCTCCATTCTGACTAGCATTGAAAGCCCACTCTTTGAGTTGCTCGAACTTCTCTGTTTCTCTATCAGAGTTCTTAGCTTTAACTACATACTGTCCAAGAGTATGATTCTCTACATTAAGAGAAATATATTGCTTTCTGTCTGACTTGTCATAATAGGAAGTATCTAACCCGTCAATCCAAGCTAGCTTAGAATTATTTAAGTCTACGATATATTCATCTTCACGGAACTTATCAAACATATAATTGATAATAACAGTTCCCATTGAACCACGAATAATTGCTTCTTCCGTAGTACCTTTACCAGCACTAGTAGCTATTTGTCCATAACGTTGTGGTGTCATATCTACCATTTCACGTGCACTGGCTTTAATAGATTCAATAAGATTAGATATTTCAGTAATATAACCAGAGATATTAGCATCGAGCATTTTAATAGATTGCGCTTTAGTGCTATTAATATCTTCTGCATCATCGTATGGAAATATACCTTCGGCAGCTATATTATATATAGCTTCTTCCGCATCTTCTCCAAATAGAGACTTAGCTGCAACAAGAATAAACATCTTATTTTTAGCTATCATCATTTCTCTGTGATAAGAGAATATATTGATTAGTATTTGGAAAGGAGTAAGTATCTCTACAATGGAGAACTTTCCCATTTGAGGAAGAACTTCTTGAAGTCCACAATATTGCAATCTAGCATCATCGTCTATTTGGAAAGGAATAGGTTTAGCACCACCTGGATATATACCGAAACGTTGTCCTCCAATACGATAGCCTTCATATATCTGTGGTTTATATACAACAGATATTTCAATATGACCTAGTTCAGGATTAAACTCAAAGTCATCAGGAACAATCATTTCATCAACTAAACCTACTTCGTTAATATACTTTAGTATCTTAACTTGGGCATATCCTCTCCAATTAACATGCCATACTTCTAACAATTCTCCGTTCTTTAATCTTAAATCATAACCTTCTGACGGAAATATCTCACCAGTATCTTCTTTATAGTTCTTACACTTTTCAGGAAAATAATAAGTATAAGAATTAAGACTAAGAGTACGAGTAGCTCCAACAGTACTAGGATTATAATACTTAGTTATAAATTCTAGTTGTTCCTCTGTTAATTCATCAGAGAATTGGTCTATTACCTGATTGTAACTCATTAACATTCTACGAGCTACAATATCATATTTAGATACCATTTGTTCTCCATTAGGAACAGGATACATATCAGTAGTAGGAACATATTCTTTAATTAGTTTCTTACCACGAACAGTATGGAAACTATAAACTTCCCCCGTAGTGATATAGTTGAAATACTCAACCGGAATTATTGTCTCATTGTTAAGAACATCATCAATAACTTCTAATAGTTGTTGTGCTTGTGCACTTATCTCATCTATATAATTATCAATAAAATTCTTTTCAAACTCTTCTGCATCACCTGCAAGTTGTGCTGGGTCAACATCTTGTATTGGTTGCCCTTGAGCTTCTAGTTGAGCATTTTCAGCTTGTTGCTGTTGTACTCTCTTTTGAACTTCTTGTTGAAACGCTATCATAGCTCTCTTAACTATATCTTCCCGAATAGCTGCATCGCGAGCCATAATAATTTCAGGATTATTAGCACCAACAATAAATTCATGTTGAGACTTAACATATTCTGATAAATAACGACGAACTACATCATTAATAATATCAAGATTTCTTAGAGTTGCTGGAAATCTCTTAAAGTTCTCCTTAGTAGCATTGTAAGGATTAAGTGTCTTACGATAAAACTCGTCAGGCATTTCTCCATGAAGTATTTCAAGAAGTTGTTCAGTCTTAGTTCTATCATTACAAGCCAGTCCGGCAGCAATACAATAATCTATTGTTCTGCCTGCCCAATACTCATCCTTTTCAGAATTAGGGATACGCTGTTTAGGCATATCCCCAAGTCTAACATTTAGCTTTGCATCAATCATAATAATTCGCTTAGTTTAATAAGTATATTAATGTACCAATCAATAGCACCCGTAGCTATTACTATAATAAGCATTAACACGAATCCTATCATTCCACCAAGCAATGTAGCTAAAATATCCAAGAAATCAAACTTGTTCCCGTACATTTTATCTTTAAACTCCATGCCTACGGCAAGACCTACTACTAACATTATTCCTAGCAATCCACATGGAATTGCATAGAGGAAATGTTTTAACCTGTTACTTTCTGTTAACCAACTCATAATTAATAACGTTTACGATTCCAAAAATTTTCTTTTTCTGTTTGAACTCTTTGTCTATGTTCAAGTTGCTTTTTAGCAAACTTATCGTTAGCTGCCCATTCAATACCTCTAACAATCATTTCTGATACACGGTCAAAGTTACCAGTATTAGACCATTTCTTTAACTCTAATACCGACTGATAATCATATATAGTATGAAGAACAAGCATGTCACGTCCGTCTTCAAACTTCCCTATGGGGGAATACAACATTTCCTTCAACATACGCAGACCGTCAAGTTTCACTGTCTCACTACTAATATCATAACCAATAGTATTAACCTTCTTACTATTAATATTAGTGTCCCAAAGATGAACAGGATGATAACCTAGATACTTAACAGCTTTCCACTTCTTAAAATTACTTACTGTTTCACCACGATTGATTTCAACATTAGTTGTACCAAGACAATTATAAGTAACTGCAAAGTAATAACATATTCTGTCTGCCTTTTCTAGTTCATCAGGACGACCATAATACACAGCACATAGTCTAGGACGATAACCATTATATATACAGGGATTCATCCATACTTTAATACTATTATGAGAATGTTTGTTAGTAAGCTCTTTCTTATCTTTATCAATACCAACAGGGTCATAACTAATACTATATATCCCTGGAGGAGTACCTTTAGTTAACTGACCAGTTTTCTTATCTATATATTCAACTTTAATAGGATTAAACCATTTACGAATACAACCTTCGGGGTCTTCATTAGAATGACGAGGAACATTCTTAATATAATCAAAGAAGTCTTTTCTATATACACCGCCAGTTGCAGCAATACGTTCATTAGGAATAAACTCAAAGTTATCAGAATCATATTCTACAAACTTACCGTCTATATAGAAATTATACTTATTAGACATCTTTAGCTCTTGTTCCCATTCATCTAGTATCTCACTACTAAATATATTCTCACTTACAGAACTAAATGATTCACTAGGCATATTAGCATATTGTCCACAATAACTAATAAACTTAGCAAATGATTTACTTTTAGCTTTTTCAATAGCACGTTCTTCTTCGGCTATCTGAAAACCTAAAGCTATATCAGAATTACCGTCATCATCAAGAGATGTAAGAGTAGCAATCTGATTATCATCACCAATCTTATAACCTTCAAGTCCCCAACAATAAGGTTTAAAATAACCACATACTTCCGGTCTACTATCTTTATCCCATACATTTTCAAATGCCATAAAGTTTCTACCTCTAGGGTCATAGAAGTTCTGTTCAAATGTAACCCAACCAGCATTAGCTTTACCAGCAGTACCCCAAGCATTAAGAAAACCAGTAGTAACAGAACCTGTCTTTAGTGTAGGTTCAGTAACATCCATAAAATCATCAAAGTTTTCAAACTCTGACATTTCCTCACACTTAATTTCTCCGGCATCTTTACCAACAGCGGCAGAAGGATTATTCTTAGTAGATACAGATATACAAGCACTATTCCAACTGTTATCATCAATAATTGCTGTACTAGGGTCTTTATAACCTAATATAAAATCACTAGCATCAATCTTAGCTATACCTCTTACAAATGGTGTATTAGATTCATAGAAGATAATCTGTTTCTTCATAAAGTCTGATAAACCACCAGACTGAACTAAGAACTTGTTATCACTGGCTGCATGAATAACAGCACGATTAGGAGTAAGATTAATAAAGTTTGCAGAACCAATAGCTTCCATATAACTAAATCCACCACGACGAGTTTTATCATTTATAAGGAATAAACCATTATCTCGACAGAACTGTTTAATCAAGAAGTACCACCATTGACAATCTATGAATCGTGGAAATCCTCTTATCTTACGTCCAGTAACTTTACCTTCTTCAACACGAAGTGTTTTAGTATCTAGTTTAAGAATACGTCCATAATTAATAAAGTTATAATGTTCACCAGTAATATAAACCTCTTCTATCTCACCAGTTCTAGTATCCATAAGACAAGGAGCTTTAAAACCTACAAGTCTACGAAGAGTTTCTTGTTTACGAAAGTTAGTATAAGGCATACTATCTACTGCAAACTTAGTATAAACCCCATCTTTCTCATAAGCAATAGCAGCAGGACGAAGAAGCTCTGTATTAACAAATCTCTTATTTGGGTCAATGTTCATTAAGAATCCTCCGCTTTCTCCTATTAAGAAATGGTCAAATGGGTCTTTATATCCACAGTCTTTAGCATGTTTATACTTCTTTCCTTTATCTTCTTCCATGTAATACATGAAAAATGGATATTCAGACAATTGCATAATCTATATAGTTATTTTAATAATACGACAACAAGAATAGCTAGCACACTTGTACTAGCTATAAATCCATTACGTTGTTTTTTATATCTCTTAGACTTCTTATACTCCTTATTAAGATTAGTAATAGCTTCATTACCTATTAACGTTATCCTTCTTATTTCTTCACGTTGCTTAGATATAACAGAATCCTGCAAGTAGCTATCTTGAACTTTTAATTCATATAACTTCTTGTAGGATTCGTATTGGTTTTTGTACTCTTCTGAAAGTATTAACTTAGCATTGGCTATTCTTAATACTTCTTTATTTAAGCTCCGCTTCGCTCCGCTATCCCCCATAAAGGAGTGTGATTGCTGTAAACTATCTACCTTCGTCTCTAGTCTCTTGATTCTTAACTCTGACTGGTTTTGACACAAGATATATGAAGCATTCGAGGATAGCAATACTATCAGTATCACTAATCGCTTTATTAAATTCTTTCTCATACTGATTAGTATTATTAAGAGCATTGAGAATAGAATCTATTACTAGTTGTAAACTATCTCTCTTTGTTTCTATTTCCTGATATATAGTATCAGGAACGATAAGTGGGACTTCTACATATTCCTTATTTGAAACAAAATGGTTGAATACTCTAATTCCAATAAATAGTATAACTACTACTAATAACCCTATTCCAATGCTCTTTAGTTTCATATTATCAAATCTTTTTCTTCTAACAAAGTATAACTGAATACATCTCCATAAATAGGAATGGATAATTCAACTATATTCATAAGTTCTCTAAAATCAGTACCTCTTGCTAGAACCTGACAACCTGCCGACCAACCGTCAACAACAACACTAGCTTCACCTGCCTTATGAATATTAATTCCAAACATACCTTCCTCAATAGAAGATTCATCACAATCCATATAAAAATCCTTATTAGCATCACGGAATACTTTAACAGGTTTATGCTGAACTAGAGCAGCATACTGTCCTTTATGATAACCTTTCTTAAAACAACCACGATATTGACCAGGAACTAGAATTGCACAACCTTTAATATTAACAGGTTTTTCAAGACTTTTAAATCCTGGGTCAGTAGTACAAGGATAAACAGGAGTATATCTTCTACCATTACCTGTCCAATAATCAATTATAAAAGCATCATTAAACTCATTATTATCACGTTCTTTAGCACGAACTCCAATAAGATTAAGATTATACTTTCCAGTAGAGAAATAAACATATCCTCTACTTTCTAATGTCTTTCGCCAATCAACTGTTCGACATTTATCTATTAACTTAATATTATATTTATTCATAACTTTAATTATTACACAAATAAATTCATTTGTTGTTTCTGACTTCCATTAACAGTTTGATAACGAATATTAAGCATAGTATCTATTTCAGGTTCTAGCCTAGATATTTTATACCACTTAGCTGTTTCTGTTTTACTTTCATCAATATGAAAACCGTCTTTAAATCTTTGAGGTCTACCATATTGGTTAAGTATAAATGGAACTTCAATATGACAAAGAGCTAAACCTTTACATGGTAAACCAGTAATAAGATGAACCATTTTAGCATATAAGTTTAATTGTAAACTATATGTAGTTCCATTACAATTAGGAAGACCACCAAAAGGTGGAAGTAGAACATCTTCGGGCTTATGAACCCATTCATCTGTTTCTTGAACAGGTCTAACACTCTTATCTTTCTTATAATAACCTGCCTGAAATCTAAGACCAGTACGATTAGTTTTCCAATCTAGTATAACGAATCCGTCCTCTCTTATAGGCAATATATCAACAGTACCACTAACTAAATACTTCGGAAGAAAAGCTCCTATCTCTGAATAAATCTTATAATCTCTTTCAGTATAGAACTTAAATACTTTATATATTTCTGGGTATTTGTTTTCGGTATGGTCAATAAAAGCATCAACATCAAGAAGTTTAGTATGACTATCAACAACATCTAAATCAGCAACAGTAACCATTTGTTTACTCTCTTGCTTATTAAGATATTTAATAGCATTAAAGAACTTACTATTTTGACGAATACCTTCTTCGAAGCTATTATGATAAACATTACCCATATCACAAGCCTTGTCTCTTATCTTATCCCATTGATTCTTTATATCTTTAATAGAAGTATTTTCTTCTTTAGCTTTATATTTAGCCCAATAATTAGAATCGAACGTAGGAACATAAGAATGAATAATTGTAGTAGCACTAATATAAGAATTACCACAATTATCTGTATACTTATGAGTAGGTTCATCAAAGTATAACTTCGTTTGTTTATATTCAGATTTTACAGGTATCATTTTGTACTCTCGTATTTCCCCCGTAAAGGAATGTTGACAATTGTATCACTTACTAATCCTAGCTCTCTCTTTTGAGCCTCTACTTGAGCTTCCAAATCACTAGCATCTTTTGCAGACATAGACATAGTAACAACCTTACCACCTCTAGCTTTCTTTTGCTCTATTTCAAGAGCGGCAGCTTGTTTAGCTTCACCTAAAGCCTTAATTTGATTAGGAATGATATTAATAATACCATTTAGTTTTGTTACTAAGTCAATAACTGGTAAAGCATCTTCGGCTTGTAAACCAGAGTTAAGTTTATTAGTAAGTTGTTCACTAATAATATTTGCTGCACGAGAACTATTATGAACAGCTCTAAGAATACTTTCAAGAGCTTCTCCTGCAACACCCATTTTATCCTCATGGTATCTATCAATAAGACGAAGAATAAGAGCATCAGGATTCCAATCAGCAGGAAGACCATAATTAGTCTTTGCAGAAGCTAATGCTTCAGAACGACTATATCCCATTTGATTAGGTGGAGATTTAGGGTCGGCTACATAAAAGATAACTCCGGCTTCTTTAATATACCGAAGTTTATCCTTACTATTATCACGAAGATATAATTCTCTTACATCTTTATCCTGTATCTGATAAACGTTAGGAGCATAGGGATAACCTTGCTCATTAACACTAATCATACCACTTAAATCCAATGGGGAAATCTTCGCAATCATAACCTTCTCTATTTAATAGATTAATATAGTAATCAGAATCATTAACTGGTTTCATCTTACTAAAGAAATACATATATAGTTTATAACCACGTTCATCTCTACCAAATTGTCTAAGTTTTCGTCCAGCTAGAACTTTATTAAGTCTAATTGTACGAGATATTATAGTAGTTCTACTTTTAAATCTACGACGTTGAACAACTCTAGACAATATAAGACCTCTTCTAAACTCTTTGTATTCTTCGGGAGTAAGCTCTTGCCTTTTCTCTTTCATTAAAGCATGATGCTCCATTGCATCAAGTTTACCTTCATTCGGAAAGAATGAACCGATACGAGGAATTGTAACTCTCCCCATAGTCTTAATTCTATTGACTACTTGACTTTCAATATCATCAACAATATCATTAATAATAAGAGCATCTTGGGGAGTGACACCTAATAGAGCAATAATATCAGCTCTATCAAGCATCAATTCTCTCTTCTCTTTTAAATCAATAGACGCCATCTATTATATTTGTAATAAGTTTGTAGCAACAATAAACTTTTGAGGTTTACCATTAGGAATAAGACCTTCAATAGTATTCTGTCCTTGAATATCAGAAAGACGAACAATCTTATAACCAACACAAACTACTGTTTCAGCAATAGTAGTAATCAATTTACCATTGTCACCTTTCTTTTCAATAGTCGCAGGACTTACCTCATTACCAAGTAAACTAATAACAGAACCAGTACTAACCTTACGGAATATCTCACCACGAGCAATACTTATATTTAAGTCTTGGTCACTACGAATAAATTCAGCAAGATTATAAGGAGTAAGTTCATTACTACGAGGATTACAATCTATACCAGTAAATACATCAGAAGGAGCAACATATAAGAAACGATTGAGCAAAGCTCTATCTCCTTCTTTAACATCATCACTATAATTAGCTTTAACTAATATAAACCGAGTATTACCAGTGCCTTTTAAGTCAGGATTAATAATTTCACGAAGTTTAGCAGTCTGAATAATAGCAACAATACCAAAATGCTTGAAAGGAGTAATATTCTTAACTCTTTCAGAAACATATTGGAAATCAATTTCTGCCATGTGTTGAGGAACTAGGAAAGTCTCTCCTTTAGTTTTGTTCTCTAAGTGTAGCATAATTACTTTAATTAGATTATTAATACCATTAATTAAGTTGACTAACATTACTGACTGTAATATAACCGTCAGTCATTAATAGCACAAGTATACGAATAATATCTATATCATCAATATCTAACTAGTTAAAAAACCTTTAGAATTGTATTCTCCGTATAATTTCACTTTCATTCACACTAGTTTACAATTATATACAACCTAGCAATCCTAATACTAAGCTAAAACATCAACTAATTCTTACCATTCTATTTTTACAATCCTAGTACTAAATCTTCAAACTATTCGACAGAATAGGAGAAAGGGCTTACACAATAATACCTGATAATACAATTAATACCATATAATATAGATAAGTCTAATTAAGGACTTAAATACAATAGTAAGACTTAACTAGACTAATAGGACTAAGTATATCGAAGATAGACTTTGGACTACTAACAACAATAGACAATAGATAATAGAAGAATTAGACTTAAAGGACTTAGAAGAAATACTAATATTAGGTCTATTAATAATGAACTTAGGACTTATATATAATATTGTTCTTAAAGGACTTATAGGAAATGATATAAATTCTATTAGTAATGAACTTAGGATTTCTATTTATGAATTCAAAACTATAATAGGAACTATCAGACTTAAAAGTCTATTATAAATATTATTAGTATTAGAACTATTAATAATGAACTTAGGGGAATTGTAAGTGCTATTCCTAGGAGAAAAATATTTTTTAGTGAGTATATTTTTATCGAGGTGAAGCTCCTACCACACAAGCCCCCTACTCTCAAACCAATTCCAATACCCCCGTCAAGACCAAATGACCTTAAACATATTGCTATTGATTATTAATTACTAAAATTATAAAGATTATGAAGATTACTAATGATGCAAATACTACCATTATTGGCAGTAATACAACTGTTGTTATACCTAACAGTGATAGTATTGTTGTTGTTGCTTGTAACAATGGTTTCAGTTATAGAATCAGCAAAGAGTGTTACGTTGCTCTTGAAGAACTGTTCAAAGAACAAATTGGTAAGATTGAATCTAATAAACCTATCATTGTTAAAGAGTAATGGTGTTCTTGATATTATTGCTAGTAGCAGTAGTTATGACTACTGCTACTTATCTATCTATTGTCAATAGACAGAAGAGAGATTGGAGAAAGTACGGTCGTGCAGGTGAAACCTACGACAAGTTTTGTTCACGTTATTACACTAGATACGTATGAGACAGGAAATGTTAGCGTTCGTAAGAGAACGCATACAATGGTTAGTTGATAACCGTGTTAGGCGCAATGTTAGTGCTCATGATTTTGCTTGTGAGATTACTAATTTACATAGCTTATTAGTATGAGTACTCGTGATAAGATTAAAGTGGTACACTTAGCGTTAAGTATGCTAGGTGTGCCAGTATTCATACATCTAAGTTACATTAAATTGTATGATAACCATGTGAATAGTTTCTTAATACTATTGGTTGTACTAGTATTGATACTAGACATAAATAATATAGTAAAAGAACCATTGAACTAGTCAAACCAAATGACTATAAACATATTGCAGTTACTATCAAACCAAATGACTATAAACATATTGCCATTGTGTGTGTGGTTAGGATGCACATTGGTTGAACAGTTGCTAACCGATTTATAACATTTAATTTATTTGTATTATGGGAACAAGAGTTAATGATGCAGCTAGAAAAGCTGCCGAAGAAGCTGCTAAGAAAGCTACCGAAGAAGCTAAAGCTAACGCTAATGATGATGCTAGTAATGATGCTAGTAATGATGCTAACGCTAATGATGATGCACGTATCGTTGATTTGTCCGAGTATCACGGAAAGGAAGCAGACGATATTACTCGTCTGTTGCTTGACCGTCCTGATTTCGAGAATCACGACAGCTTGATGATTACTAATATCATTGATAATAGTAGTCGTTATGCAGGTGCTCTTACGATTGTTGTTAATCGCAATCTTCCACAGTTTGTGAAAGACGCTGCTAGTGGTACTTATGTCGAGTCTACAACTCGTAATATCTTTACCACTCGTATTCAGCTTAATGCGATTCTCAAGGGTCAGGGCGAGCCAATGCTGGCTAATGCTGTTATGACTGCACCGTTGTCAGTGTTGTTAGTGTTGTTCAAGAAGGCACGTATTAGCGTGCTTGGACACGTACTTGCACAAGGTGAGATATTCGTTAATCCGTATGCTTCTCGTATGGCTCGTGAAGAGCGTGTTAATGAACACGACCGTTACGAATATTTCCCGTATGAGTTGTCAATGCGTACGTTGTCTTTGCAAGACGAAATCTTCATTGGAGAAGTTCTTGCCAAGTATCAACCTGATGCAGAGGGTGCTGCTTAACCAGTTACGTAGGAGAGAGAAATCTCTCCTACTAAACTAAGAATACACCATTCGGCACGTGTTCAAGAATACTACCGACTTGTGCTTGAAGAATACTACCGACTTGTGCTCGCCATCCGGCACAGCCGTCAGGCAAAGCCACTAAGGATTGGAAACGACACTAGTCACCTGATAAGCGAAATGCTACAACTGATAAGCGAAGCTAACCAACTGATAAGCTAAAACCCTTGCGAAACAACATCAAAACTCTAAGGGTCGCAGCAGCTCCACGTTAGCCAAGAGTAATGGACTACTGGTAGAGTTAGAAAATCTGATACAAAATCAGATACGTCTATATTATATATATATATATTATATACGTAGTATATAATAATAATATATATATATATAGGGGTCGAAAAGACCGTCCGCAAGGTCGATGACTATTGTCGCAGACAATAGGAAGAAGCTCATACAATAACAACAATAGTATCAACAACAGTATTATTAACATCAATAGTATGAATAGTATGAATAGTATTATTAACATCAATAGGAAGAAGACTATTACTAATAACAATAGCATCAATAGTAGTATGAATAGTAAGATATAGAGATGATAGCGAAACAGATGTGTATAAGAGACAGATA